>NZ_NFJT01000002.1 GCF_002160015.1 Anaerofilum sp. An201 | reverse complement strand
GCGTCATCCGCACCGGCGAAACCACCGTCTATGGTGAGGGCAGCCGCTGGCTGCGCGCGCTCACCGGCTGGCAGGCCGCCGTGCGTGTGAACGGCAGCGAGGCGCTGGCAGTGGTGCATGTCTTCGACCGCCCGGCTGGAAATGTCTCTCTGCCACTGAATGGCTGGCAGATCACAGAAAGCCTGTGCGAAGGCGTACAGGCCGAAGCCAAACCGGAAGGCTTTGTACTGCATACCAGCGGCACCCACTGCGCGGGTATATTCCGACTTGCACGCGAGAATGTCAAGTGATGTTTTCTGCGCTTTCAAGATTTCACGGGCTGGAAAATCAAAAGGGAAGAAGGGGCCATACAGCTCAAGTCAAAATACAATTGTTTTCAACGTGCTCAGAGATTACGGGAATGCGATGGACAAGCGTTGTATTTGGCCGACCGTGTGGATGGACTTGTGCTGCAGGCGGTGCAGGAGCTGTTCATTTTGATCCGCCGCGCGCCGCGTGATAAAGTGCTCGAGCAGAAGATACGGCAGGAGAGACAGGAGAAACGAAAACAAAAACTGGCGTTGGAGAAAAAGCTGCGAGATTGCGAACATGCACTGGAGCGCTACGAAGCGGAGGTGCTGCGATGTTTGGACGGCGTGAGCGGATTCTCGCAGGAGATGCTGTCAAGGCTGATTGCCAAAGCAGAAACAGATTTGCGTATCGCAAGGCAGGAGTATGCAGCGATGTTAGCACAAGAGAAAAATGAGCAGGAGTTGACGGGACAAATGAAAGATTGTTATCGTCAATTTTGCGGTTGGGCAGGGGAGTTTGAAATGGCGTCCCTCGCCCGCAAGCGTGTAATCTTGAGCGAGCTGCTGGAAAAAGTCGAGGTGGGCAAAGGGTATCAGGTAGCCGTGCATGTAAAAACGAGCTATAAACAATTCCTGGAGCTATGCCGTCCGGAAGAAAAAACACAAAGTACTCAAGTGAAGGACACAGGAGAAGAAGTGACTTAATATCAAGAAAAATCAGCTGTACACTGCTCTGAGTTAGGTGCAATGCTGCGGTTGGTAGAGCAGCTGACTCTTAATCAGCGGGCCCAGGGTTCGAGTCCCTGGAAGTGCACCAAATGATCCACTGTCCAAAATAAAATGGACAGTGGATTTTTTATATCGAAAATAAAATGTAAACTGCAGTTGGACCGGTTAACACCTGTGATGTTTTTAACATTACAGGTGATTTTTTTGGTGAAAACCAAACCCTCAGACTACAAGGGGGAAGTGTACCCTTTTGCAGACAGCGCCTCGGCTCATCTGGCCGGGGCATTTTTTCGTTTCCCCCTCTCCACACCTCTCCCCCTGAATATTTTACCGGCCGGGAGATAGAAACCACAAGACCGCCCAAGATGGATTGTTCTGGAGGACACAAAGGGCAGCCAGTATCGATGTTGTTTTCGGGCACGCTGAGTTTCTTATTCTCTGAAATAAGGCATATCATAGTCCTCCTTATAGATGCTTCTCATACCAGGCTGTCGCAATGAGGGCAATCACCGCCGTCACCGTGATGGAAATTCCGGAGAATAAGAACAGAAATCCGTAGATTTCGGTTTTAGTGAAGGTAAATCCTAAAATACCAATTATTGTCCCGGCCAGTTGCAGATAGCCAAGGATGTTCAAAGTAAGGAAATTCGTCCTGAGTTGCACCAATCGGTTGCGTTCGTCCATCTCCTCAATGCGGTCTTCGCGGGTGGATGATTTGGAGAAAGCTCGGATTAGGCAGGTTAGCCCAATGGCCAGACACAGCAGCGAGAATAGCACGCTCTTAATCTGTTGGGGCAGAAAATCGGCAGAATCCACGATATCCCGGTACAAGCAGAAAGCCCCGACTGCGGTCCACAATACGCCACTGAAAAATCCCTTTTTGTTATAAACTTTCAAACTGTTCATCCTCCAATCGTTTGTTCTCTTCCAAGCAGCATAAATCCTCCACTGTGGTGTGAAATACTTGAGCGAGTCGATAAGCCAGCATAAGCGAGGGACTATACTGCTCTTTTTCGAGCGAAATAATGGTACGAGATGACACACGTACCAGATTGGCTAACTGCTGTTGGGTCAAGCCTGCGGCTAAACGCAGTTCTTTAACTTTGGTTTTCATGGTACCTCCCTTCCTAAAAATGAAGTTTACCTCACGTGAAGTTAACTTCATATTACGAGGTTGTTCGTTAATTGTCAAGAGAGAAGGAGTTATTTTTCCAACTTTTGAATTCATCACTTGACATTGTGGCAAAGAGCTGCTCACACTCGACGACTGCGTTTCCCGTCTGCACTGTGCAGGCGAGACTCTTTTCTTCAACATAATATGGAGGAAATCGCTATGAAAAAAATTGTGAAACATGATTCTTCCCGCAAACACACCACCCCGGTTCCGGGTGTAAAAGGCCGTCTGGCGTTTGCCGCCTATGCGGCCGTCACGGCGGTGCTGTGCCTGTCGCCCGCTGTCCACCTTTGCCGGTGAACCCACCAGCAGCGTGGGGCGCAATTTCCTGCGCAGCTATGCGAGAGTATGCCTGGAGGGGGCAGGCATCGCGCTGGCCTGCATCCACTTTTCGGTGATGGCGGCATCTCCGCCGGCAGTCGATTCCGGCGTGTCGGCCGTGACTGCTGTCTGGAGCTATGTGAGCGAGCTCATCTTCAACCTGCTGGTTCTGGTGTGGGCGGTGCGCATGAGCGACCGGATCGTGAAGGAGCTGATGGGACTGTAAAAAAGAACACCCTGCCGCAAGCAGGGTGTCCGAATCATTCCTCATGTTCCAATATCCATTGCAAAAGGCTTTGCCGGTCGCTTTGGCCTGCGGCTACCCCCAGGATACAATCGATCAGTTCCTGTTGTTCATAGTGCAGTTCGATGCCGTTGATCGCGAGGAAAACCAGCATGGCGTGTGCGCCGATCCGTTTGTTGCCATCCACAAAAGGATGATTGCGGACAAGCCCAAACCCTAACTGCGCTGCTTTTGCCTGCAAAGAAGGATAAACGGGTTCTCCGCCAAAGGTCTGAAAAGGGGCGGCCAATGCCGACTCCAGCATCCCCTCATCCCGAACGCCGTCGCTTCCGCCAAATGCCTGCACCAGTGCCGTATGCAGTGTCAGGATCTGCTTTTTGGACAGCATTTTCATTTGGCAAGTTCCTCATAGGCAAGCCGGTTTTTGGCGATCAAACGCCGGGACACGGCCAATACGTCCTCGTCATCGGCCTGCTGTTCCTGTTCGGCTTGGCTGAACTCGATCAGGACATAGCGGGGAACATTGTTTTTTAAGATCACAGCGGCGCCGTTTTCGTCCACCAACCGCGCAACGCGGGAAAAATTCTGGTTGGCTTCGGTGATCGACACAAGATTTTTTGTGTTCACGGTCATTGGAAACACCTCCTGTTCTTATTATATACGAAAATAGGAGAAATACAACCTAATTGTAAAGAGGAACCGTATATGGAAATCAAGATCCCCAAAGAGATCCGGAATTACCAGGAAGCTATCTTCTTCGGCCTGTCGGCGCGGCAGCTTTTCTGTTCGCTGCTGGCAGTGGGAGCGGCGGTGGCGTTGTATTCTGCGCTGCGCCCGCTGGCCGGAACGGAGGAAGTGGGATGGGTCTACTATTGGGCGCGGCGCCGTTCGCAGTCTGCGGCTTTTTCCGCTACCACGGCATGACCGCCGAACAGACCGCGTGGACGTGGCTCAAATCCGAAGTGCTGTACCCCAAAAAGCTGGTGTTCCGGTCGGACAGTCTGTACCGTCAGGCGCTGGAACAGGCCGCACAAAAGCGAAGATAAACGCACAGGCCGCACTGGACACCGTGCTGGCCTATGGCCTGCGACACATCTCGGGCATGCAGATGGAGTACATCACCAACGTGGCGGCCGGCTGCGGTCTGACCCGATGTGCCGGAAACATTGTGCCGTTTGAAAACAGCTTCCCCCGCAATACCCGGCTGTACCAGCTGATGACCACAAAACCGGACGAGGCACTGCGGACAGAGTGAGCCACTGCGGTTCACACAGACAGCGCAGGGGGAATTTTGTGGTTGGGAGTTCCTGCATCTTCCTGTAACCGCAGAACCAGCGCAGTGAAGCGCAAAAGAAACTCCGCTGCGGTGGGCGCGCCGTCCGGTGCGACTGCATCCCAGTATCTCTACGATTCCGGAGAATGGTCGAGACAGGCAGCGTCAATGAGCTGCTGCATTTCCCGCACCACAGTTTCGGGAGAGGTTGCGTTCTCGGCAACAATGTATGCGACAATTGTTCCAAAATTTATTTTGTTCACCACAATCCAAAGAATGTTATTTAGTTCTTTGGGAAGATAGTAACACAAAGAATCTGTCGAATACATACCAATACAGTCGAAAACAAACGGGAGAAGCCGGTACTTCTCCCGTTTATCAATTCTCCAGCAGTATTTCCAGGATACGGAGGATTTTCAGCTGTTCTTTGTGAGGCAGGGCAGTGAGGCGGCCAGACAGATCCGAAGCTGTGGCGGATACCGCGTGATCCGCCACGTCCACAAGCAGGGAATCGGAGGATACCTGCAAGGCGTTGGCAATAGAGACAAAGGTGTCCAGACGGGGGATTTTGGTGCCGCGCTCGATGATGCTGATATGTGCCGGACTTATGTCCACAAGTGCGGCAAGTTCCTCCTGTGTGAGATTCTTTTGTTCGCGCGCTGCCCGTATTCTCCGTCCCACAGCTTTCGCATCCACGTGCGCTCCCCGCCTGCCTTTGGAAATGATTTTTGTTCTAAAGATAGTATATGGGAGAGCAGCAACGATATACAGAAGTCAAAGAACTATATATAGTTGTATCAAGAAAACATAACCAGTTTTTAATTCGCTGTTTTGTATGGATTTTCGTCAAATCGATGTGGAAAATTTTGTTACTTCATGATATGATAATTTATTTATAAACTTTCGTGCCTTTTACAGAAAGGTTACACATTTGATCAAATAACTGAAAATTTCAAGGGAGGGTTATCCAGCATGACAAATGAAGATATTATGAAGGTTGTAAAGCCAGCAATCTGTTCACAGCTAAAAAGTCCCGCTTCTGCGCAATTTCCTGTTGATATGATCTCTATAGTTGGTGATGACGAAAGAGGATACCATATCGAAGGATTTGTGGATTCTCAAAATGGTTATGGAGCTATGATTAGAAACGACTTTACAGCCGATGTTAAAGTTGAGAATGGTTTTCCAAAAGTCACATCTTCCTCTGTTGCTGCGAAAGCAAATGCTCAGCGAGCAAAAGAATTTGGTATTAACTATATAGCAATTACCATTTTCACAATTGTTGGCGGCGCAATATTGTATTTTATTATTTCTGCAATGGTTGGCCTATAATGTGTGGCTGTATCGCCGATCTGCAGATGGCCGGCGCTGATCCGCCCGCCGCTGAGCCAGTACACGATCACGACAAAGAAATTGATAAACAGGAAAGAAAGGCCGTCCAAATTGGCAAACCGGCGGTTGGCCCGAATGGAGGTTTGCGCATGCTTGGAAAATGCCGTCCCCATGCGGTTTTCTTCCCTGGTTTCGGTATTGAAAGCGCGGACGACCCGCACGCCGGTGATGTTTTCCAACAGGATGATGGTCATCCGGTCCAACAGCTTTTGCAGCCGTTTAAACAGCGGGGAGGCGCTTTTCATAATAAACAGCGCCAACACAAAAACCACCGCTACCACGGCCAGCAGGATCAATCCCATCTCGATATCCAGGCTGAAAGCCAGCGCCAAAGCGACGATAAAAATCACCGGCACCGGCAGCACCATCTGGATAAAGCTGGTCAGGGCGAACTGGATGGTGGTGATGTCGGATACCGTCCGGGTGGTGATAGAGGCGGTTCCAAACTGGCGGAAGTCGTAGATAGAAAGTTTCAGGGATTTGTTATAGATCGCCACCCGCATGTCCCTGCCCACCCGGGCGGACAAAGCAGCGCAGGCATAACCGCCTGAAATCGCGCAGGCGCTGGACAATACAGATACAGCCGCCATGGAAATACCGGTACGAAGTAGCACTTCCAAAGAAGCGCCAGACGTTCCCAGGTTTAACATTTCGGCGGCCAGGGTGGAGATAAACAGGGTACCTGTTACATCCACGATCAAAAGCAAGATCGTGACCACACACAATTTCCAGTGCGGTTTGATAAATTTTACAATGAGCTTCATGAAGCGCATCCGTCCTTTCCCAATGAATCATAAAAAATGCGCCCGGTCGTGCAACGCAACCGGGCGCACCCGACATCTTCCTCGACTGTGACCGGGGAATGCCCGGCCGACCATTGCGATGGTCAGTCCTCCGATGACGATGGTATACAATTGTCCTGCCGGTGGGAAAGGGGGCGCTCTCAAACCGGCCGAAACAGAGAAACGGCGCACAGCATACATCCTCCTCACCTTATCCGAGCCACAGCTGTGTGATGAATTGGCTGCGGTATTTCTTCCAGCGGGGGATGTCCTCCGCTGCGATCGGCAGCAAAGCGGTTTCGCTTCCGTTGATCCGCCGGACAATGAAGCAGGCTCCGTCCGGCATCTGGTAGGCGGATTCTTCCATCGGGATTTTGTCCAGGAAAAAATAATACGTGGAAAGCATCCGCGCTGCACCGGTGTCGTACCAAATTCCGTTTACAATCTTTTTCATATTGCCTCCAAAACAGTAAAACGCCCGGTTATTTGCAAAAATAACCGAGCGCACTCGACATCTTTTCCGGCTATGGGCGGCTACGGCCGCAAGCCTCCGATGAACGTCAAACAGGATTTGTAGTTGAATATTCCAGCTCGTCCTGCATCAGGCGGCTGATTTTTTGCGTCAAACCGATCAGCGATTCGCGTTCTTCGCTGGTCAGTCTAAGCCAGGCCCGTTCCTCCATACGGTGCATCCGCAGGATATGCTCCTCAACAAACGCCTTCCCCGCATCTGTCAGAAGCGATCGCTTGGAACGCTGGTTTTCCTCATAAGGCTCCAGGCGGATCAGCCCCTTTTTGCGCAGCTGCTTGAAAGCGGAGTTCAGCGTCTGTTTGCTGATGAACAGCCGTTCACTGATCTGGCTCTGGGTGACAACGCCGTCGTGGATCAGCAGCAGCGACCAATACTCCACCTCAGACAGTCCGCAGGATTTGGGGAACAGGGAGTAGATGTTGTCCAGCTCCCAGGTGGCATCCCGGAATGCCGTCAATGTGGTTTGGATCTCTATATCCCGCTCCATGTATCAGCCTCCAATCATCTCAAATCATACAATATGATATCGGACTTTTTGTACTATAGCAGGTCATACCCGCTTTGTCAAGGGGATTTATAAAAACGGCTGCCGAAATGGCACGGGAACGCCATTTCGGCAGCCGCCGGAAAATCGGGAGCTGTGGGAACTGGTGCGGAACGAATCCAGGAAAGAGCATATACTGCATCGCCGGTGCGCGCAAAGCGTGCGGGTCAAAAAGTAAACCGTCCTCCAACCGGAAGCAGCCGTCACCGCTTCTGC
The DNA here is from genome assembly GCF_002160015.1 of Anaerofilum sp. An201. Taxonomy (GTDB): domain Bacteria; phylum Bacillota; class Clostridia; order Oscillospirales; family Ruminococcaceae; genus Anaerofilum; species Anaerofilum faecale. The sequence goes on along the minus strand of NZ_NFJT01000002.1, from coordinate 273,426 downwards.
CAGCGGTAATACCCCGCCGCCACAAGGCCGAAGGCGGCCGGTACCAAAAAGGCAAACCCGTATACGGGCACCCGCGCCTGCACCGACGGCCAGGAACACAGCGCATAATAAAGGGTCAGACAAGGCTCCACCGCCCTTTTCAGGATGTCGACCAGCGGATTGATGTACTGCATGTTGGCGATGTAGAGCAGCACGCCCGGCAGCAGCACCAGAACCGCCGCGCCGATGATGAACTGGCTGGCCGACAGCAGGAACTGCGCCAACACAAACAGCAGCATGGTCACGCACAGACCGGCCAGCACCTTCTGCACCAGCACCAGAGCCAGCATGCCATAGATCGACACCGGCAGGGAGGTCGACGCGAACAGCGGCAGCGCCCGCGCGGGTGCATCGCCCATCGCGGGTGCATACTCGCGGGCGTACTGCACCAGCTGCCCGGCGTGCAGCAGCAGGGTGAACACGATGCTCTGCACGCACACGCAGCCAAATTTATACCAGTATACTTTGCCGCCGCGGGTAGTCCGAATAAGGGTGTGCATCCGGCTGCGGTATTCCATCTGGAACAGCCCCACCACCGAAAAGATGGCCAGCAGGCTGAACACCAGGAACAGCACGATATCCTTCTGCTTGTTGGCAAACACGGCGTCCCAGCCGCGGGCATTCACAAAGGGAAGGGAGGGGTCGCGTGTCAGCAGCATATACTGCTGCTGGATCTTGAAGAATGCCTCGGCCTGCCCCTGGATGGAAAAGCTCTCGTTTTCTTTTTGCAGCGTTTCCATCGCGGCCTGCAATTCCTGCCCGCTTTTGCCCACGAGCGAGGAGGACATCTCGTCGTAGTAATAGTCGGTGGGCAGCATGTAGGGCGACGGCTGGTACAGGATGCCGGCCCAGCCCGCATACAGCAGAGCGGCCAGCAGTAAAATCGCGCCCTTCTGCCGGCCGATGGTCTTGCGCACTTCGTAGCCCAGAAGACTGTGGCGGCTCTTTTCGGGCATCGGCTTTTCCTGGCGGCGCAGGGCAAGGCGCATCGAAACAGGTTTCGTGTACAGGATCAACCCTCCGCCCACCAGGATAAAAGCAGCCAGCATCACGCTGGCGGCCGTGCGCAGCTCCACCGGGAACCAGAACAGGTTCAGGTTCTGGTAGTTGCCCACCACCTCGGCGGTGTCGGCCAGGCCGAACAGGTTCAGATAGCGGAAGATCTTGGCGATGGGATTGGCCGGCAGATAGAACCACAGCAGAAAGCTGGCCGCCGAAGCCACACCCAGGATCCCCCAGGCCAGTTTGGCGCCCTGCAATTTGTAGGCCAGCATCTGCACCAGCAGCGACAGCCCCAGCGCATACCACATTTTCCAGCCCAGATAGGTGAGCAGATATTGCAGGGTGGTGCAGGCATACGGGATATTCTGGAAGGCGGCGATGCCGTGGATGTCCTGCGAAAGGGCGGGCAGACCCGCCAAAAGGCTGGTTTGCAGCAGGTTGCTTCCATACAGCAGAAATGCACACAACACCGCGCACAGCCCCACCAGCCCCACCTGCACCAGCAAAAGCCGTCGGCCGCCTCTTGGCGTGGCGTTGATGATCTTGTTGATGCCGGTGGAGGCGTCCAGCCCAAACAGCTGAAAACTGAGAAAACACACCAGCACCAGCAGGAACACATCCGAAATGAAAAACTTCTGCATCTGCAAAAGCCCTTCGCCGTCGGCGGGATACACCTCCAGCCCTTCCAGCGCCTGGAAGTCGGCGGCGGTTTTGATGATGTTGCGTTTGGCAAAGCTGCCTTCCCGGGCGAAAATGGGGAAGTCCAGCATATTCTGTGCGCGCTCCTGGAACCCGCCTATGAATGCGGCAAAATTGATGGCATCCTGGTATTGGCTTTTCAGTTCATAGGCCACCTGGTCGGAATACTGATACATCTCCATGCTGCCCCAGTGGGCGCAGGCGGTCACATCGGCCTCCAAATTGTCCAGCGCCTGCTGCAGAGTGTCGTATTCGCGCCCGCGCGCCAGCACCTGGCTGTGCAGCTGGCGCTCGGCGACGGGCTTTGTATAGGGCATCATGTACAGATAAAACACAAAGCTGTTCACCAGCAGGATGGCCAGCACCAGCCATTTGGTCTTGCCGGAAAGCAGCTTGTGCAATTCGTGAAACAGCAGCATCGTGTCACCCCCGGCTCAGTGCATCGCAAAGGTGTAGAGATACACCTCCTGCAGATTGGGGGCGGCGGTTTGGAAGGGGAAGGGGAGCGCCTGCATCTTTTCCGGTTCGGCGATGCAGCGCACCTCGATGCGCCCGCCGCTCAGCTCCTGGATGTTGCTGAGTACCGCCGTCTGTTCCAGACGGGCCAGATCGTCGGCGGAGATCCGGCCCTCAAACACTTTGCCGGCCAGGCCGCTGCACAGCTCTTCCACACTGCCGTGCTGCCGGATGCGCCCGTCGCCCAGCAGCAGGATGTCCTTGGCGATGGATTCCACGTCCGACACCACATGGGTGGCCAGGATCACAGTGGTGGTCTCGGCCAGACGGCTGATGTGGTTGCGCAGTTTGATCCGCTCTTTGGGGTCCAGCCCGGCGGTGGGTTCGTCCAGGATCAGCACCTGCGGACTGCCCAGCAGCGCCTGGGAGATCAGGGCGCGCTGTTTCATGCCGCCCGAAAAGGTGCCCAGCTTCTGCATGGCGTTTTTGGTCAGCCCCACAATTTTCAGCACCCGCTTGATCTCGGGCAGCACCTGCGCCTTGGGCATCCCCTTCAGCGCAGCCATGTATTCCAGAAATTCAAAGGCGGTGAAATTCTCATACATGTCCTGGATCTGCGGCACATACCCCAGCGCGCTCTTGTATTGCTTTTGGTTTTTGTGGATATCGGTCCCGTTGTACAGCACCTGCCCCACATCCATTTTCAGATTGTCTGTGATGATCTGGAGCAGGGTGGATTTTCCCGCGCCGTTGGGGCCAAGCAGGCCGTACACGCCGGTGCCGAATTGGTAGGACACATTGGTCAGCGCCCGCTTTTTGCCGTAGTTTTTATATACCTTTTTGATCTCAAGCATCGCTCGGCCCGCTTTCTGTGTGTTTTTATTCCATGGGGATCTCTTTCAGCTGCACCACGGCGCCGTCCCCAAATTCCGCTTTGGGGGCGTAGTAGTAGCGTGTTTCGGCAACACCTTCGGCATATTTTTGACTGTATACAAACAGATAGCCCTCTGTGCCGGGCAGCGCGTGGAAAACACTGCCTGAAAATTCACGGCCAAGCGGAATGGTTGCGGCAATCTCCCCGTCATAGGTACAGACATAGATGCTGGCATCTTCCGGCCAACTTTTTTCACTCCATGAAGAATGATGCATACTGCTCAAATAAATATAAGTATCGTCTATATTTTCCAGTTTTGGGGTTTCGGCAAGCAGAGGAAAGTCCTGTTCTGTAAGCGGTACGGTGTTTGTATCGCCGGGGGCGATTTTATAATAGGTGCTGTCCCACAGCCAGTCATCGTACTGATTTTTCCGGTTCACATCCTGATCTTCTATAATACATCCATAGTCGTTCATGTACAGAAGAGAGGTGTCATCGCTGGATTCGTGTAATGTAGTGATTTCTCCGGTTTGCAGATTTATTCTGAGATATCGATAGACACCGTCTTCTTCACCAGGTGTGAAAAAGAAATAGCAAAAATCTCCGTAACATTCAAATCGATTCAGAGTGCTGCTGGGATAGTCGGTGGTTTCAAACAGAGTTTTCACATCTGAAGGGTCTTTCATGGATATTTTTCGGATACGATCTTTTTTGCCGGTTTCTGTGTACACAGCGTCCGCGATGTACATATCTCCTTTGTAGATGCACATGCCATTTATGAATTGACCAACATCAAAAAATATTTTCTTTTCACTTCCGTCCAGAGATACCTGATAGACAACGGTTGAAATATCATCAGTTTCTGTCTGAAAATTTTGAGCTGTGATATTTTGGACTGCGATATTTTGGGCTGCGATATAGAGATAACCTTCATAATAGGAGATCTGTGGTCTTACAAAAAATGCATTGCATTCAGCTGCTTCGTAAAGATTGGTGCTGGGATTTACATTATGTGTACATTCCGGCTTGCCGCAGAGGATAGTACTTTTGGTGAGGTCGGAGGTGATGTAATACAGATAATTGTCTTGAAAGGCATAAAAACCTTCCGGTGTCTCTACCATAGGAGAGCCGGAATGAAGAATAAACCCACCCTGCGGGTATTCCTCATCAATAGAAAGCGTGCTGGGTGTGCGGGAAAAACTATCTGTACGACAACCTGTTAAGCTCAATACACATAGTATGCATATAAGACATATGTGTAAAAAATTTTTTTTCATAAAAATCTCCTTAAAAAGCTCCAAAGATTATTAAAACTTATAATCAATAACATCATATAGAAGTTATATTTATGATTAAGTATTAATAAAACTTTGGAGCTTTGGCTGCTGTGATAATATCTATGAAATTAAAGAAAAATTATAAAACTAACCACGCAGATGTTGTGAATCGTTATTAAGCGAAAATATAGACGTTGCATTTCGAGAATAAAATAGCATTTTTTAGGTCGTAATTCGCCTAATAATTTTTTGCAATTTAATTGGAGATTAATTTTTATTATCGATATGCATGCTTGGCGGTATCAAAATATTCATAATGGCCGTTAAATGCAATAGTAAAATGATGGGTACTGTGTGCAGAAGTAAAGCCTCTCACATCATTGGTGCTTGCAAAAACTTGACAAGTTGGAACGCCACTGCTACCAACGCCCGTTTCAGAAAAATCGTCTCCCTGACCAGTTATTGTCGATTCTATTCCAATAAATTCAGTACAGGGAACACGGGAACAATCTGTTATAGCAACAGCCAAAGAGTAGTTGTTTTTCAGCACAGCATCAGCTGTTGCCGCAGAATGCCAATTGGAAGCAAACGCTGTCAAAGAAGAGCCAACCACCACGGCCGAAACGAACAGCGCGCCGATGATTTTTTTAGACCTTTTCATAACGATATCCCTTTCTGATAGCAAGAACAAAGTACGGAACTTGCGGGACGGCTTACAGAACATGGCCCATCGGACTCACCCTTTCTATATTGGAAAAGAAGTGGTATAGCGGTATGTCTGCCTGTACAAGCATCATTATAAAAACAGAAGGAAATAAAATTGCACACAAAATATAACTTTTATAAACTGTATTGGATGATTAAAAATTAAATTTTCTATCTTTATATTATTATGTGCAACTCGCAAAGTCAATGAAAAATCCTGCAAAGTTTTCGAGAAAATTTGTAAATTTTGCATAAAAAATATTTTTTCTTTGAAAAAACAGCGCACCAGCGAGTTGTTTGCAAAAAAAGAATTTCAGTGACAAACAGATTTCTTAAAAGTAATATTTTTTAAAAACAGCGATGCTGCGCCAAACCTCCCGCAAGGCGGCTGCAAAGCGGAGCGGCCCGCATACAAGCTTTTTCTGGTCTGAACCTGTTGCCTCCCCATGGAGATCTTTTCCGTTGCACCACCGCATCGTCTCCCCATTCGGGCCATCCTCCATTGTACGAACAGCACAAAATCCCCCAAAGCAGAAACAGCAAGGTTTAGCCGGGAGTGCTGTCAAGACAGATGCGTCTGTATTTGCCCATTCAGCCCCAAAACACACGGATATTGCTCTGTTTTGGAAAGACAAAAAAGAAATAAACATGGATATATTGTACAAATAATCTATATATTTTTGTGCTATTTAACAATATATGGTGGAAACGCACAAGGAAAACTGTAAAGTGCGGGAAAAGTCAGTGCAAGATAGTTTGAATTTTGCCGAAAAATCGCAAGATAGGGCGCAGAATGTAGGCAGGACAGATGCTACAATAAACTTGTAAATCATGCATGAGCCCAGACAGGAAGCGCACATGCCCTGCCGTTTCGGTTGGCCGCCGCAGGCGGCGGGGACGAGAAGAGCGGACCCGGACGTTGCGGAAGCCCACACCGTGCACGGGGGCTGCGGCCGGCTCTTCTCAAACAGGAAAGGAGAACTTATGACTATCCGAAAAAAATCGGCGTGGCAGTCTGCGCGGCAGCTCTTCTGGTCGCTGCGGTCACCTTTATAAAGGTATACAACTCCAACAACTCGGCCTCCGTGGAGATCCGCCTCGCCCACAACCAGCAGGAGGGGTCCGAGATCGCGGATTCCATCGCCCTGTTTTCCGACTTTGTGGCACAGACCGACACCGGCATGGAGGTGAAGATCTACCCCTCCGGCGTGCTGGGCACCGAAAACGAGGAGATCGAGATGGTGAAGGCGGGCATTCTGGACATGGCGAAGGTCAGCTCCAACACGCTGGAGCAGTTCGACGACCGCTACGCCATCTTTGCCATCCCGTATCTGTTCGTGGACCAGGACCACTACTACACCGCGATGGAACAGAGCCAGGCAGTGCAGGACCTGTTCACCTCCACCCGTGACCAGGGCTTCATCGCCATCGGCTACTACGCCAACGGTTCGCGCAACTTCTATCTGAAAGAGGACGTGCCGGTCACCGACCCGTCGGTGCTGAACAACAAAAAGATCCGCTCGATGGTCAGCTCCACCTCGATGGAGATGATCGAGGCGATGGGCGGTTCGGCGGTGCCGATGTCCTCCAGCGAGACCTACACCGCCCTGCAGCAGGGCATGGTGGACGGCGCCGAGAACACCGAGCTGGCCCTCACCGTGAACGGCCATCAGGATCTGGTGAAATCCTACACCTACACCGAGCACCAGTATTCTCCCGACATCTACATCATCAGCGCCGCCACCTGGGACAGCCTCACCGCCGAACAGCAGCAGGCGCTGGTGACCAGCCTGGAACAGACCAACGAAAACTTCAAGAGCCTGTACAGCGACATGATGGCCGACGCCATCGCCGAGGCCGAGGAGCACGGCGTGCATGTCTACTATGACATCGACAAGACCGCCTTCATCGAGGCTGTACAGCCGATCCACGAGGAATACTGCGGACGCGGCGACGAATACCGCGCTCTGTACGAAGACATCCAGAGCTACGCAGACTGAGGAGGGGCAAACAATGAAAAAAATGACCCAAGTGCTGGACAAGGTGCTGGAGGTCGTGCTGTGCGTCATGGTGGTGCTGATGGTGTTTGGCTGTGTGTGGCAGATCTTCACCCGGTTTATCCTGCGTGACCCCAGCGACTGGACCGAAGAATTTGTGAAATACACCCTGATCTGGACCACCATGCTGGGCGTGCCGTATGCCTACGGCAAGGACAAGCACATCTCGATCGGCTTCGTCACCAGCACCTTCACAAAGAAGGGCGCCGCCATGGACAAGATCTTCAACGACATCCTCATCCTGGTGCTGAGCGTGGTCATCATGATCGTGGGCGGCATCATGGTCAGCATGAACGCAGTGGGGCAGGTCTCGGCCGCCCTGCATATCCCGATGCAGATCTACTATGCGGGTGTTCCGGTGTGCGGCGTGATGATGGTGCTGTACAGCATCCCGCGCCTGTCCGAACATTTCGCTGAACTGAAAAACAGCCGGAAGGAGGCCGAAGAATAAATGGAGATCTCTGCTGCCATCGTTCTGGTCATCGTCTTTGCCTTTCTGCTGATCATGGGGACGCCGGTCTCCTTCAGCATCATCACCTCGGCAGCCGTGACCATCACCATGTTCCTGTCCCCCCAATTTGCCACCTTCATCGCCGCCCAGAAGCTCACCACCGGCATCGACAGCTTCAGCCTGCTGGCGGTCCCGTTCTTCATCCTCGCCGGCAACCTGATGGGCAGCGGCGGCCTGGCGCAGCGGCTGGTGAACCTGGCTATGCTGGTGCTGGGGCGTGTGCCCGGCTCGCTGGCCCTCACCAACATCGCCGGCAACGCGATGTTCGGCTCGCTGTCCGGTTCCGGCATCGCCGCCGCCTCCGCCATGGGCAGCGTCCTGCGCGACCCCGAAAAGAACGCCGGCTATGAGGAGGAATTCTCTGCCGCCACCAACATCGCCACCGCTCCGGTGGGCCAGCTGACCCCGCCCACCAACGCCTTCATCATCTATTCTGCTGCCTGCGGCGGCGTTTCGGTGGCCACGCTGTTCATCGCCGGCTGGATCCCGGGCCTGCTTTGGGCTGCCCTGTGTATGGTGGCCGCCTTCCTGTTCGCCAAAAAGCACGGCTATGTGGTGCGCAATGCCCAGAAGCTCAAGCTCAGCCAGATTCTCAAGACCATCTGGGACGCCGTGCCCAGCATCCTGATGATCGTCATCATCATCGGCGGCATCCTCAGCGGCAGCTTCTCGCCCACCGAGGCCAGCGGCGTGGCGGTGGTCTACGCCTTCATCCTGTCGGTGCGCATCTACGGACGCCGCTCCGCCGCCGCGCTGGCCGGCCTGCTGCGGGAAAAGGGCTACAACGCCTGCCAGCTGGCCATGCCGAAGGCGCTGTGCACGGTGGACGACTACCGGGCGGTGAACCAGGACGAAGCCTGCCGCATCGGCGAGGCCTTTGCCGCCGCCGGGGTGGAGATCAGCGTGCTGGGCTGCTATATGGACCTCAGCGCCCCCGACGAGGAGGTCCGCCGCCGCGCGGTGGAGAATGTGGCGCACTGCCTCTCACTCCAGAACGCCATGCAGGCGCGCGCGGTGGGCAGTGAGAGCAGCTATTCCCACCTGTGCGAGGAGGAGAAGGCGGCGCGGTACCCGCTTCTGGTGGACAGCGTGCTGCGCATCACCGAGGCGGCCGCGAAGCACGGCGCGGTCTTTGCCATCGAGCCGGTGTTCTGGTACCCGCTCGACACCCCCGCGCGCACCCGGCAGCTGCTGGAAACGGTGGGGGACACAGAGCACCTGCGCCTGATCTTCGACGCCGCCAACGTCCTCAAAAAGCGGGACCAGCCCCGCCAGAGCGATCTGTGGCGCAGCTGGCTGGAGGAGTTCGGCACACATATCACCGCCATGCACATCAAGGACTTCGTGCTGGACGGCGACGCCTACTGCCCGCGTCCGCTGGGCGGCGGCGTGATGGACTATTCCTTCCTCAGCCGCTGGGTGGCGGAAAACCGTCCCGACATGCCGCTGCTGCGCGAGGAGGTGCAGCCCGGCTGCGACGGGCAGGACCTCGCCTTCCTGCGCCGCCTGGCAGAAGGAGCCCTGTGAGAAAATCCGCTTGCAATCCTCCGCCCTGCCGTGTATAGTGGAGCTATACACAAAGCGGGGAGGCGGCAATATGCCTGATACAGAGATCCTGGTCACCATGCCCCGGCGGGGCGTGGTGACCACTTTTTTTGACGAAGAGCGGGTGCGGCGGCTGGAATCCATCGGCCGGGTGCACTGGAACAAAACCGGTCGGCAGCTCACGCCGGATGAGCTGTGCCGCGCCATCCGCGGCATCGACATCTGCATCACCGGGTGGGATTCCCCCTGTCTGGACGAGGCGGTGATGGCCTGCGCCGACCGTCTGCGCCTGCTGGCGCACACCGGCGGGTCGGTGAACGGATATGTCTCCGATGCGCTCTACCGGCGGGGCGTGCGGGTGGTCAGCGGCAACCGCGTCTTTGCCGAGAGCGTGGCCGAGGGAACGGTGGCCTATATGCTGGCCGCGCTGCGCCGCATCCCGCACTATTCCACCGGCCTGGCAAACGGCCGCTGGCCGCAGACCTTTTCGAACCGCGGCCTGCTGGAGCGCAGCGTGGGCATTGTGGGGTACGGCACGATCGCGCAGTATCTGGTGGAGATGCTGGCGCCCTTCCGCTGCCGCGTGCAGGTGTACAGCCGCCACATCGAACCCGCCGAGCTGCAGCGCACCGGCATGACAAGGGCGGATCTGCCCGCCCTGTTTGCCGGGTGCGACATCGTCAGCCTGCACACCGGCCTCACCGCCGCCACCCGTCACCTCATCACCGAGCCGCTGCTGCGCAGCATGAAGCCGGGCGCGCTGCTGGTGAACACGGCGCGGGGCGCGATCGTGGACGAGGCGGCGCTCTGCCGGGTGCTGGCCGACCGGCCGGACCTGACGGCGGTGCTGGACGTCTACGAGCAGGAGCCGCTGCCGGCGGACCATCCGCTGTGCGGCCTGCCGAACGTGCTGCTGATGCCGCACCAGGCCGGCCCCACCATCGACCGCCGTCCCGCCGTGGCGGACAGCCTGCTGGACGACATCGAGGCCTTTTTGTCCGGCAGTGCGCTGCGGTGCGAGATCAGCCGCCGCTATGCCGCCGTCATGACCGCCCGTTAAAGCAAATTTCGTGGGCAGGGGAAGCCTTTGAAAAACCGCCGGTGCTGCGGCAGAGGGAAAGCCTTCCCTCTGCGCAGAGCGGAGGGCTTTACCAAAAAGACAGAGCGCCCGGCGAAAACTTCGCCGGGCGCTCTGCCCTTTTGTGGAGAATGGAACTCAGTCGAGGAAATCTTCGTTCAGCTGCACACCGAACTCGGTGGCGATGGCGCGCAGCTCATCGTCCCGGATGGTCTGCAGGATCTTGCCCTGGCCGGCGCTCTGGGCCAGGATCCAGATCTGGGCGGCCTTCTCGATGGTGTGCATCAGGCCGAAGGTGGTGTCGAAATCGGGGCCGGAGCAGAACAGACCGTGGTGCGCCCACACCGCCGCGTCGTATTGTTTCATCAGCTCGCTGGTGGCCAGCGCGATGTCGGCGCCGCCCGGCACCATCCAGGGCACCACGCCCACGCCGCCGGGGAACACCACCGGGCACTCGGTGGCAGACTTCCACAGCGCGCGGGTGAAGTCGCGGGCGGTCAGCGGCAGCACATAGGTCATGGCGATCAGGTTGGCCGGATGGGCGTGGTAGATCACGCGGCAGGCGCCGTCCGTGGCGGCCACACGCACCGAGTGGTTCATGAAATGGCTGGGGAACTCGCTGGTGGGCCTGGCGCCGTTCTCCAGGCCCCACACGATGCGCCAGGCGTCGCCCTTGTCGTTGATCTCCACGATGCCGATGCTGTGGGTGGGATCGGGCTGCACGTTGCGGAAATACTTGCCGCTGCCGGTGGTCAGGAAATACTCGCCGGCCAGGTTCTCGCCGGTCACGCCCATCTGCACCCACTCGCCGGGAGTGCGGAAGAAGGGGCGGCAGGCGTCCACTTCCTCGGCCTTCATGCGGTAGGTCAGGTTGCCGCCGTTGCGCTCGTGCCAGCCCTGCTCCCAGCCGTCCTGGCACATGCGGATATACAGTTTTACGATCTCAACATCCAGAATTCCCATGGTTCATACCCTCTCTTTCAGCACTTCGGTTTCGTATGCGCGCACGTCCTCCAGCCACTGACCGTCCACGGGGACGTTCTGGCGGCGGCAGTATTCCTCCCACACCTCGGTGAACGGCAGCGTCTTGGCGGTCTCCATCAGCACCATCTTGGTGGTGAAGTCGGCGGCGTCCTGCAGTTCCTTCAGCTTCTCGTTCGGCTGCAGCAGGGCGAACAGCAGCGCCTTCTGCGCGGCGCGGGTGCCCACCACCCAGGCGGCGATGCGGTTGATGGAGGCGTCGAAAAAGTCCAGGCCGATCAGCACCTTGTCCAGCGCGCCGTTGCGCACAACTTCCTTCATGATCTCCTTCGTCTCGTCGTCGAACAGCACCACATGGTCGGAGTCCCAGCGAACCGGGCGGGTGACATGCAGGGGCACCTTGTCGAAGAAGCACAGCATGGCCGGGATCTTGTCGCTGATGAACTCGGTGGGGTGATAGTGGCCGGCGTCCAGCAGGTTGTAGACGCCCGGATGGGTGGCGGCGTAGGCGGTGTAGAACTCATTGCTGCCCACCGTCATGCTCTCCAGGCCGATGCCGAACACCTTGCTCTCCACGCAGTCGATCACGTTGGGGCAGCTCTCGGCAAAGATCTCGTCCAGCGCGGCCTTCAGGCGCATGCGCGGGCCCATGCGGTCGGCCGGGATGTCCTTGAAGCCGTCGGGAATCCACACGTTGTTCAGCACCTCGTCGCCCAGCGCCTCGCCGATCTGCTGCGCGATGCGGCGGCTGGCCTTGCAGTGGTCGATCCAGAAGCGGCGCACGCGCTCGTCGGGATGGGAGAGGGTCAGGCCGTCCTTCACCATCGGATGGGAGAAGCAGGTGGGGTTGAAGTCGATGCCCAGGCCGTGCTCTTTGGCAAAGGCCACCCACGGCTCGAAGTGTTTGTACTCCAGCTTGTCGCGGTCCACCCACTCGCCCTCGGCAAACACGGCGTAGGACGCATGCAGGTTGATGCGCTTTTTGCCGGGGATGAAGGAGGCGGCCTTGAGGAAGTCGGCCTTCAGTTCCTCAAAATTGCGGGCCTTGCCGGGATAGTTGCCGGTGGTCTGGATGCCGTCGCCGGCCTTGCCGTCCTTCTGGTCGAAGCCGGCCACGTCGTCGCCCTGCCAGCAGTGGATCGAGATGGCTTTGTCTGCCAGGCGCTCCAGCGCGGACTCCACATCCACGCCGATGGCGGCATAGCGCTGTTTTGCGGTTTCAAACTGTGTCATGGTTGTACCTCCGTGATTGGAAAGCTTGTATGGATGGCCGCGCGTGCGGCGGCCAGATCAACGAATTCGCCCGCGGCGATCATCTGCACCATCAGGTTGCCCAGCGCGGTGCCCTCGGTGGGCCCGGCGAACACCGGCAGCCCGGCTGCCCTGGCGGTGAGTGCGTTCAGATAGCCGTCCTTGCTGCCGCCGCCCACGATGTGGATGGCGGTGTAGGTCTTGCCGGTGAGGTTCTGCAGCTGCCGGATGGCGGCGGCGTAGCAGTCGGCCAGGCTGTGGTAGATGCAGGCCATCACCTCGCCCACCGTCTGGGGAACGGGGCCGCCCGCTTCGACGCAGGCCGCCTTCACCTCCTCCACCATGCTGGCGGGGGAGAGGAACCGCGCGTCGTTCACATCCACACGCCCGGCAAAATCCTCGCAGGCGCGCGCTTCGGTCTCCAGCTCGGCATAGCTCCACTGCTTTTCAGCGGCGGTGCGCTGCTGTTTGCCGGCCACATAGGCCACGCCGTTCCACTCCCGGCGCACCGACTGGATCATCCACAGGCCCATGATGTTTTTCAGATAGCGGAACCGGTAGTTGTAGCCGCCCTCGTTGGTGAAGTTGGCCGCCCGGCTTTCGGGGGTGGTGATGGGAGAAAAGTTCTCCACGCCCAGCAGGCTCCAGGTGCCGCTGGAGATATACACCGCGCTGTCGTCCCGCGCGGGCACCGCCAGAAAGGCGCTGGCGGTGTCGTGGGTGGCGGGCAGCAGCACCTCGCAGTCGAACCCCGCGATCTGTTGCACAGCGGGGGTGAAATGCCCCACGCTGGCGCCCGGCATATGAAGTTCGCCGAAGATCTTCCGCGGCAGCCCCAGCGCCGCGATCAGCTCGTCGTCCCAGGTCTTTTTCTCCGCGTTCACCAGGGCGGTGGAGCTGGCGTTGGTGTACTCGTTCACCATCTTCCCGGTGAGCAGATAGTTGAAATACTCCGGGATCATCAGCAGGCGCTGTGCCCGCTCCAGCTGTTCGGGGTGCTCGTCCTTCAGCGCCGCCAGCTGGTAGGCGGTGTTGAAGGGCTGATACTGGATGCCCGCGCGGGCGTAGTGGTCGGCAAAGGAGAGGACCCCTTCTGCCTCCAGGCGGTCCCGCACGCCCTCGGTGCGCGCGTCGCGGTAGGCCACCGCATCGCTTGCCAGATTGCCGCCCGCATCCAGCAGCACAAAGTCCACCGCCCAGGTGTCGATGCCCATGCTGACGGGGATCTTCCCGGCGGCGCGGCAGGCGCACAGGCCGGCCAGGATGTGGTCCCACAGCGCTTCGACGTCCCAGCAGTCGTGGCCGTTTTTCCGCTGCTGGATGTTGTCAAAGCGGTACACTTCCTCCAGCACCATGCGGCCGTTTTCCAGATGGCCCAGGATGTGCCGCCCGCTGGAGGCGCCGATGTCCACGGCAAGATGATAGGTCATGGTGCGCTCCTTTCAGTCCAGGCGGAACACCGGTTCCAGCTTGGGCTGGGCGCCGGTCTCCGGGTCCATTTCCAGTTCCAGGATGTCCTTCATGTATTCGTTCCAGCGGTCCACCACCGGGCTGTTTGCCTGGGCCTGCTCGGCGAAGGCCACGCCTTTTTCACACTCGTAGTAGCCGAACAGCTCCTCTCCCGCCGCAAAGATGGTGTAGTTGCAGATGCCCGCGCTTTTGAGCACCTCCACCATCTCGGGCCAGATCTCGTTGTGGCGGCGGATGTACTCCGCCTTGCAGCCGGGCTTGATGCGCCCTTTCCACGCCATGCGCTCCATACCGGATTGCCTCCCATTTTTGTCCCGCGCCTTGTGCGGCGGGCGTTTTTTTGATAAAATAATCTCAAAGAGCAAACGCCCTTTGTTCGCTTTCGATATTGAGTATACTCCCGTTTGCGGCGGGATTCCATACGTTTTATTCGCCGTGTTTTTTGCAAAATTCCACTTTTGAAAGAAGGCGCTTTCGATGCTCACCTACAACCTGGATATGCGAGGGGAAAGCAGCTGGCTGCGCACCACGCCGGGGGCCGCCGCGCTGGCCCAGCCCTACCGCTGCACCGAGGCGGGGCTGTTCTATGCCGGCGCGCATTTTTCCACCGCCCGCACCCACAAGGAAAGCTATATTTTATTCTATTCCCTGTCCGGCGCGGGGCTGATCGAGCAGGGGGACACGCGGGTGCTGCTGGAGCCGGGCCGGGCGCTGCTGCTGGACTGCCGCACCCCGCAGAGCTACTGCACCGCGCCGGGACACGACCGCTGGCACCACTACTGGGCGCACATCGACGGCATGGGGGTGGCGGCAGCGGCCGAGGTGCTGAACCCGCAGCGCATCACGGCGGTGCCGCTGCCCGAGCTGGCGGCGCGGCAGGGATTTGAAGGGCTGCTGTCCCGGCTGGAGGACGGCAGCACGGCGTCGGTGCTGCGGCAGAGCCTGGTCATCCACACGCTGCTGGCCGAGCTGTCGATGCAGGTGCTGGACAGTTCGGCGGCGGCCTCCAACCGGGCGCTGGTGCAGCGCGCGGCCGATTACATCCGCGCCCACTACGACGCCGAGCTTGCGCTGGACGAGCTGGCCGCGGCGGCGCATATCAGCAAATCGTATTTCCTGCGCCTGTTCCGGCAGTATATGGGCACCACCCCGTATAACTATCTGTTGTGCTGCCGCATCACCCGCGCCAAGGAGCTGCTGGTGTCCACCGATCTGCCGGTGGGGGAGATCGGGCGGCGCAGCGGGTTTGCAAACGAAGCCAACTTCTCCACCCGCTTTCTGCGCATGGCGGGGCAAAGCCCGCTGCAATACCGGCGGGCGGCGAGAGGCGGAAGGACAGAATAAGTTTTCGCCCGCCTTTTTCAAAAGGCGGCGGGGTTTGGGGCAGCGCCCCAAAACCAAAAAAGGCAGGGCCGCATTTCTACGGCTCTGCCTTTTCTCGTCTTATGCGGATGTATGCGGATCAGCCCAGCGGCGCGCACTTGGCGGCCAGCCATTCCACCTCGTCCGGCTTCAGCAGCGGCTTGAGGGTCTCCAGCACCAGGGCATGGTAGCTGTTCAGCCATTCCAGCTCGTCGGCGGTCAGCATCTCCACCAGCACCGGCGTGGTGTCGATGGGGCAGTAGGTGAACGGCTCGAAGCCCAGGAACACACCGTACTCGGTCTCCATCTTCTTCACGCACAGCAGCTCGTTCTCGATGCGGATGCCCACCTTGCCCTCTTCGTAGATGCCGGGCTCGTCGGTGACGGTCATGCCGGGCTTGAACACCACATTGTTGGTGGTGCGCAGGCTCTGCGGGCCCTCGTGCACGCCGCCCAGGAATCCCACGCCGTGGCCGGTGCCGCAGCGGTAGTCGATGCCGTGCTGCCACACGGCGCTGCGTGCCAGGATGTCCAGGTTGCCGCCGGTGCAGCCCTCCATGAACACCGCGCGGGCGATGTCGATGTGGCTTTTCAGCACCAGGGTATACCAGCGCTTCTCCTCCTCGGTCAGCTCGCCCAGCGCATAGGTGCGGGTGATGTCGGTGGTGCCGTCCAGATACTGCGCGCCGCTGTCCACCAGCAAAAAGCCGCGCGGGGCCAGCACCGCGCAGGTGGCGGGCTGGGCGCTGTAGTGCATCATGGCGGCGTTGGGGCCGTAGGCGGCGATGGTGTCGAAGCTCTCGCCCACACAGGCCGGCTGCACAAAGCGCACGTTGCGCAGCATGGCGGCGATGTCGCACTCGGTCACGCGCTCGCCGGCCGCCATCCTGGCTTCCAGCTGCATCTGGAACCGCACCATCGCGACGCCGTCCTTGCGGTGGGAGTTTTTCAGGTTCTCGATCTCGGTGGGGTTCTTCACGCCCTTCAGCGCCTGGATGGGCTCGGCGCCCTCCCGGATGGTGAAGGCGGGGTTCTTCTCCAGCTCGCTCCACAGCGCATGGCTGATGGAACCGGCGTCGGCCAGCACCGTCTCGCTGCCGGTGTAGCCGGCCAGCCAGCTGCGGATCTCGCCGTAGCCGCGCACCTCGATGCCGTTCTCGCGCAGCATCGCCAGCGCCTCGCCGGGCAAGCGGGAGGCGTCGATGAACAGCCAGGCGGCGCTCTGGGTCACGAACACAAAGCACAGCGCGAACGGGTTGTAGTCGATGTCGGCCGCGCGCAGGTTGGTCAGCCAGGCAGCGCTGTCCAGGCGGGTCACCAGCAGGGCGGTGGCGTTCTGCTTTTTCAGCTCCCCGCGCACGGCGGCCAGCTTCTCGGCGGCCGACAGCCCGGCGTAGCACACCTCGTGCACATAGCACTGGGTGGCGGGCACGGCGGGACGACCCTCCCAGCACGGGCCGGCCAGGTCGGCGTCCAGGATCTTCACCTGCTTGCCGCCAAACGCGCGGCGCAGCTCTCGCACGGTGCTCTCGGCGGTCACCATGCCGTCCAGCGCCAGGGTCTGGCCGTCCTGCAGCAGGTCCGCCAGCCAGGCGGACACGGTGGGCACGCCCTTCTGCGCCATGCGCATCAGCTCGATCTCGCTGCCGCGCAGCTGCCGCTCGGCCTGGATGAAGTAGCGGCCGTCGGTCCACAGGGCGCTCTTTTCACGCCCCACCACCAGCGTGCCGGCCGAGCCGGTGAAGCCGGAAAAATGGCTGCGCGCGCGCCAGTGGGCGGGCAGGTACTCGCTGAGGTGCGGGTCGGAGGAAGGGATCAGGCAGGCGTCTGCGTTCACGGCGCTCATCGCGCCGCGCAGGGCTGCCAGTTTCTGGTTTGTATCAGACATAGTTCTCAGGTCCTCTTTTCTTTTGGGCATCGGCGGCCGGACGGGCGGCCGCGGTCTATACAACATCTTATCACATCCGGGCGCGCCAGAAAAGCCCCTTTGTCTTCAAAATCGGTCCGGCACGCAGTTTTTGTGCAGCATGGCAAGGGGGAAGCTTTTGTAAAAAAACAGAATTCGCCGTGGTACTGTGCCGCCCGGTGTGCTACAATACAGATAACAGCATTTGTATAAAAAGGAGGCGCAACGCCATGAATACACCCGCCGCCTATCCCCGTCCGCAGCTGCGGCGCACAGACTGGCTGTGCCTGAACGGCAGCTGGCAGGCCGCCATCACCCCGTCCGACCAGATGCCGGAGGAATGGCCGTATACCATCCAGGTCCCCTATTCGCCCGAAACGCCCGCCTCCGGCATGCCGCGGGGCCCGCAGCCCGACGAGACCCTGTGGTACCGCCGCACCTTCGTCCTGCCCGAAGGCTGGCAGGGAAACCGCGTGCTCGTGCAGTTCGGCGCGGTGGACCAGGAGTGCACCGTGTGGGTGAACGGCGGGCAGGCGGGCGGCCATCAGGGCGGATACACGCCGTTCTGGATGGACATCACCGACTTCCTCTGCCCCGACGAAAACCAGCTGATCGTGGCGGTGCGGGACGCCACCGAGGGCTCCAGCCTTGCGCGCGGCAAACAGAGCAGCACGCCCGGCGGCATCTGGTACACCGCCCAGAGCGGGATCTGGCAGACGGTGTGGCTGGAGCCGGTGCCGCCCGAGGGCATCGCGTCGCTGCGGGTGCAGCCGCTGTACGACGAGGCCGCGCTGGAGATCACCGCCCAGCCGCTGGCGGAAGGGGCGCCCGGCCGGGTGACGGTGCTGGACGCCGCCGGACGCACGGTGGGCACGGCGGCGCTGGAGCCGCGCCGCACCGCGCGGGTGCAGCTGGAGCGCTTCGTGCCCTGGAGCTGCGAAAAACCGTATCTGTACACGGTGCGCGCCGAGATGGGCGGCGACTGTGTGCAGAGCTACGCCGCCTTCCGCAAAATTGAGGTGAAGGAGTGCGGCGGCATCCCGCGCATCTGCCTGAACGGCCGGCCGGTGTTTTTGTCCGGCCTGCTGGACCAGGGCTACTGGCCGGACGGCCTCTACACCGCCCCGGACGAGGGGATGGAACAGGAGATCCGGCGGGTGAAGCAGCTGGGCTTCAACCTGCTGCGCAAGCACGTGAAGGTGGAACCGGCGCGCTGGTACTGGCACTGCGACCGCCTGGGCATGCTGGTGTGGCAGGATATGCCCAACGGCGGCGGCCCCTACAAACCGGCGGTGGTCCAGGCGCTGCCCTTTGCCGGCGTGATGCTGAAAGACGACAAATACGAGCGGTTCGGCCGGGCGGACGGGGAAGGCAGGCGCCTGTTTGAGAGCGAGCTGGACGAGATGGTGGACGCGCTGCGCCACTTTGCCTGCATCGTGGTGTGGGCGCCCTTCAACGAGGGATGGGGGCAGTTCGACGCCGCCCGCATCGCCGCCCGCCTGCGGCAGGAGGATCCCACCCGCCTGGTGGACCACGCCAGCGGATGGCACGACCAGGGCGCGGGGAACATCGCCAGCCCGCACGTCTATTTCCACCCCTATAAATTCTCGCCCGACCGCCGCGGCCGCGCGGTGGTGCTCAGCGAGTTCGGCGGATACGCGCTGCCGGTGGAGGAGCACACCACCGGCAAAAAGCTGTTCGGCTACCGCAAATACACAAGCTCCGCCCAGCTGACCAAGGCCTTCAAAACGCTCTACCGCGGCCAGATCCTGCCCGCTGTGAAAAAGGGGCTGTGCGGCTGCATCTACACCCAGCTCACCGACGTGGAAGGGGAGATGAACGGCCTGTTCACCGCCGACCGCGCGGTGTGCAAGATCGATTCGGCGTCGCTGCGCAGCATCAACGCCGCCCTGGCGGCCAGCCTGCGCAGGAAGGAGGAACCGCGATGAACCACACCACCGTGCTGCATCTGCACACACACAATACCAGTTACCTGATCGCGCTGCTGCCCACCGGGCAGCCGGCCAATCTCTACTACGGCCCCCGCCTGGCCGACCAGCCCCACTGGGACGAGCTGCTCCCCGCGCCGGCGGCGGGGTACGGCACGATGGTCACCTACGACAAGAACTATCCCAGCTTCGGGCTGGACGACGTGTGCCTGGAAACGAGCGGGCTGGGAAAGGGCGATTTCCGCGAGCCGATGATCGAGCTGGAAGCGGCCGACGGCCAGCGCACCACCGACTTCGTACTCACCGGCTGGAAGCAGTACGAGGGGCGGCAGCCGCTGCCGGGGCTCCCGTGCAGCTGCGGCGACTGCCGCACCACCGAGCTGCAGCTGGCCGACAAAGCGCTGGGCCTGCGCCTGGTGCTGTGGTATCACGTCTACGAGGAGTACGACGTCATCGCGCGCTGTGCCGCCGTGTATAACGACAGCGACCGCCCGGCCGTGCTGCGCCGCCTGATGAGCGCCCAGCTGGACCTTCCGGGCGGGGCCTACTCGCTGCTCACCTTCGACGGCATGTGGGCCAACGAGCGCCAGCTGCACCGGCATCCGCTGTCGGCGGGCACCATCCTGAACGACTCCAAGACCGGCGCCTCCAGCGCGCGGCACAACCCGCTGGTCATCCTGCAGCACAAATACGCCACCCAGCAGACCGGCCGCTGCTACGGCTGCAACCTGGTGTACAGCGGCAGCCACGCCGAGTACTGCGAGGTGACCTACACCGGCAAGATCCGCCTGCTGACCGGCATCAACCCCAGCGGCTTTTCGTGGCTTTTGCAGCCGGGCGAGAGCTTCCACACCCCCGAGGCGGTGCTCACCTTTTCCGACAAGGGCCTCAACGGCCTGTCGCAGAATTTCCACCGCTTTGTCAACAACTGCATCGTGCGGGGCGAGTGGAAGAACAAGCCCCGCCCCATCCTCATCAACAACTGGGAGGCCACCGAGTTCAACTTCACCGAGGCTTCGCTGCTCAAGATGGCCAAGACGGCGGCGGCGCTGGGAGTGGAGCTGTTCGTGCTGGACGACGGGTGGTTCGGCCGCCGCAACAGCGACCACACCAGCCTGGGCGACTGGGTGGTGAACACCCAGAAGCTGCCGGGAGGGCTGGCCGGTTTCGCGGCCAAGCTGCGGCAGCTGGGGCTGGATTTCGGCCTGTGGGTGGAGCCGGAGATGGTCAGCCCCGACTCGGACCTCTACCGCGCACACCCCGAGTGGGCGGTGTCCTGCCCGGGACGCGCCCCCTGCGAGAGCCGCAACCAGCTGACGCTGGACCTCACCCGCACCGAGGTGCAGGACTATCTGATCAAAACCCTCACCGACCTGTTTGCCTCTGCGCCCATCCGGTATGTGAAGTGGGACATGAACCGCAACATCAGCGACCCCTATGCCGGCGGGCTTCCGCCGGCGCGGCAGGGCGAGTTCTACCACCGCTATATGCTGGGCCTGTACCGGGTGCTGGAGCGGGTGACCGGGGAATTCCCGCAGATCCTGTTCGAGAGCTGTGCCTCGGGCGGCAACCGGTTCGATCTGGGCATGCTGTGCTATATGCCCCAGACCTGGGCCAGCGACAACACCGACCCGGCCCAGCGCCTGTCCATCCAGGAGGGCACCAGCTACGGCTATCCGCCCAGCACGATCGGAGCGCATGTGGCGGCCAGCCCGCACTTCGCCTCGCTGCGCGCCACCCCGCTGGAAACGCGGTTCAACGTGGCGGCGTTCGGGTGCCTGGGATACGAGCTGGACGTCTCGCGCCTCAGCCGGGTGGAAAAACAGGCCATCAAGGCGCAGATCGCGTGGTATAAGCAGCACCGGGAGCTGTTCCAGTTCGGCGACTTCTACCGCCTGGAGGCCGAGTACGACGACACCAAGACGGTGTGGGTGTCGGTCTCGCCCGAGGGGGACGAAGCGGCGGCGATGCTCTACCAGCCGCGTGTGACGCCCGGCCGCCCCGACGAGCGCATCCCCTTTGCGGGGCTGCGGCCGCAGGCGGTGTATGACGTGGTGGGCCGCACCCAGTATGTGAACGTGGCGGCTTTGGGCGAGCTGGTGAACCGTGTGCTGCCCTTCAAGCTGCGGCAGGGCGGCGTGGTGCAGGCGGTGATCGCGGGGCAGTATTCCCTCACCCTCAGCGACGAGCGGCGCATCGCGGGCGGAGACCTTCTGTGTGGCCTGGGCCTGCCGCTGCCGCCGCAGTTTGCCGGCACCGCCTACAACGAGCACACCCGCCTGTTCGGCGACAACGATTCCCGCATCTATCTGGCCACCCTGCACGAGGAATCCTGAAATCATCTGCAAAAAGCAAAAAGCGCCCGCGCTGCCGGTTTTCGGACAGCGCGGGCGCTCTGTGTTGCGGGAAAAAGGGGGGTCAGTCGTCCACGTCGAAGGCTTCCAGCCTGCTCTTGGCGGGTATCGGGCGGCTGTCGCCGTGGCGCACCAGCAGCATGGTCACGAAGCTGATCGCCACGCAGACGGTGGCGTAGGGGAAGAGGGTGTGGTAGCCGAAAAACTGCATCAGCGCGCCGCTGAAAATGGGGGTGATGATCTGGGCGGTCATGCTGAAGGTGTAGTAGTAGCCGGTGTATTTGCCCACGTCGGCGCCGCGGCTCAGCTCCACCACCATCGGGTAGCTGTTCACGTTGATGAAGGCCCAGGCCACGCCCGCCAGCACAAAGAAGAAGAACACGATGCCCGAGAAGGTGCGCACGAAGATGGCGGCGCCAAAGGCGACGGCCAGCATGGCCACGCCCGCCAGGATGGTGCGCTTGCGCCCGATGCGGCTGGCGATCGCGCCCACCGGGATGTAGGTGAGGATGGCGGCCGCCTGCGCCACCATCAGCACCATCGCGTAGTCGCCGCCCTCCATGCCCCAGGTGGCGTTGGCGTATTTGGAGAAGGCGGTGGTCACCGCGTTGTAGCCCATGAACCAGAAGAACACGCTGGCCAGGATCAGGCACAGGCTGATGAACACCGGGCGTTCCAGCTTTTGGCCGGGGGCGGAGGCTTCCTCCTTCTCCTCCGGCAGGCCGGCGCTCTCGGCCTGCATCTTTTTCACACAGGCAGGCTCGTCGATCTTCCAGCGCAGCACCAGCACACACACCGCCATGACCGCCGCGGTGAGCAGGAACAGGGGGAAATAGTTGGGCCGGTCGCCCTTGGGCACCAGCAGCTTGATGGCGATCAGCATCACGATGCCGCCCACCGCGCCCATCAGGTTGATGATGGCGTTGCCCTTGCTGCGCAGGGGCTTGGGGGTCACGTCGGGCATCAGCGCCACCGCCGGGCTGCGGTAGGTGGCCATGCTGACCAGCACAAGGCCCAGCCCCACCAGGAACAGCGGCAGGCTGGCCATCCGGTCGGCCAGCGGGATCAGCACCATGCACACGCAGGCGCCCGCCGTGCCGCCCAGGATATAGGGCATGCGCCGCCCGATGCGGGTGTGGGTGCGGTCGGACAGCGCGCCGAACAGCGGCAGCATGAACAGCGCCAGCACGTTGTCCAGCGCCATCACCACGCCGCTGAGGGCGTCGCCCACATGGAAGGTGTTTTTCAGGATCAGGGGGATGATGCCGTCGTACACCTGCCAGAAGGCGCAGATGGAAAAGAAGGCAAGGCCCACCAGCAATGTGCGCTTTGTGTCCAGTTTCATGGTATTCCTCCAAACAAAACAGAGATCGGGCGGAACGCCGCCCCTTCGATGATTTCATCATACCATGCCCGCGCACAAAAAAACACTGTGACTTTGCACAAAAGCAAAGCCACAGCGTTGGGCGCGAAGCGGAGAAGGTTATTCGGCGGGCTTTTCGGCGGGCTGCTCCTCCTCGGCCGCGGGGGCGGGAACCTCTTCCTCATCCTCGGGCACTTCCTGGTTGAATTCCTCGCTGAACAGCAGCTGCTCGTACTCGTCCAGTTCCTTTTCGCGGCGCTGGATATACATATATGCGGCGGCCAGAGCGCCGGCAACAGCGGCCAGGAAAACCAGGATAGCGGCAAATGTGGACTTCTTCATGGTGATGGTCTCCTCCTTTTTGCGGGCCAGACGCTCGCTGGCCTGTTTTGTGGTTTCTACGGCGGCCTGTGCGGCGTCCAGCACACCGGCCAGAGCACCGGCCATGGCCAATGTGCGGCCGGCCCGGAAAATGCGGCTGGGAAATTTCATCAGGCAAAGCCTCCCTTTGACGGCAGAGCGCCGGGTTGTATTAGCTTTATTATAGCCGCTGCGGCCGCAGATTACAACATCCGGGGCACTTTCTTCTAAAAAAGTTTACGATTGTGCCGCCATATAGGTGCGATATGCACAGAACGCCCCGGGCAGTGGATAGGTTTCGTCCAGCGCCGCGCGGCCTGCCCACACGCATCCCGCCGGCGCTTCGCCCTCGGCTTCAAAGCACAGGCCGTGCATCTGCCATTCGATGTGGCTGAAGAGATGCTTTGCAAGGGGACCAGGCCCGGTATACCGCGCCCGCAGCCCCGCTTTGCGCAGGAGCCGGGCCGCGCCGTCCGCGTCCAGCGCGCGCTCGCAGAGGAACGGCTGCCACAGTCCGGCCAGCAGCCCCGTTTCGCCGCGCTGCTGCAGAAGGTATTCGCCCGCGCCGTTCTTCACCAGCAGCACCGTCACCGGCTGCACCCGGCGCGCTTTGGGCGCGGCCTTCACCGGCAGCAGGGCCGCCCGTCCGGACGCCTTTGCCCGGCAGAACGCGGCCGCCGGGCATTCTGCGCAGCGCACCGCCGCACCCGGCAGGCACACCAGCGCCCCCAGCTCCATCAGGGCCTGGTTGAAATCGCCCGGCGCATCGGGCGGCATGCAGGCCAGCACCCGGTCGGCGCAGGTGCGCCTGGCGGCGGGGCGGGTGATGTCGGAGCTGTCGTCGTACAGCCGCGAAAACACCCGCAGCACATTGCCGTCCACCGCCGGCACCGTCAGCCCGAAGCAGATCGACCCGATGGCGCCCGCCGTGTAGTCCCCGATGCCGGGCAGTGCGCGCAGTGCCTGGTAGTCGGCCGGCAGCTGCCCGCCGTGCTGCTCCATCACCACCCGCGCGGCCTTCTGCAGGTTGCGGGCGCGGCTGTAATAGCCCAGCCCCTCCCACAGCTTCAAAAGACGCTGTTCGTCGCATTCGGCCAGCGCGGCGATGGTGGGCAGCTCGGCCATGAAGCGGCGGTAGTGCTCCAGCGCGGCGGCCACCCGCGTCTGCTGCAGCATGATCTCGCTCACCCACACGCCGTAGGGGGTGGGGTCCACCCGGAAGGGCAGCAGACGCCGGTTTTCGCGGTACCAGCAAAGCAAAGGCG
Source organism: Anaerofilum sp. An201 (assembly GCF_002160015.1). Lineage (GTDB taxonomy): Bacteria > Bacillota > Clostridia > Oscillospirales > Ruminococcaceae > Anaerofilum > Anaerofilum faecale. Next base: position 248,922 of record NZ_NFJT01000002.1, on the reverse strand, counting down.
GGGCCAGCCGCCGGGAGATCTCGTCCTGTGTGTGCGGCATGGCTCCCGCCTCCTTGTTGTTTTTTGGGGGTTAGAAACCGCTGGCCGTGCGGGGGAAGGGCAGCACGTCGCGGATGTTGGGGATGCCGGTGAGGTACATCACCAGGCGCTCGAAGCCCAGGCCGTAGCCGGCGTGCTTCACACTGCCGAAGCGGCGCAGGTCCAGATACCAGTCGTAGTCTTCCCGGGCCAGGCCCAGCTCATCCATCCGGGCCTCCAGCAGCTCCAGGCGCTCCTCGCGCTGGCTGCCGCCGATCAGCTCGCCGATGCCGGGCACCAGCATGTCGGCCGCGGCCACGGTCTTGCCATCGTCGTTCAGGCGCATATAGAAACTCTTGATCTCCTTGGGGTAATCGGTGACGAACACCGGCTTTTTGAACACCTGCTCGGTCAGGTAGCGCTCGTGCTCGGTCTGCAGGTCGGTGCCCCATTCCACCTTGTACTGGAAGTGGTCGTTGTTCTGTTTCAGGATCTCCACCGCCTCGGTGTAGGAGACGCGGGCAAACTCGCTGTTCACCAGCGCGGTGAGGCGCTCAAGCAGGCCCTTGTCGAAGAACTTGTTGAAGAAGGCCAGCTCGTCGGGGCACTTCTCCAGCACATACCCGATCACCGACTTGATCATCGCCTCGGCGTTGTCCATATCGTCGGACAGGTCGGCAAAGGCCATCTCCGGCTCGATCATCCAGAACTCGGCGGCGTGGCGCGGGGTGTAGGATTTCTCGGCGCGGAAGGTGGGGCCGAAGGTGTACACCTTGCCGAAGGCCAGCGCCATCGCCTCGGCCTCCAGCTGGCCGGAGACGGTCAGGTTGGTGGAACGGCCGAAGAAGTCCTGGCTGTAATCCACCGCGCCGTCCTCGGTGCGGGGGGGATTGGCGGGGTCGAGGGTGGTCACCCGGAACATCTCGCCGGCGCCCTCGCAATCGCTGCCGGTGATGAGGGGAGTGTGGGCGTAGACGAAGCCCTGCTCCTGGAAGAACCTGTGGATGGCATAGGCCGCCACGCTGCGCACCCGGAAGGCCGCCGAGAAGGTGTTGGTGCGGGGGCGCAGATGGGGCATGGTGCGCAGGAATTCTACGGTGTGGCGCTTTTTTTGCAGCGGATACTCGGCGGGGCAGCTGCCCAGCACCACGATGGAGTCGGCGTTCACCTCAAAGGGCTGCTTGGCGCCGGGGGTGTGGATCAGGCGGCCGGTCACCTCAAAGCTGGTGCCCACGCCGGACTTGGCGATCTCGCGGTAGTTTTCCAGCTTCTCGGCCTCGAACACAACCTGCAGGCTCTTGAAGCTGCTGCCGTCGCTCAGCTCGATGAAACCGATGCTCTTGGAATCGCGCACGGTCTTGGCCCAGCCGCACACGGTGACGACGGCGCCGTCGGCGGGCGTCTGGGAGAACAGGGTGGAGATCTCGATTCTCTGCATGATGGGGAACACTCCTTTTCAAAATAAAAAACGACAGCATTTCGTCCGTATTATAGGACGAATCGCTGTCGGGATCCGCGGTGCCACCTATCTTGCCCCCAAAGCGGAGGCCGCCTTGTCACGCTCGAAAAACAAGCGCCGCTGCTGTAACGGGCCGCGCCCGGCGCACCTACTGCCCACAGAAGCGGGGTTCAGATTGCGGCTGGGGAGTGTTCTTCGGGCGGCCGATGCCGCGGGGCTTTCACCGTCCCCCGCTCGCTGGGGCGCCGGGCCCCGCCGTACTTTTCTCCGTCATCGCCTTTGGGATATGGGATGATTGTAGCACGCCGCCGCCGGTCTGTCAAGCAGGGGAATCGCCAGATTTCGCTTGCATATCGGTGTGAAATGCGCTATAATATATAACATATAGTATATAGTGACTATATAGTATAGAACAATTTCGCAAAAATCAGTCAATTTGACAGAGAAAGGAATCTGCCAGTATGTTGGAAACACTAAAGGAATATCTGTGGGTATTCATCGTCTCGATGTTGCCTTTGATCGAGCTGCGCGGCGCGGTACCCATCGGCGTGGGCATGGGCCTGCCGCTGATCCCCACCTATATCGTGGCCGTGATCGGCAATATGCTGCCGGTGCCGGTGATCCTGCTGTTCTCCAAGCAGGTGCTGCTGTGGTGCACCCGCCTGCCCAAGGTGGGCGGCTTTTTCCAGAAGATCTGGGAGAAGGGCGTCAAGGGCGGCGACAAGCTGCAGCAGAAAGCGGGCAACGGCCTGTACTGGGCGCTGTTCTTGTTCGTGGGCGTTCCGCTGCCCGGCACCGGGGCCTGGACGGGCGGTCTGGCGGCCACCATTCTGGATATGAAATTCTGGCCCAGCGTGCTGGCCATCGCGGGCGGCGTGATGCTGGCCGGCGTGATCATGGCGCTGGTCAGCAGCGGCGTCTTTGGCGCGCTTGGCCTGCTGTTCTGATCGGAAGATATGTGCCGGACGGGCGGTTTTCCCAAACGGGAAGGCCGCCCGTTTTTTTGCTCCAAAAACAAAAGGGCAGCTGCCTTCCCGTGGGGAAAGCAGCTGCCTTTAGCTTGTCGAAAACGGGATGGTTTGCGCTGCCCGAAAGCATTCCCCTCATCAGCCGCCTGCGGCGACAGCTTCCCCCCAAGGGGAAGCCTTTGGCAAAAACCGGCGGTGCTGTGTTTGATCAAAAGCCTTCCTCTGGCAGGGGAAGGTGCCCCGCCGGGGCGGATGAGGTCGGAGCTGCCCCGCCGCACAAAGGGAATCGCTGGATGAGCAACTTGAAAGAGGCTGCCTTTTCTGCGCGCGGCGGGATTCAGCGGGTGTGGATGGATTCGACCTCGGCCACATACACGATGTGGTAGTCCTTGTCGGGGTACCATTTCGCGTCCAGCCCGCTGTCCAGGAACTGCGCCGGGTCGATGCGCCCGGCGTACAGCGGACGGCAGACGATGGTGGTCTCGGCCTGTGCAAAGGCGGGGGCGCCGTCCAGCGATTCCACCGTCAGGCCGGCTTTTGCGATCTTGTCCGGCTCGTCGCGGCCGCTCACCTTGCCCAGATAGGCCAGCGCCGGGCGCTGTTCTTCGGGGAAAAAGGAGAGGGTGAACCGCCCGGCGGCGTCGATGAATTCGCGGGTGTAGCGCTGCGGGCGCACAAAGGCGAACACCACATTTTTGCCCCACAGCACGCCCATCCCGCCCCAGCTGGCGGTCATCGCGTTGACGGCGCCGTCGGGCTTTTGGGCGGCAACGAGCATCCACTGCCTGCCGATGGCGGCAAACGGGCTGCGCGCAAAATCTTCGGGTTTGATCTGGTTCCAGTTCATGGAAGTCGCTTCCTTTCGTGTTTATACGCTGGCGGCGGCCCGGATCTGCACCCGGGGACCGGCTTTGGAATTTTCTTTTCTGTAGCGGTCGTAGCAGTATTGGATGATGGCCTTGCGCTTGATGATGCCGATGAAGCTGTTCTTGTCGTCGATCACCGGCACGAAGTTCTGCTGCATGGCGGCGATCACCAGATCGTCCATCGTGGTGTCCACCCGCACAGCCGAATTGTCCCGCTTGCGGGGCAGACGCATCACCGGCACCTCCTCGGCCTGTGCCAGCGACAGGCCGTAGCCGTTTTTGATGCCCCACAGCAGGTCGCCCTCGGTGATGGTGCCCACATACTCGCCCTTTCGGTTGAGGATGGGGATGGAAGAATAGCGGTGATGCTCCATTTTTTCCAGCGTCTGGCGCACGGTGAAGTCATCGTAGATAAACGCCACGTCCTGTTTGGGGGTGAGAAAGAATAAAATGTTCATAAGATCGTGCATTCCCTCGGATTGTTTTGGTGAAAGGGGAGCGCGCCGCGCCCCCCGGTGGACACTTTTATTATACCACAATATGGGAGGGAAAAAGTGAATTTGTTGTTAAAAAAATACGGAACAGACAGAGAAAATCTGTGTGGAATTTGTGCAGAACGCCCGATGGCGAAAATGTATACACATGGTATACTATACAATAAATACTGCAAAAATGTGCAAATGAGAGGGAAACACAGGATGGGAAAGAACGATCTTACACAGGGGAATGCGGCGAAGGTCCTGCTGCGGTTTGCGGCGCCGTTTTTGGCGGCGAACCTGATCCAGGCGCTGTATGGCGCGGCCGACCTGGCGGTGGTGGGGTGGTTCTGCGGGCCGGCGAGCGTGGCCGCCGTCTCCACCGGCACCCAGGTCACCCAGATCATCACCAGCGTCATCGCGGGCCTCACGCTGGGCGGCACCATCCGGGTGGGCCAGCTGGTGGGCAGCGGGCAGCAGGGCAAAACCGGCGCGGCGGTGGGTACGCTGCTCACCGCCTTTGCCGTCTTTGCGGCGGGGCTGACGGCCGCACTGCTGGGCGGCTGCCGCTGGATCCTGCAGGCGCTGCAAACGCCCGAAGCCGCCTTTGCCGAGGCGATGCGGTATGTCTGCATCTGCGCGGCGGGCGTTGTGTTCATCTGCGGCTACAACGCGGTCAGCGCGGTGCTGCGCGGATACGGCGACTCGGTGCGGCCGATGCTGTTCGTGGCGCTGGCCTGTGTGCTGAACATCGCGGGCGACCTGCTGCTGGTGGGGGTACTGCGGATGGGGGCGGCGGGCGCGGCGGTGGCCACCGTGGCGGCGCAGGGGTTCAGCATGGTGTGCGGGATGGTGTATCTGCACAGGAGCCGGTTCCCGTTCCGCTTCGGCAGAACAACGCTGCGCATCCATCCCGGCGAGCTGCGCCGCCTGGCCGGGCTGGGATTGCCCATCACGATACAGGAGTGTATGGTGCGGCTTTCGTTTTTATACCTCACCTCGGTCACCAACCGCCTGGGGGTGGCGGCGGCCGCAGCGGTGGGGGTGGCCTCCCGCTACGACGTGCTGGCCATGCTGCCCGCCACCTCGGTGGCCAGCGCGCTGGCGGCGGTGACGGCACAGAACTTCGGCGCGGGCAAACCGCAGCGTGCGGCGCTGTCGCTCAAGCTGGGGCTGCTTTTCGCACTGGCGGCGTCGGGCTGCTTTTTTGCCTGGGCGCAGCTGTCGCCCCAGACGATGATCGGCCTGTTCAGCCGCGAGGCGGAGGTGATCGAAGCGGGCATCCCGTTCTTCCGCAGCTGCAGCTGGGACTATCTGGCGGTGAGCGTGGTGTTCTGCCTGAACGGCTACCTCAACGGCCGGGGGTGCACGGTGTTCACGATGGTCAGCTGCTGCTTTGGGGCGCTGTGCCTGCGCATGCCGCTGATCTGGCTGGCCTGCGGCCGGTGCGCCGACGACCTCGCGGTGCTGGGAGCCATCGCGCCGGCGGTGTCGGGGGTGATGGCGGTGTACACGCTGGCGTATGTGGCGTGGATGTGGCGCAAAGACCGCCGCCCGGCCCTGCAAAAAGCATAATAAACGGCAAATCAAACGCGCGGCCGCCTGTCCGATGGGACAAAGCGGCCGCGCGCTGCGGTATCGGGTATACTATGGTAGCGCCGGAGACGGTCAGCGGGCCTTGCTCTCGATCTCGGCGGTGATCTGGGCGATGAAATCGGCCAGGGATTTGGTGCCGCCGTTCGCCTCCTTGCGGGCACGCACGGCGACGGTGCCTTCCTCGGCCTCCTTGTCGCCCACCACCAGCATATAGGGGATCTTCTTCAGCTGGGCCTCGCGGATCTTGTAGCCCATCTTCTCGCTGCGGTAGTCGGTCTCCACCCGCACACCGGCAGCTTCCAGTGCCTTGTGCACCTTCTCGGCGTAGTCGTGGTGCTTCTCGCTGATGGGGATCACCATCACCTGGGTGGGCATCAGCCACACCGGCAGAGCGCCGGCATACTTCTCCAGCAGCAGCGCCAGGGTGCGCTCGTAGCAGCCGATGGAGGTGCGGTGGATGATATAGGGGATGCGCTCCTTGCCGTCCACATCGGTGTAGTGCATGCCGAACTTCTCGGCCAGCAGCATGTCGATCTGGATGGTGATGAGGGTGTCCTCCTTGCCGAACACGTTCTTGATCTGGATGTCCAGCTTGGGACCGTAGAAGGCGGCTTCGTCCACGCCCACCTCGTACTCCAGACCCAGATGATCCAGGATCTTCTGCATCAGGCTCTGGGCTTCCTCCCACTGCTCGGCGGTGCCCTCGTACTTGTCGGTGCGGTTCGGGTCCCACTGGCTGAAACGATAGCTCACGTCCTCGGCCAGGCCGATGGTCTCCAGCATCTCCTTGGCCAGCTCCAGGCAGCCGCGGAACTCCTCCTCCAGCTGCTCGGGGCGCAGGATCAGGTGGCCTTCGCTGATGGTGAACTGACGCACGCGGATCAGGCCGTGCATCTCGCCGGAATCCTCGTTGCGGAACAGGGTGGAGGTCTCGCCCAGGCGCATGGGCAGGTCGCGGTAGGAGCGCTTGCGGTTCAGGAACACCTGATACTGGAACGGGCAGGTCATCGGGCGCAGGGCAAAGCACTCCTTGGTCTCGTCGTCGGGGTCGCCCAGGATGAACATGCCGTCGCGGTAGTGGTCCCAGTGGCCGCTGATCTTATACAGGTCGCGCTTGGCCATATAGGGGGTTTTGGTCAGCAGGTAGCCGCGCTTCTGCTCGGTGTCCTCCACCCAGCGCTGCAGCAGCTGCACGGTGCGGGCGCCGTTGGGCAGCAGGATGGGCAGGCCCTGGCCGATGCAGTCCACCGTGGTGAAATACTCCAGCTCGCGGCCGATCTTGTTGTGGTCGCGCTTGCGGGCTTCCTCCTGCTGCTTCAGATACTCGTCCAGCTCGCCGGCCTTGGGGAAGGCCACGCCGTACACGCGGCACAGGGTGTCGCGGCTGGAATCGCCGCGCCAGTAGGCGCTGGTGGCCTGGGTCAGGCGGGCGGCCTTCACCGCGCCGGTGCTCATCAGGTGGGGACCGGCGCACAGGTCGGTGAAATCGCCCTGCTTGTAGACGCTCAGCTCCCAGCCCTTCTCGGCGTACTCCTCCACCAGCTCCAGCTTGTAGGGCTGGCCGGCAAAGAGGCTGCGGGCCTCCTCCAGCGAGACGGTGCGCTTCTCGATGGGCAGATCTTCCTTGGCGATCTTCTTCATCTCGGCCTCGATGGCGGCGAACTGGTCGGGGGTGAAGGGCTTCACGCCGCCCACGTCGTAGTACCAGCCGGTCTCCAGCGCGGGGCCGATGCCGAAGTGCGCCTCGGGGTACAGGTGCTGGATGGCCTGCGCCATGATGTGCGCGGCGGTGTGCCAGAAGGCGTGCTGGCCGTCCTTGTCGGCAAAGGTGAGGATCTCCAGCGTGCAGTCTTTGTCCAGCGGGGTGCGCAGGTCGCACACCTCGCCGTCCACGCGGGCGGCGCAGGCCGATTTGTACAGGCCCATGCCGATGCTCTTGGCAACGTCGGCGGCGGATACGCCGGCCTCGAACTCCTTGACGGTGCCCTTCAGGTCAACTTTGATCATACAAAAAACCTCCTTGCAGGTCGTTCCCCGAACGGGGAAAAGAAAAACGCTCCATCCCACACGAATATGCGGGATGAAGCGTATAAAAAGCTCCACGGTTCCACCCGGATTGCGCGCCCGGCGGGGCGCACCTCTCGACGCCGGTGATAACGGCCCGGCAGGCCCGGCAGGGGTTCGCCCCTGCTGCTCGGCGGTGGTAGGCGGCGCCGTCGCACAAGGCCGCTCGCAGCAAAAATGCGGCCCTCTCTGGGTGTGTGGTGCGGCGCGGCTGTTTGTCCGCGTCTGCGCGTTTGCAGGATGAAGTTTGTATCTTTTATCATACACGCCGCGGACGGCAAAGTCAACCCGTGTATTTGCTGCTTTTTTTGGTTGAAAGTAACAAAATCTTGACAGGCGGGCCGTGTTTGCCTTAAAATAGAAAACAGAATAAATTCGGCACCGGCAATTTGCAGCAGCCTGTGAGACCATACGGGGCGCAAAGCCCGTTTTTTTTATGGAAAAACCGCGTCTGCGCAAAAGAAACCGGTTCGCGTTTATCGCATACCCCAACGAAATGACAACGAGTGAAGGAGTGACCAACATGCCTATTTGGGCAACGATACTCATCGCGTTGATCGCCGCCGCTCTTTCCGCCGCCGCCTTTTTCTATTTTGGTCAGCAGCACCGCCGCAAGACGGCTGAGGCCAAGATCGGCAGCGCGGAGGAAGAAGCCGTGCGCATCGTCAACGACGCGGTGAAAAGCGCCGAGCAGAAGCGCAAGGAGACCCTGGTGGAGGCCAAGGACGAGGTGTTCCGCCTGAAAGCCGAGGCCGACAAGGAGATCAAAGACCGCCGCAGCGAGCTGGGCCGCCAGGAGCGCCGCCTGGATCAGAAGGAAGAGGCGCTGGAGCGCAAGATCCAGAACGCCGAGCAGAAGGAAGAGGAGCTGCGCAAGCGCAGCGAGCTGGTGGAGGCCCGCCTGGACGAGCTGGAGCAGATGAAGGCGCGCCAGCTGGAAAAGCTGGAAGCCATCGCGGCGCTGTCGCAGGAGGACGCCAAGCATCTGCTGCTCAGCCGCGTGGACGAACAGCTGGTGCACGAGAAGGCGATGCGCATGGCCGCCTTCGAGGCCCAGACCAAGGACGAGGCCGACCAGATGGCCCGCGAGCTGATCAGCCAGGCGCTGGCACGCTGCGCGGCCGACCATTCCAGCGAGGCCACCGTGACGGTGGTGCCGCTGCCCAGCGACGAGATGAAAGGCCGCATCATCGGCCGTGAGGGCCGCAACATCCGCGCGCTGGAGACCGCCACCGGCGTGGAGCTCATCATCGACGACACCCCCGAAGCCATCACCCTGTCCAGCTTCGACCAGGTGCGCCGCGAGGTGGCGCGCATGGCGCTGGAGCGTCTGATCACCGACGGCCGCATCCATCCCGCCCGCATCGAGGAGACGGTGGACAAGTGCCGCCGCGAGCTGGAGCTGACCATGAAGCGGGAAGGCGAGCGCGCCGTGATGGACGTGGGCGTGCACGGCATCCACCCCGACGTGGTGAAGCTGCTGGGCCGTCTGCGCTTCCGCACCAGCTATGGCCAGAACGTGCTGAACCACTCGCTGGAGGTGGCCTACCTGTCCGGCATCATGGCCGCCGAGCTGGGCCTGAACGTCCAGCAGGCACGCCGCGCCGGCCTGCTGCACGACATCGGCAAGTCGCTGAACCATGAGATCGAGGGCAGCCACGTGCAGATCGGCGTGGACATCGCCAAGAAATATAAGGAGAACCCCGCCGTCATCCACGCCATCGAGGCCCACCACGGCGACGTGGAGCCCAAGACGCCGCTGGCCTTCGTGGTCATGGCCGCCGACGCCATCAGCGCCGCCCGCCCGGGCGCCCGCCGCGAGAACCTGGAGAGCTATATCAAGCGGCTGGAGAACCTGGAAGAGATCAGCTGCAGCTTTGAGGGCGTCGAGACCGCCTTCGCCGTGCAGGCCGGCCGCGAGGTCCGCATCATGGTGAAGCCCGAGGTCATCAACGACGACCAGCTGATCCTGCTGGCGCATGCCATCACCCGCAAGATCGAGGAGGAGCTGGACTATCCCGGCCAGATCAAGGTGAACGTCATCCGCGAAAACCGCGCGGTGGAGTACGCCAAGTGATGCTTCTCGTAAAATAGTATTATGCATATCCGCCCCCGGCGGCAGAAAAGGTTCTGCTGCCGGGGGTTTTTGCGCGCAGGAAGCGCTGCTTGTGCAATTTGAGAGACAAAATTGTGAAAAGTTTGTGCGGGTTTTGAAAGAAAGTATTAGAGCGTAAAAATGTGTGGGTTTGAAAGACAGAAGAAAATGGCAGGGCGTAAAAAAGTATAAAAAGACAACAAATCCTGCCTTTACCTTTTGGGGGCGGGTGCGTATGATAATGAACAATCATACAAAAAAGGAGGATTCTCATGCACAGCAAACCCCATACCCCGGGCAGCCGGGTGCTGGCGGTGCTGTTGGCGCTGACCATGCTGCTGAGCGCAAGCTCGCTGACGGTCCTGGCGCAGGACGCGGACGCGGCGTCGTCCCCATCGTCCAGCCAGGCACAGAGCGAGCCGGACAGCAGCCAGCCGACCGCACAGCCGGACCCGACACCCGAACAAACCGCACAGCCTTCGGCTGCTCCCACCCAGGAGCCGGCCGCAGAGGAGACCCCCGCCCCCACAGGCGAGTTTCCCACCGACGGACTGAAAACGGTGGAAAAAGTGCCTCTGGAGGAGATCGTGAACGACACCCAGAGCCCCGGCAACACCACCTATTATGTGGATGTTGAGAACGGCAGCGACAGCAACACCGGCATCTCTCCGGACAGCGCCTGGCAGACCCTGGACAAGGTGAACAGCTTCACCTTCGCGCCCGGCGACACCATCCGCCTGAAATCCGGCTGCAGCTGGAACGGCGTGCTGGCGCCCAAGGGCAACGGCGCCGAGGGAAATCCCATCACCATCTCGTCCTACGGCGAGGGCAGCCGCCCCATCATCAACGGCGGCGGCACCAGCGGCCCGGCCATCACCGGCGCAGTGCTGATCTACAACCAGGAATACTGGGAGATCGAGAACCTCGAAGTGACCAACCTCGAGCCCACCGACAAGCCCGGCGAGACGATGGACAGCGGCACCGCCGAGCGCGCCGGCATCCTGATCTACTCCTCCATCCAGGACCGCGTGCTGAAGCATGTGCGTGTGCGCAACTGCTATGTGCACGACGTCAACTCGAACTATAAAGGCGGCAAGACCTCCGGCGGCATCATCGTCATGGGCCACTACATGGACATCGACGGCAATGTCGTCACCATCGACGACGAGGGCAATCTCACCCCCCACGCGATGGGCCGCGCCGCCTTTGAGGATGTCATCATCGAGAACAACTACGTCAAGAACGTGGCCATCGAGGGCATCCGCAACAAGTGCAACACCAACATCAACTCGGACGGCTGGGGCCGCAACGAGTTTTTGAAAAACTATAAGAACGTCATCATCCGCAACAACTACATCGAGGACGTTGTGGGCGACGGCATCGTGCTGACCGAAGTGAAGGGCGGCGCGGTGGAAGGCAACATCGTCAAGAACTCCTGCGGCTTCGACCGCGGCAACGTCAACTACGCCCAGTGCTGGACCATGTTCGCCGACGACGTGGTGGTGCAGTACAACGAAGTGTACGGCAACCGCTACGGCTACGATGACGGCGAGGCGTTCGACTCCGACATGAAGAACGAGCGCAACGTCTTCCAGTACAACCTCAGCCACGACAACGGCGGCGGCGTGTGCCTGTTCATGTCCAGCCAGACGGACACCACCTTCCGCTACAACGTCAGCATCAACGACGGCGCGGGCACCTACCCGAACGGAAGCAAGATGCGTCAGCAGACGTTCCACTACGACAGCACCTCTTCCGACGGCCCCAACGTGCCCAAGATCTACAACAACACCATCTATGTCAGCGGGGAGGACAACTCCACCGTCCTGTTCGGCGGCAAGAGCGCCCGCACCTGCTTCATCAACTTCAAAAACAACATCGTGCTGGCTGAAAACGGCGCCAACGTCACCTTCAGCCACGACGACAGCACCATCCACGCCGACAGCGTGGTGGAGAACAACTGCTTCTGGCCCGCCTCCATCGCCGACAGCAACGGCATGACCGGCGAAGCGCTGGCCGAAAAAGGCAACATCTTTGCCGACCCGATGCTGGAAAACCCCGCCGCCGGCCTGGACTACACCAGCTTCAGCCTGCCGGTGGAGGAGATGGACAAGCTGCCCACCCTGGCGCGTGAGCGCGTGGTGGAGCTGAGCCGTCCGTATCAGCTGCAGGAAGGCTCTCCCTGCATCCGCGCCGGTCAGATGATCGCAGGCGCCCCCGAGACCGACCTCTTCGGCAACCCGGTGGCCGGCCTTGTGGACATCGGCGCCCATGAATTCTCCAGCACTCCCGAGACCGGCGCCATCGTTCGTCCGGTGACGGTGGCCACGCTGGTGGGCAAGCTGCCCGTCCTGCCCGACACCGTCGAGGCCGAGATCGACGGCAGCACCTACACCTTCGCGGTGGAATGGGAGGAGATCACCCCCGACCAGGTGGCCGAGGAAGGCACCCTGCAGGTCCAGGGCACCGTGAACGGCGTGGCCCAGCCCGCCGAAGCCACCGTGTATGTGGTGTCCAGCCCGTCCAAGCCCATCGAGGTGGAGCCGGTCACCACCCGCGCCGGCCAGTACCCGGCCCTGCCCGCCACCGTGACCGCCCAGTTTGAAAACGAGGTCGCGCTGGAGCTGCCGGTGGAATGGGAGATCCTCTCCGCCGACCAGTTCACCAAAGCGGGCACCTACACCGTGAAGGGCAAGGTGAAGGATCTGGAACAGGGCGGCGACGTCACGGTGAAGGTGACGGTCACCGGTTCTGTGGATCCCACCGCCGAGACGGTGGTCAGCGTCACCACCGGCGACACCTACATCCAGGAAAGCCCCGCAACCACCAACTACAACGGCAAGCGGATGGAAGTTAAGCTGGCCAGCCCCGGCTATCACCGCCGCGCGCTGATGCAGTTTGACCTGTCCGGCCTCACCGAGGAACAGATCGCATCCGCCCAGAAGATCGAGCTGCGCCTGTACGGCGTCTGGGCGCAGGAGGACGGCAAGTGGAACCCCGGCACCGGCGCCGACACCACCCGCTGGGTGGACCTGTACGGCATCTCGGCCGACTGGGACGAGGCCGCTGTGAACTGGAACACCCAGCCTGCGCTGGGCGAGAACATCCTGAAGGAGTTCCCGCTGGTGAACCGCGACATCGACCAGAAAAACTTCACCCTGGACGTCACCGACTACGTCCACGCGCAGGGCGCCGACAAACTGGGCATCCTGCTGGGCATCTTCAGCTACGGTGAATACGGCGACGCCGACAACAACGGCTTTGCCGTGGCCTCCAAAGAGAGCGCCGGCACCAACGAGGAGCAGAAGCCCGCTCTGGTGCTGAGCTATACCTATCTGGAAAGCATCGTTCCGGTGGAGCTGGAAGTTCCCGCCGGGGAAGAAGCACAGCTGCCCGAGACCGTCACCGTGCGCCTGTCCGACGGCAGCGAGGAGCAGCGTGCCGTGGTGTGGGATAGCTTCCAGCTTCCCGCCGAGGGCGAGAGCGTGCAGGTGCGCGGCGCCGTAGAGGGCACCGCCATGCCGGCTGTGGCCGAGATCACCGTCACCGCTCCGCTGCCCGAGATCACCGCCGTGGCCCCCATCGAGCCGCTGCGCGCGATGCTGGGCACCCCCGAGGACCAGCTGGGCCTTCCCGCCACCGCCACCGCCACCCTGGACAACGGCCAGACCGTGGAGCTGCCGGTGGGCTACTGGTTCCCCGAACCCGCCTATGACCCCTATGTGGAGCAGACCTACACCTGGGTGGGCTATTTCGACCTGGAAAACAGCGAGATCAAGGTGAACAACAGCGCCGACCTGCACCCCTCTGTGCAGACACAGCTGGTGTGGCAGCCGAACAAGAGCATCCTGCAGGAAGCCATCGCCGCCGCTGAGGCCGCCACGGTTTCGGGCGAGGTGAACACCACCATCGTCAGCGTGCAGAAGGAGTTCGCCGCCGCCTACCAGGCCGCCCTGAAGGCGATGAACGACGAGATGGCCACGGTGGAAGAGGTGCAGGCCGCCTACAACGGCCAGCAGATCGCCCTGTGGAAGCTGGGCTACACCGCCGCCGACAAGACCACCCTGAATGAACTCATCAAACGGGCCGACGAGCTCGACCTCGGCATCTACACCGACGAGAGCGCCGCGGCAGTGACCGCCGCCCTGGAGAGCGCCAAAGCGCTGCAGGCCGACGGCGAGCTGAGCGTGGCCGACCAGCCCGCGGTGGATGAAGCCGCCGCCGCCCTGAAGGCCGCCCTGGAGGCGCTGGAGGAAAAGGACCCCGCCACCCCCACCCCGAATCCCACGGAGGAGCCCACTCCGGAGCCCACCCAGCCGCCCGTTCCCACCCCGGATCCCGATCCCAGTGCTGTCCCGTCGCCCACGTCCACCCCGGACACCGGTGATGCCGGACAGATCCCCGCCACCGGCGACAGCGTCGCCGTCACCGCGCTGGCAGTGCTGCTGGCGGCGGCTCTGGCAGGAGTATGCGGCTTTGTGATCCTGAAAAAGCGCAAACAGTAAGGAGGAAGCATACCGAATGAAACGCAAACAATGGGCCAGTCTTGTGCTGGCCGCAGCGATGGCGGTGTCGGTGATCGCGTCCCCGCTGTCGGCCCTGGCCGCCGCCCGGCCGCAGCCGCTGAAGGAGCCGGCTGCCGCCGGTCTGAACGACGGGCTGGTGCTGTACAGCAGTTTCGACGACGAGACCGCCGCCGACCTTTCGGGCAGCGGCAACAACGGCACGCTGGTGGGCGACCTGCAGTTCGCCGAGGGCGTGCGCGGCAAGGCGCTTCTGATCGAAGGCCAGAACGTTGCCGCCAGCGACGACAAGCAGGGCGACCGCTATGTGGACTACGGCAAGAACATCCAGTTCGGCACCGAAGATTTTTCCATCTCGCTGTGGTATAAGGCCACCGGCGAGTCCAGCAACAGCGCCCTCATCAGCAACAAGAACTACAAGAGCGGCGCGAACACCGGCTTTGCCATCGGCCGCTTCGGCAACGGCATCAACCTGAACACCGCCGCCAACAACACCCGCGGCGAGCTGACGGCCGGCAGCGAGGAGCTGCTGCAGTCCACTATCGACGGCCAGTGGCATCACGTTGTGATGAGCGCCGACCGCGACGGCCAGCTGTGCGGCTATGTGGACGGCCAGCCCACCTCCCAGAAGGACATCTCCGCCCTTGCCCAATACAGCATGGACGCGGGCTATCCGCTGGTGGTGGGTGCCTCCGGCAGCTACTGCAACGGCGCCGACAACGGCCTGATCGACGAGGTGCGCGTGTACAAGCGCGCCGTGTCGGCCGAGGAGGCCGCCGCCCTCTACGAGCAGGACAAGCCCAAGGCGGACCTGGAAAGCGGCCTTGTGCTGTATGCCAGCTTTGACGAGGGCAATGCCGCCGATGAGTCCGGCAACGGCCACGACGGTGCGCTCACCGGCAGCCCGGCCTTTGTGGACGGCGTGCGCGGCAAGGCTATTTCGCTGGACAACGGCAGTGTGGCCGGCAGCTCCAGCGCCCAGGCGGTGCAGTATGTCGATTTCGGCACCGGCCTGAACAGCCTGCTGGGCGGCGCTGACTTTACTCTCTCGATGTGGGTGAAGACCAGCGGCAACGGCTCCAACAACGGCACCATCCTGTCCAACAAGGACTATGCCAGCGGCAACAACATCGGCCTGGCAATCGGCAACTACAACAATGCCAGCGATGTGGACGTGCGGGTGAACTTCTCTGCCAAGCAGGGCAGCCGCATCGAGAACCGTGGCGTCACTGCCAACGACGACCAGTGGCATCAGCTGCTGACCACCTTCGACCGCGACGGCAACATGGTCACCTATCTGGACGGCGAGCAGGTGAAATCCACCTCGATGACCGGCCAGCAGGGCCTGTCCGTCGACACCAAGCTGCCCCTGATCCTGGGCGCCGACGGCAAAAAGGTGTACGGTATGAGCGGCTGCACCGTGGACGAGCTTCGCATCTACGACCGCGTGCTGACCACCGCCGACATCGCCGCTCTGTACCAGGAGGAAGGCGTTTCCACCGGCATCGAGCGCCTGCGCACCCAGCTGAACAGCGTGGTGCCCAGCGCCGCTTTCCCGCAGGAGGACATCGACGCGATGGCCGCCGCGCTGGACGAGTACCAGAAGCAGATCGCGGCCCAGCCCGACAACGCCGCCGCCCTGCTGGAGCAGGCACAAGAGGAGTTTGCCATGTTCCTGAACGGAAAGACCCCCACCGCCAGCTTCCATCTGGTGAGTGACGTGCACATCAACGGCTCTTCCCAGCGGGTGGACAACTACACCAAGGCGATGCAGGATATGGCCACCGTGATGGCCGACACCAACATCGGCTTCGTGAACGCCGGCGACTTCACCTCGCAAAGCACTGCCGCGCAGTACGAATCCTTCTACGAGACCACCGCCGCCCACAACCCGGTGTCGGATGAAAAGACCCTCATCCTGCTGGGCAACCACGACGTGCGCGGCCCCAACCAGGACAACTGGAACAAGGACCCCAACCAGGAGAGCCCCTATTGGCAGACGGCCAAAGAGCTGTATCTCACCAACAACGCCCCCTATATGCCCGCCGACGACAAGGAGACCCTCTACTACTCCAAGGAGCTGGGCGGCTACACCTTCATCATGCTGAACACCGAGAACGGCCTGAAGGACGCCATGTACATGAGCGACGAGCAGCTGGCCTGGTTCGAGCAGACGATGAAGGAATGCTATGAAGAAGACCCGACCAAACCCGTTTTCATCATCAGCCACCAGCCCCTGAACAACAGCCACTGGATGAGCAACATCCTGGACGGCTTCGACGGCTGGAGCAACGCTGCGGGTACCGGTCCCTACGGCCAGCCCCAGCCCTACAACACCGGCAAGGACGCGGCCGTGAAGGAAGTTATGGCCAAATACCCGGTGGGCGTGTTCCTGTCGGGCCACATCCACAACCAGCTGGACGTGGCCGAAGTGCAGATGCGCGAATACGGCACGCTGGTAGACCTGCCCTCCTTCGCCGAGCCCTGCATCGGCATTGCCGATATCGGCACCGGCTATGAAGTGGCCATCTACGACAACGAGATCGTGTTCCGCGCCCGCAACTTCGTCACCGGCCAGTGGATGCCCCAGTACGACAAGGTCGTAAAGACCCCCACCGTGACGGCACTGTATCAGCAGGCGCTGGCCCGCCAGGACGCCGGCCAGAGCAGCCCCGCGCTGGACGCCGCCGTGGAGCAAGCCGCCGCGCTGCTCACCCGCCAGTACGACCAGGAGGGCCTGGCCTGGAACAACACCGCCACCCCCGACACCTTCTATTTCCATGAGGATGCCCAGCAGCAGATCGAGCAGGCGCGCGCTGCGCTGGCCGAGGCTTTGGGCCAGCTGCCCACCGAGGACAAAGAGGTGGAGAGCGCCCAGGACATCTATCTGCAGGCAGGCACCCAGATCGACAAACCCACCAGCGAGTACGGCGACGGCACCGCCTACAACGAAAAGGTGCTGAAAGTGAAGATCGCCGATGACCACCGCGGCCAGGTGGGCGACGAGCCCAGCCTGAACGACCCCAACCAGCGCTATACCCGCAAAACCCTCATCAGCTTCC
Organism: Anaerofilum sp. An201; assembly: GCF_002160015.1. Taxonomy (GTDB): domain Bacteria; phylum Bacillota; class Clostridia; order Oscillospirales; family Ruminococcaceae; genus Anaerofilum; species Anaerofilum faecale. Next base: position 231,795 of record NZ_NFJT01000002.1, on the reverse strand, counting down.
CGCTGGAGGGACTGGAAGGGTACGGCCGCTTTGAGCTGAAGCTGTACATGACCGCCGACGTCGACCGCGACTTCACCACCGCGTCGGTCAAGGTGCTGGACGCCGCCGAATGGGACGACGCCACCGTCACCTGGAACAGCGCCCCCAAAGCCGGCGAGACGGCCGGGACCATCTCCCGCAGCAACATCGAGAACGGTGTCTGCACGGTGGATGTCACCGACGCCGTGGCCGCTGCTGTGGCTGCCGGCCAGGACAAGATCGCCTTCCAGATCCTGAACGACGAGGAGGCGAACAGCAACCTGCTCAGCTTCCATTCCTCCCGCTCCGACGACCAGACCAAGGTCCCCGTGCTGGCCGCCTATGTCAGCGGCGAGGAGCCGGGCAAGGAGGAAGACCCCGCCTTCACCGCCCTGCGCGAGAACTACCGCGACTATCTGCTGGGCGGCGACGGCACCGGCCTGGATATGACCAACGCCGGCGTCAAAGCCTATGTGGAGAACCTGAACGAGACGGCCAACGGCTACTACCAAGACCTCATCAAGAGCGACGTGGCCGGCCGCACCGACCTGTTTGACGACCTCGAGCTGTGCCCGGAGGCCGACTACATCGGCAAGTTCAGTCAGAACCCCTACTACACCTACACCAGCAACCTGGGTACCACCGCCCGCCGCCTGCGCGACATCGCGTATGCCTGGGCCACCGAAGGGTGCGATCTGTACCACAACGAGACGGTGCTGGCCGAGCTGATCAGCGCGCTGGATCACTTCACCGACACCTACTACACCGGCAAATATTCCGGCAAATCCGGCGGCAACTGGTACCAGTGGGTCATCACGGTGCCCGACGCCCTGATGAGCACCTGCATCGTTCTGTACGATCAGCTGTCTGCCAGCCAGCTGCAGCACTATGTGGACGTCTGCAAATGGTATGTGCCCGACTGTATGGCCCAGGGCCCCCATTCCAACGATCCCAAGATGACCGGCGGCAACCTGCTGCTGAAGGCAAACTCCACCCTGCAGACCGCCATCCTGGACCAGAACGCCAGCATGCTGGAAAACGTCAAGGAAGGCGTGAAGACGGTGCTGGTATACAACGATGCCAGCCAGTTCTACACCAAGGACGCCGACGGCTTCTATAAGGACGGCTCCTACATCCAGCACCAGGCGCTGGCCTACATCGGCGGCTACGGCTCCGACCTGTACAAGAACCTGGGCGTATTCCTGCTGGTGCTGGACGACAGCCAGTGGGAGATCGCCTATGAGGACGGCCGCGAGCAGGTGGCCTACGACACCGTGTTCAACGGCATCGAGCCCTTCCTGTACGATGTGCACATGATGGATATGGTGTCCAGCCGCGACGTGTCCCGTCCCGGCGACCGCGACCTCGTCCGCATCGCCTCCATCATGAACTCCATCCTGCCGCTGCGCGGCACCTTCCCCACCGAGGAGGAGAACGCCCGCTTCGACAGCATGGCCAAGTACTACCTGAACCTCCAGCCCCAGTTCTTCTTCGAGAACATGAGCAGCATCACCGCCATCATGACCGCCAGCCAGATCCTGGCCGACGACAGCATCCAGCCGCGCAGCACCTATGCGCTGACCAAGGTGTTCACGATGGACAAGGCGGTGCATGTGAACGACGACTTCGGCTTTGCCATCTCGATGCATTCCGACCGCACCTACGGCCACGAGCTGATCAACAGCGAGGGCAAGCGCACCTGGAACACCTCGGACGGCATGACCTACCTCTACGATGAGGACACCCGCCAGTACGCCGACGGCTACTGGGCCGCTGTGGACCCCACCCGCCTGTCCGGCATCACCGCCGAGCATGTGGACCTGGGCGTGGGCACCGGCGACCGCACCAAGAACATCTATCCCTGGACCGGCGGCGCCACCCTGCAGGATGACGGCATCGGCGCCATCGGCACCCACTTCCGCACCCTGTCCAAAGCCGGCAGCTCCACCCGCAACGGCACCGATGTGAAGAAGAGCTGGTTCGTCTTTGGCGACAAGATCGTAGCGCTGGGCGCCGGCATCACCTCCACCACCGGCAACGGCGTGGAGAGCATCGTCGACAACCGCAAGATCGGCCTGGACGGCGAAAACCGCCTGGCGGTCAACGGCCAGGAGGTCGAGCTGGAGCTGAACACCGCCGTGTCCGGCGAGGCCAGCCCGAATATGGGCACCAAGGTCAAGGCCGACTACATCACCCTGGCCGGCGAGAACGGCTCCAAGATCGGCTACTACTTCCCCGGCTCCGCCGAGGTGAACCTGCTGAAAGAGCAGCGCACCGGCAAATGGAGCGACCAGGGCACCGGCAGCGGGGAAGCCACCGCCACCTTTGCCACCATCTTCTTCGACCACGGCACCAAGCCCACCAACGAGAGCTATGCCTACATCCTGATGCCGGGCGCCGATGACGGCGATATGGCAGCTTATGCCGCCGATCCCACCATCGAGATCCTCCAGAACGACGCGGGCGCCGCCGCTGTGCACGACAGCGTCAGCAATACCACCGCCGTCAACTTCTGGAACGCCGGCGGCGTGGGCGGCATCGCCAGCGACTCTCCCGCCTCTGTGGTCCTGCGCGAGCAGGACGGCAAGCTGACCCTGACTGTGGCCGATCCCACCCAGCAGAAGGATCAGATCACCATCACCCTGCCGTATCTGGCCGGAACGGTGATCGAGTCCGACGAGAACGTCACCATCACCTCCGCCGAGCCCTTCACCGTCATCACGGTGGACACCAAGGGCTGCGAGGGCACCACCAGCACCATCACCTTCGAGGCCACCCCCGCGGCCGGCAGCGAGGTGATGAGCGTGGCCAGCGCCCAGCCTGTGCTGGACGTCACCCTGGGCACCGCCTTCAAGAACATCCCCCTGCCCGAGACCGTAACCGTGCTCACCGCCGACGGCACCGAGCACGAGGTGGGCGTGCAGTGGCAGCGCGGCGACTACGACAAGAACCAGATCGCCCGCTATGAGATCACCGGCACGCTGGTGCTGGAGGAAGGCATGCAGAACAGCGCCGGCATCACCGCCAGCGCCGTGCTGAACGTCCTGCGTCCGCAGATCCCGGCACTGGAGGACACCAACGTCCGCGACGGCAAATACGCCGACTCCAATGCCACCGAGGGCGGCACCAGCCTGAACTGCACCCGCGGCACCATCACCGTGAAGCAGGATGCCATCAGCTACCTGCGCTATGGCTACATCAAGCTGGACCTGGAGGGCGCCGACCCGAACGCCACCCACTACTACCTGAACATCCAGTCCACCGCCGTACCCGGCAGCGACTATAAGCGCACCGACCTGTATGCGGTGGAAAGCGATTGGCAGGGCGAGACCCTCACCTACAACACCCGCCCGGACCGCATCGGCGACGAGCCGGCGGCCAGCCTCACCAAGGAAATGCTGCAGCAAAGCACCGTGCAGAGCATCGACATCACCGCCGCCGTACAGGCAGCGCTGGAGCGCGGCGACAAGCAGCTGTCTCTGGAACTGGTGAACGTGGGCGGCGGCTCGGACAGCGGCCTGTACATCCACTCGCTGGAAAGCACCACGCTGGGCGTACAGAAGCCGTCCCTCAGCTGGGACAGCGCCACCCTGCCCGAATTGCTGGATACCCGCAACGCCGAGATGCTGCTGGAAACCGTGCGCACCATGGACCGCACCCTCTACGCGAACCTCGATGAAGAGGCGCTGGACGAGGCGGCCGCCGCGCTGCAGGCCCTGGTGGACGATCCCGACACCACCAACGCCGAGCTGAACAAGGCCGAGAGCGACCTGTCCGGCATCCTGCTGGATCTGCGCTATCGCCCGCAGCCCAAAGCCTGAGTTTCCCCTCTCTGCGCAATTCCCCGCCCGGATTTTCCGGGCGGGTTTTTTGTGTAAAAATGGCGAATTTCCGTATGATTTTTTATGCTTGGTGAACAATGACAAGCGGGGCCGGCTGTGCTATACTGGCCCTGAAAATCAAAGGAATCGTGTGCCAAATCATAGAAACCAAAACAAAAAAGGAGAAACAACTATGATCGACTTTGCAAGCAAAATGCTGCCCGCGCCGGTGAATGGCGGCTTCCGGATGGAAGGCTACTGGGTGTGGTGCGGCTCTGCCATCAAAGGCGAGGATGGCAGATATCATCTGTTCGCCTCCCGCTGGAAAAAGACCCAGCCGATGCATCCGGGCTGGCTGTTCGGCAGCGAGATCGTGCGCGCCGTGTCCGACCGCCCCGAAGGCCCCTACACCTTCCAGGAGGTGGTGCTCACCGCGCGCGGCCAGCAGTACTGGGACGGCATGAGCGTCCACAATCCCCACATCACCAGGCAGGGGGACACTTATGTGCTCTATTATGTGGGCATCACCTATCCGTTCCCGGCCCCGAAGGACGACGACAAGGTGCAGCACGACGACCTGCGCACCGACGTGGCCCGCGCCAACAAGCGGGTGGGCATCGCCACCGCCCCCAGCGTGTTCGGCCCCTGGACCCGCCGGGACGCCCCCATCCTCACCCCCCGTCCCGACCATTTCGATAATATGTTCACCTCCAACCCGGCCCCCTGCGTTGGTCCGGACGGCAGCGTGACGCTGGTGTACAAGAGCCGCGGCGTGCTGCCCGGCCCGGACTATCCCGGCGGCCACATCCACGGCCCGATGGTGTTCGGCACCGCCACCGCCCCCAGCTGGGAAGGCCCCTACACCGCCCGCAGCGAGCAGCCGCTGTTCGCGGGCGACACCGTGCTGGAGGACCCCTTCATCTGGCGCGACGCCGACGGCATGCACATGATCGCAAAGGATATGTACGGCAACATCTGCGGCGAGCAGTACGGCGGCGTGTATGCCCATTCGCAGGACGGCCTGTCCTGGCAGATGGAGCGCGGCCGGCTGGCCTATTCCCGCCATGTGCTGTGGGACGACGGCGTCACCCGCCTGATGGGCAACCTCGACCGCCCGTTCATCCTGTTCGAGGAGGGCAAGCCCATCTGCCTGTTCTTCGCCACCTCCAACGGCACCGACAGCTTCATGGACGCCACCGACACCTGGAACATGACCATCCCGCTGCGGCAGGACTGAGGAGGGGAATGCGATGATCGACCTGGCAGGCAGAATGCTGCCCGCACCGGTGGACGGCGGCTTCCGGATGGAAGGCTACTGGGTGTGGTGCGGTTCTGTGATCAAGGGAGAGGACGGGCAGTACCACATGTTCGCCTCCCGCTGGAAAAAGACCCAGCCGATGCACCCGGGCTGGCTGTTCGGCAGCGAGATCGTGCGCGCCGTGTCCAGCCGCCCCGAAGGGCCGTTCACCTTCCAGGAGGTGGTGCTCACCGCGCGCGGCCAGCAGTACTGGGACGGCATGAGCGTCCACAATCCCCACATCACCCGCAGCGGCGACACCTATCTGCTGTATTACATGGGCACCACCTATCCGTTCCCGGCCCCAAAGGACGACGACCGGGTCCAGCACGACGACATCCGCACCGACACCGCCCTGGCCGGCAAGCGGATCGGGGTGGCCACCGCGCCCAGCGTGTTCGGCCCCTGGACGCGGTGCAGCGCGCCGATCGTGGGGCCGCGCCCCGACCATTTCGACAACCTCTACACCTCCAACCCGGCGCCCAGCATCGCGCCGGACGGCAGTGTGACGCTGGTGTATAAGAGCCGCGGCGTGCTGCCCGGCCCGGACTATCCCGGCGGCCACATCCACGGCCCGATGCATCTGGAGGTGGCCACCGCGCCCGGCTGGGCCGGCCCCTACACCCCGCGCAGCGAAACGCCGCTCTTCAGCGAGGACGCCGAGCTGGAGGATCCCTTCATCTGGCGGGACGCCGACGGCCTGCACATGATCGCCAAGGACATGCACGGCAACGTCTGCGGCGAGCAGTACGGCGGCGCCTATGCCCACTCGGTGGACGGCCTTTGCTGGACGGTGGAGCGCGGCCGCCTGGCCTACTCCCGCCATGTCCGCTTCGACGACGGGACCACCCGCCTGATGGGCAATCTCGACCGGCCCTTCATCCTGTTCGAGGACGGCAGGCCGGTGTGCATGTATTTCGCCGCCTCCGACGGCACCGACAGCTTCCTCGACGCCGGAGACACCTGGAACCTGGCCATCCCGCTGCGCCCCTGAAAAGCGCGGCTGCTGCGCCGGATGAGGGGAAAGCCTTTGGACAGCGCAGACCATTCCTTTTTCGACAAGCTGGCCGCACCCTTCGGGGTGCGGTTTTTTATGGCCAAAATGCAGGTTATACGGAAATTTCTCTTTTATTTTGAAAAAAAGTGTGCTATAATCACTGCAACGCTTTATTGCTTTATCTTGATAAAGCGAACGAAAGAGGGGGATGCCGTATGGCGCAATGGGAGTATGAACAGCTGGGCCGTGCCCGGCTTCTGCCGCTACAGCTGGCTCTTTTGTACCGGGCCGCGGGGTATGAGCAGTACCGCATGAGCCGCTTTGAGGAATACAGCCTCTACCGCGAGAACCAGGGATTTCTGGCCGCGCCGCAGGTCCTCACCTTCACCGACCTCGACGGCCGCCTGCTGGCGCTGAAGCCGGACGTCACCCTCAGCATCGCCAAGCACGCCGATCCCGCGCCGGGCGGCTGCTGCCGGTATTATTACGACGAGAGCGTCTACCGTCCCAGCCGGGAAAGCCACACCTTTCAGGAGATCGGCCAGATGGGTCTGGAGTGCATCGGCGAGGTGGACGAAGCCGAAACCGCCGCCGCCGTACAGCTGGCGCTGGACAGTCTGGCGCTGGCGGCAGACGGGGGAGCGGCGCTGCTGGTGCTGGGGCATATGGGATTTGCGGCGGGGCTGCTGCGGCAGGCCGGTCTGGACGAGGAACGGAAAGCGCAGGCCATGCGCTGCATCCACGACAAAAACGCGGGGGCGCTGGCCGCGCTGTGCGGGGCGGAAGCCGCCGTCTGCGGGATGAACACGCTGTGCGGCCCGTGGCAGGAGGTGCTGCCCAAAGCGCGGGCGCTGGCACAGGACGCGGGCGCGCTGCAGGCACTGGAGGAGCTGGAAACGCTCTGCCGCCGCCTTGTGCCGAAGGGCTGCGGATTGGAACTGGACCTCTCGCTGGCCAACGACAGCGCCTACTACAACGGGCTGGTCTTTCGCGGCCAGATCAGCGGCCTGGCGCGGCCGGTGCTGCAGGGCGGCCGGTACGATCCGCTGGCCTCCCGCTTTTCGCCCGGCGCGCGGGCGGTGGGGTTTGCCATCTACCGGAACGAGCTGGAGCGCCTCGACGCCCATCCCTGCGGCCTGCTCAGCGTGGCGCTGCCCAAAGGGCGGCTGGGGGACAAGGTGTTCCGCCTGCTGCAAAAGGCGGGCTGGTCGGCGGCGCAGGGGCCCGACAGCCGCCGTCTGGTGGTGGAGGACGCCGCCGCGGGCGTGCGGTACTTCCTGGTCAAGCCCAGCGACGTGGCCATCTATGTGGAGCACGGCGCGGCCGATGTGGGCATCGTGGGCAAAGATGTTCTGGACGAGGGCGGCGCCGACGTCTTTGAGCTGCTGGACACCGGCCTGGGGCGCTGCCGCATGTGCGTGGCCGGCCCGGCGGGCTTTGCCGACGACACCAGCCGCACCCTGCGGGTGGCTACCAAATACCCGGCTATCGCCAAGCGGCACTACGCCGCGCAGGGACGGCAGATCGACATCATCAAGCTGAACGGTTCCATCGAGCTGGCGCCGCTGGTGGGGCTGGCCGACGTGATCGTGGACATCGTGGAGACCGGCGCCACCCTGCGGGAGAACGGCCTGGTGGTGCGGGAGGAGATCCTGCCCATCAGCGCGCGGCTGATCGCCAACCGTTCCAGCTATTCCTTCAAACGGGCCGCCATCGACGGCCTGCTGCAAAAATTGGAAGAGGTGACCCGGAATGATCAAAATGTATGAATTCGACGCGCTGCACCCCGACCAGTTCCTCAACCGCGACCTGCGCGCCGAAAAGGACGTGGAGGCGGTGGTGGCCGAGGTGCTGGACACGGTGCGCCGGGAGGGCGACGCCGCCCTGCGCCGCTACGCCGAACGGTTCGACCGCGCGGTGCTGGACAGCCTCGTGGTCAGCGAGGCCGAGATGCAGGCGGCGCTGGAGGGGACCGACCCCGATTTTCTCGAAACACTGCGCCGGGCAGCGGAAAACATCCGCGCCTTCCACAGCCGCCAGATCCGGCAGGATTTCGTCACCACCGGGCCGGACGGCGTGGTGATGGGCCAGAAATTCACCCCGCTGGAACGGGCGGGGGTGTATGTGCCGGGCGGCACGGCCAGCTATCCCAGCACCGTGCTGATGGATGTGATCCCCGCTCAGCTGGCGGGGGTGCCCGAGATCGTCATGACCACCCCGCCCCGCGCAGACGGCACCGTCGCACCGGCCATTTTGGCCGCCGCCCATGTGGCGGGCGTCACCCGCATTGTCAAGGCGGGCGGCGCACAGGCGGTGGCGGCGCTGGCCTTCGGCACCGAGAGCGTGCCCCGGGTGGACAAGATCGTGGGCCCCGGCAACGTCTATGTGGCCACCGCTAAGCGGATGGTCTACGGCCTGGTGGACATCGACATGATCGCCGGCCCCAGCGAGATTTTGGTGCTGGCCGACGGCGCCAGCAACCCGCGCTGGGTGGCGGCCGACATGCTCAGCCAGGCCGAGCACGACCGGCTGGCCAGCGCGGTGCTGGTCACCGACAGCCGCGAACTCGCCCTCGCGGTGCAGGCCGAGCTGGAGCGCCAGATCCCGCTGCTTCCCCGCGCCGCGATCGCCCGCGAGAGCATCGACACCAACGGCAAGATCATCGTCACCGACGATCTGGACAAGGCGGTGCAGGCGGCGAACCTCATCGCGCCCGAGCACCTCGAGCTGTGCGTGGACGAGCCGTTCCGCCTGCTGGGCGCGGTGCGCAACGTGGGCAGCATCTTCCTGGGCCGCCACTGCCCCGAGGCGCTGGGCGACTACTTTGCCGGCCCCAACCACACGCTGCCCACCAGCGGGACAGCGCGGTTCTCCAGCCCGCTGTCGGTGGACGATTTCGTCAAAAAATCCAGCTTCCTGTACTACACCCCCGGCGCGCTGCAAAAGGTGGGCCGCCGGGTGGCGGACTTTGCGATGCGGGAGGGCCTGCAGGCCCACGCCCGCAGCGTGACCATCCGCTGCGAGGAGGAGAGCGAATGAGCCGCTTTTTCACCCCCGCTCTGTCGGCGCTGGAGCCGTATACCCCCGGCGAGCAGCCGCGGCAGCGGTTTGTCAAGCTGAACACCAACGAAAGCCCCTATCCGCCCAGCCCGATGGTGCGCGAGGCCATCACCCCGGAGGCCGTCGAACGGCTGCGCCTCTATTCCGACCCCGCCTGCACCGACCTGGCCGCCGCCATCGCGGAGCACTGTCGCCTCGACCCGTCCTGGGTCATGGCGGGCAACGGCAGCGACGAGGTGCTGGCCATCGCCATCCGCGCCTTCTGCGGCCCGGACACCCCGCTGGCCTTTGCCGACATCACCTACGGCTTTTATCCGGTGTGGGCGGCGCTGTTCGGCATACAGACAAAGATCCTTCCGCTGGCCGAGGATTTTTCCCTTTCCCCGGCCGACTACTGCGGCGTCGGCTGCACCGCCGTCATTGCCAACCCCAACGCCCCCACCGGCCTCGCCCTCACGCCCGGGCAGCTGGAGCCGATCCTGCAGGCAAATCCCAACAACGTGCTGATCGTGGACGAGGCGTATGTGGATTTCGGGGCCGAGAGCTGCCGCTGCCTGCTGGACCGATACGACAACCTGCTCGTGGTCCAGACCTTCAGCAAAAGCCGCAGTCTGGCCGGCGGGCGGGTGGGCTTCGCGCTGGGGCATCCCGCCCTCATCGCCGACCTCAACCGGGTGCGTTTCAGCCTGAACCCGTATAACCTCAACAGCCTCAGCATACTGGCCGGCGCAGCCAGCATGCGGGACGAAGCCTATTTTTCCGCCTGCTGCGCCCGCATCCGCGCCACCCGCGAAAAAACCGCCGCCGCCCTTGTGCAGCGCGGCTGCACCGTCACCGATTCGCTGGCGAATTTCCTCTTTGTCCGTCCCAATCGGATGCCCGGCCGCGCGCTGTTCGCCCGCCTGCGGGAAAACGGCATCCTCGTGCGCCGGTGGGACGCGCCCCGCATTGCCGACTGGCTGCGCATCACGGTGGGCAGCGAGGAGGAGATGCAGATACTGCTGGACACCATCGACCGGATCTGGAAGGAGAACTGAACCATGCGAACCGCAACCATCGAACGCCGCACCACCGAAACACAGATCACCCTCACCCTCGCGCTGGACGGCACGGGGAAGGGGGACGTCGCCACCGGCTGCGGATTTCTGGACCATATGCTGCAATTGTTTGCGCGCCACGGCCGGTTCGACCTGACCCTGCGCTGCACCGGCGACACCTGGGTGGACGACCACCACACGGTGGAGGACGTGGGCATCTGTTTGGGCCGCGCCTTCCGGCAGGCGCTGGGAGAGATGCGGGGCATCGCGCGGTACGGCAATTTCCTGCTCCCGATGGACGAAACGCTGGTGCTGTGCGCGGTGGACCTGTCCGGCCGCATGGCGCTGGGCTGGCAGATGAACTTTCCCAGCCAGAAGGTGGGCGCCTTCGACACCGAGCTGTGCCGCGAGTTCTGGCTGGCCTTTGTGCGGGAATGCCCCTGTTCGCTGCACGCGGTGCAGATGGCGGGGGACAACACCCATCACCTCATCGAGGCAGCCTTCAAGGGGCTGGCGCGGGCGCTGTCGATGGCGGCGGCGATCGTGCCGGGGCAGGAGAGCGAGATCCCCAGCACCAAAGGGCTGCTGGGCTGAGAGAGGAGGACGAGCGATGATCGCCATTGTGGATTACGGCGTGGGCAACCTGTTCAGCCTGCGCAGCAGCCTGGAATATCTGGGCTGCGACGTCTGCGTCACCGCCAGGGCCAGCGAGCTGCGGTCTGCCAGCCATATCATCCTGCCGGGGGTGGGCGCCTTCGGGGATGCCGTTGCCCGTTTGCAGGACACCGGCCTTGTGCCGATCCTGCGCGAACAGGCGCAGAAAAAACCGCTGCTGGGCATCTGCCTGGGCATGCAGCTCCTGTTCGACAGCAGCCTCGAGTTCGGCCTGCATACAGGCCTCGGCCTCATCCCCGGCCAGGTGCGGCCGCTGGCCCCCCGGCTGGAGGGAAGCGGACTCAAGGTGCCGCACATGGGGTGGAACCGGCTGGAGATCCTGCAAAACGACCCCATCTTCCGGGATGTGGAAAACGGGGAATATGTCTACTACGTCCACAGCTTCTACGCCGCCGACTGCGCCGGGAGCACGCTGGCCACCAGCCCCTACGGGGTGGCGGTGCCGGGCATGGTGAAGCGGGGGCTGGTCTACGGGGCGCAGTTCCACCCGGAAAAAAGCGGCGATACCGGGCTGCGCATCCTGCGTGCCTTCGCCGGTTTGTGAGGAAAGAGAGGAGAAAAACTATGCAGCTGCTTCCCGCCATCGACCTGCGCGGCGGGCAGGTCGTGCGCCTGTACCAGGGCGACTACGATCAGATGACCGTCTATTCCGCCGACCCCTGCGCCGTCGCGCGCGGCTTTATCGAAGCCGGGGCGTCCAACCTGCATGTGGTGGACCTCGACGGCGCCAGAGACGGCGCTCCCGCCAATTTTTCCACCATCGCCGCGCTGGCCCGGCTGGGGCTGCGGGTGCAGGTGGGCGGCGGTATCCGCACCCGTGAGCGCATCGAGCAGTACCTCGCGCTGGGGGTGGAGCGGGTGATCCTGGGCACCGTCGCGGTGGAGGACTTCGACTTCACCGCCCGGATGGCGCGCGATTTCCCCGGCCGCATCGCGGTGGGGGTGGACATGAAGGACGGCATGGCCGCCACACACGGCTGGCGGCAGGTGTCGGACCTGGACGGCGTGGCGCTGTGCCGCCGGTTCGCGTCGGCGGGCGTGCGCACCGTCATCTGCACCGACATCTCCCGCGACGGCGCGCAGAAGGGCACGAATCTGGCGCTGTATCAAAAACTCTGCGCGATCCCCGGCCTGCGTGTGATCGCCAGCGGCGGCGTGGGCAGCATTGCCGAGCTGAAGGCGCTGGCCGCTATGGGCGCGTGGGGCGCGATTTTGGGCAAGGCGCTGTACACCGGGCAGCTGTCGCTGGCCGAGGCGGTGCAGGCCATCCGGACGGAGGAACAGCCATGATCACAAAACGCATCATCCCCTGCCTGGACGTCCGGGACGGCCGGGTGGTGAAGGGGGTCAATTTCGAGGGCCTGCGCGACATGGCCGACCCGGTGGAGATGGCCCGCTACTACAACCGCAGCGGCGCCGACGAGCTGGTGTTCTACGACATCACCGCCAGCGTGGAAAAGCGCGCGCTGTTCACCGACGTGCTGCGCCGGGTGGCCAGCGAGATCTTCATCCCGCTCACGGTGGGCGGCGGCATCAACACGCTGGACGACTTCGACCGGGTGCTGAAATGCGGGGCCGACAAGGTGAGCGTGAACTCGGGCGCCATCCGCAGCCCCGCTCTCATCGACGAAGCCGCCCGCCGCTACGGCAGCCAGTGCGTGGTGCTGTCGATGGACGTGCGCCGGGTGGACGGAGAGCTGCACATTTTTGCCCGGGGCGGCCGGGACGACACCGGCATCGATGCGCTGGAATGGGCGCGGCAGGGCGTGGAGCGCGGCGCGGGGGAGCTGGTGGTGAACTCCATCGACACCGACGGCGTGAAAAACGGCTTCGACCTCGAGATGTTGGACGCCATCGCGGCGGTGGCGCCGGTGCCCATCATCGCCAGCGGCGGCGCGGGCTGCATGGAGGACTTTGCCCGCCTGTTCACCCATCCGGGCATCGACGCGGGCCTGGCCGCCAGCATCTTCCACACCCGCCAGGTGGAGATCGGGCAGCTGAAACAATATCTTGCGCGGCAGGGCGTGGAAATGCGCCTTGCAAAAGGAGGGGCAGATCTATGGAACTGAAATACGACGCACACGGCCTGATCCCGGCCATTGTGCAGGACCACTACACCAAGCAGGTGCTGACGCTGGCCTATATGAACGCCGAAAGCCTGGCGCTGACGATGGCCGAAGGGCGCACCGTTTTCTACAGCCGCAGCCGCCGGGAGCTGTGGCGCAAAGGGGAGACCAGCGGCAACGTCCAGCGGGTGGTGAGCATCATGGCCGACTGCGACGCCGACGCGCTGGTGGTGGAGGTGGTCAAGGACGGGCCGGCCTGCCACACCGGCGAGGAAAGCTGCTTTTTCCGGCCGGTGTACATCAGCGAGGAGCTGAAGCCCTTTGCCTACGAGGGGCTGTACCAGCTGATCGCCGGCCGCAAGACGGCCCCCAAGGAGGGCAGCTACACCACCTATCTGTTCAGCAAGGGCCTGGACAAGATCCTGAAAAAGGTGGGCGAGGAGTGCACCGAGGTGCTGATCGGCGGCGCCAAGCGGGACAGGGAGGAGACCCTGTACGAGATCGGCGACCTTGTCTACCATGTGATGGTGCTGATGGTGGAGATGGGCATCACACTGGAGGACGTCACCCGCGAGCTGGAAAAGCGCCATGTCATCGACCACAAGGTCAAGCAGGAGCGCATGCAGTGAAAAAAAGAGAAAGGCTTCGCGCCGCAGGCACAAAACCTGTCCGGCGCGAAGCCTTTTTTGATTGCACAGCGCGGAGACCGCGGGGATTCACCCGGCGGAAGAGGCCGTGTCCAGCTCGTATTTCACCGCCCAGCGCCCTTTCCAGTCCATCACGCCAGCGATGTTCCCCCTGCGCACCGACGCGCCGTCGGGGGCGATCTGGTACACCTCGTCCAGCTCCTGCAGCAGCACAGCGCCGTCCAGCGACAGCAGGTCGTTCCGCCATGCGCCGTCCTTGTCATAGCCGGCGCGGATGGCCACAAACCCGTCGCCGCTCACCAGCGAGGCCTCCTGATAGCCGTCCTTCTGCCACAGCACCGCGCCCTGCTCGTCCAGCATGGCGATGCCCTCGCCGTCAAAGCGGAGGATCTTCCCCGGTTCCGCCGGTTCCAGCCACTGCCCCACAGGATCGGTCAGCAGCAGACGGCCGGTGCTGCCCCACAAAAGATTGCCCGCCGGTGTACCGCTGGCCAGATAGTACCGCACCTGTCCCTCATACGGCCAGCTGTTCACCCAGCCCACCTGTACGCCCGAAGGCTCGCCGGTGCGCACCGTGAGCGCGCCGTCCGCGCCCCATTCCAGCTGCAGCTCGTCCAGATACAGCCACCAGCGCTGCGGCCCTTCGTAGAGCACCGCGCCGGTCTCCGCCTGCACCACCCGCCAGCCGTCCGCCGCGCGCACCAGCGCCCGGCCCTGGCCGACCATCCGCTCCACGTCCTGCCAGCGCACCTGCCCCTGCGGGTCGATGAGGCAGATGTTTTGGCTGTCGTCCAGCTCATACCAGCCGGACAGGCCGTCCGCCTCCCAGACGGTGCCGGGATTCCAGCGGCCCTGTTCGGCGCCCGTCTCGCTCAGCCACACGGTGGCGTCGGGCATGCTCAGCATCAGGCCGCCGTCCTCCCGTGCCAGCGCGCTGGAACAGGCGTATTCCTCCAGCGGATCGCCGCCCAGCTTCTGCGGCACCCACAGCCCGTCGGCGCGCTGCACCATCGCCCATTCCTTCGCCGGCTGGCACAGCGCCGCCCCGGCCGAGGCCTGTGCCAGCAGGTTCCCCTTGCCGTCCACCAGCCGCTGTGCGCCGTTTGTATCGGTGATCAGATAGTTTCCATATTCATTTTCCACCGCTTCCCCCTCGGTGGCGGCGAATTCCTCGCCGTCGGTGGTGGTGAGCACCGTTTCATCCTCCAGCGGCAGGCACCAGCCGCGATTTTCCATTTCAGCCTTGCCGCAGCCTGCCAGCAAAACCGCCAGCAGTGCAGCCAACCACCAAACCTGCATACACCCGTCCCCCTTCGATTGATGATTGTATATTATAGAAACGATACAACTTCTGCAAATCTTGCAGAAAAATGCGTGCGGGTCCAAAAAATGTGCGATCGTGCCCGTATGCGCACAAAAAAACGCCCGTGCATCCCCCACAGGGAACACACGGACGAAAAACACAGCGGTTATTCCTTAAATGCCCACAGGCGCTGGCCGAGGTAGTTGCAGCCGGTGAAGATCACCTGCGCCACCAGCATGGCCACACGCTCTACCCAGGCGGCCGACAGAGGCAGCGCCAGCACGCCCACTGCCCACGGCACCAGCAGATCCGAGATGCCGAACGACAGCAGATAGCACACGGCGATCACGATGGAGAACCGCACGGCGCTGCGCACCAGCGGCGCTTTGCTCTGGAAGGAATACTTGCGGTTGAGGATAAAGCTGACGATGCTGCACAGCGTGAACATCAGCGCGGTGCTGCCCCAGTATCCCAGCGCGCCGTACAGCAGCTGGCTGCCGATCATGCTGACGATGGTGTTGCCGCCGCCGATCAGCAGAAAGAACAGCAGGCTGCGGTCGCAGAAAAAGCGGATGAGTTTTTTCATTCTTCCACGACCCGCACGCTCTTCATCACCACGGGAGTGGTGGGCTTGTCGCGGAAATCGGTGGGCACGGCGGCGATCTCATCCACCACGTCCATACCGCTCACCACATGGCCAAAGGCGGCGTACTGGCCGTCCAGATGGGGGGCGTCTTCATGCATGATGAAGAACTGGCTGCCGGCCGAGTTGGGATTCATGCTGCGGGCCATGCTGATGACGCCGCGCTTGTGCAGGATGGGGTTGTTCCAGCCGTTGGCGGCGAATTCGCCCTTGATGCTCCAGCCGGGGCCGCCCATGCCGGTGCCGTCCGGGCAGCCGCCCTGGATCATGAAACCAGGGATCACCCGGTGGAAAGTCAGGCCGTCGTAGAAACCGTCCTTGACCAGCTTCAGGAAATTCTCGGTGGTGATGGGCGCCGCTTTCGGGTCCAGCTCCAGCTCGATCTTCTTGCCGTTTTCCATTTCGATGACGATCATATTTTTTCTCTCCTTTGCGGTGGGGGATACGGCGGCATGCCTGCCGCCGCGGACCTTGCCAATGCCTATTATACCATGAAGCGAAGCGAAATGGTATAATTTGCTATCTTTTTCGGTTGCCCCGCAAGGGGCGAGAAAAAGGGCATAAAGATAAAAGGTATAATGGCCGCTCTGCGGTCATTATACCATGAAGCGAAGCGAAATGGTATAATTTGCTATCTTTTTCGGTTGCCCCGCAAGGGGCGAGAAAAAGAGCATAAAGATAGGGGTATAATGGCCGCTCTGCGGTCATTATACCATGAAGCGAAGCGAAATGGTATAATTTGCTATCTTTTTCGGTTGCCCCGCAAGGGGCGAGAAAAAGGGCATAAAGATAAAGGGTATAATGGCCGCTCTGCGGTCATTATACCATGAAGCGAAGCGAAATGGTATCATTCGTTATTTTTTTCGGCCAGCCCGCAAGAGGAGAGAAAAATCAGCTCTCGCCCTCCATCTCGTGCATATAGGCCCAGTACCGTTTGGGGCACAGGTTTTGACGCAGCGAGGGGTTCCGCCGCTGCGGAATCGCGATGGTGTCGTAAAAGCGTTTCCACATGCGGCGATACTGCTGTTCCGCCGCGCCTGCGGGGGGCGGTGTGAACTGTTCCATCCCGAAATACTGCGCCTTCTTGTCGTGCCAGTACAGCGCCACCTTGTGGGTCTTGTCCCAGATCATGAACTCCTCGTTCCCCAGCCGCTGGCAGAAATGCCCGGCCAGCAGCGGCAGCACCTCGTTTTTGGGGCCGATCACCGCGCCCAGGATCCCGCCGTAATCCGAAAACCGCAGAAACCCTTTCAGCAGATGGGCTTCGTTCAGCAGATGCTTTTCCGCGTCGATCAGCGGAGCCACGTCGGGATGGCCCAGCATGTTGCAGATCCGCGGCCCTTCCTCCCAGCCGCGCAGCAGAAAGCGCAGGATCAGCAGCTCCTTTTTCGGCGCGCAGCTGAGGAATACATGCCCTACCAGCTGCCGCGCACGGGGACCGATCTTCCGGCTCACCGACCGCGCCACCCGCGCAGCATGGGTGGGATCGGTCTCAATAAAGCAGGTCTCGAACAGGGTGGGGGAGGCGGTCTGTTCGGGCTGGATATTCAGCGGCAGCATCCGCCCGGACACCGCTTCAAACACACAGCACAGCAGCCCCTGCAGGCTTCCGTCGTATAAAAAGATCACATTCTGCGGCTCAGACATTCCGCTGCCTCCTCCCATACGGTTTTGGATGCCAGCAAGGCAGGTGTGCCGGCGGCGGTCAGCTGCTGCACGGCCGGCGCGCTGAACAGGCTCAGCTGTTCGGTGCCGGAGGAAAAGGCGGCCGGGTCCAGCAAGGCGCGCGCCACCGTGCCACGCTGTGCACGGGCGCCGGTGTATCCCCGGCAGACGATGAAATACTGCGCCCGTTTCAGCACCACGCCGATGCGGCGAAGGGCGTCCAGATCCAGCGCGCCGGTGCGCCGGGCAATGACGATCCGCCGCGCGCTTTTGGGGCCGATACCCGGCACCCGCAGCAGCTGTTCCGGCTCGGCCCGGTTGACGTCCACCGGAAAATAGCCGGGATTGCGCACCGCCCATCCGCATTTGGGGTCGAGGTAGGGGTCGAGATCGGGCTGGTCGTCGCTGAGGATCTCGGAGGCGGAAAAGTGGTAAAACCGCAGCAGCCAGTCCGCCTGGTACAGCCGATGCTCGCGCAGCAGCGGGGGAGGGGTGGAGAGCGCCGGCAGTCGGCTGTCGGCCGAGACGGGGATGTAAGCCGAGAAAAACACGCGCTTGAGCGAATATTTTTGGTACAGCCCCTCGGTCAGGCGCAGAATGTGGCGGTCGTTTTCGGGGGATGCCCCCACGATCATCTGGGTGCTCTGCCCGGCGGGGGCAAAGCGCGGCGTGTGTTTATACACCGCCAGCTCGCGGGTGTTCTCGCGGGCGGTGCGGGCGATCTGGCGCATGGGGCGAAAAATGGAGGTGCGCGCCTTGTCCGGCGCCAGCAGGCCCAGGCTTGCCTCGCTTGGCAGCTCGATGTTCACGCTCAGGCGGTCGGCCAGCAGCCCCATCCGCTGGATCAGCGCGGGGTCGGCGCCGGGGATGGTCTTGGCGTGGATGTATCCCCGGAATCCATATTCCCCGCGCAGCAGTTCCAGCGCGGAGATCATCTGTTCCATCGTATAGTCGGGGTTTTTCAGCACCGCACTGGACAAAAACAGCCCCTCGATGTAGTTGCGGCGGTAGAACTGGATGGTCAGCTCGGCCAGTTCGCGCGGGGTGAAGGCGGCGCGGGGGATGTCGTTGGAACGCCGGTTCACGCAATAGCTGCAGTCGAAGGCGCAGACGTTGGTCAGCAGCACCTTCAGAAGGCTCACGCACCGCCCGTCGGCCGAAAAGGCATGGCAGCAGCCGGCGGGCAGGCAGCTGCCCAGCTGCCCGTTCCCCGTGCGGGAGACCCCGCTGGAGGTGCAGGCAACGTCGTATTTGGCGCTGTCCGCCAGGATGGTCAGTTTGTCCATCAGTTCCATAGGAGCCTCCTGTTGCAAAAAGGGTACAGCAAACACAGCTCTTTCGCGGTTCCCTTTCGCAAAAAAGCCGTTTTTCAAAAAGATGGTTTCAGGCGATGGCCCGGCCTGTCACCATTTGGTCTTTGTTTCCACCACCCGGCCGGCGATGTACAGATGCTCCAGCTCCTCGCCGGCGATCACCTGGGAAGGGTAGGCCGGGTTGAAGGGCTGCAGGATCACAGCCTGGCCCTGGCGGATGTACTTTTTCAGTGTGCCTTCGCCGTCTCCATACACCACCACACCCAGCTCGCCGCTTTCCAGCGTGGGCTGACGGTGCACCAGCGCCAGATCGCCGTCGTGGATGCGGGGCTCCATGCTGTCGCCGCGCACGATCAGGTAGAAATACTGGCCGGGGTCCTTGACGTTGGCGGGTTCGCTGCCGCAGTCCTCCTGATAGGCCAGCGCGCCGAAACCGGCTTTCACTGTTCCCAGCACCGGGACCATGCACTCGCCCACGCCGCTGCTGTTTCCGCCCAGCAGATAGTCCACCGTGGTGTCCAGAATGGAGGCCAGTCGTGCCAGCGTCTGGGGGTCGGGCGTGCAGCGCCCGGTCTCCCATTTGCCAACGGCCTGCTGCGAGATGCCCAGCATCCGGCTCAGGCCCACCTGGGTGAATCCGCGGCGGGTGCGCATTTCTTTCAGGCGTTGTTTGAACATAAGGGCATACGCTCCTTTCCTTATGGTTTTATTATACAACGACCAGTTGTTTTTGTAAAGGGAGTATTGGAAAAATAAAATAAAAAAAGTTGTACTTTGATATTGACAACAACATTTTGGTGTAGTATGCTGGTAATAGAATCCAGTCGTGATGATGGCGGCCGGGAGGCTTTCGCATACGCACGGCGCGCGGCCGGTCAAAGGAGGAAAAAACCATGTTGTTTCGATTTGTTCGGGGATGCTTTCAAACCCTGCTGCTCTGGATGCTGCTGCTGGTACCGCTCACAGTGGAAGCGATCCTGACCGGCGGCGTTGCGCCGGGGATGGGCCTGCTGCGGCTGGTCATCCTGGTGCTGGGGATTCCGCTGGTAAAACGAATGGCCTTCCGGCGCAGGCCGCGTCGCCGTGCCCGCCAGGTGCAGCGCCCGGCGGCAGACCGTCCGCGCCCCTCTTCCCCCAAAACGCCGCGGGCCGCCTGATTGGGCAGACCGGCCCTCTCTCTTTATAAAAAGGAAGGGCCTGCCCGTGCGCAGCGGATGCATACACAAAACTCCCCCCGTGCCTGCGCGGACACGGGGGGAGCGTGCATATGCCGGAACGAGGAGCGGCTCAGCGCACCACGAGGTGGAGCGTGCCGGTGAAGGTCAGCTGCACCTTCCAAAGGGTGTCGGGCCAGGTCACCAGCAGGCGGGAGTCGGTCACCGGCACGGCGCTCACCTCGGCGGCTACACCGTTCAGCTCCACAACGCCCAGGTCGGCCACCTCCAGCACCGCGCCGTTCAGCACCGGCTGGTTGCGGAACATCAGCGTCATGGTGACGGGGGAGGGATAGTCGGTCTCGTCCTCCAGCACCAGGCCTTCCGCGTCCAGACGGACGCTGCGGTGGTAGAAGCTCATCCCCGGCACCGGCGGGTAGGCCCCGGCGATGTCCATCGAGATGGAGCTGTGGTCGGCGTCCAGTTCGGTGTGCACCGCGCGGGCGCAGTACTCCCGGCCGGGCAGCTGCTGCACCGTGCCGAAGGTGGGCAGGTTGTGCCACTGGGACTGCATGGTCCAGATCTCATATCGCTGGGGCGAGAAGGTCTTTTTGGTGTAGTTCTCCACGCCGATGTCGATCAGGAAGGGCTGCCCGTTTTTGTACAGGGTCACGCTGCCGGTGTCGTTGTGGTTGTGGCTGTCGTCGTTGCAGCCCGCCTTCGCGCCCAGCACATACGCGCCGTGCCGCGCCATCAGCAGACCCACGCTGCGGTAGT
This sequence comes from Anaerofilum sp. An201, assembly GCF_002160015.1. GTDB lineage: Bacteria > Bacillota > Clostridia > Oscillospirales > Ruminococcaceae > Anaerofilum > Anaerofilum faecale. The sequence goes on along the minus strand of NZ_NFJT01000002.1, from coordinate 211,322 downwards.
AAAGGCTGCCGGCCGGCTGGTCGGGCAGGGTGCAGGCGCGGATGTCGGCCTCGGCAAAGGCGCCCAGCACCGCGTAGTAGAGGTTGATGCCGCCCGAGAGATAGGGATCCTCGCGGAAGTCGGGGTCCGGGTTTTTCAGGAAATCGGCGGCGGTGAAGGCCATCATCGCCTCGTCGCCGAACTTTTTGGCAAACAGGAACTCGCGGGCGGTGCGGCGGCCGGCCAGGGGCGAGCAGTCGGAGAAGTTGATGTAGTATTTGTCGTCCACATGTACATTGAAAATAAAGCGCGCCATGTTGTGCAGCTTGGGCTGGCTCCACAGCGCGCCGAACGCCTCGGGCGCCACGCCGTCCAGCGCATGCAGCGCGCCGAACAGGCACACCGCCGCCGCCCCGTAGTACTGCGCGCCCTCATCGCAGCAGCCGTCCTCGCCGTAGCTGTCCACAAACGCGTCCAGGCTGCAGGCGGCCTTGCGGATCACCGCGCGGGTGCGCACCGGGTCGCCGTCCAGCGAGAGCAGCGCGGTCACCAGCACGTTCTGGGTGCACCAGGGGGTCCAGTTGTTCACCGCGTCGCCCTCCAGGCCCATCCACCAGAAGTGGCAGCCCAGATAGGGGACGAGGATGCGGGTCTCCAGCAGCCGCCCGATGTGGCTGCGCAGGCCGGGCGCCGCCTGCTCCAGCTCGTCGCCCAGCAGATAGCGCGCCATCGCCAGCAGCGCGCCGGTCTCGGCGGCGAACAGGTCGATGATGGGGCGGGAGGCGTCGGGCAGCGGCAGCTGGGGAGTGTCGCGGATGTAGCTGTTGTGGGCGGGGACCTGCCAGGCGGTCTCCTCACAGATGGCCCAGATCAGGTTGAGGATGTCGTCGGTAAAGCGGCCTTTGCCCTCGCAGCACTCGGCCATCACCAGGTGGCACAGCATCCGGCGGCGCAGGAAATACGGATATTCAAAGGTCACGCGGTCTCCGGTGCGGCCGAAGGCCAGCCAGGCCGAGAAGGGCAGAGCGGGCACCGGCTTGCCGGCAAAATATTCGCCGTTTTCGATCAGGCGGGCGCGGGTGGCGTCGGGCAGGGCCTGCCAGGCAGCGCGGTCGGACGCGGGCGGGCAGGGCACGAACGGGTGCAGGCGGGCGGGCAGATAGCGAAGCTGGTCACAGAACATGGTGGGGTCCCCCTTTTGGTGTCAGCACGGCGAAAAAATGCCGTGCACGGATTTTTTTGTTTTCATGGTAGCGCGCGCCAAAGAAATTGTCAATGTAAAAAATAATCCAATTCCCGTTGCACACGCCGCCGCCGCGCGGTACAATAAAAGCAAAACACGCCGGCCCGGTGTGGCCGCGAAAGGAGAAGAAAAACGTGGATGTGATTTTTGACCGCTGGCCCTGCGGCGCGCGCCGCTGCGTGACCTTCAGCTACGACGACGGCCAGATCGAGGACCGCCGCCTGGCCGAGTTGTTCCGCAGCCTGGGCCTGAAGGCGACCTTCCATCTCAACAGCGCTTTTTTTGACGACGGCAAGCATGTGCAGCCGGAGGAATTCAAGGAGGTATACAGCAGCCACGAGCTGGCCGCCCACACCCATACCCATCCGTTTTTGTCCCAGATGCCGCTGGCCGAGGTGACCGGCGAGATCATGGAAAACCGGATGCGCCTGGAGGAGGCGTGGGGGGAGCCGGTGCGCGGCATGAGCTGGCCATACGGGCAGTACGATCCCCAGACCGAGGCGGCGGCCGTCGCCTGCGGCATTGAGTACAGCCGCACCACCCGGGAGCGCACCGATTTCCTGCCGCCGGAGCGCCCGCTGGAATGGCATCCCACCTGTCACCACAACAAGGGGTTGGAGATGTGGCAGGCGTTCATGTCGCGGGATTATGCCAAAAAGATGCAGCTGTTTTATGTGTGGGGCCACAGCTTCGAGTTCACCCGCGACAACAGCTGGGAGATGATGGAGCAGCTGTGCCGGGCGGTGGCCGGACGGCCGGAGGTGTGGTATGCCACCAACATCCAGATCATCGACTACCTGAACTGCCTGAAGCATCTGCGCGCCACGGCGGACGGCCGCGTGTGGCAGAACCACGGCCCGCTGGACATCTGGGCCAGCGTGGGGGGAGAGCCGATCTGCATCAAGGCCGGCCAGACCCTGCGCCTGTGACCCAAAAGTGCATAAGGGTGCAGCAAATACTGCTCCCGATTTGCAGAAAATGATGGTATCATGATGGAATCGACAAGGCTGCCTGCTGCGGCCGCCTTTCCAGAAAGGAGAATCTGTATGACCTTCAAAACCGAGTGGCTGGCCGATCCCGCCGTCTTTGCGGTGAACCGTCTGCCCGCCCATTCCTCCCACGCCTGTACCGCACCGGACGGCGCCGCCTTCACCCGCAGTCTGGATGGACAGTGGAAATTCGCCTATGTGTCCCGCGTGCAGGATGTGCCGGAGGGCTTCCAGGCCCCGGACTTCGACCTCTCGGCCTGGGACGAGATCGCGGTGCCTGGCGTCATCCAGCTGCAGGGCGATGGCAAATACGGCACTCCGCACTATGTGAATACCATGTACCCGTGGGACGGCCATGAAAACATCGTCCCCGGCCAGATCCCGCAGAACTACAACCCGGTGGGCTGCTACGCGCTGGACTTCGACCTGCCCGACGGCTGGCAGAACACCGGCGTGCATTTCGCCGGGGCGGATTCCGCGCTGGCGGTGTGGTGCAACGGCGCGTTCGTGGGCTACAGCGAGGACACCTTCACCCCCGCCGAGTTCGATCTGTCCGCCCTGGTGCATCCCGGAAAGAACCGCCTGGCGGTGCAGGTGTTCCGCTTCTGCAGCGGCAGCTGGCTGGAGGACCAGGACTTCTGGCGTTTCTCCGGCCTGTTCCGCGGCGTGCACCTGTTCACCACCCCCGCGGTGCATCTCCAGGACCTCACCGTCACCGGCACGCTGGCCGACGACTGGCAGAGCGGCGCGCTGCAGTTCGCCTGCCGCATGAAGACCGAAGCGCCCGCCCGCATCGAGGCCGAGGTGTTCGGCAAAACGGTGCAGGCGGTGTGTGAGGACGGCGCGGCCCAGCTGTGCGCCGAGGTGGAGCACCCTGCGCTGTGGAGCGCCGAGCATCCCCACCTCTACCCCTACACCCTGCGCGTCTACGATGAAACCGGCGCCTGCACCGAGCAGATCACCGGCCGCGCCGGCCTGCGCCGCATCGAGATGAAGGACGGTCTGATGCTGGTGAACGGCAAGCGGATCGTCATCAAGGGCGTCAACCGCCACGAGTGGAGCTGCCGGGGCGGACGCTGCGTGACGATGGACGAGATGCTGTGGGATGTGGTGAACATGAAGCGGCACAACATCAACGCCGTGCGCACCAGCCATTACCCCAACGACCCGCGCTTCTACGACCTGTGCGACGAGTACGGCCTGTATGTGATGGACGAGACCAACCTCGAGACCCACGGCACCTGGCAGAAGCTCGGCGCGGTGCGCCCGGACGAGAACACCATCCCGAATGACCGCCCCGAATGGAAGGACATCGTCCTCGACCGCGCGGCCAGCATGGTGGGACGGGACAAGAACCATCCCTGCATCCTGTGGTGGAGCTGCGGCAACGAGAGCTTCGGCGGCAGCAACCTGCAGGCCATGAGCGACTGGTTCCACGCCGTCGACCCCACCCGCCTGGTGCACTACGAGGGCTTGTTCCAGGACCGCCGCTATCCCGCCACCAGCGACATGGAGAGCCAGATGTACACCCCGCAGAAGGAGGTGCAGGCTTTCCTGGCGGCGCATCCCGAAAAGCCGTTCATCCTGTGCGAGTACAGCCACGCGATGGGCAACAGCTGCGGCGGCCTGGAGCGCTACACCGAATATGCCTATCAGGAACCGCGCTACCAGGGCGGCTTCATCTGGGACTACATCGACCAGGGCCTGGAAAAGCAAGGGCCGGACGGCAAGCCGTTCCTGGCCTACGGCGGTGACTACGGCGACCAGCCCACCGACTACAACTTCTGCGTCAACGGCCTGGTCTACGCCGACCGCGAAAACAGCCCCAAGATGCAGGAGGTGCGCCACTGCTACCAGAACTTCGTGCTGCGCCCGGACGACAGGGGCGTGACGGTGGAAAACCGCAGCCTGTTCACCAACGCGGCGGAATACGACCTCGCGCTTCGCCTGTACCGCGACGGCTGGCTGGAGACCGAGCAGCTGCTGGAGGTGCAGGCCGCCCCGGGCGAGACCGCCCGCGCGGAGCTTCCCTTTGCCCTGCCGGAGGACGGCGCACACATCACGGTGGAAGCCGCGCTGCTGCTGAAGCAGGACGCCGGATGGGCCGAGGCCGGCTATGAGGTGGCCTGCGGCCAGTGGGTGCTGCACCGCGAGGAGAGGGGCATCGTCGCGCCCGGCGCGGAACTGGTGGACGGCGATGTGAACATCGGCGTAAAGGCCGGCGATGTTTCGCTGATCTTCTCCCGCAGCGCCGGTGCGCTGGTGTCCTACCGAGTGGGAGACCGGGAATGGCTGCGCCAGCCGGTGCAGCTGAACTTCTGGCGCGCCTCCACCGACAACGACCGCGGCTGCGGCATGCCGGCGGAGTATGCCCCCTTTGCCACGGCGGGTATGTTCGCCCGCTGCCTGGGCGCGAAGGCGGCGCTGGAATGGGGCATCCCGGTGATCCGTGCCGACTACCAGCTGCCTGAAGGCAGCAGGGTGGCGGTGGAGTTCCGCGCCGGTCTGTCGGGCCGTCTGGAGATCACGATGATCTGGAACGGAAAGCGGGTGAAAGCGCCCGAGTTCGGCATGATGTTCCTGCTGGAGAGCCGGCAGGCCGATGTGGACTATCTGGGCGACGGCCCCGCCGAAACGGCGGCCGACCGCCGTGCCGGCGCGCGGTTCGGGCGGTTTGGCTTCGCGGTGGAGGAGAACCTGTCCGGCTATGTGATCCCGCAGGAATGCGGCGGCCGCACCGGCGTGTATGAGGCCACCGTCACCGACGGCGCCGGCAGCCTCACCTTCGGCGGCGAGGGGATCTTCTTCTCGGCGCTGCCCTACACCCCGCTGGAGCTGGAAAGCGCCCGCCATCCCTACGATCTGCCCAATCCGGTCAAAACGGTGGTGCGCTGCGCGCTGGGCCAGATGGGCGTGGGCGGCGACAACAGCTGGGGCGCCACCCCGCACGAGGAGGACATGCTGTGGCTGGAGCCGGGCAGCCGGTTCACCTTCTGGATGCAGCCGGCGGATTGATCTGCCTGTTTGCGCCGGCGCTTCTCTCTTTTGGGAGGAGCGCCGGTATTTTTTGTGCGGCAAACTCCTTGACAGCCGCCGCGGATATGCTATAATAAATGTACACGCAGTTTCAATTTTACAGCGTACAAGTGCATTTTGGACTTTTGTCCTGTGGAGAAGGGATTCAGAGACAGGGTCGAAGTGCGCCATAAAACAGACATCGGCACTGGCTTTGAAGAAAAGCGCAGTGCTTTTTTGTTTCTGTGCACTGTGTTTCCCTTTGCTGCGGGCTTGTCCCGCGCGGCCGAAAAGACAGAAACGCACGAGCTGTAAAGGAGACTGAATATGAAGATCCGTTATGAAAACCGCGCCTGTGAACTGTCCATCCCCGCCGACATGCGCTTTTGCGCGCCGGCCCACTGCGATCTCGCTGCCGACACCGGCCGCTATGCGGTGCGGCGCCTGTTCACCCGATGCGCTGCCCTGCGCGACGACTGCACAGCCCTGAGCTGGCGGCTGCGGGTGGCGTCGGGCAGGGCGCGCAAAGGCCGCCGCGTGCGGTATCTGCTGCGCGCCGCGATGCTGGAGCTGCCCGGCACATGGGCGCGGATCACCGTGGCCGTCGATGCGGCGGGCATCACGGTGCAGCGGCTGGAGCTGCTGGATGCCCTGCCGGAATCCTCTTTCCGCACCATATAAAAGTACATCGTTCCTGTGCCCAAGCGCCCGGCCGGACCCTCCCGCAAGGAGAGCCCGGCCGGGCGCTTGGGTTTTGCTGTGAAAAACGTGCAAAAAGCAAGGGGTGAAATTTGTGTGTGCAGGATGAAAAATTTTCAAGATGAAAAAGTGACATCATTCGACAGAGGCATGTGGATTTTTTACAAATGCATTCTGAAAAAGATACATTTACTTGTTTTGCGCCGTTTTGTACAATACAATCAGCAACGATTGAGGCCCACCTATATGCGGGCCGGGAAACGGAGGAATTATAATGAAACAAGCGTTGTCGGTATGCACAGGGCTGATGATGGCGGCAGGCATCCTGCTCTGCCCCATGTCGGCTCTGGCGCAGTCCGGCCCCTTTGCGGGCGGCGACGGCACCAGTGCCTCGCCTTACCGGATCGAGACCGCCCAGCAGCTGCAGCAGATGGCCGAGTATCCCACCGGATACTTCCAGCTGGCAGCCGACATCGACCTCGCCGGCGTGGAATGGCAGCCGGTGGGCGATTCCCTCACCCCCTTCGAGGGCGTGCTGGACGGCGACGGCCACACCGTGAGCAACCTCACGCTGGCACTGGATGGCCAGGACATGGTCGGCCTGTTCGGCCGCATCGGCGTGGGCGGCCAGGTGGAGGAGCTCACGCTGGAAAACGTGACTGTCAGCGGACAGGATAACGTGGGTGCGCTGGCCGGCATGAACGGCGGCAGCATCGAGTACTGCCAGCTGGTGGGCGACAACACCGTCGCCGGCCGCAAGGCAGTGGGCGGTCTGGTAGGCGACAACTGGACCGGCCGGATCGAAGGCTGTGTGGCCGACGCCGACGTCACCGCCAACACCAAGGGCGGCGTACTGGCCGGCGACAGCTCCAACAGCAAAGCCATCCAGAGCAGCGCGGCCTTCGGCAGCGTCACCGGCGGACAGCTGGTGGGCGGCATCACCGGATCGTCCGCCTACTCCAGCGTCACCAGCTGCTATGCAGTGGTGCAGGTGAACGGTCAGGGCGGCGGCGCCGTGGGCGAAGTGCAGCCCCAGACCATTGAAGATGTATACTATGCCCAGGACGTGGCCGGCCAGACCGACACCGGCAAGGGCGAGCCGATGGAATCGGCCGACATGAAGACCGATGAGTTCGTACAGGATCTGAACCGCAGCGGCAGCTGGCAGGCACAGGACGGCGACTATCCCGTTCCGGTGAAGGACGACCAGCCCGACACGGTGGACAAGAGCGAGCTGCAGAAGGTCATCCGCTATGCGGAAAGCATCGACCTCTCCCTCTACACCGACGCCACCGCCGATGCGGTGCGCACCGCTCTGGACAAGGCGCGCCAGGTGAACGACGACGCCGAAGCCACCCAGCAGCAGGTGAACGAGGCCCAGCAGGCGCTGATGAAGGCCATCGCCGGACTGGAGGAGAAACCCCAGCCCACCCCCACTGCCCAGCCCACCCCCGCTCCCACGGCGCAGCCGACCGCGGCTCCCACCGAGCAGCCCACCACTCCGCCGTCCTCCGGTGACAGCGGCAACGGCGGGCAGGACGGCGGCAATGGCGGCAACGGCGGCCAGACCGTGCAGCCCACCAGGAAGCCTTCTTCCACTCCCAGCCCCACCGCCCAGCCGGCCAACACCGACGAGCTGAAAAAGCTGGTGGAGTACGCCGAGAGCCTGGACCTGAACAAATACTACGACGAAGGCAAGGATGCCTTTGAGGAAGCGCTGGCCAATGCGCGCGAGGTGCTGGCCAAGCAGGCTCCCACCGCCGCCGAGGTGACCGAGGCCACCCGTCAGCTGCGCAACGCCGCCGACGGCCTGAAGCTGAACCTGGGCCGCGATGAGCTGGAACAGACCGTGAACAAGGCCAAACAGCTGGATCTGGAAAATGCCGACGCCAGCGCGGTCACCGCACTGCAGACCGCTCTGGACAACGCCGAGAAGGCGCTGGCCAACCCGGACGCCACCGCCGAACAGCTGCAGGCCGCGCATGAAGCCCTGCTGGACGCCATCGACGCCGTGCAGCAGAAGGACGATGCCTCGTCCGCCGCCTCCCAGCCCGAAAGCCAGTCCCAGCCCGAGCAGTCCTCCGGCAGCGCCGTCTGGCTGTGGGTGGGCGCCGTGGTGCTGATCGCGGCAGCCGCAGCGGCCATCGTGGTGATCGTGCGCAGGAACAGGAAATAAGGGGGAACAAAGCATGAAGAACCGTTGGACAAAATCAGCCGCCAGCCTGCTGCTGTCGGCCTCCATTCTGGCGGGCAACCTCACGCTGGTCGCGCCGAACGTATACGCGGCGCCCCAGCCGGAGGACACCCAGCCCGAAACCAAGACGGAACAGCCCGCCGCGCAGCCGCAGAATGTGCGCAACGTGGCGCGCACCGCCGAAAATTCCATCGTGTCCTCCCGGATGGAGGTGCTGGTGGACCCCGCTTTCCCGCGGGTCATTGAATACCGCATGAACGGCAAAGTGATGTATGGCCAGAGCGAGCCGCTGAGTGTGGTGAAGATCAACGAAACCGAATACACCCCCACCGTCACCTCCAGCCGCACCGACGACTCCACCATGCACTACCGCATGGAGTTTCCCGAGATCAGCGCGGTGATCGAGGCCGACCTGAAAGTGGAGGACAACGTCCTCACCTTCCAGGTGACCAAGGTGGAGGAGAACGGGGAGCTGGTGCGCCGCATCGAGATCCCCGGGCAGAATCTCGTGTCCATCCGCACCACCCAGCCCGGCGCATTTGAGACCGGCGTGGATGTGAAGGGCGGCGTGATCTACAGCGACACCTCCCCCGAGGAGCGCAACGTGCTGGCCGACAAGGCGCCGGACGCAAACCCGGTGGAAAAGAGCTATCTGTTCCTGAACACCGACGAGCTGGCCGCTTCCATCACCAGCAACGCCATCAATACCTACGCCTGGGGCGCCGAGGGCAATGCCCGCAACATCAGCTACCAGAACGAAAAGCGGATCGTCTACCAGACCGTGGACAAGGGCGAATACAAAGAGATGGGCGCCTGGAGCTATCCCTGGACCTGGCGCGAGACCGACACCGAGACGCTGGACCTGCCGATGGCCAAGGTTGCCATCGTGGAGGACGTGAACGGCAGCGGCAACGTGGACTGGCAGGACGCCGCCATCGCCGGCCGTGACATCATCCGCGTGCCCTATATGTCGGAAGAATCCACCCAGTCCTTCTTCCACATCGCCTACAGCCGCGCCAGCCTGGCCCAGTGGCCCTTCACCAAGACGCTGGACATGGTGAAAAAGCTGTACCTGTACACCGACGGCTTCGGCCAGTTCCTGCAGCTGAAGGGCTACCAGGCCGAAGGCCACGACTCCAACCACCCCGACTACGGCGACAGCTTCAGCGACAAGCTGGGCGGCGTGGAGGACCTGAACCTGCTGGTAAACGAGGCGCTGAAATACAACGCCCATATCGGCGTGCACCTCAACCACACCGAGGCCTACCCCGAAGCCAAGAACTACAGCTACGACCTGGTCACCAGCACCAACGGCTGGGATTCGCTGGACCTGTCCAAAAAGATCGACCGCTATAAGGACGCCGCCAACGACGGCATGGGCGGCCTTGCCTACCGTCTGAACCAGCTGAAAGAGGCGGTGCCCAACCTGCAGTGGATCTACTACGACGTCTACGAGGCCCAGGGCTATGCCGAATGGAAGCTGGCCGAGGCCACCATGAGCGAGTTCGCCGAGAACAACGGCATGGCCATCGGCACCGAGTTCCAGGGCGCTCTGGAAGCCTACTCCATCTGGAACCACGTGCAGTGCAACGCCAGCCCGGCGCTGCGCATCATGAAGTACGGCATGACCGACCAGTTCTTCTACGACCCCATCCTCCTGGAGTCCCGCCATGCCGGTTCGATGGGCTATGGCGACGACGGCAACCAGGACCAGGGCACCGGCGGCCAGACCATCCCCGACCAGATCGATATGTTCTACCAGAACAACCTGCTGTTCAAATACATGCAGAACCACAACATCGATCAGACCCGTCTGTTTGAGGGCGACGACCGCGCCTTCGACGAGGTGCGCTTTGAAGACGGCGTGATCGGCAAGATCATCACCCAGCGCGGCGTGCAGAAAGACGGCATCAAAGAGACCCGCAACCCGGTGGTCGAGCTGGCCGAAGACGGCCGCCTGGTGGCCCGCTACCAGAAAGAGTTCAAGGGCGAGGATCCCAAGGAAGGCAACAGCGGCTCGAAGAACATCACCCCGCTGCTCACCCAGTACCTGCTGCCCTGGGACACCGGGCTGGACGATCCCGTCAGCAAGAACGGCAACAAGCTGTACCACTACAATTCCGAAGGCGGCGCCACCCGCTGGGAGCTGCCCGCCAGCTGGAACAACGAGACCCAGGTACATCTGTACCAGCTCACCGACACCGGCCGTGTGGATAAGGGCATGCTGGAAGTGACCGACGGCTTCATCACCATCGACGCCGAGGCCAACATCCCCTACATCGTCTGCCGTGAGAACGATCCCACCAACATCGCCACCGTGGACGAGATGAACTTCGGCGAGGGCACCCTGATCCAGGATCCCGGCTTTGATTACCGCGACTTCCGCGCCTGGGATGTGAGCGACGAGAACGCCGCCCAGATCCTCACCGGCACCAGCGGCGAGACCTTTGTGGAGCTGACCGGCGCGAACGCATCCACCGTGTCCCAGAAGATCACCGGCCTTGTGCCCGGCACCACCTACCAGCTGTCTGCCTGGGTGGAAGTGAACGGCCGCACCGCCGACCTGGTCGTGGAGAACGGCGGAGAGACCTTCCAGAACACGATGAAGGTGTCCGAGATCTACAACCAGTATTATAACTCCCTGCGCTACAACGACGAGGGCAACATGATGCAGCGGCTGAAGCTGGAGTTCACCGCCACCGCGCCCGAGGCCACCATCTCCATCCGCGCCAATGCGGGCGGCGAGGGCAGCTATGTGGACTTCGACGACTTCCGCCTGATCGAAAAGAAAAACACCGAGTGGGCCCAGCAGGCGCCGGAGGACGCTGTGTTCTTCTGCGACTTCGAGATGGCCAACGACGAGGGCTGGGGCCCGTTCGTACCGGTACAGAACGTGAACCGCGCCCACCTGTCCGAGACCCATCTGGGCTACACCAACGACACCATCCAGGGCAAATACTCCTTCAAGATCCGCGACAGCGTCGGCGGCTATAACCACGGCGAGGCTGTGCGCACCATCTCCAGCAACATGCCGCTGGAGAACGGCAAGACCTACACCATCCAGTTCGACTACTGGATGAAGACCGAAGGCGCCTACGATGTGTCGGTGAGCGCCGGCTATGTGCCCGGCCACCAGACCGTGGAGGGCGGCGACAAGAACAACCTGTTCGCCCAGACGCTGGATTACGAGCAGACCCGTTTCAGCCAGACCTTCACCGTGCCGGACGACGGCCGCGAGTATGGCCTGAGCTTCTTCAAGAATCTGCCCGGCAAAGAAGAGCTGATCATCGACAATCTGGCCCTGTATGAGGGCGAGAAGGCTTTGCCCGAGCTGCCCGCCCCCACCTACACCTTCGACACCCCCGACGACCGCGGCGAGTGGACCACTGCCTACGGCACCGGCACCGCCCAGGTCAAGACCGATGAGACCGGCGACGGCTATCTGGAGATCACCCCCGACCGCGAGATGAACGTGATGCTGGATGCCGCCACCAACGACATCGCCGACGGCAGCATCTCCTTCGACATCACCGCCGACCAGAACTATTCCGCCGGCGCAGTCATTCGCTACATCAACAAAGACAACTATTTCGCTGTTCGCTTTATGGGCGAGAGCACCGGCTGGCGCTGGTTCTCGATGGTGGACGGCGAGGAGACCACCGGCATCATCAACATGCCCGGCACCGTGCTGCAGGCGGGCCGCGACCAGCATGTGGAGCTGAGCTTTGAAGGCGAGCGCATCCGCATGGTTGTGGACGGCGTGCCCCAGTTTGACGCCGAGATCGAAGGCATCCGCACCGAAGCCGGCCGCGTCGGCGTGTGCGGTTCCAACAAGATCCCCTTCCGCATCGACAATGTCCTCATCACCGGCCAGCAGGCCGAGACCGGCACCCCCATCATCCCCGAGGGCGGCGATAACGAATCCACTCCCGGACATTACGTTGGCACCACCTGGGACGACGCCTATGTGCGCGGCGGCAGCTATAGCAGCCAGAACTTCGGCGTAGAGGGCACCATGCCTGTCAAGAACGACGGCGGCCCCTCCAGCACCTACTGGCGCCAGGCCTACCTGAAGTTCACCCTGCCCGAGACCATCGGCGAGGCGGTCACCAGCGCCAAGGCGCGGCTGTATCTGTCCAGCATCGGTACCGTGGTTGGCACCGAGAACGTCTACCTCGTTTCCAACGATTGGGACGAGAGCACCATCACCGCCAACAATGCCCCGGCATTGGGCGAAGTGGTCGCCACCTTTGAGCCGCTGTCTGCCCAGGACGGCTATGTGGAGATCGACCTCACCGCAGCCGTACAGCAGGCGCTGAATGCAGGCCAGCAGTATCTCAGCGTGGCCATCCAGCATGCCACCCAGGCCGGCGGTTCCACCGACATCAGCATCGCTTCCTTTGAAGCGGCCGACAAGGCCCAGCGCCCGCGCCTGACTGTGGACTACGACAAGGACGCCGGCGGCCTTGCGCTCAGCAGCAGCGAGCTGCAGGTGGAGCAGGGCATGACCGCCGACCTCACCGCCCGCCTCATCCCCGCCAACCCCGACGCCCAGTACACCTGGAGCATCGAGGACGGCACCATCGCCAGCCTGGACAGCTCCCTGAACCGCGCGACCATCACCGGCCTGGAGCTGGGTGAAACGGTTGTGACCGTCACCAGCGGCGAGTACACCGCCCAGTGCAAGGTGACTGTGGTGGAATCCACCCAGCCCATTCTGGAGACCTACGACCCCCTGGCCGATACCTACACCAACGGCGGCGAGCTGGCCGATACCGTGATGGGCGACGCTGACGTGCTGCGGATCAAAGACCCCACCGCTGACGGAGGAGGCTACTACGATCGCCGTATCTATATGAGCCTGCCCGTGCCCGAGAGCGCCGTGGACGGCACCCTGGTATCCGCCAACCTCAAACTGTACATGACCGACCTGCCCAAAACCGGCGACGAGGTGCTGCAGTTTGTCGAGACCGCCCCGTGGGACGAGGCCACCCTCACCTACAACAACCAGCCCGAGCCCGGCGCGGTGCTGGCCGAGTATTCGCTGTATCAGGACGGCGTGGAAGGGCAGTACTATTCGTTCGACGTCACCCAGCTGATGCTGGATGCGGCGGCGGCCGGCAAGGAGAGCCTGGAATTTGCCATCATCAACAAAAACCACACGCCCTCCTTCGGCTTCGATGCGCCGTCCCGTGAGGCGGCTGCCAACCAGCCTGTGCTGGAGGTGCTGCGTGAGCGCGATCCCAAGCCTGTGGTAAAAACCTACAACCTTGCAGCCGACACCTACACCAACGGCGGCACCCTGGCCGAGACCGTGCTGAACGGTGAAAAGGTGATCAAGCTGAAGACCCCCACCACCGACGGCGGCGCCTACTACGATCGCCGCGCCTACATCAGCCTGCCGGTTCCCCAGGAGGCGGTGGACAACACCATGTCCAAAGCAGTGCTCAAGCTGTTCATGGAAGACCTGCCCGAACTGGGCAGCGAGGTGCTGCAGTTTGTGAACACCGCCGAGCCGTGGGACCCCGCCACCCTCACCTATACGAATCAGCCTGCTATCGCCGATGTCCTGGCCGAGTATTCGCTCTACCAGGACGGCGTGGAAGGCCAGTACTACGAGTTTGACGTCACCAAGCTGCTGCAGGATGCGGCGGCCGCCGGTAAACAGACGCTCGACTTCGCCATCGTCAACAAGAACAACACCCAGCGCTTCGGCTTCGACGCAACCTCCAGCGAGGGCACCGAAGGCCAGCGCCCGGTGCTGGAAGTGACCGTGGGCTGATCGGTTTGCCTTTCCTTCCGGCGCCCGCCTTCGATCGGGGGCGCGGCGCCGGGTACTTCTCAAACCTCATCAGAAAGCTTCTCCAAACGCAAAACGTCCCTGCCGGGTCTCCCGGCGGGGGCGTTTTGCAGTAAAAAGCCTTCCCCCAGCTGGGGAAGGTGCCCCGCAGAGCGGGGCGGATGAGGTCGAGTCTGCTCCTTTGCACAAGCCTGCCGGATACTCGAAAAGTGAACCGTGCTTTTCCAAAGGCTTGTGGGAACCGGGAGCTTTCCCCTCATCAGTCCCCCTGCGGGGGACAGCTTCCCCCCAGGAGGAAGCCTTGGGAGGAACCCGCCGGCGCAGTGCCCCGCCGAAAGCCTTTTGCATCCGTGTGCAGCAGCGGCCCGTTCTCTGCCGTGCAGGGAACGGGCCGCCATAAAAAGTTTTACTCGATTTTTTTCAAAAAATCGCGGATTCCAAAGGCAGAGCCTTTGGGAAAGCATTCCGGGATTACAGCAGCTTTTTGAATTCGGCGTCGGTCATGGCGCTGGGCATCAGCCGCCGCAGAGCCGCCGCCGCGTCCCCGCTGAAATGCAGACCCGGCACTTGTGCGCGCCACTGGGCAGCGGTTACATATCCGTATACACACCAACCGGACTGTATGCGCCGACCGGTCCCGGCGGTGAGATAGAGCTGCTGCAGCAGAAAATCAAACGCCTTGTCGAAGGCTTTTTTGTCCAGTTCCACCGCGGCGCGCAGCGCATCCTTCTCGCTGTCGGGATGCTTTCGGGCCGCCTTCAGCACAGCGGCCGCCTCATCGGTGAGGGGGCGCTGCTTCTTGCATCGCGCCAGCAGCAGGTAGGCTTCACGGGACAGATAGCACGAGCGGTTCTGCAGCGCCTTGCAGTAGAACACCTCCCGCCGCTCGATCAGCGGCAGCAGCGACTCCATTGTCCAGCCCATCTCGTCCAGCGAAGGAAGGGTGGGATGGCCGTTGCACAAAAGCAGACCATGCTCTGAAAAATACTCCGATATGGCGTTGGTTTGTGCCTGCCCATAGGTGGGGAAGCGCTGCGGCGTCAGAGCGCGGGCGGACAGAATGTGTCCACAGCTGCGGCACAGGATGCATTCCACCTCGCTGCCGCCGCCGCTGTGCCAGGCATAGCGGTCGGGGAAAAGGCGGCCGCCGCCCAGCAGGTATCCAACACCGATGTCACAGCTGCCGCATGCGGGACAGGCAGAGATCGTTTCTCCGGCCATCTCCGCGCCTCCTCACCAGGCCAGGCAAAGCCCGCCGGGATGCTTCTTGTCAAACACCAGCACGCGGCCGTAGCTGCGGTAGTTCTGGCCCAGACGCACCTCCACCTGGTTGTTGATGTCCTCGTGCTCCAGCACCACAACGGTCTCCTCGCCGTCCTTCACGATCCGCACCGCCTGCGCCATCCGTCCGGGCAGCTGGATGTCGGCCGGCAGACGCCACACCGGCACCAGTTCGGCGGTGATGTCGGGCTCCTGCTCTCCCTTCGCGGCGGCCAGCACCGTCACAAAGCCGGGCACGCCCTCGCCGCTGCGGCGCACGGTCAGCTGCTGGGCCAGCTGCATGTGGTTGTACTGCGGGGAGGCGCTGGTGCGTCCCATCGACAGCTCCAGCCCTTCGCCCAGGCACAGGATGCGCGCGGTGGCCTTTTTGCTGCGGAAAACGGCGCTCTGCCCGTCCACAGCGGCCTGGCCGCCCAGATCGAACAGGAAGCGCTGCTGGTAGCTGTGCTCTCCCGGACCGTAGAAGGCGTCGAACACCACGAACACGTCCGGCTTCAGATAGACGATCTTGCGCTGGGGGAACACCGCGCCGCCGGGCAGGCCCAGGTAGCCCAGATGCCCGCCGCTGAGATAGTCGGCGTCGGGGGTGAACCGGGATTCTCCCTTCACCGCCTGCGCGATGGAGTTGTAGCCCCAGCTCTCCACACACTCGGTGAACTCGGTGTCGTCCACCGTGGTGGTGTTGTGGCTCACCGCCTGCTTCAGCATCACGCGGATGGGGCTGGACACGTAGGTGAACCGGCCGGGATCGATCAGGATGCGCTGGCCGAAGGCCGACCAGTCGATGTGCAGCTGGTCGGCGTGGCCGTGGCCGCTGCCCATGCACCCGCAGTGGAACCGCAGCCAGCTGGCGTCCTCGTCCCAGCCGCTGCGCAGGGTGTAGTTGCCGCTGTCTGTCAGCGCGATCGAGCAGGGCACCTCCGCCGTGGGAACGGCCGCATACAGCTCGTCCGCCTCGGGGCCGAAGTCCCACAGGTTCTCAAAGCACACGCCCTCGCCGGCCATCGTTTTCAGCTGGCCGTCCCGGAACAGCAGCGCGCCGCACACCAGCATGTCCTTGGCAAAGATGAAGTCGCTGTCGCCGTGGGCGGGCATCACGCGGTCGGGGGTGAGCCATGCGCCCAGCGCATACACCATCCCGCGCACCGCGCCCTCAAAGCGGGCGGGGATCTCCATGCCGAACCGGCGCGCCGCAAAGATCGCGTCCAGGCAGCAGTGCAGCACCTCGCAGTGGTACATCGGGCTCTGCTCCCACTGCACGCCGTCGGCCAATACCTGCACCTCGATCTCGCGGTCCATCCGCTGCAGCGCCAGCTGCGCCCAGTCGGCGCGTCCCAGCGCCAGGCCGATCAGCAAAAGGCCGTGGTCCTGGATCACGCCCCAGTTGCTGAGGGTGTGGAAGGCGTCGTGGCTGCCGGCCAGGTATTCGCCGTGCTCCTCCAGGCTCTTTTCCAGCCTGGCCACGAACTCGTCGGTGACGGCCGGGCTTTTGCGCATCATCTCCAGCGCGCGCAGCCAGAACTCCGCCCGCAGACCGCTCTCCAGCGTGCGCCAGGTGGTGTTGGTGGTGGCGTCGCACAGGCGGGTGTTGGCCCACCAGTGCTCCAGCAGGCGCACAAACGCCGCGGGGTATTTCTCGTCGCCGGTGGCCTGGTAGGCGCGGCCCATGTCCACAAAATAGGTGTGGCGGTTCAGCGCATAGATCCACTCGATGTCGCCGTCCGGCATGGCCTCCCAGTCGATGTTGCCGTCCGCAAAGGTGACGGGGATATGGGTGGGCTCCATCTCCCAGCGCGCGCCGAACAAAAAGGTGTTGGCGCACACCTCGTCGGCCACCTGCATCGAGTGGGCCAGATCGCCGGCGAAATGGTCGCGGCAGCAGGCCAGGATGTCGGCGTACCGATCGCTCCAGCATACAAACGGTTTCATTCCAGTTTCCTTCCTTCCGTCAATTAAAGTAAAGGGGCATTCGTGTCACCAGTATACCACACCCCGCGCCCGGATGGGGATAGGCGGTTTTTGGATTTTATCCGCACGATTTTACGATTTTTGGGGGCGGTTTTGCAAGTTGCATAAAAAAGGTGTATACTGTTTGGCAGAAAAAGCAGGAGGAAGTGGAAATATTGAGCACAGATCTCACCGAGGGCAGCATCCACAAAAAGCTGTGGCTGTTCTCCATCCCGATGCTGGTCAGCGTGATGTTCCAGCAGATCTACAACATCGCCGACAGCATGATCGCCGGCCGCTTTGCCGGGGAGGACGCGCTGGCCGCCGTGGGCGCCAGCTATCCCATCACCATGCTGTTCATCGCGGTGGCGATGGGCTGCAACATCGGCTGCAGCGTGGTCATCGGGCAGGCGTTCGGCGCGCGGGACTACCGCCGTATGAAGACCGCCGTGTCCACCACCTGCATCACCTGCGCGGTGCTGAGCGTGGTGCTGATGGCGGCCGGCTTTCTCTTCGGCGCGCCGCTGCTGCGCCTCATCCGGACCCCCGCCAACATCTTTGCCGACGGCAAGCTGTATCTGGACATCTACGTGGGCGGGGTGGCGTTCCTGTTTCTGTACAACATCTGCACCGGCATCTTCAACGCGATGGGCGATTCCCGCACCCCGCTGATCTTCCTGATCCTCTCGTCGGCGGCCAACGTCGTGCTGGACCTGTGGTTTGTGGCGGGGCTGCACTGGGGGGTGGCCGGCGTGGCCTGGGCCACCTTCATCGCACAGGGGGCGTCGGGCCTTCTGTCGCTGGCCGTGCTGGCAAAGCGGATCGCGGCGCTGCCCGCCGGCGAAAAAGCCCCGCTGTTTTCCGCCCAGATGCTGGGCCGCATCGCGGTGGTGGCGGTGCCCAGCATTTTGCAGCAGAGCTTCATCTCGGTGGGCAACCTGTTCATCCAGACGCTGGTGAACGGCTTCGGTTCGGCGGTGGTGGCCGGCTACTCGGCGGCCATCAAGCTGAACACCTTCGCCATCACCTCCTTCACCACGCTGGCCAACGGCCTGTCCACCTTCACCGCCCAGAACATCGGCGCGGGCAAGCTGCACCGGGTGAAAACCGGCTTTCGGTCGGCGGCGGTGCTGGCGGTGTGCGTGGCGCTGCCCTTTTTCGTGGCCTATTTCTTCTTCGACGGCCCGATGGTGCGCCTGTTCATGCAGGAGGGCCAGGGCGGCGCCGCGCTGGAGACCGGCCGGGAATTCCTGCGCATCGTGTCGCCCTTCTATTTTGTCATCCTGCTCAAGCTGATGGCCGACGGCGTGCTGCGCGGCGCGGGGGCGATGGGCTGGTTCATGGCCGCCACCTTCACCGACCTCGTGCTGCGGGTGATCCTGTCGTTCGTGCTGGCCGGACCGTTCGGGCCCACCGGCGTGTGGAGCTCGTGGCCGATCGGCTGGAGCATCGCGGCGGTGATGTCGCTGGGCTTCTATTTTGCCGGGGTGTGGAAACGGAAGGCCCTGTGACCGGTTTGCCTTGACAAACCGCCCCGTTTCGGGGTATGATGGCACAAACCGAATCACCCCTTGAGGGAGTAGTTTGCGGGCGCAGGCCCGTGGCAGTGTCAACATTCTGATGAAAATCTGGTGCTGTCTTAATAAACGAGACTCAGGGACAATATCCATGCAGAAGAGAGGGGTATTGTCTTTGGGTCTCTTTTTTCGGTTTGCACACAAACACACGGATGGAGGACGAACGATGAATCTGTTTTCGCTGCTGGCCCTTGCGGTGGGCCTTTCGATGGACGCCTTTGCGGTGGCGGTGTGCAAGGGCCTCGCCATGCCCAAAGCACGCCTGTCCCAGGCGGCGGTGGTGGGCCTGTGGTTCGGCGGGTTTCAGGCGCTGATGCCGCTGGCGGGCTATCTGCTGGGCGTGGGGTTCCAGCAGATGATCCAGTCGGTGGACCACTGGGTGGCCTTTGTTCTGCTGGGGCTGATCGGCATCGGCATGATCCGGGAATCCCGCTCCGGGGAGGAGGAGCCGGCCAACGCCAGCCTGGCGCCCCGCGCGATGGCGGTGCTGGCGGTCGCCACCAGCATCGATGCGCTGGCGGTGGGCGTGACCTTTGCGTTTTTGCTGGTGCCGGTGCTGAGCGCGGTGTGCCTGATCGGCGTGGTCACCTTTGCGCTGTCGATGCTGGGCGTGTGGATCGGGCACCGGTTCGGCGCCCGCTACAAGTCCTGGGCCGAGCTGGCGGGCGGCATCATCCTGATCCTGCTGGGGCTCAAGATCCTGTTGGAGCATCTGGGCGTGCTGTGACGGCTTGCGGCAGAGCGGGGGATATGCTACAATAGCACCAGAATACCGCCGCAAAGGGCGGCGCATTACGGGAAAGTTATACAGCAAAGGAGCGAAACACCATGAGCGATCAGACAAAGTCCGCCGTGCCCAGCCTCACGCTGGAGCCGTTTGAGGAAGCCGTACCGGCAGCGCCAGCGCCGCAGCCCGAACAGCCGGCGGTGGTGGAGGAAACGCCGCTCACGCCCGAGGAGCGCAAGGCGGTGGACGAATTTGCCGCCCGCATCGACCTGAGCAAGAGCGAGCAGATCCTCTCCTACGGCGCGGCCGCCCAGAAGAAGATCGCCGATTTCTCCGAGACCGCGCTGAAGAACGTGCGCGCGAAGGACCTGGGCGAGGTGGGCGAGATGATCACCAGCCTGGTGGGCGAGCTGAAGGGCTTTGAGGCCGACGAGCAGGAGAAAGGCGGCCTGTTCGGCTGGTTCAAGGGACAGGGCAGCCGCCTGACCGCCATGAAGGCGCGCTACGACAGGGCCGAGGTGAACGTGGAGCGCATCTGCAGCGCGCTGGAGGACCACCAGGTGCAGCTGCTGAAGGACGTGGCCATGCTGGACCAGATGTACCAGAGCAACCTGGGCTATTTCAAGGAGCTGTCGATGTATATCCTGGCCGGCAAAAAGAAGCTGGAATCCGCCCGCGCCAACGAGCTGGCCGCCCTCACCGCGAAAGCGCAGCAGACCGGCCGCCCCGAGGACAGCCAGGCCGCCAGCGACTACGCCAGCCTGTGCGACCGCTTTGAAAAGAAGCTGCACGACCTGGAGCTCACCCGGATGGTCAGCATCCAGATGGCCCCCCAGATCCGCCTGGTGCAGAACAACGACACCCTGATGGCGGAGAAGATCCAGTCCACCCTGGTGAACACCATCCCGCTGTGGAAGAGCCAGATGGTCATCGCGCTGGGACTGGCCCATTCCCAGCAGGCGATCAAGGCGCAGCGCGCGGTCACCGACATGACCAACCAGCTGCTGCGCAAAAACGCCGAGGCGCTCAAGCAGGGCACCATCGACGTCGCCCGGGAGAGCGAGCGCGGCGTGGTGGACATCGAGACCCTCAAGGAGACCAACGCCAGCCTCATCAGCACGCTGGACGAGGTGCTGAAGATCCAGAAGGAGGGCAAAGCCAAGCGCCGCGCCGCCGAGGCGGAGCTGGGGCGCATGGAGACCGAGCTGAAGCAGAAGCTGCTGCGCGCCAGCCGGTGACACACAGCAAAAACATGTGGGCGGCCTTGTGCTGTTTTTGGCACAGGGCCGCGCTTTTTGCGTAAAAAACATGAAACTTCTCTTAAAATTGCGCAAATTCCGTGAAACCGGCGCGATTTGTGATATAATAGCCGAAGAGAATGGCTGTCCGATCCGCTCCGCTTGTACTTCATGGTATAACAGCATCTGAAATTATGAAACAGAATGGCCGGCTGTGCCGTCTATTCGATGAGACAGCCATACCCAAAGGAGGGAATACCGTGCCGCAGATCAGCGTGATCGTGCCGATCTACCGCGTGGAAGACTGCCTGCGCCAGTGCGTGGACTCGGTGCTGGGCCAAAGCGCCGCCGACCTGGAAGTGATCCTGGTGGACGACGGCTCGCCCGACGGCTGTGCCGAGATCTGTGCGGAATATGCCGCGCTGGACCGCCGCGTGAAAGTGATCCGCCAGCCCAATCAGGGGCTGGCCGCCGCCCGGAATGCCGGCATCGAAGCCGCCCGGGGCGAATACCTGGCGTTCGTGGACGCCGACGACTGGATCGACGAGGATATGCTGCAGCTTCTGCTGGACGCCTGCCGGCGCTACGACGCCCAGATCGCCGAGTGCAGCTATCGCAATGTCTGGCCGGACCGGGTGGAGAACGCCACCGAAGCCACCGGCCGGGTGCTGGTGGCCGACCCTGCGCGCGCCATTCGCGGCATGCTGGACTGGACCGATTTCTGCACGATGGCCTGGAACAAGCTCTACCACCGCAGCGTGATCGGGAATGTGCGCTATCCGGTGGGCAAGCTGCATGAGGACGAGTTCACCACCTGGCGCTTTTTTGCAAACGCGCAGCGCCTGGTGTATATCGACCAGCCCAAATACAGCTACAACCGCACCCGCGCCGGCAGCATCATGGCCGCGCCCTTCCGCATCCAGACGCTGGATGCCTGTGAAGCCGCCCGCCAGCGCCGGGACGCACTGGAAACATGGGGCGACGCCGCCCTGTCCGAAAGCGCCGCCAACGCCTATTGCTGGGTGCTGCTGGACCGCCTGTACAGCTGCTGGAAAGCGGGCCTGGCGGACGACCCCCGCGCGAAGGAGCTGCTGGCCCAGACGCTGCAGGAGGCAGAATACTACCGCGCCCACCCGGTGGCGCCGGTCTACCGCAAGCAGCTGGAATTTCTGGCCGCCGCCGGCCTGGACGCCTTCGGCGCGAAGCGCCAGACAGGCTGGCCGCCGCAGTCCCCCGCCGAACCGCCGCCGCCTCCCTCGCTGTGGCAGCGCATCCGCAGCCGTCTGGGCGGCTGAATCCGTTTTTTGTGGAGGAACTCATGCCCATCAAGGTAATGTCTGTCTTCGGCACCCGCCCGGAGGCCATCAAGATGTGTCCGCTGGTGCGCGAGCTGGCGGCTACGCCCGGCGTCGAAAGCCTCGTCTGCGTCACCGGCCAGCACCGCCAGATGCTGGACCAGGTGCTGGAGGTGTTCGGTGTGACGCCGGACGACGACCTCAACATCATGAAAGCGCGCCAGACCCTCGCCTCCATCACCACCGGGGTGGTGGAGGGGGTGGGGGAGGTGATCGCGCGCCGCAAGCCGGACATCGTGCTGGTGCACGGCGACACCACCACCTCCTTTGCCGCCGCGCTGGGCGCGTTCTACACCCAGACGCGGGTGGGCCACGTGGAGGCCGGCCTGCGCACCCACAACAAATACTCCCCCTTCCCGGAGGAGATGAACCGCGTGCTCACCAGCCGCCTGGCCGATCTGCACTTTGCCCCCACCGCGCGCAACGCCGCCGCACTGGCCGCCGAGGGCGTGCGGGACCACGTCTATATCACCGGCAACACGGTGATCGACGCCTTTGCCACCACCGTGCGCCCGGATTATCGGTTTGCAAGCCCGGTGCTGCGCGAGGCGGTGCAGCACACCGGCCCGCTGGTTCTGATGACCGCCCACCGCCGCGAGAATCTGGGCAGCCCGCTGGAAAACATCTGCCGGGCGGTGCTGGAGCTGTGCAGCCGCTACCCCGCTCTGCGGTTCGTCTACCCGGTGCACCCCAATCCCGCCGTGCGCGAGCCGGTGCAGCGGATGCTGGGCGGCCACCGCCAGATCCTGCTGATCGACCCGCTGGACGTGGTGGAGATGCACAACATGATGGCGCGCTGCACGCTGGTGCTCACCGACAGCGGCGGCCTGCAGGAGGAAGCGCCCCACCTGGGCAAGCCGGTGCTGGTGATGCGCACCGAGACCGAGCGCCCCGAAGCGGTGGAGGCGGGCACGGCCCGCGTGGTGGGCGTGGAGACCGAAGCCATCGCGGCCGCCGTTTCACATCTGCTGGACGACCCCGCCGCCTACCGCGCGATGGCGCATGCCCAAAACCCCTACGGCGACGGCCATGCCAGCCGCCGCATCACCGGGCACATCCTGGAGTATTTCAACCAGCAATAAGGAGAACCAATATGCCACAGATCAGTGTGATCGTCCCTGTATATAACGTGCAGCGCTATCTGCGCCGCTGTGTGGATTCGATTCTGTCCCAGACCTTTTCCGACCTCGAGGTGATCCTGGTGGACGACGGCTCGCCCGACCGGTGCGGCGCCATCTGCGACGAATACGCCGCCGCCGATCCTCGGGTGAAGGTCATCCACAAGCCGAACGGCGGCCTGTCCAGCGCGCGCAACGCCGGCATCGAGGCCGCCGCGGGCGAATACCTCGCCTTTGTGGACAGCGACGACTGGCTGGACGCCGACATGTTCGAGCAGCTGCACCGCCTGTGCACCGCGCACGGCGCCCAGATCGCCGAGTGCAGTTACCGCAGCATCTACCGCGACACGGTGACGGAGGAGACGCCCTGCACCGCCGGGGTGATCGAGGCCGGCCCTTCCGAGGCCATCCGCGGCATCCTGGAGTGGAAGCATTTCAAGCCGGTGGCCTGGAACAAGCTGTACCACCGCAGCGTCATCGGCAGCACCCGCTACCCCGAGGGATGGCTGCACGAGGACGAATTCACCACCTACAAATTCTTTGCCGCCGCCAAAAAGCTGGTGTATCTGGACGTGTCCAAATACAACTACGACCGCAGCCGCACCGACAGCATCACCGGCGAGGCCTTCCGCGAGGCCAACCTCGACAGCTGCTTTGCCCTGCGCGAGCGGCGCGAGTTCCTGCACCACTTCGGCTTCGACGAGCTGGAAGAGCAGGACAACAACGTCTACTGCTGGGTCCTGCTCGACCGCCTGTACCAGTGCTACCGGAACCGGATCGCCGGCCCGAAGGTGGACGCCGTGCTGGCGATGGCCGCCGAGGACGCGGTGTATTTCGAGTCCCATCCGGTTTCTCCCGTCTATCTGCTCCAACTGCAGCTTCTGCGGGACAACGGCCTGAAAGCATACGGCCAGATGCGCGACAAACAGCAGTAAAGGGGGAAGACCAATGCCAACCGTAAGTGTGATCGTTCCGGTATACAATGCCGAAAACTATCTGGGATGGTGCATCAACTCCATCCTCAAGCAGTCCTTCCGCGACCTCGAGCTGATCCTGGTGAACGACGGCAGCACCGACGGCTCTCTGGAGATCTGCCGCCGCTACGCCGCGCTGGACAGCCGGGTGCGTGTGCTGACGCTGGAAAACAGCGGCGTCAGCGCGGCGCGCAACGCCGGCATGCAGGCCGCACAGGGCGAGTTTATCCAGTTCGTGGACAGCGACGACGTGGTCTCGCCCGATTTCACCGGCAAGCTGCTGGAAACGCTGCGCTTCTGCGACGCCGACATCGCCATCTGCGGCATCCAGGTGGTGGAGCAGCAGGGGGAGAACGGCGGATACAAGGCCACCCACCAGTTCTCCTGCCGCCCGCTGGGGCATTTCTGCGTGATGGTCCGCCCACTGTTCATCCAGAATATGGCGCGCCTGTTCTGGGAAACCTGCTGTATGGAAGGCCCCTGCAACCGCATCTACCGCACCTCCATCATCCGGGAAAACGGACTGGAATTCCCGCTGGATATGTCCTACGGCGAGGACTGCATGTTCAACATCGAATACTACTCCCGCTGCCGCCGTGCGGCGCTCATCTCGCAGCCGCTGTACTATTACCTGTGGCACTTCCAGCACGCCTCGCTGGCGCGCAGCCATAAGCCCAATCTGGTGGAAAACCAGATGCGCCAGGTGATGGCGCTGCGCCGTCTGTGCGAGAGCGAGGGGGAGATGACCAAACCCGCCGCGCAGGCGCTGGCCAACTATTGTGTGGGCCAGTGCATCAAGAGCCTGAACATGCTGCCGCATCCGCAGGATGTGCAGGAGCTGGACGAATGCCGCCGCGAGGTGATGCGGATGCTGTCCTATCCGGAGGCGGTCAAGTCGTTTGACGAGGCCAACTATATCCCGCCGGAATACGCGCCGCTGGTGGGCGCAGTGAAGGGATGCGATGTGGACGGCATCCTGAACGCCGTCGCCACCGCCGAAAAACGCCTGCACCAGATCAACACGCCGCCGCCCCGCCCGGGCTTCGCCAACCGGGTGCTGGCAAAGCTGTTCGGCGGGCTGGAACGCCTGTTCCGGAAAGGCCCGGTCCACAAATGGGCGCGCATCATGCGGCTGAACCTGGAAACGATGGGCCTGAAGATCACCTTCCGCCGGATGCTGGGCAAGCTGACCGGACGTTCCGCACAGGGCTGAGCCGTCCGGTTCCACAACACCATATACGTCCAGGCAAACCGAGGGCAGGGAACGAACTCTCTGCCCTCTTCTCTGTTTTGCCTGTTTTTTATCCCCGAAAGTTGTGCTTTGTTTCTGTGAGCAGGTGTGTTATAATGCAACAAGGATCACATGTCAGCAGTACGGCGCGCCCGCTTTGGGCAGGGCACGCCAGGAAAGGAGCGTGGAGACGAACGTGAGCAATCAGACAAATGCGCTGCTGCAGGCCGTGCTGGAGATGGACCGGCAGGAGCGCCTGCGCACCCAGGCGGCGGAGGAATACCGCGACCAGGCGCTGGCGAAGCTGGAACAGCAGAAAGCCGACATCGAAGCGGCCCGGAAGGAAAAAGCCGCCCAGGCGGTGCAGCGCTACCAGGAGCAGCAGGCCCGGCACGAGCAGGCGGCGCTGGAGGAGCTGGAGCGCAAACGCGCGGCGGTGCAGGCCGCGATGGAAACCCGCGCGCAGGACAGGCGGGACCAGTGGGTGGACACCATGCTGGCCCGGGTGCTGGAAAGGTAAGGCGAGAGTATGGGAGCACATTCGCTGGCGTCCAACGCCATTCTGGCCAAATCCCGCGCGATGTACGGCCGCCGGCTCACCGAGCGCAACTACGCGGATCTGCTGGCCTGTCATTCGGTGCCGGAGGTGGCGGCCTATCTCAAGACCCGCACGGCCTACGCCGACGCGCTGGCCAGCATCACGCCGCAGGCGGTGCACCGCCAGCAGCTGGAGATCCTGCTGAACCGCCGCCTGTTCGACCAGTACGCCGCGCTGTGCCGCTACGAGATGAGCATCGGCCACGATTTCTACCACTATTTCATCATCAAATGCGACGTGCAGGAGATCCTCTCCTGCCTTCGGTATATGAACGGCGGCGGCGCCGGGGAATACCTGTATGCGCTGCCCGCCTTTATGCAGAAGCATTCCCGGCTGGACCTCTACCGCCTGGCCGCCGCCCACACGCTGGCGGACCTGGCCGCCGCGCTGGAGGGCACGCCCTACCAGGAGCTCATCCTCCCCTTTGCCCGGAACCCGGATTTCAGCCTGGAGGAGGACGGCACGCTGGAGATCGAGGCGGTGCTCACCCGGTATGTCTACGGGCAGCTGCGCGCCATCGCGCGTGAAAAGCTGCAGGGCAGGGACATGCAGGAGGTGCTGGAGCTTCTGCAGCGCAGCAGCGACCTCGAGGCCATCGTGAACATCTACCGCCTCAAGCGGATGCTGAAAGCCGACCGGCTGTATATCGGCCGCCGGGTGTTCATGGAGCTGACGGCGCTGTCGCCCAAGCAGATCGACCTGCTGCTCGACGCCGCCGACGGCCCGGATTTTCTGGCGCGCCTGCGCACCACCCCCTACGGCCGCGAGCTGGACAAGGTGCACTACGACTATATCGAGGAGGGCATCGGCCGCATCCAGCACCGCTGGCATCTCAAGCGGCTGCGCTTTTCCACCAATCCCAGCGTGGTGATGTTCTGCTATATCTACCTGGCCGAAAACGAGATCCGCAACATCACCCACATCATCGAAGGCGTGCGCTACCGCATGACGCCCGAGGAGATCGGCGGTATGCTGATCGGAGCGGGCTGAGCACGTCTTTGCGCGAAAGGAAGATGATCGACGATTGGCAATTGAAAAAATGAAGCTGGTGCGGGCGGACGGGCTGCTGTCGCAGCTGGACGAGTTCATCACCACCTGCTGCATCAGCGGCGATTTCCAGCCCGAGCCGGCCATCCAGTATATGTCGGGGTCGCTGGGCTATATCACCCTCAACGAGGACAACCCCTATCCGCCCATCCTGCAAAGCCTGCAGGAGCTGTTCGATTCGGTGGGCGTCACCGTCACCGAGGACACCACCGAGCCCAAATCCCGCACGCTGGACGAGCGCGCCTCGGCCTACATCAAAAAGGTGCGCGCGCACCTGTCCGAGCTGCGGGAGAAAAAGCAGGAGCTGGACGCGAAGTGCAGCCGCCTGGAACAGGACAAGGCGCAGTACAGCCACTTTGTCTCGCTGGACACCCCGCTGGAGGCCATCATCTCCAGCGAATATATCAAGATCCGGTTCGGCTTTCTGCCCGGCGAGAGCTACGAAAAGCTCATGGTGGCCTACACCGACAACCCCTATATCTTTTTCGTGCCCTGCAGCGCCGAAAACGGCGGCTACTGGGGCCTGTATTTCACCCCGGTGCGGGCGGCGGAGGAGATTGACGGCATCTTCTCCATGCTCTACTTCGAGCGGATGAAGCTGCCCAGCGCCACCGGCACGCCGGCGCAGATCGTCGCCCAGCTGGAGGAGCAGATCCGCGGGGTGAAAGAGGAGAGCGCCCGTCTGGACGAGGCCATCGCCGCCTACTGGGCGCAGCACGAGCAGACCTGCAGCCGCATCTACAGCCAGCTGAAATGGCTGGAAGCCACCTTTGCGCTGCGCCACTACGCGGCCTACCGCGACAAGTACTTCTTCTATGTGGGCTGGATCGCCGAATCGGCGGTGGAGGAGTTCGCGGAGCGGGTGCACCGCATCCCCAAAATGAAGCTCACCATCAACGACCCCGGCAAGCAGGACAAGGCCGCGCCGCCCACCCGCCTGCGCAACCTGCTGCCCTTCCGGCCGTTCGAGTTCTTTGTGGATATGTACGGCCTGCCCAGCTACGGCGAGATCGACATCACCGCCTTTGTGGCGGTCACCTTCACGGTGCTGTTCGGCCTGATGTTC
This sequence comes from Anaerofilum sp. An201, assembly GCF_002160015.1. Classification (GTDB taxonomy): domain Bacteria; phylum Bacillota; class Clostridia; order Oscillospirales; family Ruminococcaceae; genus Anaerofilum; species Anaerofilum faecale. The sequence goes on along the minus strand of NZ_NFJT01000002.1, from coordinate 183,244 downwards.
GGCGACCTGGGGCAGGGCGCGGTGCTGGCGATCGGCGGCTTTGCGCTGTATAAGTGGAAAAAGATGCCGCTGGCCAAGCTGATCGTGCCCTGTGGGCTGTCCTCGATGGTGTTCGGCTTTGTGTTCGGGTCGGTGTTCGGCTTCGAGCACGCGCTCGACCCGCTCTACCACGCGCTCGGCTGGGAAGGCAAGCCCATCGAGGTGATGGACTCCATCAACACGGTGCTGCTGCTGGCCATCGGCATCGGCGTGGCGCTGGTGATGGCGGCGATTGCGCTGAATATCTTCGCAGCGGTGCGCAAAAAGCACTGGGGCGAAGCCCTCTTCTCCAACAACGGCCTGGTGGGCCTCGCGGTCTATTTCGCGGGCGTCAACCTCGCCAGCGGTTTCATGCAGGGCCCCCAGCTGCTGCCCACGGCGGCGGCCGGTGCGATCGTGGGTGTGGGCCTTGCGGTGCTCTTCTTCAAGGAGATCCTGATCGGCATCGTGGACCACCACCCGGACTGGAAGCCCGAAAGCTGGCTGGACTATGTTCTGCAAAACATCTTCGAGGTGCTGGAATACGTCCTGTCGTACTTTTCCAACACCGTTTCCTTCCTGCGCGTGGGCGCCTTCGTGATCGTGCACGCCGCCATGATGATGGTGGTGTTCAGCCTGGCGGGCAGCCCGGCCAACCCGGTCGTGGTGGTGCTGGGCAACGCGCTGGTGATCGCACTGGAGGGCCTTTTGTCCGGCATCCAGGGCCTGCGCCTTGAATTCTACGAGATCTTCAGCCGCTGCTACGAGGGCGGCGGACGTCCCTTCCGCGGGGTGCAGCTGGCGCCGGTGCGCCGGGAACAGCCCCAGAAATAATGCCTGAAAACAAAACTGGAGGAAAACAATCATGACTATCGTATTGCAGCTGCTGTTCGCCCTGTTGCCCGTCGCCGCCCTGCTGGGCATCAGCGCCCTTGTCGCCCGCCGCGTCAGCGCCGGCAAGCTGGGCGTGAAGAAATCCTTTGCCATCAACGCGGCCGCCTTTGTGGTGCTGCTGCTGGCCGGGTGCCTGTTGGCCATGACCGTCTTTGCCGCCGACGGCGCCACCGCCATGACCGCCGCCGAGCGCGCCGCCAGCAACCAGAGCATGAGCATCGGCCTGCTGGCCGCCGCGCTGGCCACCGGCCTTGCGGGCATCGGCGGCGGCATCGCCGTGGCCGCGGGCGCTCCCGCCGCCATCGCAGCCGCCAGCGAGGACCCCAAGAGCTTCGGTAAATCGCTGATTTTCGTTGCGCTGGGCGAGTCGATCGCGCTGTACGGCGTGGTCATCTCGATCCTGATCCTCAACAAGCTGATCTGAACCCGGAAAGGAGGCTTCGCCATGCGCTTTTATCTCATCAGCGACAACGTCGATACCCAGGTGGGCATGCGTCTGGCGGGCATCGAGGGCACGGTGGCCCATGAGGCGCAGGAGGTGCAGGCGGCGCTGGACAAGGCGCTGGCAGACCCCGACATCGCCATGATCCTGGTGACCGAAAAGCTGATGACCCAGTTCGGCAGCCGGTTCGACCAGGTGCGCCAGGAGATGAGCCGTCCGCTGATCGTCGAGATTCCCGACCGTCACGGCGCCCAGAACGGAAAAGACCGCATCACCCGCTATGTGCGGGACGCCATCGGCGTAAAGATTTGAGGTGAACGAGATGATCCAGGAACAGGAACGGGCCGAAAAATTCTTTCGGGCCATGCAGCGGGACGCCGAGCGCCGCCGCAGGGAGATCGCAAGGCAGGTGGACGCCTACACTGCCGCCGAGACCGAGCGGGTGCAGGCGCAGGCCGAGCGCGCCGCGCGCCATCAGGTGGAATATGAAAGCCGCCGCATCGAGGCCGAGACCAACCGCCGGCTGGCCAAAGCGGCCGGGGCAGCCAGCGCCGCGCTGGCCGCCTGCCGCGCCGCCATCACCCGCGACGTGATGGAGCAGGTGGCCGAACGGGTGCGCGCCTTCACCCATACGCCCGCCTACACCGGCTGGCTGGAAGCCAGTCTGAAAGAGCTGTCGGCCGCGCTGGGCGGGGAGATCACCGTCTTTGCCCGCCCGGCCGACACGGCGCTGGCCGAGAAGCTGGCAGCGGCGTCCGGCATCCGCGCGCAGGTGCAGCCGGACGAGAGCATCCGCCTGGGCGGGCTGCGTGCGGCAAGCGGTCGCCGCCGTGCCGACGACACGCTGGACAGCCGTCTGGCCGGGCAGGAGGACTGGTTCTATCAGAACGCCGGCCTGTCCATTGCGATCGAGTAAAGCGAGGTGTACAGTTTGAGCGAACCGATCCAGATCTATGGCATCAACGGCCCGGTGGTCACCGTGAAGGGACGCACCGGCCTGCAAATGATGGAGATGGTCCATGTGGGCGACGCCCGCCTGGTGGGCGAGGTCATCGGCCTCGACGCCGACCGGACCACCATCCAGGTATACGAGGAGACCGGCGGCCTGCGCCCCGGCCAGCCCATCTATCCCACCGGCGGCCCGATGTGCGTCACGCTGGGCCCCGGCATCCTGCGCAACATCTACGACGGCATCCAGCGCCCGCTGCCCGCCCTGCAAAAGAAGAGCGGCGCTTTCATCGGCCGCGGCATCGAGGCCCCCGCGCTGGACGCCGACGCCCTGTGGGAGGTCACCGTCACCGTCGCCCCCGGCCAGACTTTGCGCGCAGGCGAGGTGTACGCCACCTGCCCCGAGACTCCCGTCATCCTGCACAGGTGCATGGTGCCGCCGGATCTGTCCGGCACGGTGGAGTGGACGGCGGAAAACGGCAGCTATACCGTCAACGATACGGTGGTGAAGCTGCGGGATGAAAAGGGCGTGCTGCACGAGCTGACCCTCTGCCAGCGCTGGCCCATCCGCACCCCGCGCCCCGCTGCCCGCCGCATGCCCGCCACCCGCCCGCTGGTCACCGGCCAGCGTGTCATCGACACCATGTTCCCGATGGCCAAGGGCGGCGCGGCCGCCATCCCGGGCGGCTTCGGCACCGGCAAGACGATGACCCAGCACCAGCTGGCCAAGTGGTGCGACGCCGACATCATCATCTATGTGGGCTGCGGCGAGCGCGGCAACGAGATGACCCAGGCGCTCACCGAGTTCGGCGAGATCACCGACCCCAAATCCGGCCGTCCCCTCACCGACCGCACCGTCCTCATCGCCAACACCTCCAACATGCCGGTGGCGGCGCGCGAGGCGTCGATCTACACCGGCATCACGCTGGCGGAATACTACCGCGACATGGGCTACCACACCGCCATGATGGCCGATTCCACCAGCCGCTGGGCCGAGGCGCTGCGCGAGATCAGCGGACGGCTGGAGGAGATGCCCGCCGACGAGGGCTTCCCGGCCTATCTGCCCAGCCGCCTGGCCGAGTTCTACGAGCGCGCCGGCTATGTGCAGACGCTGGGCGGGCAGGAGGGCTCGGTCAGCGTCATCGGCGCGGTCAGCCCGCAGGGCTCCGACTTCTCCGAGCCGGTCACCCAGAACACCAAGCGGTTCACCCGCTGCTTCTGGGCGCTGGACAAATCGCTGGCCTATGCCCGCCACTACCCGGCCATCAACTGGAACGACAGCTATTCCGAGTATCTGGGCGATTTGAGCCACTGGTACTACGACAACGTGGGACCGGACTTTTTGTCCTGCCGCGAGGAGCTGGCAGGCATCCTTCTGCAGGAGAACAGCCTGATGGAGATCGTCAAGCTGATCGGCTCCGACGTGCTGCCCGACGACCAGAAGCTCATCATCGAGATCGCCAAGGTGGTGCGCGTGGGCTTTTTGCAGCAGAACGCCTTCCACCGCGACGATACCTATGTGCCGCTGGAAAAGCAGCTGAAGATGATGCGGATCATCCTGCATCTGTACCACACCTGCCAGGCGATCGTGGCCAGACAGGTGCCGCTGTCGCAGATTCTGGGGCTGGGCCTGTTTGAAAAGGTCACCCGCATCAAATACGACGTGCCCAACGACCATCTGGAGCTGCTGGACGCCTATCCGGCCCAGATCGACGACGCGCTGCGCGTGTTCGCGGGCACCGATTACCGAAAGGGGGAATGAGCCATGCGTCTGGAATATACCGGCCTTTCCCGCATCAACGGCTCTCTGGTGGTGCTGGACGATGTGGACGGCGCCAGCTACGACGAGATGGTGCAGCTGCGCCTCGACGACGGCAGCGTGCGCGTGGGGCGCGTGGTGATGCTGGAAGGCCGCCGCGCGGTGGTGCAGGTGTTTGAGGGCACCCGCGGGCTGTCGCTGGACAACTGCAGCACCACCTTCACCGGCCGCCCGATGGAGATCGACCTCTCGCCCGAGATCCTGGGCCGCACGCTGGACGGCCTGGGCCGCCCGGCCGACGGCCTGGGCGCGATCTTCCCCCAGGTGCGCCGGGACGTGAACGGCGCGCCCATCAACCCGGTGTCCCGCGTGTATCCGCGCAACTATATCCGCACCGGCATTTCCTCCATCGACGGCCTCGCCACCCTCATCCGCGGCCAGAAACTGCCCATCTTCTCCGGCTCGGGCATGAAGCACAACGAGCTGGCGGTGCAGATCGTGCGGCAGGCCAGCGTGGCCGACGGCGAGAAGTTCGCGGTGGTGTTCGCGGCGATGGGCGTGAAAAACGACGTGGCCGACTACTTCCGCACCAGCTTTGAGACCGCCAACGTCATGGACCGGGTGGTGATGCTGATGAACCTGGCCAGCGACCCGATCATCGAGCGCATCCTCACCCCGCGCTGTGCGCTGACCATCGCGGAATACCTGGCCTTTGATCTGGGCATGAACATCCTGGTCATCCTCACCGACATGACCAGCTACTGCGAGGCGCTGCGCGAGTTCTCCTCCTCCAAGGGCGAGATCCCCGGCCGCAAGGGCTTCCCCGGCTATCTCTACTCCGACCTCGCCAGCCTGTACGAGCGCGCCGGCATCGTGGAAGGGCGGAAAGGATCGGTTACCCAGATCCCCATCCTCACCATGCCGGGCGACGACATCACCCACCCCATCCCGGACCTCACCGGCTATATCACCGAGGGACAGATCGTGCTGGACCGCGGCCTCGACGCCACCGGCGTCTATCCGCCCATCAACGTGCTGCCCAGCCTGTCCCGCCTGATGAAGGACGGCATCGGCGCCGGCTACACCCGCGACGACCACTCGGCGCTGGCAAACCAGCTGTTCGCCACCTATGCCCGCGTGCAGGACGCCCGTGCCCTGGCCAGCGTCATCGGCGAGGAGGAGCTCAGCCCGGCCGACAAGCGGGTGCTGGCCTTCGGCCGCGCCTTCGAGCAGCGGTTTGTGGGGCAGGGGAATGTCAACCGCACGATGGAGGAAACGCTGGATCTGGGCTGGGAGCTGCTGGGCATGCTGCCGCGCAACGAGCTGGACCGCGTGGACGAGGTCATCCTGGAACAGCACTACCACCCGGTCGAGGTGCGATAAGGGGGCGAAGGCATGGCACAGCAGATCTTTCCCACCAAAAGCAACCTCATGGCCACCAAAAAGAGCCTGCAGCTGGCCAAACAGGGCTACGAACTGATGGACCGCAAGCGCAACATTCTGGTGCGCGAGATGATGCAGCTGATCGACCGCGCCGCCGCCATCCAGAGCGAGATCGAAACGGCCTATGCCTCCGCCTACCGGGCGCTGCAAAAGGCCAACGTCACGCTGGGCATCGTGGGCGAGTTCGCCAAGACGGTGCCGGTGGAGCAGGGGCTGGGGCTGCAGTTCCGCAGCGTGATGGGCGTCGAACTGCCCATCGTCAGCCTCGGCCCGTCCCACCGCGAGATGTACTATGGCCTGGAAGCCACCAACAGCCAGCTGGACGACGTCTACCTCAAGTTCGAGGAGGTCAAGCGGCTCACCGTCGAACTGGCCGAGGTGGAAAGCAGCGTCTACCGGCTGGCGGTGGCCATCAAAAAGACCCAGAAGCGGGCCAACGCGCTGAACAACATCATGATCCCGCAGTTCACCTCCACCATCAAATTCATCACCGAGGCGCTGGAGGAAAAGGAGAGGGAGGATTTCTCCCGCCTCAAGGTCATCAAGCGCCAGACAGACCGCCCCGAATAAAAAAACCATCCGCCGGCCCGCGCTCTGTGCGCCGGCCGGCGGTCGCTTTGTGCCAAAGGAGAACCCCATGCAAACACACGCACACACCCGCCTGCACCTGCTGGACAGCCTGCGCGGTCTGGCCCTGCTGAATATGATCGCCTACCACGCGTTGTACGATGTGGTGTATATTTTCGGCCATCCGATGGGATGGTACCAGGGCTGGCCGGGCTATCTGTGGCAGCAGTGCATCTGCTGGTGCTTCATTTTGCTGTCCGGCTTCTGCGCCGGGATGAGCCGCCGCCCGGTGCGGCGGGGGTTGATCGTGCTGGGCGCGGGGTGTGTGGTCAGTCTGGTCACGGCGCTGGCCATGCCGGAGCAGAGGGTGCGGTTCGGTGTGCTCAGCCTGCTGGGCTGCTGCATGCTGCTCACCGCGCTCTGCCGGCCGGTGCTGGAACGTCTGCGTCCCCTGGCAGGGCTGTTTGCCAGCTTCGCAGTGTTCTGGATCACCAAATGTGTGCCCGGCGGCGGCCTCGGCCTGGGCGACCGTCTGCTGACGCCGCTGCCCGGCTGGCTGTATTCCACCGATTTTCTCTACCCGCTGGGCTTTCCCGGCCCCGGCTTTTTCTCCAGCGACTACTTCCCGCTGCTGCCCTGGTTGTTCCTGTTCTGGACGGGATGGTTCGCCTACCGCCTGTGGGAGCGTCCGCAGGACTGCAAAGCCATGCAGCTGCGCCTGCCGGAGCTTGCCTGGCTGGGCAGACACAGCCTGTGGGTCTATCTGGCGCACCAGCCGGTGGTGTACGGCCTGCTGTGCGCTGCCGCGGCGCTGGGCTGGGTGTGAATATGCAGAACAAAAAACGCGCCGGGCGGCTCAGCCCGGCGCGTTTTTTCTGTGGTCACAGCCCCGTAATTCTGTAAACACGAGTGTTCCGCTTGTAAGATCGAGAGGAGAGAGCAACACCGGCTGCCTGCCCGGAAGCAGCTGCCCTGCGCAGAGCGGCCGGTTTGCGTTGGTTAGTGTTAACTAACTAAAATCATGATACCATACGCGCCATTGTCTGTCAAGAAAAATCGGAAAATTTTCCAAAACAAAAACCCCCGGAAAATCCGGGGGCTGTGATCCAGATGGAATCAGTCGCTGACGTAGGGCAGCAGAGCAACGTGACGGGCGCGCTTGATGGCGACGGTCAGCTCACGCTGATGGAACGCGCAGGTGCCGGTCACGCGGCGGGGGATGATCTTCGCGCGCTCGCTGATATACTTGCGCAGACGGGGAACATCCTTGTAATCGATATGATCGATACGATCAACGCAGAAGCTGCAAACCTTCTTGCGGCTGCGGCGCTGAGGGCGGCCGGAACGGCCTTCCTGTCTCTCAAAAGCCATGGCTCAAATCCTCCTTATAGAATCGTTAGAACGGCAGATCCTCGTCGCTGTCGTCGATCACCGCAAAATCGTCCGGGCTGCCTGCCGAATAGGCGGGCGCGGGTTCTGCGGGAACAGCGCGGGAATGATCCGGGGCGGACGGGGCATAGCTGCTGTTGCTGCTTGCGCCGTTTTCGTTCTTGCTGCCAACAAAGTTGGCGTTGTTGACCACGATCTCGAAGGCTTTGCGGTTGTTGCCGTTTTTATCCTGGTAGGTCCGGGTCTGGATGCTGCCGTCGATGGCGATCATCCGGCCTTTCTGGAAATACTTGCAGATAAACTCGGCGGTGCCGCGCCAGGCGACGATGTCGATAAAATCGGTCTGCCGCTCGGTTCCGGCTTTGGCAAAGCTGCGATCCACCGCGATGGTGAAGGTGGTCACGGCGGTGCCCTGCGGGGTGTGACGCAGTTCCGGGTCGGCCACGAGCCGGCCCATCAAAGCAACGACATTCAGCATAAAACAGCCTCCTTATTCAGCCTCGGCGACGATCATGGTGCGCAGAACACCGTCGGTGATCTTGTACACACGATCCAGCTCGGCGGGGAAGTCGGGGTTGCTGGTGAACTTAATCACAGTGTAAATGCCCTCCGCCTCGTCGTTGATGGGGTAAGCCAGGCGGCGTTTGCCCCACTCGTCAACAGCGTCGATGGTACCGTTCGCCTCGATCAGGGACTTGAACTTGCCCACCAGAGCGGTGGTAGCCTCCTCATCCAGAGCAGCGCTGGTAACCAGCATGGTTTCGTATTTAGCCATATTGTAGCACCTCCTTTTGGACGTATGGCCCCGGTGGACCGGGGCAAGGAAACTGCCTGCTTTCAGACAGCTTTTTTATTATATCAACACAGGTTGTCCTGTGTCAATACCAAAACGAGAATTTTGTGGCAGAGATCACACGGTCTCGCAGCCGATGCTGGCAAGGAAGCGCACAAAGGCGGCCTTGCCCTCGTCGGTCATCTTAAAGACGCCGGCGTTCTCCAGCACCTTGCTGAACTTCAGGCCGATGCTCTCGCGCACGGCGGCCATCGCCTCGTCGGGCTGCATGCCGGTGCCGTGTGCGGCCACCAGCTCGTCGATCCAGTCGGCGTGCACGGCCAGCGGGCTGCCCTCGGTGCGGGCGGTGTCGGCGGGGGCCTTGCCGGTGAGGATGTCGCAGATGGCGGCGCTCTGGTCCTTCAGGCGGGCGGGCAGGATCGCCAGGCCCATCACCTCGATCAGGCCGATGTTCTCCTTTTTGATGTTGTGCAGCTCCTTGTGCGGGTGGAAGATGCCGTCGGGGTATTCCTCGCTGGTGCGGTTGTTGCGGGGGGCGATGTCCAGGATGTAGCCGCGGCCTTCCTCGTAGTGCAGGATGGGGGTGATGGTGTTGTGGGGGGTGTCGCCGGTGAAGGCGCGGATGTCCACGCTCTCATCGCTCCAGGTGCGCCAGGCGTCCATGATGGCCACGCCCACCTCCAGCAGCTGGTCGGCGTCCTCGCTCTCCAGGCGCACGGCGGATACCGGCCAGTTCAGGATGCCCATCTTGACGGCCGGGAACCGGGGATGGCGCAGCTCCACGGCATAGCCGGCGCGCTGCATGGGGAAGGTGTAGTTGCCGCCCTGGAAGTGGCTGTGGCTCAGGATGGAGCCGCCCACGATGGGCAGGTTGGCGTTGGAACCGCAGGTATAGTGGGGGAACTGCTTGACAAAGCTGAAGATCAGCTCCAGGGTGTGGCGGTCCATCTCCATCGGCTTGTGCTGCTCGCAGAAGACGATGCAGTGCTCATTGTAGTAGACATACGGGCTGTACTGCAGGTACCAGCGCTCGCCGCACATGTCCAGCGGAACGATGCGGTGGGTCTGCCGGGCGGGGAAGTTGATGCGTCCGGCATAGCCGATGTTCTCCGGGCACAGCATGCACTTGGGATAGCCGGCCTGGGGCTGCAGCTTCTCCAGCGCGATGGTCTTGGGGTCCTTCTCGGGCTTGGTGAGGTTGATGGTGATCTCCAGGTCGCCGTAGGGGGTGGCGGTGTTCCACTTGATGTTCTTGGCGATCTGGGCGGTGCGGATGTAGTTGGAATCGATGCACAGCTTATAGAAGTAATCGGTGGCGGCCTTCACGCCCTTCTCCTCGCGCAGCTGCGCAAAGGTGCGGGCCACCTCGCCGGCGCGGGGCATCATGGCGCCCATGATGCGGGCCTCGAAGTTCACGCGGAAGTTGTTCACCTCGTTGTCGAACAGGCCCTGCTCGGCGGCCAGATCCAGCAGGTTTTCCAGCAGCTCGGTGGGATACTCAAAATCCTCATCGGGCACTTCGCCCTCGTAGGGGGCGTCCAGATGGAAGATGTCCAGCAGCTGGTTGCGGGCCACGATCACGTCCAGATCGGCGATCATGCCCTTTTTTTGGCCAAACTGCAGAAGGCGTTCGATCTCATAAGCGGCGGTAGACATATACAGATTCCTCCAGGTTGGTATTTCCAAGACGCGCCGGGCAGCCCCGAAACGCGCGCAAAGACAAACGGACGGGCGGTCAGCCGCCGAACAGGACGGTGGCCAGCTCAGGCCCCGCAAACTGCATCAGAACGACAGAGACGGCGGTGACCACAGCGACATACAGCGCCACGCCCACCCAGCTGGGACCGGCATGGGCGGCCAGCGCCGCCTGAAAATCGGCGTCGGACGGGTTTTCGCGGCGCAGCCTTTGGATGCGGCGGGCCGCAGAGCTGCGGATCATGCGGATGGAGAAGAGGGTGAACAGGATCCGGAAGGCCAGTGTCAGGTACACCGACGCCGCCTGTGCGAACATCAGGTAGGAGGCGGGCTGGGCGGAAGGGTCGTTGGACCACAGCACGAGCAGCAGCGTGCCCGGCAGGGAGATCAGCAGCGACGCCAGCGCGGCCAGGATGCCCCAGCCCCAGCTGCGGCGGTATAAAAGGTAGACGGGGGCGAACAGGAACCCGCTGAAGGAGAAGGAGAGCTTGAATTTCGTCCGTTCCATGCGGGAGAAGGCCAGCAGGTAGAAGGGGGCGCTGCGGCCCAGGTAGGTGGCCCAGTCGCGGGCGGGGATGTCGTCGAAGGTCTGCTCGGGCGACACGCCGGACAGCGAGAACGCATCGGGCACGCCGCCGGGGGTGAACGGGCCGGAAGGCATGCCGTTCATGCCGGGCCCGGCGCCCGTTCCGGGCCGCGCCCCGGCGGGACCGGCCAGCGGAGTACCGCAGTTTTCGCAGAACAGGTTGGCGGATGGATTTTTCGCCCCACAGGACGGGCAGGACTTCTCCTCCCCGGTGGCCGGGCGCCCGTTGCGGATGGGGCGGGGGCCTTCCTCCTCGCGGCGGTATTCAAAGCCGGGGCCGTGGTATTGCGCCAGGCCGCAGCCTCCGTTTTTGGCCCAGCATTCCCGATGGTGGGGCGCGCCGCACTCGGGGCACACCACCACGTCGTCCTGCTCGGTGAACGGCTGTTGGCAAACAGGGCATTTGCACCCTTGGTAGTTGTTCATTCATTTCCTCCGAATATGGATGATTGTGGTATAAAACGGTAATATCCAAATTCATTCTAACGCAAACCGAACCAAAAAGTAAAGACTTTTACCAAATTTGCAAAGGCAGAACGCAAAAATCCATATCCTGCACACAAAATGCGCAAAAAAACTTGCGGGCGCTTTACAAGCGGCCCGGCGTGCCGTATAATAAAACATTGGAATATTCTGAACAGAGGAAAGGATACAGGTATGGTCATTCTGGACGAAGTCAAACGCAAGCTGAACGAACTGGTCCCCGAGGCCAAGGACCTGGGCGATGCGCTGGCCATCGAGCCCAGCCAGAAACGGCTGGAGGAGCTGGAGCACCAGAGCAGCCAGCCCGGTTTTTACGACGATCAGGAAAAGAGCCAGAAGGTGTTCGCCGAGATGAGCACCCTGCGCGACCGGCTGGAGCGCTACGCCCGTCTGCAGACCCAGATGGAGGACGCCGAGACGCTGATCGAAATGTGTGAAGAAGCCCCCGACGAAGACCTGGCGCAGGAAGCGCAGGAAGCGGTGGACGCCGCCGCCACCTCGGTGGAGGAGCTGCGCCTGATCACGCTGCTGAGCGGGGAATACGACAAAAACAACGCCATCCTCACCTTCCACGCCGGCGCCGGCGGCACCGAGGCGCAGGACTGGGCCGAGATGCTGTTCCGCATGTACACCCGCTGGGGCACCGCCCACGGCTATAAGGTGCAGACACTGGACTATCTGGACGGCGACGAGGCCGGCCTGAAGAGCGCCAGCATCCTGGTGGAGGGCGCCAACGCCTACGGCATGCTGCGCAGCGAGAACGGCGTGCACCGTCTGGTGCGCGTGTCTCCGTTCGACGCCTCCGGACGCCGCCAGACCAGCTTTGCCTCGCTGGAAGTGATGCCCGAGATGGACGACAGCATCCAGGTGGACATCCGTCCCGAGGATGTGGAGATGCAGGTGTTCCGCTCCTCCGGCGCGGGCGGCCAGCACATCAACAAGACCTCCTCGGCCGTGCGCCTGATCCACAAGCCCACCGGCATCGTGGTCTCCTGCCAGACCGAGCGCAGCCAGTTCCAGAACCGCGACACCGCGATGAAGATGCTGGCCTCCAAGCTGTACCAGATCAAGGAGCAGGAGCATCTGGACAAGATCAGCGACATCAAGGGCGTGCAGAAAGAGATCGCCTGGGGCCACCAGATCCGCAGCTATGTCTTTATGCCCTACACGCTGGTGAAGGACCACCGCACCGGCTTTGAAAACGGCAACGTGCAGGCCGTGATGGACGGCGACCTGGACGGCTTCATCAACGCCTACCTCAAGGCGGCCAGCCGCGGCGAGCTGCAGGACGTATAAGCAGCCTTCCCTTTGCAGCAAAAAGCATCCCCAGCGCAGAAAAATGCGCGGGGATGCTTTTTTGTTTACAGCGAAGCTGTTTCCATTCCCCGAATCACCAGCGAAGCCAGCGTGCGCATGCCGTCTGCGGTGGGATGCACGCCGTCCATCGAGTTGTAGGGAAGGCGGAAGGCGTCCAGGTCGATCCCCCGGCATCGGTGTTTGGCGGCGGTGTCGAGGATGATCTGGCTGTATTCCTCCAAAGAATGCCCGGATGAGACCCGCGGCAAGACCAGAGAGGGGTCGGACGGTGGGCGAGCGGTGCAGAGGGTGCAGCACCAGATCTCCGCGCCGGGATAGTTGCACCGCAGGCGGGAAAGCATCCGATCGTAGGCGTAGTCGAAGGCGGTGCAGCCGCACAGCGGGGAGGAAGGGGCGTGCCCCAGATGGGGATCCACGCCAAAGGCCCAGTCGTTGGTGCCCAGAAACACCAGGATCACGTCCGGTTGCTGTGCGCCGCGGTGCAGGCCGCCGGTGCGCTCGTCGCTGCACCCCGCGGGGAACAGCTCCCGGCTGGCGGGCAGGCAGGAAACGCGGCTGCCCGACCAGGAATTGTTCACCAGCAGCTGTGCGCCGAAATGGGAGATCACCTGTCCCCACCAGGTGTCCTGCGGGGTGTGCACGCCCGCGCGGCGGCAGCGCTCTGCCTTGTAAAACACCTTGTACCCGTCCGGTTGATACCCGGCAAGCGTGCTGATGGAATCTCCCAGGATCGACAGGAATTTTCCGACATAGCGGCTGTTTTTGGGGGGATCACCGCAGCCTCCCTCCCGAAACGCCGCGGCAAAATCGCAGCAGAGCAAAACGAATCCCTCCCTCTACAAGAATACCGGCGGGGCTGTCTGCCGCAGCGCATACAGGCGCGCATCCCCCTGTTTCGCGCGCGTGGCCTCCCGGAGCTTCTCTTCATTATACAGCGGCTGGATTTGCGGTACAAGGCAAAAAAGCGGCGGCCGCTCCCCGGAAAAAGGAGCGGCCGCCTTGCCAAAAGATTACGAGAGCCGGATGGTCTTGACGCCGAACGAAAAATACAGGATGTGGAACACCCACACCAGCGCCAGCACGGTCTGGCCCAGCCAGATGCCGCCCATCATCACAAAGCCGACGGTCATCAGGCAGGTGACTGTCACCATGATGCGGATCTTGGTTTTCCAGGTCATGCCCTGTCCCTTCACATAGCTCTCGAGGTTGTTTTTGTAGAGCTTTGTGCCGGTGAACCAGCGGTGCATTTTTTCAGAGCTTTTGGCGAAGCAGAAGGCCGCCAGCAAAAGGAAGGGGAAGGCGGGCAGCAGCGGCAAAACAGCGCCCGCCGCGCCCACCGCAAGGCCCGCGCAGCCGCCGAGCAGATACAGGATCTTTCGCAGGTTCATCGTTTTTCCTCCAGTCGTCGTTTTTCTTTGGTCGTTTCCCACGCATGCCGCACGGCGGCGATGGGGTGGTGCAGCAGCATCCGCGGCCCGCAGAACCGCATCACCTCGCGGATCTTTTCGCGCATGTCGGGCCGGTAGCAGTGCACCTTGCAGTTGGAACAGAAGGTCTTGTGCTCCATAAACGGGCAGCGGTCGCTGCGCTGCATCGCGTAGCGGCACAGCGCGGCGCAGTCGGGACACAGCCCGTCCCGGCGCCCGTGCTTTTTGCGGCAGTAGAGGGCGATCATCTCGCTCACCATCCGCTTTTCCCGCTCGCGCTTGGATTGCAGGTCCATCAGCTCATCCTCCCGTTTTCCACCGAATACACCCGGTCCGCGATGCGCATGGTGGACTGCCGGTGCGACACCAGCACCACCGTTTTGCCGGCGCGCTCCCGGTGCAGCGAGCGCAGGATCACCGCCTCGTTCAGGCTGTCGAGGTTGCTGGTGGGTTCGTCCAGCAGCAGGAAGGGCGCGTCGTGCAGGAAGGCCCGCGCCAGGCCCAGCCGCTGGCGTTCCCCGCCTGACAGCGTGTCGCCCAGCTCTCCCACCGGGGTGTCGTAGCCGCGCGGCAGCGAGAGGATGAAATCGTGGATGGACGCCTGTTTGCACGCCTGTTCGATCTCGGCGTCGGTGGCGTCCAGCTTGGCGATGCGCAGATTGTTTCGGATGCTGTCGTGGAACAGGTGGGTCTGCTGGGCCACAAAGCCCTCCATCTGCCGCAGATCGGCCGTGTTGATGGCCGAAACGCTCCGGCTGCCCAGCGTCACCCGTCCGCTCTGCGCGTCCCAGAACCGCATGAACAGCTTGAGCAGGGTGGATTTGCCGCTGCCGCTGCGCCCCACGATGCCAATCACCTGCCCGCGGGGGATATCCATCGATACATCGTGCAGGATTTCCTCCTCGCCGTAGGAGAAGCACACCTGCTCGGCGGCGGCTCCGTCAAAGCGGGCGGCGGGCCGGCCGGCGACGTCCTCCACCACCGGCGCTTCGTCCAGGATGTCCAGCACCCGGTTGCCGGCGGCGAAGGTGCTCTGCAGGGTGCTGCCCAGATTGGCCAGCGCGATCACCGGGCCAAAGGAGGAGAAGAGGGCCAGCGTGGGGATCAGCACGCCGTCGAAGCCCACCGCACCGGCCAGATACAGCCCGCCGGAGGCGAACAGCATCGCCAGGTCGAACCCCAGCACCACCACGCCGGTCGCCGCCAGGCTGCGCCCGGTCACCCGCTTCATGCGGGCCTCGTGGCGGGACAGCTCCTCGGTGCGGCGCTGCATCTCGGCCAGGCGCGCCTGGCCCTGCCCGTATTGCAGGATCTCGGAAAGCCCGCGCAGGCTGTCCAGCACAAAGCTGCCCAGCGCGCCGGCCTGCGACCGCAGCGCCATGCCGGTGCCACCGCTGAGGCGGGAGGTGATCAGCGGGATGCCGACCCCCACCGTCAGGTAGGCCAGCAGCGCCAGCAGCCCCAGCGCCGGGTGATACTGCCCGATGAACAGGCACAAAATCGCGCTGAACAGCGCCGCGATGGCGGCGGGGGAGATGGTGTGGGCATAGAACACCTCCAGCAGCTCGATGTCGGAGGTGATGACCGAGATCAGGTCGCCCCTGTCCCGCCCGTCCAGCTTGGCCGGGCACAGCCGCCGCAGCGCCCGGAACACGCGGTCCCGGATCAGCGCCAGCAGCTTGAAGGCGATGAAGTGGTTGCAGGCCTGCTCGGCATAGCGGAGGATGCCGCGGGCAACGGCGAACACCGCGATCATCCCGAACAGCATCCCCATCGACGGCCCGGCCGGGAATCCCAGCGCGGCCAGCAGCGCATAGCCGCCGCAGATGGTGAGGAAAGCGGCGCACAGATGCCCGGCCAGACCCATCAGGATGGCCAGCACCATATACCCGGTCAGGGGCTTTACAAGGCCCACGAGCCGGGCCATCACAGAAAATCCGCTGCGCTGTTTCATGCGGGTTCACCGTCCTTTCGATAATGTTCCAGCTCCTGCTGGGCGTCCCACAGCCGGCGGTAGGCGCCGGGCCGGGCGATGAGGGAGGCGTGCGTGCCCTCCTCGGCGATGCGCCCGCCCTCCAGCAGGCAGATGCGGTCGGCGCCGGTGACGTTGGCCAGCCGGTGGGAGATCAGCAGCACCGTCTTGTGCCCGGCCAGCCGGTGGATCTGCTCCATGATGTCGTTCTCGCTCTCCACGTCGATGTTGGAGGTGGCCTCGTCGAAGATATAGACGGGGCTGTCGTGCAGCAGCGCCCGGGCCAGCGCCAGCCGCTGGCACTGCCCGCCCGAGAGGTTGGAGGCCCGCTCCAGCAGCGGGGTGTCCAGCCCCTGCTGGCTGTGCAGAAAGCCGTCCAGCTTCACCTGCCGCAGCACTGCCCAGAGGGTGTCGTCGTCGGCGTCGGGGCGGCCCATGCGCAGGTTGTCCCGCACGGTGCCCTTGAACAGATAGCTGTTGTGCCCCACATAGGTGATGTGGCGCAGCAGGGCGGCCTCGTCCAGCCGGGACAGCTCCTGCCCGCCGAGGGTGATCTGCCCGGCATAGCCGGGGCAGCGGCCCATCAGCAAAGCGGCGATGGTGGATTTTCCGCATCCGCTCTCGCCCACCAGCGCGGTGAAGCTGCCCGGTTCCAGGCGCAGGTCCACGCCGTGCAGGATCTCGCGCTCCGGCTCATAGCCGAACCGCAGCCCGCGGCATTCGATGGCGCCGTCGGCGGGGATGTCGTGCAGGGGGGCGGCGGGCGCTTCGGGCAGGTCCAGCAGCCGGAAGATCTTGTCGCTGGCCGCCATGCCGTTCATGGCGATGTGGAAAAAGGAGCCCAGCTGCCGCATCGGCAGAAAGAAATCGGCCGCCAGCAGGATCACCAGCAAGCATCCCGCCAGCCCGGTCTGCCCGGCGGCATAGTGCCGCACGGCCAGCACAACGCCCAGCGCCGCGCCGCCGTAGGCCACAAGGTCCATGATGGTGATGCTGTTCAGCTGCATGGTGAGCACCTTCATCGTGATGCGGCGGAAGGTTTCGGCCTCCTCGCTCATCTGCCGCTGTTTGTATTCGTCGGCCTGGTAGACTTTGAGGGTAGTCAGGCCCTGCAGGTTCTCCAGGAAGGTGTCGCCCAGCGCGGTGTACTGGCCCCAGTATCTCCCCAGCAGCTTCTTGGCCCAGGTCTGCACCGCCGCGATGGACGCCGGGATCAGCGGCACGCACACCAGCAGCACCACCGCCGCCGTCAGGTCCACAAAGGCCAGCACCGCAAAGAGGGTGAGCGGAGCCAGCATGCTGTAGAAGAACTGGGGCAGATAGGCGCCGAAGTAGGTTTCCAGCTGGTCCACGCCCTCCACCGCCACCTGCACCACCTCGGAGGTCTTGACCTGTTCGGTGTAGCCGCCGCCCAGCCGCAGCAGCTTCTGGTAGATGCGGGTGCGCAGCGTCTGCTTCACGGTGCGGCTGGCGAAAAAGCTCATCCGGCTTGCCCCCACCGTGCAGGCAAAGCGCACGGCCAGCGCCGCCGCGGCTGCGGCCGCCGTGAAGGCGAACGAGCGCAGATCGGCCGTGCGCAGATACAGCCCGGCCAGCAGCCGGGAGATGGCTGCCATCAAAACGATGTTGGCCGCCAGCGAACACCACTGCAGCAGCACGTTCGCGGCGATGTAGGGTTTGCTTTCGGCCACCGTCCGGATCAGCCGTTTGTTGATCATCATAGCTTGTTCTCCCGTCTTTTTCTGAGATGTGTGTTGTGGGATCTTGAAGTTAGCTAACGCTAACTGCCAGTCGAAAAGAAAGCAGCCGAAGGTTAGCGGCTGCTAACTAAAATGATATTATAGCGGACGAGGGGCGGTTTGTCAACGCCCCCGCGCAAAAAAGCCGGCAAAGCAGAGAGATCCCGCTTTGCCGGCGATGCGATTTTATTCCGCCCGGCTGCTGTTGCAGACCAGATAGAGGATCTGGTGGTCGGCCGAAAGGCGGTGCAGCAGTTCCAGCGCGCGCCGGGTGTGCGCATCGTCGAGGTTGACGAAGGGGTCGTCCAGGATCAGCAGCGGCTGTGCCTGTTCAAACAGCGCGTCCACCAGCGCCAGGCGCATGCACAGCTGCACCATGTCCACATATCCCGCGCTGAAGTAGGCCAGCTCGCGCCCCTGCCCGCCGCGCTCCAGCTGCACAGACAGCTCGCTGTCCACAAAGACGCTGTCCTCCTCGCCGGTGACCATCCGCAGGTATTTTTCAAATCCGCGCTGCACCTTGCCAAGATACCCCACCGCCAGGCGCTCCCGCGCTTTTTCCAGAAAGGCCATCGTGCTGTCCAGCGTCCGCACGTTGGCACGGTCGGCGTCGCGCTGGCGGGTCTGGCGGTCGATCTCGTCCTCCACCAGCGGGATCTGGTCCAGCTTTTCAAGCAGAGCCTTCCGGCGGGACTGCGCGTCGGCCATGCCGCGGCCAAGCTGGTCCAGCAGCTCGGTGAGGGCCTTCTCCTGCTGCCGGAGGCTGTCCAGATCCTCGCTGTCGGGGGCGGCTTCGGCCAGCAGAGCGCGGTTCTGCCCCACAAACTGCTCCAGCTGCTGTTCTGCGCGGCGGCAGCGAAGGAGCAGGTCCTCCCGGCGCGCGCACTCGTTGCGCATGGTCTGCACCGCGTCGCGGCCGGGGGAGAGAGAGGGCGTCCGCAGCTCCATCAGGCGCCGGAGCGCCTGCTCCGCCGCCTGTTTCTGTTCCGAATGCTCCCGGCGTCCCTGCTCCCACTCCCGCACCAGTGCGGCGGCCTGGCGGTATTCGTCCCGCTGGCGGCGCAGCGTGTCCAGCTGTTCGGCCAGATGCGCGGGGGAGACGTCCTCCAGATACCCGGACAAAAACGCCCCGATCTGCCCCGTCAGCTCGTCCCGCCGGCGGCGCAGCGTTTCGGTCTGCTGCTGTGCCCGCTGCCGCAGCTGCCGCAGTTCCAGCAGCTGCCCGCGCTGCTGCTGCACAAATTCCAGCGCCTGCGCGGGCGCGCGCTCCCCCGCCGCGAAGGCGGAGAGGAAACCCGCGGCCTGCTGTTCCAGGCGGTCTGCCTGCTGTTCGTTGCGCTGGATCTCCTGCCGGTTTTCCTCCGAGAAGGGGGCCGCCTGCATCTGGCGGGTGAGGGTCTGGCGCAGGCTGAGGTATCCGCCCAGCATCAGCGCCAGCAGTCCCACGCCCAGCGCACCGCCGCCTACGGCGGGCTGGCCCGCGCCCAGCATTCCCGCGCCCACCGCCAGCAGCAGGATGCCCGCCGCCACCAGCGCGATCCAGGCGCGGCTCTTTTTTCCTGCCGGTGCGGCAGCGGGGGCGGAAACGGCAAGGCGGCTGTTTTCCCGCCGCAGACGGGCCGCCTGTGCCAGCTGGTCGCGGCAGCGGTCAAGGTCCTGTTCCGAGGGAACGCCGCTGGCAAAGAAGGTCTCCAGCTGGTTCAGCCGCCCGGCCTGCTGCGCGGAAAAGGAGGCCGCTTCCAGCTCCATTTCCAGCTGCTGCACCGTGCGGCACTCTCTGCGGCAGGTATCCAGCTCCTCGTCGGAGGGGCCGTGCGCAAAGCGGGCCTGTCCGGCCTGCACAAGGGCGGCAGCCTTTTCCACCGCGGGGGAGATATCCTCCGGCCGCGCCAGCACCGCCAGCGCCGCGTCCGCCTGGCGCAGCTGTTCCTCGCCGGGCATTCCGTCCGGGTACATCCGGTGCAGTGCTTCCAGATCGCCGCGCAGCGTGTCCCGTTCGGTCTCCAGCTGCTGTTTCTGTTTGTGCGCCGCCAGGCGCGCGCTTGCCTCGGAGGCGGCGCGGATGCGTGTGCGCAGCTGTTCCCGTTCGGCCTGCTGCTGTGCCTGCCGCTGTGCGCCCTCCGCCAGCTGCCGGTCCAGCGCTTCCAGCTGCCCGCGCAGACCGTGCAGGCCGTCCAGGCGGGTCTGCAGCTCCAGCAGCTGCTGCCCGATGCGGTCGGCGCGGCCGGTGGAACCCCGGTAGGCCACCAGTTTGCTGCGCATCTCCCGCAGCCGTTTGGTCGCCTCCTCGAAGCGGTTCACGTCGCCGGTGTCCTCCACCAAGTCGCTCAGCTTTGCGCGGATGCTGTCGGTGGCCAGCGGGCCGGTGATCTTGTCCTGTGCCAGCCAGGTGCTGCGGGCAAAGGATTCGGCGTCCAGTCCGAACAGTTCCACCCCCAGATTTTCGCTGAAAGCGTCGCTTTTGGCGCCGGTGTCCAGCCGGTAGAGCGCGAAGGTGTCCTGCCGGGGCGCGGCGCCGAAGGTGCGCTCGGCGCGGTACTGCACCCCGTTGTGCTCAAACACGAGGTTGCCGCCGTAGGCGCCGCCCTGCCAGGGGGCGTACTTTTTGCGGTCGTTTTTGGAAATGGTCCGCCCGGATTTGCCCAAGCCGTACAGCATCGCGCACAGAAAGGCGGCCAGCGTGGTTTTTCCAAAGCCGTTGGGCTGGTGCAGCACGGTGAGGCCGGGGGCAAAGTCCAGCGTATACTGCGACAGACAGCCAAAATTCTCGATGTAACAGCGGATCAGTCGCATAGCTCGATCTCCTCTCCGGCCAGTGCCTGCAATCCGCACCGGATGATGCGGTCCTTTTCTTCATCGTCCAGCCCGCTGTCCATCACCAGACGGATGAATTCGCCCTTCAGCGAAACGTCGTGGCGGTAGCTTTCGGGGTCGATGTGCAGGCGGCTTTTGTCCTTCACCTGCACGAAATAGAAGCGCCCGGCCAGCTGCTGGCACAGAAACGCGGGGTCTTTCTGGGTGTCCGGCGCACAGCTGCCCTGCAGCACAAAGCGGACGAGGTCGTCGGCGGGAAGGGAGGCAGAGGCCTGCTGCATCGCCCGCGCGATCTGCGGCACCGTGTCCAGACCGGTGATGTCCACCGGCACCTCGTGCAGCGTGCGGCGGGCAAAGGGGACGAAGCTGGCCTGCAGCCCCGCGCCGCCCGTCTCCAGCAGCACAAAGCCCTTTTCGCCGCACTCGTCGAATCCGCGCCCCTCCAAACAGCCGCAGTAGGCGTATTCGCCCGCGGCGTCCAGACGGCCGGTCTGGTAGCTGTGCAGGTGCCCCAGCGCCAGATAGCGGATGTTTTTTTCGCGCAGCAGCGGCAGGCAGACAAACTCCGGCCCCGGCTGGGAGGCGATCTGCCCGTGCAGCACCGCGATGTTGATCCGCCCGGCCTCCAGCGGCAGCGCGTCGTAGAGGCGGGTGCAGTTGTCGTCGGTCAGCTCGATGCCCGCGATGGTCACGTTTTCGTAGTCGAAGCGGGTCCAGCGGGTGCCGAACGGCTTCAGGTTGGGCGGCAGCGTGCGCCCGGCAAAGGCCAGCGCGCTCTCGTCGTGGTTGCCGCGCAGATACAGCAGGTCCACGCCCGGCGCGGCGGCGACAGCGTCCAGCACAAAGGCGGCGGTTTTCGCGGTGACGCGGCGGGTGTCGAACAGGTCGCCCGCAACGATCACTGCCGTCACCCCGTTTTGCTTTGCATAGTCCATCAGACGGCCGAAGGTGTCGCAGATCTCGCGCCCGCGCGCCCGCGCCTGTTCGGCGGAAAGATGGGTTTCCATCCGGGAATCCAGATGCAGGTCAGAGCAGTGGATGAACTTCAAGGTTCGCTCCCCCTTTCGTTTGTTCGGTCCATTATACCATGAAGCGCAAGCGGAATGGTATAATTCGCTATCTTTTTCGGCCAGCCCGTAAGGGGCGAGAAAAAGGGCATAGAAATAGGTGGTATAATGGCCGCGCTGCGGTCATTATACCATGAAGCGCAAGCGGAATGGTATAATTCGCTATCTTTTTCGGTTGCCCCGTAAGGAGCGAGAAAAAGGGAAGATTTGCGCTGCGCAAAAGCTTTCCCCTCATCAGCCGCCTGCGGCGACAGCTTCCCCCCAAGGGGAAGCCTTTGGCAAAAACCGGCGGCGCTGCGTTTGATCAAAAGCCTTCCCCTGCAGGGGAAGGTGCCCCGCCGGGGCGGGGCGGATGAGGTCGAAGCTGCCCCGCCGCACAAAGGGAATCGCTTGATGGACAGGCTGGGTGGTATAATGGCCGCGCTGCGGCCATTATACCACAACCTCCCGTGACCGCACAAACAAAAAGCGCCCGGACCAGACGTCCGGACGCCAGAAAATTTTATTCCTGCCGCAGCAGCCGGGCCAGATCCAGCTCGGCCAGATGCTGCCGGCACACCCGCCCGGCCAGCGCCAGTACGGCGGCCACCCCGGCGGCAGTGAGCACAAGACCCCACAGCGGCAGCATTTCGCCCATACGCTGGTTCAAGACCACGGCGATCGGCCATCCGGCCAGCAGCCCCGCCGCAGCGCCGATGGGCAGACCGGCCGCGCCGCACAGCGCGCATTCCCGCCACAGCATCCGACGCAGCTGGCGGACGGTCATGCCCGCACTGCGCAGCAGCGCCAGCTCCTGCCGCCGCGAGCGCATCTGCGCGCCGGTGACATTCAGCACGCTGGCCGCGCAGACGACCCACACCAGCGCCAGGAATCCGGTGAGGAAGATGTGCAGGAACTGCCGGATAAACTCCCTGCGGACCACCGCCTCCGAGGTGGGGGTGTAGTCCTGCACCGTGTACTCGACCCCTTCGGGACGGTACAGCTGCTCGGTGATCGCTGCGCCGTCCTGCGTGTCCACATAGACCGCGATGCTGCGAACGGTGTCCGGCCCGGTGGAGGGAATCAGACGTTCCAACTCGCTGCGGCAGGTCACCAGCATCCGCCCGTTCCCCTGCCACAGGGCGGCTTCGTAGGCCAGCTGACGGCCCAGATGCATTGGAAGCGGCACATCGCACGCCGCGCTCTCGGTCAGCGGTGTACTGCCCAATACCCGCAACCCGCTCTCTGCGGCAGGAGTGGTGTCCGGGCTGCTGTCCGCGGTGGACACCACACAGCGCAGTTCTTCTCCGGTTTCTCCCGGCAGCGGCGCGCCGTACCAGGCGGCGAAGTCATCGTCCTCTAAAACGGCCAGCTGGAACATCGTGCGGACGCCTGTTGTGGAATAGTAGTTGAACAGCTCCGCGGTGATCGAAGGCGCGTCGATGCTCTGCCGGATCTTTTGCAGTTCCTCGTCCGGCCAGCCCTCCCTGGCCCACAGGTATACCCGGTAGGAAAAGGGGAATTCCCCGTATTCCAGATAGCTGTGCTGCACGGCCCGGGCGAACACGGTGCCGCAGACGGTGAGCATCACGCACACCGCGATGGTCACGATGCTGCCCCGCATCCCCGGCCGGCGCAGACTGCGCGCGGCCAGCTGGGCAACGGGAGAGCGTCCGGCCTTCCACCGACCGGCCCGGCGCACGCTGCCCGCCATTCCGCCCTCGCGCAGCGCCTCCAGCGGGGACAGGCGAAACGCCCGCTTGGCCGGCCCGATGCAGGCCAGCGCCAGCGATACGAACCCGCACGCCGCGCACAGGCCCAGTGCCTGGGGCGATACCACCAGCCGCAGCGGCTGGCCGCGGAACAGCTCCAGCCCCTGCATCAGTCCGAATGCCGCCGCCAGCCCCGCCATCGCGCACAGGATGGCGAGGGGGATGGCCGCCGTGCCCAGCAAGAGCGCCTCCAGAAACACGCTGGCACGCAGCTGACGGCGTGTGGCGCCCACACTGGCCAGCTGCCCCAGCATCCGCACCCGGCGCGCCGCCGAGGCGTCCAGCACGCTGTGCACCAGCAGCGCGGAGGCGATCGCCAGCAGCACCGCCAGCATCCCGGCCGCCGCGCGCACGAAGGGGGTGTAGTATTGGGTGTCCTTCGGGGCGATGGCGGCCTCCATCGACGCCCCGCCCAGCACCGCCGCCGCCAGCAGCAGCTGGCAGACCCAGACGCACACCAGCGCCAGCAGGGTCTGGCTTTTGTCGCGGCAGAGCTGCCGCCATGTCAGATACCAGATCGCTTTCATCGCCGCACCTCGTCCCGCGCAAGGCGGCCGTCCCGGATGGTCATCACACGGTCGGCCTGCAGAGCCAGGTCGGGATTGTGGGTGATCATCACGATGGTCTGTCCGTCGCGGTTGGCCCGGCGCAGCAGCTCCATCACCTGCACGGTGTTCTCGGTGTCGAGGTTGCCGGTGGGCTCGTCGGCCAGCAGCAGAGCGGGCCGCGCGATCAGCGCCCGGCCGATGGCCACCCGCTGCTGCTGCCCGCCCGAGAGCTGGGCGGGGAAGGCGTTCAGCTTTTCCTGCAGCCCCAGCGCCTCCACAAGCCCCTCCATCTGGCCGGGGGCCGGTTCCCTGCCGTCTAAAAGCAGCGGCAGGGCGAGATTTTCCCGCACGGTCAGCAGCGGCACCAGATTGTAGAACTGATACACCAGCCCGATCTGCCGCCGCCGGAAGATGGTCAGCGCCTCCTCCTTCTGGCGGAACATCTCCACTCCCGCCAGCTCCAGCCGCCCGCCGGTGGGGCGCTCGATGCCGCCCAGCAGATGCATCAAGGTGGATTTGCCCGACCCGGACGGCCCCACGATCGCCACAAATTCCCCCTTGTGCACCTCGAACGAAACGTCCCGCAGCGCGTGCACCTGTGCGTCGCCGCTGCCGTAGACCTTGTCCAGATGCTCGGCCTGTAAGAATGCCATGCTCATCCCTCCTGTGTGTTCAGGGTGTCCCTGTACCGCCAAGGATACCCGCCGCCGATGACAGGACGGTGACAGCTACACCGGGCAGTGGAACAGACGCAGAGTGAGCCGTGCGCCGCCGGGGATGTTTTCGGCGGTGAGGCTGCCGCCCTGTCCCTCTGCGATGGCCTTTGCCAGCGAAAGCCCGATCCCCGCCGAGCCGGGGCGGGCGTGTTTTCCCCGCCAGAACCGCTCGAACAGGTGGGGCAGCTCGCTCTCCGGGATGCCGCCGCCCTCGTCCTCCACCGCAAAGCAGACGTCCAGCGGCGACGCCGAAAAGCTCACCCGCACCGCGGCCCCGGCGGGGGAGTGCTCGGCGGCGTTCTGCAGAAGGTTCAGCAGCGCCTGCGCCGTCCATTCGCCGTCGCAGCTGCACACGGCGTCCTCCCGGCACCGGATCTCCAGCCGCACCTGCCGGCGCCGGAACAGAGGCTCCACCCCCTCCGCCGCCCGTTCGATCAGCTGCCGGGCAGACTGCGCCTGCCGCACGAATTCCACCACCCCCGCATCCAGCCGGGAAAGCCGCAGCAGCTGCTGCACCAGCCACTGCATCCGCAGCGCCTGCTGCTGGACCTGGCGGGCGCATTCGTCCCGCCCGCTGCCCGCGCCGCTCTCCCACAGCTCGGCTTGCAGAAGGATGGCGCAGAGCGGTGTTTTCAGCTGGTGCGCGATGTTGCCCAGCGTGTCGCTCAAAAAGCGCTTGTCCTGTTCCAGCTGGGCGGCCTGCCGCCGCAGGATGGTGGTGACCTTGTACAGGTCGTCCTTCAGGCGGCTCAGCTCGCCGGGGCGCTGGTCCCGGATGTCGGCCGTCTGCCCGCCCGCATAGACAGCGGCCAGATAGTCGCCCAGCCGGGCCACCTCCCGCAGACGCGCCAGCGCGCCGCCCACGGCAATGCCGGTGAGCGCAAGGCCCAGCCCCGCACACAGCAGCGCCGTCCCGCTGCCGCACAGCAGACCGCCCGCCGCCGCTGCCGCCAGCGTCAGGGCCAGCATGCCTGCCGCCATCGTCCATGTTTCACGGCTGTACATCCACATCCCCCTCCAGTCGATAGCCCAGTCCCCGCACCGTCCGGATGCGCGCGCCGTCCTCGCCCAGCTTTTCGCGCAGGCGCTTGACGGTGACGGTGAGGGTGTTGTCGTTCACAAAGCTGCCGGTGTCGTCCCACAGCTGCAGGAGCTGGCCGCGCTGCAGGGTCTGCCCGGCGTGGCGCAGAAACACCAGCAGCAGCCGGTATTCGGTGGCCGACAGCGCCACCTCCCGCCCGTGCTGCAAAACGCAGGCGCGCGCGGTGTCGACGGTCAGGCCTCCCAGCCGGTAGGCCGGGTGCAGGCCGCGCCGCCGCTGTACGGCGCGCAGCCTTCCCAGCAGTTCGGCCGCCCGGAAGGGCTTGGTCACATAGTCGTCGGCGCCGCTGTCCAGCCCGCGCACCACGCTGCTCTCGTCGCCCCGCGCGGTGAGGATGATGACGGCCGCGTCGCTGCACCGGCGGGCCGCGTGGCACACGGTGTAGCCGCTGCCGTCCGGCAGGCCCAGGTCCACCAGAAGCGCGTCCCAGCCGCCCTGTTCCAGCTTTTCCCGCGCCTCGGCCACACCGGCGGCGGTGTCCACCTGCCAGCCCGCGTTTTCCAGCAGGCAGCGCAGCGGCGCGCGGATGGCTTCCTCGTCCTCCACAAGCAGCAGTTTCATTCGGCATCCCTCCGTTTCCCTTTGATTATACCAGAAACTTTCCCGCCGCCGCGTGACAAAATTGTCAGATTGCGCGGGGCTGTGTCACGGCGGCGCTCTGCTGCGTATACTGCATGCAGAACAAAGCAGGGAGGGAGCATGATGAAAACGATCCGCAGCGCGGCGGTGGCCGGCACGCTGTTCACCCTGACAGCCGGCACACTGCTGCATTTTGTATATGAATGGCTCGGGCCGCAGGGGGCGGTGATCGGCGCGGTGAACGAGAGCACCTGGGAGCACCTGAAGCTGGTGTTCTGGCCGATGCTGTTCTTCTCGCTGGCCGAATACGCGGTGTACGGGCGCAGGCTGCGGGCCTTCTGGACCTCCCGCGCGGCGGGGGTGCTGGCGGGGATGGCGGCGGTGGTGGTGCTGTTCTACACCTACACCGGCGTCGTCGGACGCAACTTCGTACCGGTGGACATCGGCATCTTTGCGGTGGCGGTGCTGCTGGCGTGGTGGACCGCCTGGCGGATGCTGCGCCGTCCGTGCGCCTGGCAGCGGCGCAGATGGGCGGTCTGGGCGGCGGTGGTGGTGCTGGCGGCGCTGACGGTGTGCTTTGCCGTCTTCACCTATTGGCCGCCTCACATCGCACTGTTCCTCGACCCGGTCACCGGGACATACGGCCTGTAAACAGAGAAATCCCCCGCTCTGCGCAGGGCAGAGCGGGGGATCGCTGTGTGTCAGGGCAGCTGGATGGTGCACAGATCCAGCAGGTCGTCGTTGATGGTCTCGTATTGCAGCTCCACCTCGGTGCCGGAGCTGCCCAGCGGAGCCACCAGCACCAGACGGCAGGGCACGGTGCGCCCGGCGGGCAGGTAATCCCGCGCGGACTCCGAAAAATCGGTGATGTCGGAGGGGTAGCTGATGTACATGGAATCGGCGTCACCCTCGGAGGGGATGCAGCGGAAGCGGTAGTCGTACAGATAATCACCGTACCAGCCGGTGTTTTCCAGCATCAGCTCGATCTCGTAGAATTCCTGGTATTCGGTCACATACACCGGGTCGATGCTGCGCACGGTGGGCGTGCCCTGCACCACCGGCAGGATGTCCTCGTACAGGTCGCTGTTTGTGGAGCCGACCGAGAGGGAGGAGAACAGGTCTCCCAGCAGGGTGATGCCAATATCCAGAAAGAGGATCACGCCCAGCGCGATCCACACAGGCCGCAGTCTCGAAGAACGATTTTTCATTCGGACACCTCCGTTACGGGCAGCGTCAGTTCATAGATGCAGGTCAGAGAATTGTCGGATGGCTCCCGCTGTTCCAGGCACAGCGTGACCGTATCGGTGCCGGCGGGCACCACGAAATAGACCATGCCGCTGCCCTCGTCGCCGTAATACAGCGCGTCCACCTCCACGCACTGGGAATACAGGGGAGAGGAATAGCTGCTCAGCAGCCAGGTATCCATCATCGTGCGGCAGCGGCCGTCCTCCAGCATCACATACGGCGCCGGGATGAGGGAATGGTACCAGGTGTCGGAGTCGGGGTACTCATCGTCCACTGCGAAGTCCATTTGAATTCCCACCGCCATCTCCCCCTCGGGCAGCTGCTCGGAGCCTTCGGGCAGTGCGATCACCGCCGCATCCGCCGCACAGGCGGTGTACGAGCCGATCTGCACGGTCTGTCCCGCTTCAAAGGCCTGCACGGAGGGCGCTTCGGTCTGCTGCATCTGCTCGGTCCAGCGGTCCTTCCGGGTGACGCGCTGCCAGATCTGCACGCCGATCACGGCAATCACCAGCGCCAGGAGGACAGCCAGAACGCACCCGCAGCCGCGGCGGCTTTTGCGGGAACGCGGTTTGTCTGCCGCCGGGGAAGCGGAAACGGACGGCTGCGGGGAAAAGAACGTTTCCTCCTCCTCCGCCTCTTCGGAAAACGGCTGAGGCTCGGCGGCCTCGTAGGAGACAGACGCCTGCTCCGGTTCACCGCCGGGGGCGGGCGGCGAGTTGAAGGCCGCGCAGTGCGGGCAGACACCGTCGTTTTTCTCGTAGTTGAACAGCTTTCCGCAGCTGTCGCATCGAATGAACATGGTGGTTCCTCCTCAAAGCAAAACGGCCGCGCACGCCCGGAAAGGGGAGTGCGCGGCCATACGGGCTTGCATCGCGGGCGATCAGATGCCCTGGGCCAGGGTAGCCTCGGCCACCTTCTCAAAGCCGGCGATGTTGGCGCCGGCCACATAGTTGCCCTCCATGCCGTAGCGGCGGGCGGCGTCGTCCAGCTTGCGGAAGATGTTCACCATGATGTCCTGCAGCTTGGCGTCCACTTCCTCGAAGGTCCAGGACAGGCGCTCGCTGTTCTGGCTCATCTCCAGCGCGCTGGTGGCAACGCCGCCGGCGTTGGAAGCCTTGCCGGGGGCGAACAGCACGCCGTTCTGCTGCAGATACTCGGTGGCCTCCATGGTGGTGGGCATGTTGGCGCCCTCGGCCACGGCCAGGCAGCCGCCCGCAACCAGGGCCTTGGCGTCGTCCAGGTTCAGCTCGTTCTGGGTGGCGCAGGGCAGGGCCACGTCGCACTTGACGCTCCACACATGTCCTTCGGTGTGATACTCGGCGTTCGGGCGGACCTTCACATACTCGCTCAGGCGGGCGCGGCGCACCTCCTTGATCTCCTTCACGGCATCCAGGTCGATGCCCTCGGCGTCGTACACCCAGCCGGTGGAGTCGCTCAGGGTCACAACCTTGGCGCCCATCTGCATGGCCTTCTCGGCGGCGTAGATGGCCACGTTGCCGGCGCCGGAGATGGCGACGGTCTTGCCGGCCATCTCGTGGCCGTTGGCCTCCAGCATGGCCTCGGTGAAGTACAGCAGGCCGTAGCCGGTGGCCTGGGTGCGCACCAGGCTGCCGCCGTAGGTGAGACCCTTGCCGGTCAGCACGCCGGTATAGTTGCCGTTCAGCTTCTTGTACTGGCCGAACAGATAGCCGATCTCGCGGGCGCCCACGCCGATGTCGCCGGCGGGCACGTCGCGGTCGGGCCCGATGTATTTGTGCAGCTCGTTCATGAAGCTCTGGCAGAAGTTCATGATCTCGTTGTCGCTGCGGCCCTTGGGATCGAAATCGCTGCCGCCCTTGCCGCCGCCGATGGGCAGGCCGGTGAGGCTGTTCTTGAACACCTGCTCGAAGCCCAGGAACTTGATGATGCTCAGGTTCACGGAAGGATGCAGGCGCAGGCCGCCCTTGTAGGGGCCGATGGCGTTGTTGAACTGCACGCGGTAGCCGGTGTTCACATGCACCTGGCCGTTGTCGTCCACCCAGGGAACGCGGAACAGGATCTGACGGTCGGGCTCGGTGAGGCGCTCCAGCAGAGCGGCCTTGCGGTACTTCTCCTCGTTGGCCTCGATCACGGGGGCCAGCGAGTTCAGCACCTCGCGGGCTGCCTGCAGAAACTCAGGCTGATGCGCAAACTTGGCCTCCAGGCCCTGCATAACTTCGCTTACATACGACATACTTTCTCCAACCCTTTCTCTATAACTTTCCACTCGGCCGCAAACGGCCATGTAACAATTATACTGGCAAAAAGCGGATGTTTCAAGAATTTTTTGCACAAAATTCGCTGCCGGGCGGGCAAATGTTTCTATGATGCGCACAGGTGAAAGGGGTTCAGGGGGCGTCGGGGCGGACGGTGAACACCTGTTCGATGGGCAGCGAAAACACCTCTGCAATGCGCCAGGCCAGCGCGAGCGAGGGGTTGTACCGCCCTTTTTCCAGGTTGCCGATGGTCTCCCGGCGCACCCCCACCAGCGCCGCCAGTTCCTCCTGCTTCATGCCGGTGCGCGCGCGCAGTTCGCGGATGCGGTTCTCGATCATTCCTCCTGCCCTCGCTTTTCCTTCCACTCCAGCCAGCTCAGGTGCAGGCTGAACCAGATCACGCCCGCCGCAAAGCAGACGCCGAACGCCGCGCCCACCGACTGGCGCAGCCCCAGCACACACACCGGCAGCGCCGCCAACAGCAGCAGCGTCTGGGCCAGAAAAGCGGCGGTGGCGGCGCGGCGCAGGTTCAGCAGGAACAGCTCGTCCGGCAGCACCCGCCAGTACGGGAGATACACCAGAAAGCCCAAAAACCCATACATCCCGGTGTTGCGGCACACCGGGGCCAGCAGAGCCAGCAGCGACAAAAGGGCCAGCGGATTGAAGTGCAGACGGTTGCGATTCATACGAATTCCCCTTTCTGTAATGTGGTGTATTTCGCTCTTTATGATATAAATATACCACATTGCAGCCGTCTGTCAAGAGAAAATGGAGGCAATGTTTGCAAAAGCGGGCGGATTTCGCTACAATAGTGCCCAGTACAACGAAGAGCAGGGAGGAAACGGCAGATGGAACAGGCAGCGGTGGCGATCGTGGGGGGCGGCGCGTCGGGGCTGGCGGCGGCGATCGCGGCGGCGCGGCTGGGCGCAGGTCCGGTGGCCGTGCTGGAAAAGCAGGACCGTGTGGGCAAAAAGCTGCTGGCCACCGGCAACGGGCGCTGCAACCTGGAAAACCGCGATTCCGACGCCGCCTGCCACTACCACACCGCCGACGGCAGCACGCTGCGCCGGATGCTGGAGCAGATCCCCTCGGCCCAGGTGCTGCGTTTTTTTGAAAAGGGCGGGCTGCTGTGGAGCGAGGGGGCCGAAGGACGGGTGTACCCGTCGGGCAACCAGGCGGCCATCGTGCTGGACACGCTGCGCCTGGAGGCGCTGGGCCGGGGCGTGCAGGAGCTGTGCGGCTTTGCGGTGGAGAGCATCCGCCCGGCAAAGGGGGGCTGGCTGCTGGAAGGCGGCGGGAAGGCCCTGCTGGCGCGCCGGGTGGTGCTTGCCTGCGGCGGGATGGCCGCGCCCAAGCTGGGCGGGGGAGAGGACGGCTACCGGCTGGCCCGGCAGCTGGGGCACACGGTCACAAAGCTGTATCCCTGCCTGGCGGCGCTGCGGTGCAGAGCGGACGGCCTGGCAGCGCTGAAAGGTGTGCGCGCGGTGTGCGGCGTGCGGCTGCTGGCGCGGGGAAAGGAGCTTGCCTCCGAGACCGGCGAGGTGCAGTTCACCGAATACGGCCTGTCGGGCATCCCGGCCATGCAGCTCAGCAGTCGTCTGCCGGCGGGCGGCTGTGAGGCGGAGGTGGACGTTTTCCCCGCGCTCGATCGGTCCCGCCTGACGGCCATGCTGCACCAGCGCCGGAAAAGCGGGCTCTACCCCACACTGGAAAGCCTTCTCACCGGCCTGCTGCACAAAAAGCTGGCGGTGTATCTGCTGAAAGCGGCAAACATCGGCCCGCTGGGACTTCCGCCTTCCCGTCTGCGCCCGGCGGACATCGACGCACTGGCCGGCCTGCTCAAGGGCTGGCGTCTGCCGGTGACCGGCACGGCGGGCGGATGGGACGGCGCGCAGGTCACCGGCGGCGGCGTGCCGCTGGCCGAGGTGGAGCCGGACAGCTTTGCCTCCCGGTGCGCAAAGGGGGTCTATCTCACCGGCGAGCTGCTCGACGCGGTGGGAGACTGCGGCGGCTTCAACCTGCACTGGGCGTTCGGCAGCGGCATCGCGGCGGGGCGCGCGGCGGCGCAGAGTTTGACAAAACCGGGCAGAGTGTGATACACTATGCTCTGTCTGAAACTATCCTGTCCATACAGGGCAGATACCAACGAACGGCTATAACTTTTTCTGTTTCTGATTTCAAACAGAGAAGTGTATGGCCGTTTTTTTGTGCGCAAACAAAAAGAGAAAGGATGATCCTATGTCGTCTTCCAACGCGATGGGCACCCGGCCGGTGCTGCCTTTGCTGCTGTCGATGTCGGTGCCGCCCATGATCTCGATGCTGATCCAGTCGATGTACAACGTGGTGGACAGCATCTTTGTGGCCCGTCTCAGCCAGAATGCCCTCACGGCCGTGTCGCTGGCCTTCCCGCTGCAAAACCTGGTGCTGGCGGTGGCGGTGGGTCTGGGGGTGGGCCTGAATGCCTGCATTGCCCGCAGCCTGGGGGCAGGCGATCCCGAAAAGGCCAACGACGCCGCGGCGCACGGCCTTGTGTTCACCACCATCCATGCGCTGCTGTTCGTGCTGGTGGGTGTGTTCGGCACCCGGCCGTTTTTGCAGATGTTCACCACCGACCCCGAAGTGCTGGAGATGGGCTGCCAGTACAGCTATATCGTGATCTGCCTGTCCTTCGGCAGCCTGTACCACATCTTCATCGAAAAGATCTTCCAGGCCACCGGCAACATGGTGGCGCCGATGATCCTGCAGGGGGTGGGCGCGATCATCAACATCGTGCTGGACCCCATCCTGATCTTCGGCCTGTTCGGTCTGCCGGCCATGGGGGTGCCGGGCGCGGCGATCGCCACCGTCGCCGGGCAGATGACCGCCTGTGCGCTGGCGGTGGCCCTGTTTGTGAAAGGCGACTGTCCGGTGCGCATCCATATGAAGGGATTCCGCCTGAAGGGCGCTGTCGCCGCCCAGGTCTACAGCGTGGCGGTGCCGTCCGGCCTGATGGTGGCGCTGCCCTCGCTGCTGGTGGGCATGCTCAACGCCATCCTGTCCGCGTTTTCCCAGACGGCGGTGGCGGTGTTCGGCGCCTATTTCAAGCTGCAGACCTTTGTGTATATGCCCGCCAGCGGGCTGGTGCAGGGCATGCGCCCCATCATGAGCTTCAACTACGGCGCCGGCCGCCGCGACCGCATGCACCAGATCCTGCGCAGCAGCCTGCTGGTCACCGGAGGCATCATGCTGGTGGGCTGGCTGCTGTTCACCCTGCTGCCCGGCCCGATCATGGCCTTGTTCGGCGCCGACGCTCGGATGTCCGCGATGGGCGCATCGGCGCTGCGGATCATCTCGCTTGGCTTTGTGGTGTCTACCGTGGGGTTTGTGCTGGCGGGTGCTTTTGAGGCGCTGGGAAAGGGCGTGCAGTCGCTCACCGTCTCGATGATCCGCCAGCTCATCGTCATCCCGCCGTTGGCCTGGGCGCTGTCCAAGCCCTTCGGTCTGGCCGGCGTGTGGGCGTCGTTCCCCATTGCCGAGCTGCTGGCCGCCGTGGTGGCGGTGGTGCTGTATCGCCACACCATGAAACATCTGCCGATCCCGGCCGTACAAGAGGAGGAAACGAAATGAACCTGTTTATCTGCTACGACAAGTGCTCCACCTGCAAAAAGGCGCGCGCCTGGCTGGACGAGCAGGGCGTGCCCTACACCGCCCGCCCCATCAAGGAGCAGAACCCCACCGCCGCCGAGCTGGCCGGCTGGGCGGCCCAAAGCGGCCTTGCGCGCGGAAAGTTCGTCAACACCAGCGGCCAGCTCTACCGCCAGATGCAGCTGAAGGACAAGCTGCCCACCCTGTCCGACGAGGAGTTTTTCGCCCTGCTCGCCACCGACGGCATGCTGGTGAAACGCCCCCTCCTTGTGACCGCGAAAGGCGTCTGCCCCGGTTTCAAGCCCGAGCGCTGGGCCGAACTGCTGGGCCTGTAAAGGCAACCCCCCTTCCCCCCCTTGTTTTCCCAGAACAGAAAGCGCCTCCGCCTGCAACCCGCAGGCAGGGGCGCTTTTTGTGTTTGTCTTTTTGCGGTGCGGTTGCGGAGGCGCAGTTCGCCGCCTCCCCGCCGACGGCACAATGAATACTATTTGTATAATACAATATTGTATATACGATTTGTTTGTGAATTTTGCCCGTTTCCTTCCCCCATACAGCAGTATCCGGCAGAAGGGGAAGGGGAGAAACCCGCCGCCGCTCCGTGTCGGCCGCACGCTTTGGAGCGTTTGTCAGGCTTCCTCCTCCCAGAACACAGCCAGCTCATCCTGCAGCTGGCGCGGGCTGGCCAGGTATCGGCAATGGTGCCAGTGGGGCGGCATCAGGCGGCGGTAGCGCGGCTGGGAAAACCGCTCGTCCAGCAGCAGCACCACCCCGCGGTCGGTCTCGGTGCGGATCACCCGCCCGGCCGCCTGCAGCACCTTGTTCCAGCCGGGGTACTGGTAGGCGTAGGCAAAGCCCTGGCCGTTCTTTTCCTCGTAGTAATCGCGCAGCGCCTGCTGCCGTGCGTTCACCTGCGGCAGACCCACGCCCACGATGGCCGCCCCGATCAGACGGCTGCCCGCGAGGTCCACCCCCTCGCCGAACACGCCGCCCATCACGCAGAATCCCACCAGCGTCTCGGCGGGGTCCTCGGAAAAGGCGGCCAGGAAGGCCGCGCGCGCCTCGTCGTCCAGACCCGGCTGCTGTACCTGCACCGCCAGCTCCGGCCATCCCTTTTGGAATTCCTCCAGCACCAGCTGCAGATAGGCGTAGCTGGGGAAAAAGGCCATGTAGTTGCCGGTGCGGGCCAGGGCCATCGCGGCGATGCACTGCGCAATGCGCCCGGCGCTGGCCTGCCGCTGTTCATACCGTGTGTCGGCCGGCAGACAGAACAGCCCCAGCCGCCGGCTGGCGAAGGGGCTGGGCAGCGCGGCCAGCTTTGCGGTTTCTCCCGCGCCCAGCAGGTCACGGTAAAATCCGCCGGGGGACAGCGTGGCTGAAAACAGCACGCCCGCGCGCCCCTTTGCCAGCTGTGCGGCCAGGAAATCGGCCGGGTCCAGGCACAGCTGACACACCCGCACGTCCCGTCCAAAGGCGTGCAGCAGCATCACATAGTGGTCGTCGTACATCTCGGCCACCCGCAGATAGAATTTCATGTCAAAATACAGCTGCAGGAGCACCGGGTGCGCCTCGCTGCCCTCGTGCTCCTCCAGCCAGTCCTGCAAGGGGGACACCAGCTGTTCCAATGCTTTGTGCAGTGCGGCGGGGGCCTGCGTCTGCACCACCGTGCGGCTGCTGCCGCCCTCCGCCTCGCAAAGCCTGCGCAGTTCCAGCATGGCGGCGTCCACCTTGTGCAGCGCGGTCTTGGGCTTGCCGCGCGCTTTGCCCAGCGCCTTTTTGGCCTCGGCAAAGCGGCTCTTGCACAGCGCCGCCGAGTACATCTCGCGGGCACGGTCGGGCAGATTGTGCGCCTCGTCGATCAAAAACAGGTAGTCTCCCGCCGTCTCAAAAAAGCGCTTGAGGCTGGCGGCGGGGTCGAACAGATGGTTGTAGTCCCCCACGATCACATCGCACCACAGCGACAGGTCCAGCGCCAGCTCGAACGGACAGACCCTGTGCGCCTGTGCCAGCGCCTGCACGCCCGCCCGGTCGAACACCGTCCGGTCCAGCCCGTCCCACACGGCGTCCTTGATGCGGTCGAAGTAGCCGTCTGCATAGGGGCAGCGGTCGGGCATGCAGGCGGGCTGGTCCAGAAAGCAGATCTTCTCCTTGGCGGTGAGGGTCAGGCTGCGCAGGTGCAGCCCGGGCGAACCCTGCCGCAGACGCTCCATCGCTTCCTCGGCGGCGGCGCGGGTGGTGGTCTTGGCGGTGAGATAGAAGATGACGTCGCCCTTGCCTTCGCCCATCGCCCGCAGTGCGGGGAATAGCGCGCTGATCGTCTTGCCGGTGCCGGTGGGGGCCTGCACCAGCAGGTTGCCGCCCTCGCAGATGGTCTTGTAGATCACGCCCGCCAGCGCGCGCTGGCCGGTGCGGTAGCGGTCGAAGGGGAAGGGCAGCACGGCCAGGTCCCGCCCGCGCGCCTGCTTCCATTCGGCAGCCCGCCGCGCCCAGGGCAGATATTCCTCCAGCAGCCCCTGCACAAACCCCTCCAGCTCCCCGGCCGAAAACCGCCGGGTATAGCGGAGGATCTCGCCGGTGTCGGTCTGGTAGTAGGTCAGCCGCACCGCGATCTCGTCCAGCCCGTTCTGCCGCGCCCAGATGGCCGCGTAGACCTTGCCCTGCGCCCAGTGCACCGGCTGATGGTCCTCGGTGATCTGCGCGGCGGGCAGGGAGGTGGTCTTGATCTCGTCGATGCAGCAGAGCCCGGTCTCCCGGTCGGGAAAGATGCCGTCGGCCCGGCCCTCCAGCGTGAACACCGCCTCGCCGCAGTGCCACTCCTGTTTCAGGGGCACCTCGGCCTTGTAGTCCTCGCCGCCCGCCTTTTGCAGACGGCGGTGGATGCGCGCGCCCTCCAGCGCCCGGTCGAAGCCTGAAAAGCGGCTGTCGATGCTGCCGCTGCGCAGCAAAAATTCCACCAGCTGCCGGATCGGCAGCCGCAGTTCCAGTTCCAAACGGGAGTCCTCCTTGCGTTGTTGGTCAGTTCAGCACCGGCAGCCAGACGCCGCCGGGATGCACCCCGCCGTACCGCAGAGTGATGTGGGCCGGCCGGCAGCGGGTGTCCATCTCGGCCGCCCGGGTGTTGGGGTGGGGGAACAGCAGGTTCTTCGCGCTGCTGGTCACCGTCAGGCGGATGCGGTGCCCGGCGGCAAAGGTGTGACACAGCTTGCTGGTGCGGATGTCCAGCCGCACCGGCCGCCCGTCCATCCAGCGCCCGCAGTCGAAGCCTTCGCGGTAGCGCGCCCGCAGCACGCCGTCGGCCAGGCGGATGCTGCTGCCGTCGGGGGCGGCGTCGCAGATGCGCACGATGAAGTCGGTGTCGGGCACATCGGCCTCGATGTACAGCCGCACCAGGGCGTCGCCGGCAAGGGTCACCGGCTGTTTCAGCTCCGGCGTGCTGTACACCAGAACGTCGGGGCGCTGTTCCTCGGCGGCATAGTCGGCAGGCACCGCCAGCTCGTTCTCGCTCACGTCGATCAGCTGCACGGCCGGGTTTTCGGGGTCGTAGCAGTAGTGATCGGCCCCCGCGGTGGGGGAAACGCTGGTGGTCAGCGTGCCGCCCGCGGCAATGGCCAGAAACCGGGGATGGCTGTCGGCAGGCGGCCACTGGCCGTCGGTCAGCCAGCGGTTGGCGCCGGTATCGTAGTATTCCACCGCCGGGCCTGCTTCGCAGTCGTTCTCCATCCCGCGCACAAAGCGGTCCAGCCAGCGCAGATGCAGCAGGTCCACATCGTACCGCAGCGCCTGTTCGGGGAAATCCATCGCGTGCAGGTGATAGGTGGAGTTGCCGCTGTGCTGCCACGGACCCAGCACCACCTTGCGGTGGGGCCACCCGGCCGACAGGTCCAGCGCCTCGGTGGTGCCCATGCCGTTGTCGTCGAACCATCCGCTCTGGATCAGCACCGGCACCGGCGGCCCCAGAAAGCGCCGCTTCCAGTCGCCGGCCTGCCAGAACATATCCTCGTCGGGATGGCGCAGCATCTCCTGCCAGAAGGGGATGGGCCTGCCCAGCGCCTGGCGGTCCAGGTCGTGCAGCGGGCGGATGTCCAGCACCTGGTCCCAGTCGTCGCGCTGCATTTTTTCGGGCGCGAAGTGCCGTTCGCTCACCGAGAAGTTCCACGCCATGCTGCCGCTGCACCAGGCGCCGCCCCGGCGGGGCAGATCCACAAAGGAGGACCCCGCCGTCACCAGGCTGATCATCGCCTTCAGGTGCGGGCTGCCCGCCGCCGCGGCGCACCACTGCACATAGCCCAGATAGCTGCCGCCAAAGGTGCCGATCCGCCCGTCGCACCAGGGCTGTGCCGCCGCCCAGGCGAGGGTGTCGGCGCCGTCCTCGATCTCGTTCCGGTGGGGAATCCACTCCCCTTCGCTGTCGCCCCGCCCGCGCACATCCTGCACCGCCACGGCGTATCCGCGCCGCACAAAGCGCTGGTACTGCGCCGCACCGCGCCCGCGGTCGTAGGGGGTGCGCACCAGCACGCAGGGGAAGGGCCCTTCCTGCCCGGCCGGCAGATAGACGTCGGCGCACAGCTTCACGCCGTCCCGCATCACGGCCCATTGCGCGGGCAGCGTCCGCACGCCGTACAGCGGCCGGGCGTTTTCCGCCTGCCACAGGGCCAGCGGGGTCTGCGCCTCATACCCGCGCCGCACCAGGATGGACACCGAAGCCAGCGACGGGCACAAAAACGCCGCCACCTGCCCGTCCTTCACCCAGACGTTCAGCGGGAATTTTTTGTCCTGCTGCTGGTAATGCCCGGCTTCGCCCTGCGTGTACCGCCCTCCCGCCGCCTCGGCGGATGCGGGGAGGCCTGCAAAGGCGGCGGTGTAGCTGTCCAGCTGCTCCAGTGCGCGCAGCGGGGAAAAATGCGCCAGTTCTTCCAGCAGCGCGTCCTGTTCGGCGGTGAGCGGAGCGGCGGGGGAAAAGGCGGCGGTCTCGCGTTCCAGCAGGCTGCACAGCCAGCCGGCTTCCCGGTCAAATCTTGCCTGACAGATACCGGATGTATACAGGTCAAAGTGCTCCATCTGTTTGCCTTCTTTCCTTTTTCATAGGGCGCGCACGCAGGTGCCGCCGGCCAAATACGGACGGGTCGTAACGTTTACCGCCATTATACCACGAAAACCGTATAAAGATATAAAAAAATGGAAAGTTCCGCAAAAAATCTGTGCAAAACGGCGTTCAGCCGGGATAGGTGCGGCTGCACACCTCGCGGATCTTCTCCCGCAGCGCCACATAATCCTCGAACGCCTCCGGTTTTTTGGACGGGCTGCGCAGCAGGGCGGCGGGGTGGAGCGTGGCGGTGAACCACACGCCGTTTTTCCGGGTCCACTGGCCGTGCTCCTTGGTCACCGAAAAATCGGGCCGTATGATGCGCTGGGCGGCGATGCGTCCCAGGCACACCACGATTTTGGGCTGGATGAGGCGGAACTGCTCGCGCAGCCAGGGCAGGCAGGCGTCCCATTCCTCGGGCAGCGGGTCGCGGTTCTGGGGCGGGCGGCATTTGACGATGTTGGCGATAAAGACGTTGCTGCTGCGGGACAGGCCGATGGCCTCCAGATAGCGGTCCAGCAGCTGGCCGCTGCGCCCCACAAAGGGCAGGCCCTGCTCGTCCTCGTGCTGGCCGGGGCCTTCGCCGATGAACATCACCTCGGCGTTGGGCGCGCCGTCGCCAAACACCACGTTGGTGCGGGTGGCGCACAGACCGCATTTGGTGCAGGCCAGACAGGCGGCTTTCAGCTGTTCAAATTCCATACAAAAACGCTCCGTTTCCTGTGGTTTTGCCAACAGTATACCACCATTTGACCCGCGTTTGCAAAAAAATCGCCCCTGCCTCTTGAAGTTCCGTTCGCATGTGATAAAATATAGGTTGGAAGTGTTGCGGGGCAGGGCCCTGCAAGGTAAGAATGGAGGAAAACGAACGATGAAAATTCTGGTTGAAACGTCCGCCCGTCATGTACATGTGACCAAAGAGACCCTCGAGACCCTGTTCGGCGCCGGCTATGAGCTGACCGTGAAGAAGATGCTGAGCCAGCCCGGCCAGTATGCGTCCAACGAGCGCGTGACCGTTGTGGGCCCGAAGAAGGAGCTGGCCAACGTGTCCATCCTGGGCCCCTGCCGCAGCGCCGACCAGGTGGAGCTGAGCGCCACCGACGCCCGTTCCATCGGCCTGACCGCTCCCGTGCGTGAGAGCGGCGACGTGGCCGGTTCCGCCGGCTGCAAGCTGGTTGGCCCCAAGGGCGAAGTGGAGATCAAGGAGGGCGTGATCGTCGCCATGCGCCATGTCCACATGACTCCCGCCGACGCCGCTGCCGCCGGTGTGGCCGACAAGGACATCGTGAAGGTGGCCTGCGGCGGGGAAGGCCGCAAGCTGGTGTTCGACGACGTGGTCATCCGCGTCAGCGAGAACTATGCCACCGCCATGCACATCGACACCGACGAGAGCAACGCGGCCGGCGGTCCCAAAGAGGGCGAGATCATCAAATAAACGGCTTGTGTTCCACACACCGGGCGGCGGACAGACGAAAAGGTCCGCCGCCTTTTTTGTCCACAGGAGGGGAGAAAAAGGATGATATTCCGCACCATCGAAGATTTTTCGCCCGAAGCCATCGCCGACAGCGGCCAGTGCTTCCGCATGCGGGCACAGCCGGACGGCGTGCGCCTGATCGCCTGCGGGCGCTGGCTGAAGATCACGCCCGCGGAGGGCGGCTTTTGGTTTTCCTGCACCGACGAGGAATTTGAAACGGTGTGGAGACCCTATTTCGACCTCGACGCCGACTATGCGGCCTACCGCGCCCGCATCCTGAAGCGGGACAAATTTTTGCAGCGCGCGGCGGAATACGGGGCCGGTCTGCGCATCCTGCGCCAGGAGCCGTTCGAGATGCTGGTCAGCTTCATCATCTCCCAGCGCAAGAGCATCCCCGCCATCCGCACCGCCGTCGAGGCGCTCTGCACCCGGTTCGGCAGCCCGCTCGACACGCCGGAAGGCACGGCCTATGCCTTTCCCACGCCGCCGCAGCTGGCGGCCGCTTCGCCCGAGGAGCTGGCCGCCTGCGGCCTGGGGTACCGGGCGCCGTATGTGCAGGACGCAGCCCGGAGAACGGCCGACGGCACCCTGGACCTCGCCGCGCTGGCGGAACTTTCGGACGAGCAGCTGCTGGAGCAGCTGCAGACGGTGCGCGGGGTGGGGGTCAAGGTGGCCAGCTGCACCGCGCTGTTCGCCTACCACCGTCTGGGGGCGCTGCCGGTGGACGTGTGGATCGAGCGGGTGCTGCGGCAGGTGTACGGCGGCCAATGGCCGCGGCGGTACCAGCCCTGCGCAGGGGTGCTGCAGCAGTACATCTTTTATTATGCGCGCTGTCCCGCCTGCGATTTCCTCTGCGGCTGACCCGGCCTGCATATCTCTTGCAATGCGAGGCAAACTGTGGTATAATACCTTCCAGCCGGACAAAGGGCAAGTATGCGCTGTTCGGCATACGGAGGGCGGGCCCTGTGCGATGGGGCCCCACGAACCATGTCAGGCGGGGAACCGAGCAGCATTAAGTGGTCCGCCCTGTGCGCCGCAGATCTCCTGTCCTCCGTATGCCAAACAGCACAGCGGGCGGATACACCGCCGCCCCTTTCGTCCGGCTTTTCTACTATGAGAAGGGAGGGGCCGCCGTGGCATATCGCGCACTGTACCGCAAATGGCGTCCCGCGCGGTTCGAGGACGTGGTGGGGCAGCAGGCCATCGTCACCGCGCTGCAGAACCAGCTGCGCGCGGGGCGGGTGGGCCATGCCTATCTGTTCACCGGCACCCGCGGCACCGGCAAGACCACCTGTGCCAAGATCTTTGCCAAGGCGGTGAACTGTCTCTCCCCCCAAAACGGCGATCCCTGCGGGAGATGCGACATCTGCCGCGGGCTGGACGACGGCTCTATCCTGGACGTGGTGGAGATCGACGCCGCCTCCAACAACGGCGTGGACAGCATCCGCGACCTGCGCGACGAGACTGCCTACACCCCCAGCATGTGCAGATACAAGGTGTATATCATCGACGAGGTGCACATGCTTTCCACCCCCGCCTTCAACGCCCTGCTGAAGATCATGGAGGAGCCGCCTGCCCACATCATCTTCATCCTGGCCACCACCGAGATCCACAAGGTGCCCGCCACCATCCGTTCCCGCTGCCAGCGGTACGATTTCGGCCGCATCCGCCCGGAGGACATCGCGGGGCGTCTGGAGCAGGTGGCAGGGGAAGAAAACATTCCGCTCACCCCCGAGGCCTCCCAGCTGATCGCCCGCCTGGCGGACGGTGCGCTGCGCGACGCGCTCTCCATCCTCGACACCTGCGCCAGCGCGGGCGGCAAGGTGGACGAGCAGACGGTGCAGCGGATGGCGGGCGTCACCGATCAAAGCTATCTGTTCCACATCAGCGACGCGCTGCAAA
Source organism: Anaerofilum sp. An201 (assembly GCF_002160015.1). Classification (GTDB taxonomy): domain Bacteria; phylum Bacillota; class Clostridia; order Oscillospirales; family Ruminococcaceae; genus Anaerofilum; species Anaerofilum faecale. The sequence goes on along the minus strand of NZ_NFJT01000002.1, from coordinate 141,636 downwards.
GCCAGCGCACCGTCGAGGCCCTGGCCCAGGTGGCCGAGCTTCGCCAGCGCAGTGTGGACCTCCGCCGCCTGTGCGAGGAGCTGCTGGTGCACTACCGGAACCTGCTGCTGGCCGCTCTGCCGCAGGGCGCGTCGCTGCTGGGCGGCGTCCCCCCGCAGCAGGAGCAGGAATATATCCGCCGCGCCGGAGCCGTGTCCCAGACGCAGTGTGTGCGCGCCATCCAGCTGCTGGGCGAGGCGATGGAGCAGATGAGCCGCGGGGCCGACCAGCGCATCGAACTGGAGCTGGCGCTGTTCCGCCTGTGCCAGCCGGAGCCGGCGGTGCAGGCAGCCGCCGTGCCGGTCCGGCAGCCGGCCCAGCCCGCCTTCCAGCCGCCGCCTGCTTCCCCCGCGCCGGGCATCCAGCCGCCCCTCGCCGCACAGCCGGCGCAGACGGCGGAGTCGCCGAAGGAAGCGCGGCCGGTCTCCCCCGCAAAGGAACCGGCCGCCGCGCCGGGCGAAGCGAAGCCGTTCGAGCCGTGGCAGCAGGTGGTGGACAGCCTGCAAAGCGTCGACCCGCTGCTGTATGCCAACCTCAAGGGGTCCCGCGCTTTCTGCGACGGCAGACGGGTGCTCATCGACGGCACCGAGATGTTCCTGGAATACATCCGCCAGAACGACTATTCCAAAAAACGGCTCAAGCGCTGCATCGAGCAGGTCGCGGGCGTGCGCTACGGCGTGGGCCCCTATCACACGCCAACACAGCAGCAGACGGTCACCGCCGAGGACACGCTCCGACAGCTGGAGCAGCTGGGGGTGCCGGTGCTGGTGCAGGAAAGCAAACATAAAGGAGAAGACGAACAATGAAAGCAAGAATGCCCCAGGGCTTCGGCCGCCCCGACGTGAGCGCGCTGATGCGCCAGGCCCAGAAGATGCAGGAAGACATGAAGGCCAAGCAGGCCGAGCTGGAAGCCACCGAGTACAAGGGCACCGCCGGCGGTGGGATGGTGGAAGTGACCATGATGGGCACCCACCAGATCACCGCCGTGAAGATCAAGCCCGAGGCCGTGGACCCCGACGACATCGAGATGCTGGAGGACATGGTGGCCGCCGCCTTCAACGACGCCGTGCGCGTGGTGGACGAGGCGTCCAGCGCCGAGCTGGGCAAGATCACCGGCGGCATGAACATCCCCGGCATGAGCCTGTGAGCCTTTTTGCGGTCCACAGACAGCAAAGGAGAAGAGGTATATGGCAAAACAGGCAGCGCCGCTGCAGCAGCTGATCGACCAGTTCAGCCGGTTTTCGGGGGTGGGGCGCAAGAACGCCACCCGCATGGCCTATCAGGTCATGGGGATGACCGACGCCGAGGCCGACGCGCTGGCCGACGCCATCCGTGCGGCGCACCGCCGGCTGCACCGCTGTAAGGTGTGCCAGGACTACACCGAGGAGGAGCTGTGCCCCATCTGCCAGAGCACAAAGCGGGACCGTAGCGTGATCTGTGTGGTGGAGAGCCCGCGGGACGTCACCGCCTTCGAGCGCACCCGCGAGTACAACGGGCTGTACCATGTGCTGCACGGGCTGTTCTCCCCGATGGACGGCATCGGAGCCGACCAGTTGTGCATCCGGGAGCTGCTGGCCCGCCTGCAGGACGGCACGGTGAAGGAGGTCATCATGGCCACCAGCCCCACCGTGGAGGGGGACGTCACCGCCACCTATCTGGCCCGCCTCATCAAGCCGCTTGGCATCAAGACCACCCGTCTGGCCTACGGCCTGCCGGTGGGCGGCAGCCTGGAATACGCCGACGGCACCACCCTCTACCGGGCGCTGTCCGGGCGCGGCGAGATGTGACCGCTTGACAGGGCCGCCCATATAGGTGTATAATAAGCTACCACCCATTTGGAAAGGACGTGAGCAAAATGGCCGGGCAGCAGAAACCGGAAAACCGCACCATCGCGGCCAACCGCAAAGCGCGGCACGACTATTTTGTGATCGAAGCCATGGAAGCCGGCATCGAGCTGGTGGGCACCGAGGTGAAGAGCCTGCGCATGGGGCAGGTGAACCTGAAGGATTCCTGGGTGGAGATCGAGGACGGTGAGCTGATCCTGCACGGTATGCACATCAGCCCGTACGAAAAAGGCAATATCTTCAACCGGGACCCCATGCGTCCGCGCCGTTTGCTGATGCACCGCGTGCAGATCCGCAAGCTGGCCCAGCAGATCAAGCTGCAGGGCTACACGCTCATTCCGCTGGCTCTGTATTTCAAGGGCAGCCGGGTGAAGGTGGATCTGGGCCTGTGCAAGGGCAAAAAGAACTACGATAAGCGCGCCTCCATCGCTGAGCGTGACGCAAAGCGCGACATCGACCGCGCGATGAAGGCAAAATACTGATCGGCACAAAAATCTGCCGTCCCACCGTTTTTCCCGCCTCTCCCAAACCGAGAGGCGATATAAGGGGATGTAAAGGTTTCGACGGGGAGAGGGAAGTGCGAGCAGCGGGTCGTGTTCGGGGGACACACGAAAAACTCCTCCAAAACAATAGCTGATAACAACAAATTAGCTGTCGCTGCCTAATTATAGGCGGCTGTTCTGCCCACTCAAGTGCCGTGTGGGGCCAGAGCATCATGTTAGGCACTGAACGTGCGCAGCCCTAAGCTTTGCAGGCGGCCATGAATTCATGAAGCTACCAACGCACCGGCCTGTTTGTTGGCCTGATGCGAAGGGAATGTTGTAAACAAACTGCACCCGGAGATACTCTCATAGACTTCTTTTCGGACACGGGTTCGATTCCCGTCATCTCCACCAGATGGACATTGCGCGAACCCCTGCTCTGCCGCGGGGATGCGGATGCGATGTCAGAACAAAGCCCGAGGGGCAAGGTACAAAATACCTTGCCCCTCGGGCTTGTTTGTTGAAACCATGCTTTGGCGGAAGGGTTGCGGGCAGAGCAAGCCTTCCCCTGGCAGGGGAAGGTGCCCCGCAAAGCGGGGCGGATGAGGTGGAAGCCTTCCTCCCTCGCCGAGCCTTCCCAAAAAATGCTTTGACAGAAGGTTTGTGAGTACCGCAAGCCTTCCCCTCATCAGTCGCCCTGCAGGCGACAGCTTCCCCCCAGGGGGAAGCCTTTGCAGGAAAGCATCGGTGCTGTCCCAGACGGAACGGATGCGGTCGAATCTCCCTCCTTGCAAACCCTTCCGGCTGCATCAACAGCCCGGCCCGCGGGGCAGCGCTGTTTGTGGCATCTGCACAATTGGCAAACACAATGTTGTGCAGAATACACACACCCGGCGGGAAACATGCAATTTTTACGCTGCACCCTGCAAAATGCAAGGGAAAAAGTACATGGACAATGTAAAAAAGAACCAATTATAATGGAAACCAGCTGGTGCGGCAGAACGTGCGATTTGTGCGCCTGCCTGCCAATCGAAACACCGATGCCGCCGTTGCACAGAAAGCGGACACAGCAAAGCGGGCGTCGGGGAAAAGGAGCAAAAGACGGAATGAAACACATGAAAAAGCAGGGCAAACGCATTCTGGCAGCGGCGCTTTGCGCGGGCGTGTTTGCGGGCGCGATGCCGGTATCGGTGCTGGCCGACGCCGTGGCGGGCACAACTGCCGCAGGCTGGCTGGCGGCCTCCCCGCAGACGGTGCAGCCGCTCACCGCACAGGCCGACGCACTGGAGGAGACCGGCGGCCTCACCTACGCCGCCAATGCCGTTGTGTCCACCATCGATCCGTTCGGTACCGTGTACGAGATGCGCCAGGGCTGGAACAACACCGGCAGCTATCACGCTTCCATCAACAGCGCGCAGCAGCTGTTCGGCAAAACAGCCTTCACCATCCTGCTGGACGTCAAGACCGAGGACACCTCCTCCGGCGACGCGCTCACCCGCAGTGCCGCGCTCAGCATCGGCAACAGCGCGAACGCGCTGCGCATCTCCACCTATGCGGGAGATCTGCGCTGGGGCGCCTATCCCAGCGGCGTCAGCGCCCATTCCGCCTCCCTGGCCGGGTTTGAACAGGGCCAGTGGAACGCCATCGCGCTGGTCTACGAAGAGAAGGACGGCGGCAACGGGTCGGCGGCGGTGTATGTCAACGGCCAGCTCTCCGCGCAGGTGGAGGACGTCGGCTTCCGGCTCAGCGCCATGTCCGACATCCAGGCCATGCTGGGGCGCTCACTGAACACCAGCTATCTCAACAACGGCCAGTACGACAATCTCGTGTATTCCGACGCCGCGATGACCGAAGCCGAGGCGAAGGAGGCCACCGCCTCCCGCAGGCAGGCCAAGGCCGACGCCGACTTCACCATCCTGGAAAACACCATACAGCGCGTGGAGGCACAGCTGGAAGCCGACCTTGCCGCCGGTGTGAACTATGCCGAGACCCCGCTGGAGATCGGCCAGGTCACCGGTTCCGGCGCCACGATCCCCAAAGACAGCCTGCAGGACCTGAACGAGGCGCTGGAATCCGCCAGGGCGCTGTTGGAGGACGAGGATGCCACCAGCCAGCAGGCGCAGCAAGCTGCCGAGGAGCTGCAGAGCATCTATGACGGCCTGCGCGTTCTGCCCGATCCCTACACCAGCATCCCCGGCACCGACGGCGATGTCATCTACGCCGATACCGGCCTGCCGATGCAGGCGCACGGCGGCAGCGCGATGGCCCTGCAGGAGGGGACCGGCGACGGCTGTGTGAACTATGACCTCGACGGCGACGGCGCGATCACCCCGGGCAAGACGGTCTATCTGTGGTACGGCGAGGACAAGACCAACAACACCCGCCCGGTGGACGGCGTGCGCTGCTATGTCTCCACCGACCTGTACAACTGGACCGACCGCGGCACCGTCCTGTACCTTCAGAACACCATCCTGCCCATCGAGGAGTCGGACGAAAAGGCCGTCACCTCGTCGGTGGGGGCGGACGGCGAAGGCACCACCCAGGACTACAACGCCATGCAGCTGTCCCAGACCAGCTACGAGACGCTGAAAGCATGGGGCAGACTGGAGACCGCTCCCGAAGGGGTGGCACAGGAGGACTTCGACGAGGTCAAACGCTTCCTGCGCGCTTATGTGACCGAGTTCGACAAAGCGCCTGTCAGCGCCGACGACACCACCTGGACGGCCAAGAGCTACGACGAGACTCCGATCGAAACTTCCAGCCTGCTCTACCCCGACAGCCAGACCCGCGGCACCCAGGTCACTTCGCCGCTGCAGATGGCCTTTGAGGGGCTCTACGGCGACTACTGCATCACCGAGCGCCCCAAGATGATCTACAACGAGAGCACCGGCAAGTTTGTGATCGTGTTCCACGCCGACGGGCCGCTGTACAACAACCAGGTGCTGAATGAGTGGGTGGCCGGCGGCTGTGAAGGCGACATGAGCGCCAGCCGCTACAGCCGCGCGATGGTGGGCTTTGCCGAGAGCGACAGCCCGTTCGGCCCCTTCAAGCTGGTCAACATGACCCGCATGAACTACGACACCGCCTACCACGCCGACCGCCTGGGCGAATCCCGCGACATGACCGTCTTTGTGGACAAGGGCGTGGACAGCAACAGCGACGGCGCGGACGACGCCTATGTGATCTATTCCAGCGAGATGAACGCCCGCCTGTATATCTCGCTGCTGGATGAGAACTACACCGACACCGCCACCGAGAACAGCGACGGGCAGGGCGTCACCTGGGCCGGCCGCATCGTGAGCGAGACCAGCCGCGAAGCGCCCGCTGTCTTTAAGTACGACGGCTGGTACTACATGATCACCTCCGGCACCGACGGCTGGAACAGCACCGCCCACACCTACTACCGCAGCCAGGACCTGCTGTCCGGCTGGGAGGCGATGGGCAATCCCGCCAAGAACGACACCGGCAAATGCTTCAACACGCAGGTGACCTATGTACTGCCCATCGACGCCGAGGCCGGCAAGTTCATCTACATGGGCGACCGCTGGAACGGGAACAACCTCACCGACAGCCGCACTGTCTGGCTGCCGCTGCAGGTGAATCCCGACAATCACACCATCGCCATTCTGGGCGAGAGCGACTGGACGCTGGACCGTCTGGATGCGCTTGCCCCCACCAAGGTCCTCACCGACCTTCCGGAAACGGTATACACCGACGGCAGCAACCTGCCCGACACGCTGGAAGTGATCTGGAACGGCAGGCAGATGAGCACGGCGGTGGAATGGACCATCGACAATCTCGGCAGCACCACCGTCGAGGCCACCCTGCTGGACTGCCGGAACGCGGTGGCGGAGATCTCTGCCTTTGTGGTCCCCACCAACGTGGTCTACTTTGCCAACATGGCGGCCGAACCCATGAGCGCCGACTATGAAAAGATCATGGCCGAAAACGCCGACACCGTTCGGAACACGGTGAACGACGGCGCCTACGACGCCGCAGCCGGATTTGGCTATGTCGGTGCAGCCGGTTCGCTGCGCGGAAACACCGCCGACATCTACCAGAGCCTGCGCTATGCGGCCAACAAAACCGACAGCATCACCTACCGCTTCGACCTGGAGCCGGGCGAATATGAGGTGTCCATCGGCATGTTCGACCCCTCCGGCTGGGCCAACTGGAACACCCAGCGCGCGGCCGATATCCTGCTGAACGGCAGCGCCGTGACCACCGGTTATTCCTACTATCAGAACTGCAACGACACCCCGGACACGCTGCACTACACCGATGTGCAGGTGGGGGAGGACGGTGTCCTCACTGTGGAAGTGGCGCCCAATGCCTCCACCGACAGCGCCGTGCAGGTGAGCTTTATTGTGGTGAGCAAGGTGGAGCAGGAGGTGCAGCCCACTGCGACGCCGATCCCGACCGCTGAACCCACGCCAGAACCCACAGCAGAGCCGACGGCCGAACCCACAGCCGAACCCACGGCGGAGCCCACCGCGGAGCCCACGGCGGTGCCGACTGCGGAACCCACAGCGGAACCCACGGCAGAACCCACTGCGGAACCGACTGCCGAACCCACAGCAGAACCCACGGTGGAGCCGACCACAGAACCCACTGCCACACCCGAAAGCGGGACCGACACCACCACAGAGCTTCCCGCCACCGGCGATACGGCGCTGCCCGCTGCGGCGGCCGTCCTGCTGGCAATGAGCGGTGTGGGTGCGTTCCTGCTGAAAAAGCGCCGTCAGTAAAAGGCAGTTCTGCCAGTTTGCCGATATTGTAAAAAGAGTCCGCCCTGTTTTCCTTCCGGAAAGCGGGGCGGGCTTTTGCTGTAAAAAACGGATACACCGGCGCGCACAAAAGGCCATGCGCGCAGGACCTGCTCGGGATACAATAAAAAATCAGCCGGAAAGCCAACCAGCTTTTCGGCTGAAAATTCGGGATATGGAATGCCGGGAATCCAGCTTGCGTTTTTCAGGAGAGAATCCAGCCGAAAACAGACGCAGCAAATCTCGCCTGCACTTCCACCACGGTATACTCCCGCATAAACCACCAGTAACAGGCCAAAGCCAGCAGGACCGCGATTACAGCGCCTGTTGCAGCAGCGCTCGCGCAGCGGCGCAGACGGCGTTGCTTTTTATAGCGACTCACGGAGTCGGGGGAGAAAGCCCGCATATACTCCTGGGCAGCCTGCTGGGGAGTTCCCAAAACGCGGAGACAGTCCTCCCACGCTGCGCCGGGCTGCTCCCGTTCGATCTCTGCGGCGGCGGTGCGGATCTGCTGTGCAAAACGGCTGCGGTCCTCGCGGGAGCAATCCAGATACCGCCCGGCCTGCTGCAAATACCGTCTCAGCTGTTGATCCGTCACAGGGCGTCCTCCTCGTAGATGGCACCGTCCAGCTGCAGCATTTTGTCGATGGTGTTTGTGATGAGACGGTACTCCTTCGTGATCTCCTGCAAATAGACCAGGCCTTCTTCGGTGATGGAAAAATACACGCGGGTTCGGTTGTTTTCGGTGATAACTTTTTCGTTCTCCGCCACATAGCCGTGCCCCTGCAGACGGTAGATCGCGAGATACAGCGTGTTGAACTGAAACACTCCGTCGCTCAGCCGCGCCATCTCCCGGATCATCTCGTAGGCATACATGGAGCGCTGCTTCAAAAGAAACAGCACCAGCATTTCGGTTGTGGCCTTTTTCATGTTTTCGCGCATTCCGTTGATCGTTCCGCTGCGCTGTACATTGGTTGGTTTGGAAGAAATGGACATACTGCACCCCCTATATGTAATATTATATACCTAAATTGCCCTGTGCACAATACACAAATCTGCAAAATTACGGCAGATGATTTTGAGATGAGCGGGCCAAAGAAGGTCTACTGCAGTTGTATTGTATTTATGATAGTTGATACAGAGCAAAAACACAAGAGAAAAATTACAGAATATTTTTCCTGTTTTATATCTGTGGACAAACAGTCCCAGTTGCAAAAAAGCCGCCTTCGCAAAAACAGCTCTCCAGCAGGCGGAGCACTGCGCGCTGCCCTGCGAGATGCGGCCGCCGCACACCCTGCGCCCGCTTTTTTCGTTTTTCCAAAATTCTGACCGTGCTGCGCCGGTTTTGGAACGAAGCAGCCGTTATGTGTGGATTTGGTTGGCAAAATATCAAAGTTTTTTCGTATAACAGAAAAGAATTTTGTATAGTTTTTGCCCTCTGAAAAGAATACAATAGAGCTATCACAAAGACGCACCGAACTGTGCGCACGCTTTCACCAATTCGATTTCAGGAGGGAATACCATGAAAAAACTTGCGCTTGTGCTTGCATCCTTGATGGCCGTGGGCCTGCTCACCGCCTGCAACTCCGCCCCCAGCACGCCCGCCGACTCCGGCGGCTCGCAGCCCGCCAGCCAGCAGACCACCGGCGACGGCCTGCAGGTGGACGTTTTCTACTACGACTATTCCGACGTGTACATCTCCACCGTCCGCAATGAGATGGACTCCATGTTCGACAGCATGGGCGTCACCTACAAAAACTGGGACGGCGCCGGCAGCCAGCCCAGCCAGACCGACCAGGTGAACAGCGCCATCACCGCCGGTTCTGATCTGCTGATCGTGAACATCGTTGAGACTTCTTCTCCCGACGCCGCGCAGACCATCTGCGACGCCGCCAAGACCGCCGGCATCCCCGTGATCTTCTTCAACCGCGAAGTGGACAACAGCGTGGTAAACAGCTATGAGAACTGCGCGTTCGTCGGCACCAACGCTCCCGACGCCGGCCACATGCAGGGCGAGATGATCGGCCAGTATCTGCTGGACAACTACGACGCAGTTGATCTGAACGGCGACGGCACCATCTCCTACGTCATGTTCAAGGGCCAGGAAGGCAACGCCGAGGCCGAAGCCCGCACCCAGTTCGCCGTGGAAGACGCCGACAAGATGCTCACCGAGGCCGGCAAATCCGCTCTGGCCTACTACGACAGCGCTGCTGCCACCAAGTATCTGGTTGACCAGAACGGCAAATGGAGCGCCGCCGCTGCCAACGACTACATGAACACCATCCTGTCCACCTACTCCGAGACCAACGGCAACATGGTCGAGCTGGTCATCGCCAACAACGACGAGATGGCCAAGGGTGCGATCTCCGCTCTGCAGACCGCCGGCTACAACAACGGCGAAGGCACCACCACCATCCCCGTGTTCGGCGTTGACGCCACCGCCGATGCCCGCGCTCTGATCGGCGAAGGCAAGATGACCGCTTCCGTCATGCAGGACGCCAACGGTATGGCCAGCACCATCACCACCCTGGCTGCCAACATCAAGGACGGCAAGGCTCTGATGGACGGCACCGACAAGTTCGTGGTGGACGACGACGTGGCCAAGATCCGCGTTCCCTACCAGAAGTACGACGCTTCTTCCAAGTGATCCGCACATACAAGGCATAACCGGCATACCCAATGCGCGCCGGACATCACCCAGATAAGCTCCGGGGCTGCCGCTTTGGCAGCCCCGCCTTGCGGATGAGAGGTCTGTGCGCGCTGTGCCGGAACATACAAAGCAAGAGAGGAGAATGGATATGGAGCAGCCGGTCCTGCTGGAAATGCGCGGCATCAGCAAATCCTTTCCCGGTGTAAAAGCGCTGGATAAAGTGAATCTCACGGTCCGGCCCGGCACCGTACACGCCCTGATGGGCGAGAACGGCGCGGGCAAATCCACCCTGATGAAATGCCTGTTCGGCATCTACCACCGCGACGAGGGCACCATCGTGCTCGACGGCAAGGAGGTCAACTTCAAAAGCTCCAAGGAGGCGCTGGAAAACGGCGTGGCCATGGTGCACCAGGAGCTGAACCAGGCACTCACCCGCACGGTGAAAGACAACCTGTGGCTGGGCCGCTACCCCAAGGTGGCGGGCGTGATGGTGGACGAAAAGAAGATGGCGGTGGAAACCAGGCGCATCTTCGACACCCTGCAGGTGCAGGTGGACCCCAAAGCGGTGATGTCCACCCTGCCGGTGTCCCAGCGGCAGCTGGTGGAGATCGCGAAAGCGGTGTCCTACGATTCCAAGATCATCGTGTTCGACGAGCCCACCTCCTCGCTCACCGAGGCGGAGGTAGAACACCTGTTCCGCATCATCAACATGCTGCGCGACAAGGGCTGCGGCATCATCTACATCTCGCACAAGATGGAGGAGATTCTGCGCATCAGCGACGATGTCACCATCATGCGCGACGGCACATGGGTCGCCACCCGTCCGGCCAAAGAGCTGACGATGGACGAGATCATCCGCCTGATGGTGGGCCGCGAACTGACCAACCGCTTCCCCGAAAAGACCAACAAACCCGGCGAAGTGATTCTGGACGTCCAGCACATCGCGGGCAAATACACCCGCCTGAAGGACGCCACCTTCCAGCTGCGCAAGGGCGAGATTCTGGGCATCGCCGGTCTGGACGGTTCCGGCCGCACCGAGGTGCTGGAGAACCTGTTCGGCGCGATGACCCGTGAAGGCGGCACCATCAAGCTGCACGGACGCGAGATCCGCAACAAAACGCCGCGGGAGTCGATCAAAAACGGCTTTGCGCTGCTCACCGAGGAGCGCCGCGCCACCGGTATTTTCGGCATCCGCGACATCCGGGAAAACACCGTCATTTCCAACCTGAACAGCTATCTGGTCGGCGGCGTCTGCCTCAGCGACAAGAAGATGAAGGAAGACACCGACTGGGCCATTCAGGCCATGCATATCAAGACGCCCAGCCAGAAAACCCAGATCCGCTCCCTTTCCGGCGGCAACCAGCAGAAGGTCATCATCGGCCGCTGGCTGCTCACCAAGCCGGAGGTGCTTTTGCTGGACGAGCCCACCCGCGGCATCGACGTGGGCGCGAAATACGAGATCTATCAGCTGATCATCGACCTGGCCAACGAGGGCAAGGGCGTGATCGTGGTATCGTCTGAAATGCCCGAGCTGCTGGGCATCTGCGACCGCATCCTGGTGATGTCGGGCGGACAGGTGGCCGGCGAAGTGGACGCCCGCAACACCAGCCAGGAGGAAATCCTCACTCTGGCAGCCAAGTATGTGTAAGAGAGGGAAGGATACTATGAGCACAGAAACCAAAACCATGAAAAAGTCCTCGCTGGACATGAAAAAAGTCGGCGACGTGCTGCTGAACAACGCGCTGCTGATCATCATGCTGCTGGTGGCCATCTACATCGCCATCAGCAAGCCCGTATTCCTGTCGCCCAGCTCGATCATCAACCTGATCTCCCAGACCGCCGCCTATCTGCCGGTAGCGCTGGGCATCGGCGGATGCATCGTGCTGACCGGTACCGACCTGTCTGCCGGCCGTACCGTGGGTATCACCGCCTGTGTGGCCGCCTCGCTGCTGCAGGCAGTGGACGCCGCCAACAAGATGTGGCCCGGCATCGGCACCCTGCCGGTACCTGTGGTCATCCTGCTGGTTGTGGGTCTGGGCGCTCTGATCGGCGCGTTCAACGGCTTCTGGGTCGCCAAGTTCAAGCTGCACCCCTTCATCGTCACCCTGGCCACCCAGCTGATCCTCTACACCACCCTGCTGCTGTATGTGCAGATGGGCAACAACAAAGGCTCCGCCATCTCGGGCCTCAGCGAGTCCTACACCAACTTCGTCAAAGGCTCCATCCTGTCGGTGCCGGTGGGCGGCGGCAAGGTCGTCCCCATCCCCAACTATGTGTGGTACGCCATCCTGCTCACCATTCTGATGTGGTTCATCTGGAACAAGACCACCTTCGGCAAGAACATGTTCGCCCTGGGCGCCAATGAGGAGGCCGCCCGCGTGTCCGGCGTCAACGTGTTCGCCACCACCGTCATGGTCTTTGCGCTGGCCGGCGCGATGTACGGCTTTGCCGGCTTCGTGGAAGGCGCCCGCGTGGCGTCCAACACCGCCAACACCGGCTTCAACTATGAACTGGACGCCATCGCGGCCTGCGTGATCGGCGGCGTGTCGTTCGTGGGCGGCATCGGCAAGATCCGCGGCGTGGTCATCGGCGTGCTGCTGCTTCGCCTGATCTTCGTGGGCCTGCCGATGGTGGGCATGGACCAGAACCTCCAGTACGCCATCAAGGGCGGCATCATCCTGTTTGCCTGCGCGCTGGATATGCGGAAATACCTGGTGAAGAAATAATCGCCTTTGCGCGTATTTTTGCACGGTGCACCGTCCTGTAAAGGGGCGGTGCGCCGCATTTTTTGCAAAAACATACAAAATTTGGAAAATAGAGCCCCCTGTGTTATAATCAATATAACGATTGTGACAAGACCAGGATGCTCTTGCACGGGAGGAAGGATATGGAACAGGCGCAGCGATACAAAGTGCTTGTGGTGGACGACGAGGAGGAGATCCGCGCCGGTATCAGCCGCAAGATCGAATGGGACAGCCTGGGCTTCGGGCTGGTGGGCGAGGCGGCCAACGGCCACCAGGCGCTGGAACTGGCCGAGGCGCTGTGTCCCGACGTGGTCCTCACCGACATCAAAATGCCGTTCATGGACGGCCTGGAACTGTGCGCCCGCCTGCAGGACACCCTGCCGGCAGCGCGGGTGGTGATGTTCTCGGGCTTCGACGAATTCGAGTATGCCCGCCGTGCGGTGGCGATGAACGTCTTTGAATACATATTGAAGCCGATCAACGCGGCCGAGCTGAACCAGGTGCTGCTGCGCCTGAAGGCCGAGATGGACCGCCGCCGCGCCGAACAGCGGGACCTGGAGGTGCTGCGCCGCCGCTACGAGGAGAGCCTGCCGGTGCTGCGCCAGATGTTCTATACAAATCTCCTGGAAGGGCAGATCCCCGCTTCCCAGCTGGCCGATCGCGCCGCGCAGTATGGTCTGAAGCTGCCGCCGGGGCAGTGGACCGCCGCGCTGCTGCGGGTGGAGCGGCAGCCGGACCCGCTGCGCCGGGACGAGGTACTGCTGTCGGTGAAGGAGCTGCTGCAGGCCCAGGCGGACGGCCTTCCCTGGCCGGTCTGCACCGCGCTGTACAAGGACGATGTGGCGCTGCTGGCCTGCACCGGGCAGATCTATCCGCTTTTGCAGCAGCTGGAGCGCCTGCGCAGCCTTGTCCAGAGCGACCTCGGGCTGGAGCTGACGGTGGGGGTGGGCATACCGTCGGAGGAGCTGGCGGGTGTGTTCCAGTCCTGCGCCGGAGCGCGCGCCGCGCTGGAATACCGCGTGCTGATGGAAGGGCAGCGGGTGATCTATATCGGGGACCTCGAGCCGGACTCCTCCGCCACCGTGGCGCTGGCCGAGGAGGACCAGCACCGTCTGGCGGCGGCTGTCAAGCTGGGCCAGCCGCAGCAGGTCACCGAGGTGGTGCGCGGGCTGATCGGCCGTATCCGGGAGGGGCGGGTGGACCTGCCCCGGTGCCAGCTGTTCCTGATGGAGTTTTCCACCAACCTCATCCGCCTTGCCCGCGCGGGCGGGGTGGAGCTGGAAGAACTGTTCGGCAGCAGCTATACCGGCGCGGTGCCCATCGACCGCTTCGGCTCCTATGAAGAGCTGGAGAGCTGGTGTGTGGAAAAGGGCCTCCGCCTGCGTCAGCTGCTGGGCCGCCGCCGCACCGATTCGGCCGGGCAGGTGGTGGAGCGCGCCAAGTCCTTCATCGACCAGAACTATTCCGACAGCACCCTCAGCGTGGACACGCTCTGCGCCTACCTGCATCTGTCGCCCGCCTATTTTTCCACCGTGTTCAAGCGGGAGACCGGCATGAGCTTCACCTCGTATATGACCGGGGTGCGGATGGAACAGGCGGCCCGGCTTCTGCGCGAGACCGACGACAAAACCTATCTCATCGCCGAAAAGACCGGCTATACCGACGCCAACTATTTCAGCTATGTATTCAAACGCCGCTATTCGGTGTCGCCCTCCAAATACCGCGCGGGGGCGCAGGGATAAGCCGCAACAGGGAAAGAAGGGTGCCCCATGCGACAACTGCTCGGTTCGTTTGCCCGGCGCATCAACGCGCGCTACCGCAAAATGAGCATCCACATGGTCCTCTCGCTGGTGTTCACGGCGGTGGCGCTGGCGGGGGTGCTGTTTCTGGGGCTCAGCCTGTTCTGGCGGTTCGGCAGCAACACGCGGGCGCTGATGCAGGACAACAGCCGCCGCATCCTGGCCCAGATCAACCTGAATCTGGACAGCTATCTGCGCCGCATGATGCGGGTGTCGGACACGCTGTACTACAGCGTTATCAAAAACGTCGATATGGCGCGCGAAACGCCCGAAGAACAGATGCGCCTTCTCTACGAGGAAAACCGCGACGCGCTGGTGTCAATCGCGCTGTTCGACAGCCGGGGCGGCCTGGCGGCGGCGGTGCCGCTGAACGAGCTGGCCCGCGAGGCGCAGCCGGAACGCCGCGACTGGTTCACGCTGGCGCTGGACAGGATGGAGAACCTCCACTTCTCCACGCCGCATGTGCAGAACCTCTTCCGCGACCCCCAGCAGCAGCATCCGTGGGTGGTGTCGCTCAGCCGCCAGGTGCAGCTGACCCGCGGCGGCGTCACCGAGAGCGGCGTGCTGCTGGTGGATATGAACTTCAGCGGCATCGAGCAGATCTGCCGCGATGTGGAGCTGTTCGGCGGCGGATACGTCTATCTGGTGGACAGCGCCGGCGAGCTGATCTACCATCCCCGCCAGCAGCTCATCTACGCCGGTCTGCTGGAGGAGTACAACCGGCAGGCGGCGGGCTACGGCGACGGCTGCCACACGGTGTCCTTCGGCGGGCAGCGGTACCAGATGACCATCAAAACGGTGGGCTACACCGGCTGGAAGCTGGTGGGCATGGTGCCGATGAAGGGCATGAACCTCGGCCTCAACCAGCTGGGGCTGTTCGGCCTGTCGCTGCTGCTGTTCTCGGCCTTTTTGCTTGCCTTCCTCACCTTCCGCATCTCGGCGCACATCACCGACCCCATCCGCCAGCTGGAGGACTCGATCAAAAAGCTGGAGGAAGGGCAGGAGAATGTGGAGATCGCCGAGGGCGGCTGCTACGAGATCCAGCATCTGGGCCACACGATCAATTCGCTGGTGTCCACCATGCGCCACCTGATGGACGACATCATCCAGCAGGAACGGCAGAAGCGCCGCTCCGAGCTGGACGTGCTGCAAAGCCAGATCAACCCGCACTTCCTCTACAACACCCTCGACTCGGTCATCTGGATGACCGAAGCCGGCCGGTATGAGGAGTCGATCCAGATGGTCACCTCGCTGGCGAGGCTGTTCCGCATCTCGCTCAGCAAGGGAAACAGCGTCATCCCGCTGCGGGACGAGCTGGAACACGCGCGCCACTATATGACCATCCAGCAGATCCGCTTCAAAAACCGCTTCACCGCCCGCATCACGGCCGACGAGACGGTGAAAGGGCTGTACACCCTCAAGCTGATCGTCCAGCCGCTGCTGGAAAACGCCATCTACCACGGCATGTCCGAAGCCGAGGACGACGGCGAGATCACCGTCCACGCCTACCGCAGCGGCGACGAGGTGTGGATCGACGTGCAGGACAACGGCCTGGGCATGCGTCCGGAGGTGGCGGCCGGCCTGCTGGACGGAAGATGCCGCCGGCCCAGCGGCAAAGGGTCTGGCATCGGCGTGGTGAACGTCCACCAGCGCATCCAGCTCACCTTCGGCCGCCAGTACGGCCTCACCATCCAGAGCGAGCCGGACGAAGGCACCCTGGTGCGCATCCGCATCCCGGTGCTGGAAGAGGCCGCCGTCATTCCCGATCAAAAGGAGGGCGCCGTATGAAACGCACGAAAAACGGCGTGATCCAGCTGTGTGTGCTGGCCGCACTGGGCGGCTCGGTGGTGCTCACGCTGCTGCTGCCGGGGATCACCGCGCGTTCCCGCCGCCCCGAACCGCTGGAGGTGTCGGTGGTGATGCGCCAGACAGACAACCGCCTGTGGGCCGGGCTTCGGATGGGGATGGAACAGGCGTCCAGCGACCTGGGGGTGGAACTGCGGTTCCTCACGCCCGAGGCGGACAACGACCCCGCCGCCCAGGAGGCCCTGCTGCGCCGCGAAGCCCAGCGCGGCACCGACGCGATGGTGGTGCTCCCGGCCGATACCGCCCGCCTGCAGTCCCGAAAAGCCGAGCTGGTGGGGGAGATCCCGCTGGTGACGCTGGAATCGGAAACAGACCCGGAGGTGCCGGCGGTCTCGCCGGACAACGCCCTGCTGGGCGAGGCGCTGGCGCAGCTGGCGCTGGAGGACAGCGACGGGCGCACGGTGCTGCTGATGAACAACTGCCCGTCGTCGGACGGCGCAGCGCTGCGCGCCGAACGGGCGCGCCTTGTCCTGCAGCAGGCAGGCGTGGCGGTGGAGAGCTGGCCTTCGTCCCGGTATGCGGACCTCGATGAGCTGGTGGTGGCCTGCGATGTGGAGCAGATCATCGCGGTGGAGGCGGCGTCCACCCTGATGCTGGCCGAAAAATACGCCGATATCCCCGGCCATCCCCAGCTGTACGGGGTGGGCACGGCCGCGGCCATCACGGCGGCGCTGGACAGCGGCACCCTGTCGGGGGTGGCGGCCTGGAGCGAATACGCGGCCGGGTATCTGGCGGTGGAACAGGCGGCGGAGGCGGCCCGCGGCAAGGAACACAGGGCGACCGAACCGCTGCGGTTTACGGTGGTGCGAGAGGAGGAGATGTATGAGCCGGAAAATCAAAAGCTGTTCTTTCCGCTCATTTCGTAAGCTGCCGGCGCTGGCCTGCCTGTGCGGGGTGCTGGCCGGCTGCGCGGGCGGCGGGGGACACACCCGCACGGTGCGCATCGGGGTGGCGCTCTACTCGCAGGACGACACCTTCATCTCGGCGGTGGTGCAGGAGATCGAGCAGCTGGCGCGCAGCCGGGAAAACAGCAGCGATCTCAAGATCAACCTCAGCATCGCGGACGGCCGCAGCAACCAGACCATCCAGCTGGAGCAGGTCGACCGCCTGCTGGACAGCGGCTGCGATGTGCTGTGTGTGAACATTGTCGACCGCACGGCGGCCGCGGTGCTGATCGACAAGGTCTCGGCGGCGGATGTGCCGGTGATCTTTTTCAACCGTCAGCCGGTGCAGGAGGACATCCGGCGCTGGGAACAGGTGTATTATGTGGGGCCGAAGGGGGAGCAGTCGGGCATTTACCAGGGCGAGATCCTGCTGGAGGAATGGAACGGCAACCGCGCATCGGCCGACCGCAATGCCGACGGCGTGCTGCAGTATGTGATGCTGGAGGGCGAACCGGGGCACCAGGACGCCCTGCTGCGCAGCGAATACGCCACCAAGCCGCTCACCGACGCCGGGGTGCCGCTGGAAAAGCTGGCCAGCGACACCGCCAACTGGAGCCGCGCCCAGGCCGCCGCCCGCATGAAGCAGTGGTGCAAGGAATTTGGCGCCGGGGTGGAGGCGGTGATCGCCAACAACGACGACATGGCCCTGGGCGCCATCGACGCCATGAAGGAGGCGGGGGTAGACCCGCTGCCGCTGGTGGTGGGGGTGGACGGCACCGAGCCGGCCCTGAAGGCGCTGGAGGAAGGGGAGCTGCTGGGCACGGTGCGCAACGCGCCGGATATGCCGGATGTGCTGCTGGAGCTGTCGCTGGCCCTGGCCGACGGCGGTCCCGTCCCGGAGAGCATCCAGGTGGAGGACGGTCACTATATCTGGCTGCCCTACTACAAGCTCACCTCCGATACACTGCCATAGCGCAAGAGCGGCCGGGCGCAGCACCGGCGGTTCCTCCAGCTGCTCGGGCAGCTTTTCTGGTCCTTCGCTTTTTGCGCCCGGCAGAGCTGGCAGGCAAAGAATATTGGCTGCATTTGGGCAGTGAGAGAGAATTGCAGCAGTTCCTGCGCCGTTTCAAGGCACTGCTTGAGGAAGGCCTGATTACACAGCAGGATTTCGACGCGAAAAAGAAACAGCTTTTGGGGCTGTAACATCCACAAGCACGCCGCTCATGGAATGGGCGGTGCGGCGTTCGATCCAAAGCCTTCCCCAGCAGGGGAAGGTGCCCCGGAACGGGGCGGATGAGGTCGAAGCTGCCCCGCCGCGCAAAGGGAATCGCTTACTGGACAGCCTGAAGTACACTGCTCATGGAATGGGCGGTGTGCTTTTTCATGCTTTATTGCAGTGCAACGTGCGGTGCTTTTCCAATACGCCGCAGCCTTTCCCGCCGCGCTGCGCCCAAATCCGGCCACGCCGGTGCGGGCGCTGTCGGCCCTGGCCGCCGGTATCCCGCACAGAGGCAGCCGGCTTCTGCCAGGCAGATTTGGTATAAAAATTGTCCGCCGTACAGCAGGCGGCGCGCTTTCCATTTTTGCAAAAGTTGTTATATTTGGAAAAAGCAACAAATGTCTCCCTAAACAAAAAATCCCCGAAAAACCATCGGTCTTTCGGGGAAATTTTGGAGCAGATGATGGGAATCGAACCCACACAGCCAGCTTGGGAAGCTGGAGTTCTACCACTAAACTACATCTGCACTTTTTCTGAAGTGATACTATTATACCGCTGCCGCGCGGCGGTGTCAACCTTCTGGCGGGGATTTTTTGGCCGGGCGTGTGGTTTGTTGCTTCAGATGCCGGGATGTGGTATAATCAAACCATCTACAATTTTTTGTACGCATGTGGATAAAATCGAAGCAGAGGGGTGCAGATTTGATGATTGAATGCAGCAAGACCGGCATGTACTATGCAAACGGCCAGTGGGTGGCCGACGACCAGAACGCCGCCGCAAAGCTCGCCGCGCTGGGCTTTGAAGCCGACCGCGAGGCCGCCCGCCGCGGCACCATCGCGTGGGGCATTCTGGAAAAACACAACACCAGCGGCAGCATGGACCAGCTGAAGCTGAAGTTCGACGCGATGGCCAGCCACGACATCACCTTCGTGGGCATCGTGCAGACCGCGCGCGCGTCGGGGCTGGAGAAGTTCCCCATTCCGTATGTGCTCACCAACTGCCACAACAGCCTGTGCGCGGTGGGCGGCACCATCAACGAGGACGACCATATGTTCGGCCTGTCCGCCGCCAAAAAGTACGGCGGCATCTATGTGCCCCCCCACATGGCGGTCATCCACCAGTACATGCGCGAGATGCAGGCGGGCTGCGGCAAGATGATCCTTGGCTCCGACAGCCACACCCGCTACGGCGCGCTGGGCACCATGGCCATCGGCGAAGGCGGCGGCGAGCTGGTGAAGCAGCTGCTGGGCAAGACCTACGACGTCGCCCGTCCCGGCGTGGTGGCGGTGTACCTCACCGGCGCGCCCCGCCCCGGCGTGGGCCCGCAGGACGTGGCGCTGGCCATCATCGGCGCGGTGTTTGCCAACGGGTATGTGAAGAACAAGGTGATGGAGTTCGTCGGCCCCGGCATCGCCAACCTGGAGCTGGAATACCGCAACGGCATCGACGTGATGACCACCGAGACCACCTGTCTGTCCTCCATCTGGTGCACCGACGACAAGACCCGCGACTATCTGGCGCTGCACGGCCGCGGCGACCAGTATGCCCCGCTGTCCCCCGCGCCGCTGGCCTACTACGACGGCATGGTGACGGTGGAGCTGGACAAGGTGGAGCCGATGATCGCTCTGCCGATGCATCCGTCCAATGTATATTCCATCCGCGAACTGAACGAGAACCTGGCCGACATCCTGCACCACACCCAGGAAGAGTGCGCCCGTCTGCTGGACGGCAAGGCGCCCGCGCTGGATCTGGTGGGCAAGATCGAGAACGGCCCTCTGCGCGTGGACCAGGGTGTGATCGCCGGCTGTGCGGGCGGCACCTATCCCAACATCGCCGAGGCCGCCAATATCCTGCGCGGCGCCAGCTGCGGGGCAGGGGAGTTCAGCCTCAGCGTATACCCCGCCAGCCAGCCGGTGATGATGCACCTGATGAAGACCGGCGCCCTGGCCGACCTGATGGCCGCCGGCGCCACCGTGCGCACCGCTTTCTGCGGCCCCTGCTTCGGCGCGGGCGACGTGCCGGCCAACGGCTCGCTCAGCATCCGCCACACCACCCGCAACTTCCCCAACCGCGAAGGCTCCAAGCCCGCCAATGGCCAGTTGGCCGGCGTGGCCCTGATGGACGCCCGCAGCATCGCGGCCACCAGCCGCAACGGAGGCATCCTCACCGCCGCCACCGAGCTGGACTACGACCCCGCCATCCCGGCCTATGCATTCGACGCCAGCAGCTACCGCAGCCGCGTCTATGCCGGCTATGGCCAGCCCCATGCCGACGACGCACTGCGCTTTGGTCCCAATATCAAGGACTGGCCCGAGCAGCCTGCCCTGGGCGACAACCTGCTGCTGAAGGTTGCCAGCTTTATCACCGACCCCGTCACCACCACCGACGAGCTGATCCCCTCCGGCGAGACCAGTTCCTTCCGTTCCAACCCGCTGGGCCTGGCCGAGTTCACCCTCAGCCGCAAGGACCCCGCCTATGTGGGCCGCGCCAAGGCGGTGCACCAGCTGGAGCTGTCCCGCCGCAAGGGCGACGCCGCCGGTCTGGAGGGGATTCTGTGCACCGTGCGCACCATCCCCGGCTGCGAGACCCTGCGCGCCGAGGACGTGCAGATCGCTTCCACCATCTACGCCGTGAAGCCGGGCGACGGCTCTGCCCGTGAGCAGGCCGCCAGCTGCCAGCGCGTGCTGGGTGCAGGCGCCAACATCGCGGTGGAATACGCCACCAAGCGCTACCGCTCCAACCTCATCAACTGGGGCATGCTGCCCTTCCAGCTGGAGGGCGAGCCTGCCTTTGGTCTGGACGACGTGATCTTCGTGCCGGGCGTGCGCCGCGCGTTGGAGGAGGATGCCCGCAGCCTGCCCGCCTATGTGATCCGGGACGGCAAGGCCATTGCCTTCACCCTCACGCTGGCCCCCCTCACCGCCGACGAGCGCCAGATCCTGCTGGACGGCTGCCTGATCAACTTCTATAAGCGCGGCTGATTTTCCGGTCTGGCGCGCAGCAAAAGACGCCGCCCGCAGTTCCGGGCGGCGTCAGTTTGTTGAAACCGTGTTCCTGTAAAGGTTTGTGTGCGTCGAATGCCTTCCCCTGGGGAAGGTGCCGCCGACAGGCGGCGGATGAGGTCGAATCGATCCCATCGCGCAGATCCATCGTCCTTTTGCAGCTTGCCGGAAAGGGGATATCCCTCCGGCTTTATTGCGCTCCGCCGAACAGCTCGGCCAGCCCGTTGGCAAAGCGGCTGATGGCGTCTCCGGCCTCGTTCATCTGCCCGGCGGCTTCGCCCAGGCTGTCCAGCGCGCTGTTCAGCTTGTCGATGTCCAGCTGGCTCAGCCGCCCCAGCGCCTCGTTCATCCCGGCCAGATCCAGCTGTTCCAGGTTGCGGCTCACCGCGGCCAGGTCGGTCTGCCCCAGCGCGCTGTCCAGCCGCTGCACCATCGTGAACATCTGCCTGGCCCACAAAATCAGCGCCCCTGTCAGAACGGCCAGAATCGCCGCGCAGATGCGGGTGGCCAGCAGCTGGGCCTTCAGCAGCCGCACCGTTTGTTGCGTTTCCATTGTATTCCGCCCCCTGTATATTTCTCAAATTTATTGGCAGTATATCACAGCAAAGCGGCCGTTTTTGCCGAAACAGGGCCGTACACCCAAAAAGGAGGAGCTTATGCCAGGCGATCTGCATTCCCATTCCACATTTTCCGACGGCGCGCTGCCCGCGGCCCGTCTGCCCTGGCTGGCAGCGCGGGCGGGCCTGCGCTGGCTGGCAGTGTCGGACCACGATTCCATCTTGTCGGTGCGCTTCGCGCTGCGTCAGCCGGTGCAGCAGGGCGTGAACCTCATCCCCGCCACCGAGCTCACCGCCTACGACCCCGCGCGCGGACGCCGTGTGCATCTGCTGTGCTTCTGTCCCGACGACGGTCCGGCCCTGCAGGACTTCTGCGCCCTGATGGCGGGCCGCCGCAATGCGGTGTGCCGCCAGAGCCTGGCCGCATTGCAGGAGATGTATGCCCAGTTCGACGGCGACCTGGCCGTGCAGACCGCCAGCGTCAGCGGCGTGCTCTACAAGACCCACCTGATCCGCGTGCTCTATGAATTCGGATACACCGACGGCGTGTACAACCAGCTGTACAAGGAGTTGTTCGGCTCCAAGGGCGGCAAGGTCCTGCACGACCCGGCCTACGAAACGGTGGACACCGTGCTGGATGTGGCGAAGCAGGCGAGGGCGGTGGTGGTGCTGGCGCACCCCAGCGTCTACCGCAGCATGGAGCTGGCGCAGGAGCTGGCCGCCGCCGGGCGCATCGACGGGGTGGAGATCGACCATCCCCGCAACAAGCCCGAGGACCAGCAGGCACTGCACACGCTGGCAAAGGAATATGACCTGATCGTCACCGGCGGCACCGATTTCCACGGCATCCACGCCAACCACCCGCACCCGCTGGGCACCTGCCGCACCGGCGACAGCCAGATCGAACGCATTCTTCGCCTGGCGCAAAAACGAAAGGGGTTGTGAGAACAGCTTCTGTGAAAAATGCCGAACAATGGCGGGATGCCCCGCGTCTGATTGAAAATGCAATTGCAATATGCTATAATCAGCAGGACTAAATCTTCAAACAGACGCCCGTTATCCGTACGCAGAAGAAAAGAGGAAAAGGCATGACATATCAGCATAAGAACCGTGGAGTGTGCTCCATCTCCACCACCGTTACGCTCAACGACGACGCCACCATCGCCGAGGTGTCTGTGCTGGGCGGCTGCAATGGAAACCTGAAAGGCATCATGTCGCTGCTCAAGGGCATGAACGCCGAGGAGGCCATCGCCCGTCTGGAAGGCATTCGCTGCGGAAGCCGCCCCACCTCCTGTCCCGATCAGATCGCCCACGCGCTGCGCGAAGCACTGGCGCAGATGGGCTGAGCGCTGCTTGCCGTCAAAAAGCCCGTCGCGTCCGTCAGGGGATGCGGCGGGTTTTCTCCTTTTGCGGGTCGGCCAGCGTCTCCGCCCGGGACAGCTGCACGGCGGCGGTGAGGGCGAGCGGGCACAGCACCAGCCCCCAGAACCCGAACAGCTCCAGCCCTGCGAACATGCTGATGAGCGCGGCCAGCGGATGCAGCCCCAGCTGGATGCCCACCAGCCGCGGCTCCAGGATCTGCCGTACGGTGGACAGCACCCCGAACAGCAGCAGCAGCCCCAGCCCCATCGTCCAGCGCCCGGCCAGCAGCTGGATCACCGCCCACGGCACCAGCACCGACCCGCTGCCCAGGATCGGCAGCAGATCCACCAGCGCGGTGAGAGCCGCCCATCCCGCCGCGCCCGGAACCCGCAGCAGCCAAAGCCCCGCCCACACCTCCGCAAAGGTGATGGCCATCAGCAAGAGGTACGCGCGCGCCAGCCGCGCCAGGGTCTGGCCGCTGATGCGGTGCAGCTTTTTCACAGCCGCCTGCCAGCGCCCCGGCAGCCTGCGCACGCAGAAGGCGGCGATGCGGTCGTAGTCGGCGGCGAAGAAAAAGGACGAAACCACGCATAAAGTGGCCCGCAGCAAAAAGCCGGGCAGCACCCGCGCCAAATTGCTCACCGCCTGCCCGGAAAAGGACGCCACCCACTGCCCGGCCGCGCTGGACAGCCCCTGCCCCGCCTGCTGGATCATCGGCGCAAGGGAGGGGGACAGCTGCTGCGCCAGCCGGTGCAGCGCCTGCTGGGCTGCCTGCAAAGTGGGCTGGATGGCGGTGCGGTAGAAGGCGGGCAGCGCCGCCAGCGCCTGCTGGGCCCACAGCGCACAGCGCAGCGCCGCCAGCACCAGCGCCACCCCCAGCACGGCGTAGAACAGCGCCATCACGGTGATCGAGAGCGCCCGCCGGCTGGCTCCGCAGCGCCGCTGCATCCATTTCACCGCCGGCCGCAGGCAGAACGCCAGCGCAAACCCGGCCACAAAGGGCGCCAGCGCCGGCAGGAGCCATTGCAGACACACGATGGCCAGACCGGCCCAGATCAGATAATACACAGCGCGCACGATAAAGCGCTGCATGCGAGCGGTCTGCATGCGCCTCGCTCCTTTCCGCCCCGGGGGGCTACGATTCAGCATAGGCATCCGCCGGACGAAATATTCCTCGCTCCCTGAAACCTTTTGGCCTTTCAACTCGTATTACATACAAAGGACACACAACACAGGAAAGGAAACCGGTATGAAACGCTGTTGGAATCTGTTTTCACAGGATAAAAAAACGCGCAGGCGTCAATACCGCACGCTGGCGGGGGTCGTCTGTGCGGGCGCCGCGCTGCTGGCGGCGCTGTGGCTGATCGGGCCGCCGCTGCTGCGCCTGTTCGATGAGCCGGAGAAGTTCCGCGCCTGGGTGGACGGAAAGGGCATCGGGGGGCAGCTCGCCTTTGTGGGGATGGTGGTGGTGCAGATCATCATCGCGATGATTCCCGGCGAACCGCTGGAGATCGCAGCCGGGTATGCGTTCGGCGCAGTGGAGGGTACCATCCTGTGTGTGCTCGGCACCGCCATCGGCAGCACCCTCGTGTTCTGGTTCGTGCGCCTGGTGGGGATGCGGGCGGTGGAGGTGTTCTTTTCCCGCCGCCAGATCGAACGCCTGCCGTTTTTCAGCCAGCCGGAAAAGCTGGAGCTGCTGGCGTTCATCCTTTTCTTCATTCCCGGAACCCCCAAGGACCTGATGACCTGGGCCATCGGGCTCACCCCGATGCGCTTTTCCCGCTGGATGTTCATCGCGCTGGTGGCGCGGCTTCCCTCGGTGCTCACCAGCACAGTGGGCGGCAGTGCGCTGGGCAGCGAGAACTACTGGTTCGCAGCGGGGGTGTTTCTCTTCACCGGCCTCATCAGCATGGCGGGCATCCTGCTCTACCGGTATTTGGAAAAACAAAAAAGCTCCGGCTGAACCGGAAAATCGATCGGCTTCGCAGGCAGGCGGAGCCGATTTTTTTGCGGCATGATCAGACAAATTTGATAAAGTAGTATATGTTTTTTATTAAAAATGCGCAATATGCACAAAAAAACGGAAGAAATCAGAAAAACGTTGAATTTCGTATATTGCGCACCCGGCGCAAATTGCATATAATATGAAAGAAATTTCAAGGTGTGTGGCGGCTGAGGACAGTGCGGACAAGCAGCCAGGGAGGGAACCATACGCCGGCGGAGGAAGCATGAAAATGGAATGTTATGAGATCGTTTTGGAACGGGCCTTTTCCCAATTGGGGCGAATACAGCAGGCTTCGGTGCTGCAATACAAGCTGTACTGGCACGACGGAAAGGGCGAATTCCAGCTGTGCCGCCGCACGGCGGCGGGCAGCCGGCAGGAGCAGGCACAGGTGCAGCACCTGTCCAGCGGGCAATGCCGCGACCTGGTATACTATTTGTACGAAAACGCAGTGCCGATGGAGAACTGGCAGGACATCCTGCACGATCTGCTGGCAGCGATCTGACGGCGCGAACACACGCAAACAACGGAGGGGTGCGGAATGAAGACAGCGCGCGTTCTTCTGGTGGAAGACAACCTCGATCTGGCAGCGCTGGAATATCAGGTGCTGTGTACCCAGCAGGATCTCGAGGTGCTGAAGCCGGTGCATGACGGTGTGGCTGCACGCCGCGCGCTGGAAACGGAGCAGGTGGATATTCTGCTGCTGGATCTGAACATTCCGCCGCCGGACGGCCTGTCGCTGCTGCGGTGGATGGGGACGCGCCCCGAGCCGATGCCGCCGGTGCTGGTCACCAGCGCCTGTATGGACGAAACAATCCAGCGGGAAGCCTTGCATTTGGGTGCAAAATACTTTATGATTAAGCCATACAGCATGGAGGATCTGCTGGCCAACGTGCGTATGCTTCTGCGCCGGGATACAGACACCCGCCGCCTCACCGCCGAACAGCAGCAGCGGCTGGACGCCGCGGTGCAGTGTGCGGCGGGAATGCTGCGCCGGATGACCGACCGTGTCGAGTGCGAGGGATACCGCCACCTTCTTGCCGGTGTGCGCAATTGCCTGCTGCTTGGCCGCCCGGGCATCACCATCAAAGCCATGAGCACCCGCGTCACTGCCGACGGCAAGCCGAATCCCGAGGATAAGGCGGCCGAGTCTGCAATGTACCGTCTTATTCGCACGATCTGGGCGCAGAACAGTCCGGCCTATCGCGAGCTGTGCGCGTTCTGCGGCGCGCCGCCGGACAAGCGTCTGCCAAACCGCCGCTTCATCGTGGCGCTGGCCGAATATGCCGATTCAAAGTGCCCCACATTGTTGAAACGGGGAGAATATGATGGAACACAGCAAAGACCCGCAACTGCAAAAGTACCTGATGGCGACGGCCGCGGCGGCGCATGACCTGCGTGAACTGTGCGCTGTGATTCTGGCTGCGCACGATCTGCTGGAACGGCAATCTGTCTCTCAGCTCTCCGAGCCTGCCCGGAAACAGGCAGGGCAGCCGCTGCAGTTCATCGCCCGCAGCGTGCAGAAGATGGAGCGGATCTCCATGAACCTGATGGATGTATCCCGCTGTTCCAGCGGTACGCTGCAGCCGCGATGGGAAGCGCTGTGTGTATCGGATGTGTGCAGCCAGCTGTGCGAGGAGGCGCGCGCCCGCCTTGCGCCCGGCCAGACGCTGCGCGTGCGCCTGCCGCGCCAGCCGATCGTGCTGCAGACAGACCCCTATTTTTTCGACCGCATCCTGCTGAACCTTCTCAGCAACGCCATCTGCTTCTGCCGCCAGGGGGCGATCACCGTCATCCTCAAGCCGGCGGACGGCGGGGCGGTGCTGGTGGTGGAGGACGAGGGCCCGGGGCTTCCTCCCGAGCGCCTGGCCGACCCGTTCGCGCCCGAGATGCGCGGCTGGGACGGCGGGGCGAAGCTGGGCCTCTACATCTGCCGGCAGCTGGCCGCCGGCCTGGGCGGAACGCTCACGGTGGAAAATATGCCGCGGCAGGGAGCGCGGTTTGTGCTCCGCCTGCCGGAGCCTTCGCTGGAGGGCGTGCAGGAACTGCGCGGGACCGACCCTGCCCTCCAGAACCAGTACCGCGCCAAGCGCGTGCAGGCTGAATTTTCCGTCATCCCCCTCCCGGACGCTTCCCCCGCAGCTCTCTCCTGACAAAAGCTTCCTATATCTGCCGGATGGCGGCGCTGTGCACTCTGTGCGCGGCGCCGCCATTTTTGTGCGGTTTTGTCTTTACTTTGCAAACGAAGTATTGTACAATAAGAAAGAACGATTGCACAGCTGCGAGGACAGGACCGCCGGCGGCTGTGCGGCGGCGCCGGCGCATTCCGGGCCGTTTTGCGCGGCGGTACTATACTAAAGATCAGGCGGTGTTCATCGTGCAGACGAAATATAAACGCATCCTTCTCAAGCTCAGCGGCGAGGCCCTCTCGGGCGACAGGGGCTTTGGCCTGGATACCCCCACCATCCACGAGATCTGCAAAGGCATCAAGGCGGCCCACGACATGGGCGCCGAGATCGGCATCGTGGTGGGCGGCGGCAACTTCTGGCGCGGCCGTTCCAGCGGCGACATGGAGCGCACCCGCGCCGACCAGATCGGCATGCTGGCCACCGTGATGAACGCGCTGGCCGTGGCCGACGCGCTGGAGCAGCTGGGCCTGGAGGTCCGCGTGCAGACCGCGCTCACCATGCAGCAGGTGGCCGAGCCCTACATCCGCAACCGCGCCATCCGCCATCTGGAGAAGGGCCGCGTGGTCATCATGGCCTGCGGCACCGGCAACCCCTTCTTCTCCACCGATTCCGCCTCGGCGCTGCGTGCGGCCGAGATCAACGCCGACATCGTGTTCAAGGCCACGATGGTGGACGGCGTGTACGACAAGGACCCCAAAAAGTTCCCCGACGCCGTCAAATACGACACCCTCACCTTCACGAAGGTGCTCAACGACCAGCTGGCCGTGATGGACTCCACCGCCGCCACCCTGTGCCGCGACAACCATCTGCCCATCCTGGTGTTCGACATCCTGCACCCGGAAAATATTGCCCGTGCCGTGGCAGGCGAGCAGGTGGGCACACTGGTCACCGAGGACTGAGCACGACCCCTTTTGCACCAGAATCCCGCACCGGGAAAAATCAGATTTTATAAAAGGAGCCGACTTGTTATGAGCAGCTATACCAAACCCTATGAGGAAAAAATGAACGGTGTCATCCACCACCTCACCAAAGAGCTGGGCAGCATCCGCGCCGGCCGCGCCAACCCCTCCGTGCTGGATAAGATCACGGTGGACTACTACGGAAGCCCCACCCCCATCAACCAGGTGGCGGCGGTGGCGGTGGCCGAAGCCCGCATCCTCACCATCACCCCCTGGGACAGCAGCGTGATGCGCGCCATCGAAAAGGCGATCCTGGAGAGCGACCTGGGCATCAACCCCACCAACGACGGCCGTGTGATGCGCCTGGTGTTCCCGGCCCCCACCGAGGAGCGCCGCCGCCAGCTGACCAAGGACGTGGCCAAGCTGGGCGAGGAGAGCAAGATCGCCACCCGCAACATCCGCCGCGACGCCATCGACAAGTTCAAGGCGATGAAGAAAGCCAGCGAGATCACCGAGGACGACCAGAAGGAGCTGGAGAACGAGATCCAGAAGCTCACCGACAAGTTCGGCAAGGAGATCGACAAGCTGTGTGATTCCAAGAACAAGGAAATCATGGAAATCTGATCCGGGCCAGAGGGTCTTTCGGTGCCGCGCGCTTTTTTGGGCGCGCGGCCATCTTTGTACAGGGGCTGTCTGCCCACGAAAGGAGCACAGCATATGCAGAACGAAACCCTTCCCGGAAGCGGCCTCAGCATCGGCATCATCATGGACGGCAACGGCCGCTGGGCCAAAAAGCGGGGCCTGCCGCGCACGATGGGCCACAAAAAGGGCGCTGAGGTGTTCATGGACATTGGCCGCTATTGCAGCGACATCGGGGTGGAGAGCGTGTTTTTCTATGCCTTCTCCACCGAGAACTGGATCCGCCCCGCCGACGAGGTCAGCGGAATCATGCGCCTGTTCGGGGAATATCTTATAAAGGCGTTTGATTACAAAAAGGATAATATCCGCCTGAAATTTCTGGGTGACCGCAGCCGCCTGCCCGCCGAATACCAGGCCCGCATGCAGGAGCTGGAGGAGGGCAGCGCCGACCGCACCGGTATGACGCTGAACATCTGCATGAACTACGGCGGCCGGGACGAGATCGCCCACGCCGCCCGCACGCTGGCCGCCAAGGTGCAGGCCGGCGAGCTGCGGCCGGAGGAGATCGACGTGGAGAGGATGTCCGGCGCCATGTACACCGCCGGGCAGAAAGACCCCGACTTTATCCTGCGCCCCAGCGGCGAAAAGCGGCTGTCCAACTTTATGCTGTGGCAGGCGGCCTACTCCGAGCTGATCGAGCTGGATAAACTGTGGCCCGATTTCACGCGGGCAGACCTGGATGCCGCCATTGCCGAGTTCAACCGGCGCAGCCGCCGGTTTGGCGGCGTATAAACACACAGGAGGTTTTATTTCTTGAAAACGCGCATTATAACGTCGGTTGTCGGCATCCTGGTCCTGTTTGCCGTGATGGCCCTGTTCCAGACGCCGGTTTTTGAGGCGCTCGTCGCGATCGTCGCCCTCATCGCCCTGCACGAGATCTACAAGGCGGTGAACCTGGGGAAGGCCGGCAAGATGGTGTTTGCCGGTTTTGTTCCCTTCACCTTTCTCATCATGTATTCCGGCATGGCCTGGGCCAGCGCGCTGCTTCTGCCGCTGAGCTTTGCGTTCGTGCTGTACCTGGCCTGCTGTGTCATCCTCCACAGCCAGACCATCGACATCGGCAAGCTGGGCGCCATGGCGCTGTTCGGCGGCATGGTGATGTTCTGCTTTTATTCCTTCGTCTATCTCAAGCACAGCCTGCCGCTGGAGGAATATGGCGATGACGCGCTGTATTTCATCTTTCTGATCCTGGGCTTTGCCTGGGGCGGAGACTCCGCGGCCTACTTTGCGGGCCGCTTCTTCGGCCGCCACAAGCTGGCGCCGGTGGTCAGCCCGAACAAGACGGTGGAGGGCGCTGTGGGCGGCATCCTGGGCAGCGTGCTGCTGGGCCTTATCATCACCGCCATCTACGACGTCATCGCCGGCCATCTGGCGGTGGAGGATTTCACCGCCTACCACTATCTGCTCATCTGCATCTTGGCGGCGGTGTCGTCGGTGCTGGGCATTCTGGGCGACCTGTTCGCCTCGGCGGTCAAGCGCCAGTGCGGCATCAAGGACTACGGCACCATCTTCCCCGGCCACGGCGGCGTGATGGACCGGTTCGACAGCGTGATGTTCATCGCGCCCTTCCTCACCATCGGCGTGACGATGGCGTTCTATCTCAGATAACACAAGGAGGCACAGCATGGCCAAAACAGTCACCATTCTGGGCAGCACCGGTTCCATCGGCACCCAGAGCCTGGACGTCGTGCGGATGCAGGGATATACCGTCTACGGCCTGGCCGCGAACCGCAGCGTGGAGCTGCTGCTGCGGCAGGTGGCCGAGTTCCATCCCCGGGTGGTGGTGGTGATCGACCCCGCCGCCGCCGACCGAATGGAGAGCGCCCTGGCCGGCCTTTCCCGACCGCCGGTCCTGTGGCGCGGGCAGGAGGGGCTTGTGCGCCTGGCGCAGCACCCCGACGCCGGCATCGTACTGAATTCCATCGTGGGCATCGCGGGCCTGGGCGCCACCCTGGCAGCGCTGGAGAGCGGCCACGACGTGGCGCTGGCCAACAAGGAGAGCCTGGTCACCGGCGGGCATCTGGTCACCAGCGCCCAGCGCAGGCACGGCGTGCACCTGCTGCCGGTGGACAGCGAGCACTCGGCGATCTTCCAGTGCCTGCAGGACGCGCATTCTGCCAAGACTCTGAACAAGATCCTTCTCACCGCGTCGGGCGGCCCCTTCTTCGGCAAAATGAAGGAAGAGCTGGCCGGCATGACCAGGGAGGACGCGCTGCGCCATCCCAACTGGGACATGGGCGCCAAGATCACCATCGACTCGGCCAGCCTGATGAACAAGGGCCTCGAGCTGATCGAAGCGGTGTGGCTGTTCGACCTCCCGCCCGAGAAGGTGCAGGTGGTGGTGCAGCGGCAGAGCATCATCCATTCGATGGTGCAGTTTGCCGACAACTCCATCCTGGCCCAGCTGGGCGTGCCGGACATGCGCATCCCCATCCAGTACGCGCTCACCTGGCCGGAGCGGTATCCCAGCCCGGTGCCTGAACTGGACTTCACCGCCCTGCGGCAGCTCACCTTCGACGTGGCCGACGAGGACACCTTCCGCTGCCTGGCCGCCTGCAAAAAGGCGATCGGCAAGGGCGGGTTGGCCCCCTGTGCGGCCAACGGAGCCAACGAGGAGGCGGTGGCGCTGTTCCTGCAGGATCGGATCGGCTTTTTGGACATCGGCCGCCTGGTGGAGGGCGTTGTGGACAGCGACGCCTTCGGCGGCAGCTACACGCTGGCCGACGTCTACGAGTGCGACCGCATGGCGCGCGCCTATGTCCGTGCGCACCTGTAAACGGTAACGCGGCAGCCGGCCGCAAAATTTCAAGGCAAAGGCAGGTTCTTTCATGACGATAGTGTATACGGTCATCGCGTCGCTTGTGGTGTTTGGAGTTGTGATCTTTCTGCACGAGCTGGGGCATTTCACCACCGCCAAGCTGGTGGGCATTCAGGTCAACGAATTTGCGCTGGGCATGGGCCCGCGTCTGCTGAGCTTTCTCAAGGGCAGCACGCGGTACTCGCTGCGGCTGCTGCCCATCGGCGGTTTCGTGGCGATGGAAGGGGAGGACGGCGAGGAAGAGGACGACGAATCCCTCCCGCCGCTGCCCGACGACGCCCCGCGCGGGAAATCCTTCCAGCAGGTGTCGGTGGGCCGCCGCGCCATCGTGATCGCGGCAGGCGCGGTGATGAACCTGATCCTGGGCTTTGTGCTGCTGGTGATCCTGGTGTGCAGCCAGCAGGTCATCACCAGCAAGACCATCGCGGAGTTCCGCGGTGAAAACGCCCCGCAGACCGGCCTGGAGGTGGGCGACACCATCCTGGCCATCAACGGGCGCCGCTGCTTCATCGCGAACGACGTGGTGTATGAGATGGCGCGCAGCCGAAACGCCACCGCCGACTTCACCGTCCTGCGCGACGGCGAAGAGGTGGAGCTGCAGGACGTCACCTTCGCCACCCCGCTGGAGGACAGCGAGGGCATGACGATCGACTTTGTGGTGCTGCCTGTGGAAAAAACGGTGGGCACCGTGCTGCAGGAGGCCGCCAACTGGACCGTCTCGTATGCGCGCCTTGTGGTGATGTCGCTGGTGGACCTGGTCACCGGGCGGGTGGCCATGACCGAGCTGTCCGGCCCGGTGGGCATCGTGCAGGTCATCAACGACGCGGTGTCCTACGGCGTCACCCAGGTGCTCAACATCATGGCGCTCATCACCATCAACCTCGGCATCTTCAACCTGCTCCCGCTGCCCGCGCTGGACGGCGGCAAGCTGGTGCTGCTGCTGGTGGAAAAGCTGCGCGGCAAACCGCTGCCGGCCAAATACGAGGGCATGATCAACCTCGTGGGCTTCGCGGCGCTGATGCTGCTGATGCTGTTCGTCACATACAACGATATCGGCAGGCTGGTGGGCCTGTCTGCATAAAAGGAGGGCAAAAACCATGCGCCGGCAAAAACGGGAAGTGAAGGTGGGCAACGTGGTGCTGGGCGGCAACCATCCGGTGGCCGTGCAGACCATGCTGAACGTCCCCGCACGCGATGTGGAGGGGAATGTGCGCCAGGCGGTGCAGGTGGCCGAGGCCGGCTGCCAGATCCTGCGCTTCAGCGTGCCCACGCTGGAGGATGTGCGGCTGATCCCGGCCATCAAGCAGGCGGTGGACATCCCGCTGGTGGCCGACATCCATTTCGACTACCGCATCGCGCTGGAATGCGTGGCGGCGGGCATCGACAAGGTGCGCATCAACCCCGGCAACATCGGCGACGACAGCCGGGTGCGTCAGGTGGTGCAGGCCTGCCGGGCCAAAAACATCCCCATCCGCATCGGCGTGAACGCGGGCAGTTTGGAAAAAGAGGTGCTGGCCAAATACGGCGCCCCGGTGCCCGAAGCGCTGGTGGAGAGCGCGATGTACCACGTGCGCCTGCTGGAAAAGCACGATTTCAACGACATCGTGATCTCGATCAAATCCAGCAACGTCCCCACCATGATGCAGGCCTACCGCCTGCTCAGCGACCAGTGCGACTACCCGCTGCATGTGGGCGTCACCGAGGCGGGCACCTACCGCATGGGCCTCATCAAGTCGGGCATGGGCATCGGCGGCCTGCTGCTGGAGGGCATCGGCGACACCCTGCGCGTCTCCCTCACCGACGAGCCGGTGAAGGAGGTGCAGGCCGGTTTCGACATCCTGCGCGCGGCCGGTCACGCGGTGGGCGGCCCCGAGATCATCAGCTGCCCCACCTGCGGGCGCACCAACATCGCGGTGGCCGCCATTGCCGACGAGGTGGAAAAACGCCTGCAGGGCTACAAAAAGCCGGTGAAGGTGGCAGTCATGGGCTGCATCGTCAACGGTCCCGGCGAAGCGCGCGAGGCGGATATCGGCATTGCGGGCGGCAAGGACGAGGCGCTGCTGTTCATCCGCGGCGAAAAGGTGCGGATGCTGCGCGGCGACATCGTCGGCCAGCTGGTGGACGAGGTGTACAAACTGTAAGACGAAACACACGGTGGCTCGGCGCAATCGCGCGCTGTAGGGCTGGATCTCCGGCCAAACAGCGCAGGATTGCGCCGCTGCCGTCGGAAACGGGGAAAGGGAGAGTGCTGTGGGATATTTGATCACCGAACTGTTTTCGCACCTGGGCGGCGACGCCGAGTTCACCGCCCATTTCCGCGGGGTGATGCTGGAACGCGCCGAGGACGACCGCACCTGCGGCCGCCTCACCTTCGTGCTGCGCAGTGTCTCGCCGGTCCCGCTGGCACAGCGCCAGCGCCTGTGCGCGGCGCTCAAGCCCTTTTTCCCCAACCGGGAAAAGCTGTGGGCGGCCAGCTATTTTTCGCCCGAGGCCATCACCGAGGACGCCGTGCGCGACATCATCGCCGAGCTGCGCCTGGAGGGGCTGCCGGTGAACGGCTTTCTGGACCACTGCCCCATGAAGCTGCGGGAGGGCTGGGTCTGCTTGCAGGTGAAGAACGGCCTGGCGGTTTTGCAGGGCATCGACTTCCCCAAGCGCCTGGCCCAGCGCATCGAGCGCTACACCGGCGCGCACTGGAAGGTGGAGCTTGCCTGTGACAAGGTGGTGTCGATGGAGGAGCTGGAAAAGCGCCTGGAGGAGCGGGTGCCGGTGAAAGCCTATGCGGTGAAGGGCCCCAAGCCGGAGCAGATCAAGATCCCCGGCCTCGACCTCACCGACAAGCCGGTCAAGCTGTTCCACGGCAAGAACTTCAAGCCCGGCCAGCCCACCCCGCTGCACGATCTCACGCTGGAGACCGGCAAAACGGTGGTCTGGGGCGACGTCTTTGCCACTGAAGTCAAGGGCAACTACCGCCGCTCCTTCCTCATCTCCATCACCGACTACACCGGCAGCATCAACCTCAAGGTGCGGGAATACGAGTCGGGCGACTGCGACAAGTGGGAGCAGCTGTCCAAGGGCGACACGGTGGTGGTGTTCGGCGAGTGCGTGTTCGACAAATACGAGAAGGACGAGGTGTTCATCCCGTACAACGTGCTGATCGTCGAGCGGCAGAAGCGGCAGGACAACGCCCCCGAAAAGCGGGTGGAGCTGCACCTGCACACCAAGCTGTCCAGCATGGACGGCTTCTGCGACCCCGGCGAAGCGGTGCGCACCGCCGCCCGGATGGGGCACCGCGCCGTCGCCATCACCGACCACGGCGTGGTGCAGGGCTTCCCGGAAGCCACCCTCGCCGCCGACGCCATCCGCAAATCCAACCCCGACTTCAAGCTGATCTACGGCGTGGAGGCCTATTTTGTGGACGATATGGTGCCGGTGGTCTACGGCGAGACGGCCGAGCCGCTCTCCGGCAGCTTTGTGGTGTTCGACACCGAGACCACCGGCCTTTCCCCCACCGACGACCGCCTCACCGAGATCGGCGCGGTGGTGGTGGAGAACGGGCAGATCACCGACCGGTACAACACCTTTGTCAATCCCGGCAAGCCGATCAGCGCCAAGATCACCGAGCTCACCGGCATCACCAACGAGATGGTGCAGGACGCCCCCACCCCCGACGAGGCGATGAAGGAGTTCCTGGCCTTCTGCGCCGGGCGCACGCTGGTGGCACACAACGCCCACGGCTTCGATATGCGGATGCTGCACGCCGCGGCCAGGCGGGCGGGCATCGTCTGCGACAACCCCTACATCGACACCCTGCCGCTGGCCCAGTCGCTCTACCCGGGCCTGCGCAACTATAAGCTGGACACCATCAACCGCCATTTGGAGCTGGAGGCGTTCAACCACCACCGCGCGGTGGACGACGCCGCCGCCCTGGGGCGCATCTTCTGCCAGATGGTGCAGGATCTGTCCGACAAGGAGGTCCGCAGCGCCGACCAGATCAACACCGGCCTGGGCGGCGGGCGGGAGCTGAGCAAAAAATACCACCATATGATCCTTCTGGTGCGCAACCAGGAGGGCCTGAAAAACCTCTACCGCATCATCAGCGCCTCGCATGTGCAGTATTTCTTCAAAAAGCCGCGCGTGCCGCGCAGCCTGCTGCTGAAATACCGCCGCGGCCTGCTGGTCGGCTCGGCCTGTGAGGCGGGCGAGCTCTACCGCGCGGTGGTGAGCGGCGCTCCCTGGGGCGAGCTGTGCCGCATCGCCTCCTTCTACGATTTCCTCGAGATCCAGCCGCTGGGCAACAACGAGTACATGCTGCGCGAGGGCCAGGTGGACAGCATCGAGAAGATCCAGGAGTTCAACAAGACCATCGTGCGCCTGGGCGAAGCGCTGCACAAACCGGTGGTGGCCACCGGCGACGTGCATTTCCTCGAACCGCACGACGCCGCCTACCGCGCCGTTCTGCAGGCGGGCAACGGCTTCAAGGACGCCGACAACCAGGCGCCGCTCTACTTCTGCACCACCGACGACATGCTGGCACAGTTCAGCTACCTGCCGCCGGAAAAAGCGCGTGAGATCGTCATTACCAACCCCAACCGCATCGCGGACATGATCGACGGCAAGGTGCGCGCCATCCCCAAAGGGACCTTCCCGCCCTCCATCGAGGGCGCCGACGAGCAGCTGCGCGAGGCCACCTGGAAAAGGGCGAAGGAGCAATACGGAGACCCGCTGCCCGATCTGGTGGAAAAGCGGCTCCAGCGCGAGCTGGACTCCATCTGCGGCCACGGCTTCGCGGTGCTGTACGTCATCGCGGTCAAGCTGGTGGCCTACTCCAATCAGCACGGCTACCAGGTGGGCAGCCGCGGCTCGGTGGGCTCGTCGGCGGTGGCGCACTTCTCGGGCATCTCGGAGGTGAACAGCCTGCCGCCCCATTACCTCTGCCCCAAGTGCAAGTGGAGCGAGTTCTACACCGACGGTTCGGTGGGCGACGGCTTCGATTTGCCCGACCGCAACTGCCCGGTGTGCGGCGAAAAGCTTCTGGTGGACGGCCACGACATCCCCTTCGAGACCTTCCTGGGCTTCGACGGCGACAAGGAGCCGGATATCGACCTGAACTTCTCGGGCGAATACCAGAGCAGCGTCCACCGCTACACCGAGGAGCTGTTCGGCAAGGAGTTCGTGTTCAAGGCGGGCACCGTGTCGGGTCTGCAGGACAAGACCGCCTACGGCTATGTGAAAAAATACCTCGACGAGCGCGGCCGCATCACCAACCGCGCCGAGGAGAGCCGCCTGGTGATGGGCTGCACCGGCGTCAAGCGCACCACCGGCCAGCATCCCGGCGGCATGGTGGTGGTGCCGTCGGTGCACGAGATCTACGATTTCTGCCCCATCCAGCACCCGGCCGACGACAAGGACAAGGGCGTCTACACCACCCACTTCGAGTTCAAATACCTCCACGACACCCTGCTCAAGCTGGACGAGCTGGGCCACGATGTGCCCACCATGTACCGCTATCTGGAGGAGTTCACCGGCATTTCGATGGACAAGGTGCCGATGAACGACAAGAAGGTCATCAGTTTGCTGGTGTCCACCGAGGCGCTGGGGGTCAAGCCGGAGGACATCGACAGCCAGACCGGCACCTTCGGCATCCCGGAGCTGGGCACGCCGTTCGTGCGCCAGATGCTGATCGAGGCCCAGCCGCAGAGCTTCTCGGACCTCACCCAGATCTCGGGCCTGTCCCACGGCACCGACGTGTGGAACGGCAACGCGCAGGACTTGATCCTGAACGGCGTCTGCACCATTTCGGACGTGATCGGCTGCCGCGACAGCATCATGACCTACCTGCTGCACAAGGGCCTGGAGCCGAAGCTGGCCTTCAACATCATGGAGCTCACCCGCAAGGGCAAGGTGGCCAAGGCCGGCTTCCCGGAGGGCGCCGAGGAGAAGATGAAGGCGTGCGGCGTACCCGACTGGTATCTGGACAGCTGCCGCAAGATCAAGTATATGTTCCCCAAAGCCCACGCGGTGGCCTACCTGATCGCGGCCATCCGCCTGATGTGGTTCAAGGTCTACCACCCGCAGGCCTTCTACGCCACCTACTTCACGGTCCGCGGCGACGACATCGACTACGAGGCCGCGGTGGGCGGCCGCGCGGTGGCCATGCAGCACCTCAAGCAGGTGAACGAGCGGCTGAAGATCGAGAAAAAGGCCAAGGACGAGGACATCCAGGTCTCGCTACAGCTGGTGAACGAGATGCTGGCGCGCGGCTATGAGTTTTTGCCCATTCAGCTGGGCAAGAGCATGGCCAAAAAATACCAGCTGGAGGACGGCAAAGTCCGCCTTCCCTTCACCGCGCTCAAGGGCGTGGGCGAGGCGGCGGCGGTCGCGCTGGAAAACGCCACCATCCACGGCCAGGAATACATCTCGATGGAAGAGCTGCAAAGCGCCACCGGCGTGTCCAGCGCGGTGATGGAGGCGCTGGCGGCGGCGGGCGCGCTGGGCGATATGCCGGCCACCAGCCAGGTCAGCTTTTTCTAAGGGACACACGTCATAAAATCGTAAGAAAAACCACAGCAAAAGCGCAAGGAACTCTTTGCGCTTTTGTTGTATACTCAAAGCAGCAAAGGGGACCGCGGCCCTTTGCAAAAGGAGGAAAATCATGGCGCATATCTTACTGGTGGACGACGAGCAGGAGATCGCCCAGCTGGTGCGGCTGTATCTGGAAAACGAGGGCCACACCGTCACCACTCTCTACGACGGCGGCGAGGCGGCCAAAGCCATCGACCAGCAGGAATTCGACCTCGCCATCCTCGACGTGATGCTGCCCGGACAGGACGGCTTTTCGCTCTGCGCGCGCATCCGCCAGGCCCACAACTATCCCGTGATGATGCTCACCGCCCGCACCGAGGACACCGACAAGATCAACGGCCTGGCCATCGGCGCGGACGACTACCTCACCAAGCCCTTCAACCCGCTGGAACTGGTGGCGCGTGTGAAGGCCCAGCTGCGGCGGTATACCCGCTACAACCAGGGGCAGCCGCAGCCGTTGGAACAGCTGGATATCCGGGGCCTGCGCATCGACCACGAAAAGCACGAGTGCTTCCTCTACGACCAGCCGGTGCCGCTCACGCCGACGGAATTCGACATCCTGTGGTTGCTGGCCTCCAACCGGGGGCGGGTCTTTTCGGCCGAGGAACTGTTCGGCAAGGTCTGGGGCGAGGAGTATCTGGAAAGCAACAACACGGTGATGGTGCACATCCGCCGCCTGCGCGCCAAGCTGGGCGAGAACACCCGCAAACCCAAATTCATCAAGACCGTATGGGGGGTAGGTTATAAAATTGAGTAACAAGCAATCTGCAAAGATCCGCGTTTCCCGGCTGCAATGGCAGTGCTTCGGCAGCATTGTGGGCGAGATCCTGGCCGGCTGGCTGCTGGCATTCGGCCTCTGGTATGGGCTGGTGGCACGCACCATTCTGAACGATGTCTACTGGGCGATCTACTCCTGGCTCATAACGAATATCGGCTACCCGGCCACCCTGGTGCTGTTCGACTACGGCACCCGGCTGCTGTTCCTCGCGTTCGTGGTGCTGCTGCCGTTCTACGTGATATGGCACAACATCGGGCGCCTGACCCGGATGGTGGACGGCCTGCTGGACGGCGTGCGGAAGCTGGCACAGGGGCAGTCTCCGGAGGAGATCACCTTGCCGGAGGGCCTGGGCGAAGCCGAATGGCAGCTGCGCCAGGCGCTGCAGAACCAGAAACAGGCGATGGAGGCCGCCCGCTCGGCCGAGCAGCGCAAAAACGACCTGATCGTCTATCTGGCGCACGATTTGAAAACGCCGCTCACCTCGGTGCAGGGATACCTGGAGCTGCTGGACGACCAGCCGGATATTCCGGCGCCGCAGCGGCAGAAATTCATCCACATTGCCGCCGACAAGGCCCGGCGTCTGGAAGATCTCATCAACGAGTTTTTCGAGATCACCCGCTTCAACCTGTCCGAGGTGGCCTACCAGAAAACCAGCGTCAACCTCAGCCTGCTGCTGATCCAGCTGGAGGAGGAATTCTACCCCATCCTGGAGGACAAGCAGCTGACCATCAGCGGCCATATCGACCAGGACCTCTGCGTCACCGGCGACGCGGACAAGCTGGCGCGCGTGTTTGACAACATCCTGCGCAACGCGGTGTATTACAGCTATACCGGCACCGCCATCGGCCTGTGCGCCAGCCGTCTGGCGGACGGCACGGTGGAGGTGGTCTGCACCAACCGCGGCGACGAGATCCCGCGCGAAAAACTGGACCTCATCTTTGAAAAATTCTACCGCCTGGATTCCGCCCGCCAGAGCCGGGGCGGGGGAGCGGGGCTGGGCCTTGCCATCGCGCGCGAGATCGTCCAGCGGCACGGCGGCGCCATCACGGCCGCCAGCACCCCGGAGGCCACCTGCTTCACCGTCCGCCTCCCGCAATAGCATCCGGATTCTCCACACCTCCTGCGCCCCGTGCGCAGGGGTGTTTTTTTGTGGGCAGGCCGCGGGGACAGGAGGAAATCGGACGGCTGTGAACGGATACCCCGGGCGGTCCGGCACGGCCCGAACAGTGTGCACAATCCACAAATACAGCCGTTGTTTTTGGTGAACCTGCAAAAAGAAATCGCCCCCGCCCGCCCTCTCCGCCGCCGCGCCGCAAGGCCAAAACATGAAAAAGTAGCGATTTAACGTTGTTTTATTGACAGGGGCTGCGCTGCCGCTCCGCTGCGGAACAGGCACTGCCGCCGGCGGACGCACAAATACGCAACAGCTTGAAATAGTACAGCTTTTAGGTAAAAATTGCATTTTTTTGAAGAAAATTCTGTGGTAAAGTGATAACTGGAGGTTTGCTGCAGAGGGTGGCCGCTCTCTGTGGAAAACAAATTTTACAAGAGGAGGAACAGAAATTGCGTCAATCAACCAAGCGCATTGCATCCACTGTGCTGGCGTCGGCAATGGTCTTTACAACCGCCGTTCCGCTGGCCGTGTATGCACAGTCGCCGGTCACACTTGCCGCCGGCGGACACATCGCCACCTATGTGGGCCAGGTGCCTGCGGTGGACGGCGTGACCTGGGCGGAAGGCGTCACTGCCGACACCTTCGCGGATCCCTACAGCACCGTCACGGTGCAGGACACCCAGGGCAACGAGTATACCGTTGAGGTGGTGCCCGAAGATCTGGTGTACTTCATCGACAGCTATTCCAGCCAGGAAGACACCGCCGCCACCGAGCCCTACTCCGCTGTGAAGGCGCTGGTGGGCGACAGCCTCGTCAACCAGGCGGCCGACCAGAAAAAGACCGATTCCAACACCTGGGGCTACACCGACGCCCCCAACAATAAGGCGCTGGACAGCGTGGATGTGACCGACAAGGGCCAGACCTTCCTGTACGGCGACAACAAAGCGGGCGACACCCTGTCCTACCAGCTGTATCTGGAGCCGGGCGAATACACCATCGTGTCCGGCCACTGGGACCCCTGGTTTGCGTCCAAGCCCAACAATACCCGCGGCATGGACTTCACCGTCACCCATGACGGCAAGACCGAACAGGCCGGTTCCATGCAGAACGTGGGCAGCACCGAGGTGGAGAACGAGTTCACCTTCACGGTGGAAACGGCCCAGACCGTCACCTACACCATGACTGCCCTGAACGGACAGGCCCCCATGGTCAGCTGGGTGGGCGTGAGCGGGGAAGAGAAGGCCGAAACGCCCGACCCCACCGCGACCCCCGCGCCCACCGAGATCCCGGACGTTGACCTGCCCGGCAACGTGGTGGGCCCGCTGGAGGACAACGACGGCCTCACCTACGCCACCGGCACCATCCTGAACCAGGTCACCGGCTGCGGAAACATGATGGAAGTGAATGTGCAGTGGAACAACTCCAACAACTACCACGCCACCATCAACAACGCCCAGGACCTGTTCGGACGCACCTCCTTCACCCTGCTGGCCGACATCAAGATGTACGAGCCCAGCGGTGACCCCAACCGTGTGGACCAGCGCGTCAGCTTCACGCTGGGCACCAGCGCCAACAGCCTGCACGCCACCACCTGGTCCGGCAAGTTCGGCTGGGGCGGCAACGAAGGCGGCGTCAGCACCAACCTGGTGGACCTGCAGGGTCTGGACAAGACCGGCTGGAACGCGCTGGCTCTGGTGTACAACGAGGCCGAAGGCGGCAACGGCAGCGTGACCGTGTATCTGAACGGCCAGAAGGCTGCCGAAGTGGCCGATGTGGGCTTCAAGATGAGCGAGCTGGAAGGCATCGTGGGCTATATCGCCCGCTCCTTCGACACCAACTACCTCCAGGAAGGCCTGTATGACAACATCGTTGTCACCGATGCGGCCATCGACGAGGCCACCGCCATCGCCGAGACCGCGGCCCGCAAGGCTGCCAAGGAGAACCTGCCGGCCAACACCGCCGAGCTGGAGACCGCTCTGGCCCAGGCGAAGGCGCTGCTGGTTGCCGGCGTTCCCGACATCGACACCGCCGCCCTGGAGCAGGCTGTGGCCGAGGCCGAAGCGCTGCTGGCCGAGAACCCCGGCGTGGAGCGTCAGGACGAGATCGACGCGATGGCCCAGAAGCTGAACAGCGAGCTGAGCCGTGTGCAGCCGGTGGACGTGGCCATCAACGGCTCCGACGTGGACGCCGCTGCCGCGAACATCAACGGCCTCACCTACAAGGGCTGGGGCATGCTGAACGGCAACAGCACCAGCAACCTGCTGCTGGACTATAAGAGCGAGAACCCCGAGCAGTACTGGGAGATGATGGAGTACCTGTTCGGCGGCGAGTACCCGCTGTTCACCCATATCAAGATGGAGATGGGCAACGACGGCAACAACTCCACCGGCGCCGAGGCCTGCACCATGCGCAGCGAGGACGAAGAGGCCGACGCCTCCCGTTCTCCCGGCTTTGCGATGGCGGCCGACGCCAAGAAGATCAATCCCGACGTCAAGGTCAGCATCCTGCGCTGGGGCATGCCCAGCTGGGTGCAGGACAAGTGGAACAACAACGTCGACAACCAGGGCTATGAAGCCATGTACACCTGGTACCGCGAGACCATCTTCGATGCCTACGAGAAGTATGGCTATGTGGTGGATTTCGTGAACCCGGACACCAACGAGACCGGCAACCCCGACGAGGCGTTCATCAAATGGTTCGAGGACCGCGTGGCCGGTGAGACCGAGTTCCCCGACTACATGGACCAGGAAGCCCGCGACGCCTACAACAACATCCGCATCATCGCCTCCGATGAGAACAAGGGCCTGCAGATCGTGCCCTCCATGCGCGCCGACGAAGAGCTGTACGACGCCGTGGACATCATCGGCTTCCACTACCGCACCAACGCCACCGATGACTATGTGGCCATGGCCGACGTGGACGACAAGGAGGTGTGGTACAGCGAGGGCTGCGCCACCTTCGGCTACAGCGAGCTGCAGGAGAACAAGACCACCGAGTACGGCTACGAGAGCATCGGCGGCTACCAGAGCCCGCTGGCGCTGGTGGACGGCTACATCAACTCCTTCACCGCCTCCCGCCGCACCCACTACATCTTCCAGCCTGCCATCGGCAGCTTCTACGAGGGCATCCAGTATGGCCACAAGGAGCTCATCAGCGCCCGTGACCCCTGGAGCGGCTACATCCACTACGATCCCGCCCTCTACATGACCGCCCACTTCACCGCCTTCGCCAAGGCCGGCTGGGAGGACAACGATCCCACCCAGAACGAGATCTGGCGCGCCATCCCCGCCGCCAGCTACGGTTCCTTCGGCGGCAGCGACAACGAGCACATGACCGCCGGCATCAACGGCAATGCCAGCTACCTCACCCTGGCCGCCCCCGACAAGACCGATTTCTCGGTGGTGGTGGTCAACAACACCCAGAACGCCAAGACCTTCCGCATCACCGCCGACGGCCTGAACGTCGCCGATGACGCCCAGCTGCGCGTGTGGGCCACCGAGACCGACAGCTACATGCAGGACAAGGGCACCGTACAGGGCGCCGACGGCGTGTGGTATGTGTCCGTCCCGGCCTACAGCGTGGTCACCGCCACCACCCTGGTGGATGTGGAGCCCCAGCGCGTGCCTGAGGAAGGCATCCACAACGAGGACCGCGACGTGCTGGACACCGACGGCACCGGCCGTGAGAACGGCGTGACCGACGACGAGTACCTGTACGCCGACAATTTCGAGTACACCGAAGAGCCGGATGTGGACGTCTACAATGCCGTCACCGGCGAGAGCACCAAGACCGACTACCTCACCTCCCGCGGCAACGAGCCCCGCTATATGCTGGACAGCCACGGCGCATGGGTGGTGGAGAACGGGCAGCTGTCCCAGATCCTCACCCGCGGCGTCAGCCAGTGGAACGGCGGCGACCCGATGACGATGGTGGGCGACTTCCGCTGGATGAACTACTCCGCCAGCGTGGACGTCACCAAGGTCACCGGCTATGCCACCCTCGTGATCCGCAGCCAGGGCGGTATGGGCACCAACGATGACGGCTACGCCCTCACCGTAACGCCCGACGGCACCTGGACCCTGAAGCGGTACAGCACC
Source organism: Anaerofilum sp. An201 (assembly GCF_002160015.1). GTDB lineage: Bacteria > Bacillota > Clostridia > Oscillospirales > Ruminococcaceae > Anaerofilum > Anaerofilum faecale. The sequence goes on along the minus strand of NZ_NFJT01000002.1, from coordinate 97,241 downwards.
GTGGTGGCCCAGGGCAATGTCCCCGCCTCCGACAGCTACTCCCTGAAGATGGAAGGCCGCGGCGCCGCCATCCTGGCCTACATCGACGGCGAGCTGGTCGCCCAGTATGTGGACGAAGCTCCCATGCTCGCCGGCCGCGTCAAGCTGGCCAGCGGCTGGACCGAGACCTGCTTCGACAACCTCGAAGTCAAGACCCTGAACGGCTACATCCCCTACGCCACCTCCATGATCGACGGCCAGGACGACGGCGTGACCTACGAAGGCAGCTGGAGCATCGACAACCCCGGCTCCGGCAGCGCCGACAACTGGTACCGCACCATCTCCAAGAACACCGCCGCGGACGCCGCCTTCAGCTTCACCGTGCAGGGCACCGGCTTTGCGCTGGTTGGCCCGAACAGCGCCGGCGCCGAGCTGGAGGTGTATGTGGACGGCGAGCTGTATGAGACCGCCGCCACCGTGGCCACCGGCCGCCGCTACGAGACCTACACCGCCACCGGTCTGGCCAATACCACCCACGAGGTGAAAGTGGTGGTGAAGTCCGGCACGCTGCAGCTGGACGCCATCTACGCCTATGCCGACATCCTCGGCGGCACCACCGACAAGGCCACCCTGCAGGAAGTGTACGACCAGTACAAAGACCTGGAACAGGGCAGCTACACCGAGGACAGCTGGAGCGCATTCGCCGCTGCCCGTGACGAGGCCGCCGCCGTGCTGGCCGACGAGACCGCCACCCAGGAGCAGATCGACCTGGCGCGCGTTGCGCTGGCCGCCGCTGCCGCCAACCTGATCGCTCCCAACGACGAGGAGCCCAGCGAGGAACCCATCTTCACCGCCAATGCCTCCACCGGCTACCAGGGCCTGACCCTGTACGGCAACGCCACCACCGAGAGCGGTGTGCTGGCTCTGGACGGCACCACCGGCACCTGGGCTTCCATCGACCGCGAAGCCGTGAACTTTGACGGCCGCGACACCTTCACCGTTTCCTTCGACGTGCTGGCCAAGCAGTCCAGCGGCAACTTCTTCACCTTTGCTGTGGGTAAGAACGACCAGCAGTATCTGTTCGAGCGCATCCGCGGCAACAGCGCCTATGTCGCCATGACCGACTCCGGCTGGAACGGCGAGGAAAAGATCAGCGTCACCTCCGACAACTACGTTGACCGCTGGGCCACCATGACCTTGGTGGTCACCCCCGACAGCATGTCCCTGTATGAGAACGGCGCCCTGATCGGCACCGTGGACAAGACCGTGCAGGTGCTGGATTTCGGCACCAATGTGCAGGCCTGGCTGGGCCGCTCCTTCTACAGCGCGGACACCTACTTCCAGGGCAGCTTCGACAACATCGAGATCTTCAACCGCGCGCTGGACGCCAACGAGGTTTCCGAGCGCTATGCTCCCGCCGATGACGACATCGCCGCCGTCGTGAGCGAGATCGAGCACACTGCCACTTGGCAGAACACCCTGCCTGTCCTGCCCGAGACCATCACCGTCCGCACCTATGGCGGTGAGGAGAAAGAAGTCTCCGTGACCTGGAGCATGGACAAGGCCGATTTCGCAACCGCCTATGACGTTGTCACCGTCAGCGGCGCCATCGACGGCACCCGCCTGACCGTGAAGACCAGCGTGGAAGTTGTGCCCGAGGGCCTGGAGTGGTTCATCGACAGCGGCGCCGCCTCCTCTCCCGTCTACGACGCGGTCGCCAAGCTGACCGGCCTGAAGAACACCGTGTCCGATCAGGCTCTGTCTGCCGGCGATTGGGGCTACAATGCCGATGACGTTGTGGTCAAGGGCGACACCGACCCGAACAACAAGCTGAGCACCGGCTTGTACGCCAAGGGCAGCGGCGCTTCCTCTCTGCCCGTCAGCTACACCCTGCCGCTGACCGCCGGTACCTATGACATCACCACCGGATACCACGAGTGGTGGAGCATGACCCGTATTATGAAGGTTGTTGCCACCTGGACCGACAGCGAAGGCCAGGCTCAGAGCGTCACCATCAACGAGCCGTTCACCATCAGCTCCGGCAATCTGGACAGCATCCAGACCGGCCGTCTGGTGCTGGACGAGGACGCCACCGTCACCATCAGCGCTGTGCTGGGCGGCGGCGACCAGGCCCCGGTGATGAACCTGCTGGCCATTGCCCGCGTGAACGACGAGCCGGAACCCACCGCGACCCCGGAACCGACCGCCGAGCCCACCGCGACTCCGGAACCGACCGCTGAGCCCACTGCGACCCCGGAACCGACCGCTGAGCCCACCGCGACCCCGGTCCCGACCGCTGAGCCCACTGCGACTCCGGAGCCGACCGCCGAGCCCACCGCGACCCCGGTTCCGACCGCTGAACCCACCGAGGTGCCTGTGCCCAGCCCCGACACTTCGGCCACTCCCACTGCCGCGCCCACCCAGGCGCCCGGTGAGGATTCCGGCAGCACCAACCTGCCCGCCACCGGCGACACGGCGCTTCCCGCCGCACTCGCCGTTATGATGGCTGTCAGCTGTGCCGGTGCACTGCTGCTGAAAAAGCGCCGCCAGTAAACCGCAGCGGCGATAGGCAACAAGGAGGTCCGTCCTTCCCCCAAGGGGAGGGGCGGACCCCTTCTGTTTTTGCTGTTAAACATCCCGGAACAGAGCGCTGCCGCCGGCGCGATTCCGGGCAAGCGAAAACGCCCGCCCCTCTCTCAAGGGAGAAGAACGGGCGTTCAGCTTGTCGAAAAGGGGATGGCTTGCGCTGTGCATAAGCATTCCCCTCATCCGTCGCCTGCGGCGACAGCTTCCCCCCAGGGGGAAGCCTTTGGCAAAACCCAGCGGTGCGGCCGTTCGACCCAAAGCCTTCCCCCGGCTGGGGAAGGTGCCCCGCCCGAGCGGGGCGGATGAGGTCGAAGCTGCCCCACCGCACAAAAGAATTGCCGGATGGACAGCCCGAAAAACGCCCGTCCCTCTCCCAAGGAGAAGAACGGACGTTCAGCTTGTCGAAAAGGGGATGGCTTGCGCTGTGCAAAAGCATTCCCCTCATCCGTCGCCTGCGGCGACAGCTTTCCCCCAGGGGGAAGCCTTTGGCGAAACCCAGCGGTGCGGCCGTTCGATCCAAAGCCTTCCCCTGGCAGGGGAAGGTGCCCCGCCCGAGCGGGGCGGATGAGGTCGAAGCTGCCCCACTGCATAAAGGAATTGCCGGATGGACAGCCTGAAAAATGCCCGTCCTTCTCTCACAGGAGAAGAACGGGCGTTTTTTGCGGTTGAACGTTATTTGCTGGTGTTCTGGATGTACTCGCGGGGAGAAATGCCGGTCTCCTTTTTGAACACGCGGCTGAAATAGAAGGCGCTCTCGTATCCCAGCGCCTCAGCCACCTCGTAGATCTTCATATCGTGCTCGGCCAGCATCACCTTGGCGGCGGCGATCTTTTCCGAGGTGATGGTATCCACAAAGCCGCGCGCGGCGTATTTGGCGAACAGCTGGCTCAGGTAGTTGGGGCTGAAGTTGAAGGCCGCAGCCACCTCGTTCAGGGTCAGGCGCTTGCGGATGTTCTGGCGGATATACGCCTCCACGTTCTCCACCACCTGCTTTTTGTAGCTCTTGCGCTGGCTTTTCAGGTTCTGGCACAAACCGTCCCGCAGCTGCCGCATCCACTCGCAGCACTGGTGGGTGCTGACGTATTTGTACAGCGAGCGGTATCCGTCGGGATGGTCGGCGAAGATATTGCTCAGCAGCGTTTCCCCCTCCGGCAGAAGGCTCAGCGACATATACAGCAGGTTGGTCGCGGCGTCCAGCGCCTGGATGTGGCGGGACGGATGACCTTCCAGGCTGTCGATGATGTCGCTGATCGTCTGCTCCAGCACGGTGCCGTCCAATTCTTCAAAGGCTTTTGTCAGGCGCAGGCGGTAGGCGGAAAAGTCGAACAGGGCGTTCTGGTCGGCCAGGTCCTGCTGTGCGTTCAGCACCGGCTGGGCCTCGGTCGCCGCCGCCAGCACACAGCGCGCGCTGTACACCGACTGGGCGATCAGGAAGGGGTCCTCCACCGGCGTGCCGATGCCGCACAGCAGCCGCACACTGAAATAGCGCGAGGCGGTGTCGGAAGCTGTCTGCAAAAGGTGATTCTGGAATTCCAGGTCATACGCCTGTTCGGCGGTCATCCAGAAAACGATGTTGAAATGCCGCGCGTCCAGGATGGTCACCTGGCAGGTGCACAGCTTTTTCAGGATGTCCTGCACCATCGACACCGTACTGGAACACAGGGTCAGCTGCTGCTGGGCCGAGATGTCCTTCACGTTGGTGATGCTGCAGCTGGCCGCCACATACCGCTCGGCGTCGAACTGCAGCCCCAGGTCCTCGTGCTGGCGGCAGAACTGCTCGCGGTTCTCAAACATGTTGTTGCACAGACGGGTGAAGAACTTGTCGCGGAACAGCTGCAAACTGGCGGCCGGCGCGCCGGAAGAGGCCTTGTTCTGGATCTTGGCCACCATCTCCATCGCCTTGCGCACCGTCATTTCCAGGCTCTGGGGCGTCAGCTCCAGCTTCACGATATACTCGATGGCGCCGTGGTGCATCGCCTCCCGCACATAGCTGAACTCCTCAAAGCTGGTCAGCATGATAAACAGCGGCAGATCGCCAAACTCCGCGCGGCAGTGCTGCGCCAGCTCCAGCCCGGTCATCACGGGCATCTTGATGTCGGTGATGACGATCTCGGGGCGGTACTGGCGGATCAGCTCCAGCGCCTGCTGTCCGTTCTGGGCGGTGCCGCAGATCTCCAGGCCCAGCCGGTTCCACGGCAGCATGGATTTCATGCCGGCCAATACCAGAGGTTCATCGTCCGCGATCAACAGTTTTATCATTCAGGGTTCTCCTTCCTGCATCGCTGCATACCGACGGGGGATACGCAGCTCAACGCGCGTATATTTGCCAAGCTCACTGCGAATGGTCAGGCCGTACTGCGGCCCGAAGGCATACTGGATCCGGCGGTGCACATTCAAAACGCCGATCTGGCGGTATTTTTGCTGAGGGGTGTCCGGCTGCTTTTCCCGGAACACATTCTCGATGGCCTCGGCGCTCATGCCCACGCCGTCGTCCTGCATGGCGATGATGAGGTCACCGTTTTCGGCCTGGTCGATGTCCAGCCACACACTGCCGGCGCCGCCCTTCGGCTCGATGCCGTGGAAGATGGCGTTTTCGGCCAGCGGCTGCAGCGAAAAGCTGGGGATCAGGCATTCGCACAGGCTCTCGTCCGAGATGCTGGCGATCTCGATGGTGATGGCGCCGCCGTAGCGGTATTGCTGGATGGTGCAATAGTCGTTCAGCAGCGCCAGCTCCTCCCGCAGGGTGATGAGCGGGCGGCTCCCCTTCGACACGCTTTTCAGCAGATGCGCAAAGGCAGTGGTCATTTCGGCGATGCCGGTGGCGCCCTGCAGGGTGGCCATCCAGCGGATGGAGTTCAGCGTGTTGTAGATGAAGTGGGGGTTCACCTGGTTTTGCAGCATCTGATATTCCAGGTGCTGGCGTTCCTTTTCGTCGGCCAGGCGTTTTTCCAGCAGGCTGGCGATGTCCCGCGACATGTGGTTCACGCCGCGCCCGATGTCGCCCAGCTCGTCCTCCCATTCGATGGACGGGTCGGTGGAGAAATTGCCGTCCGCCACCTGTGCGATCCGCCGCCGCAGCCGGATCACCCGGCGCATGAAGAAGCGGTTCAGGTAAAGGTAGAGACAGATGCCCAGCACAATTACGCCCGGCACCAGGATCGAGATCATCGACGGCAGCAGCGAACTGCCGGCAAACAGCAGGTGATTGGGCAGCATGTGAGTCAGCCGCAGGCCGGTGGTGCCGATGGGGCAGGAGACCATCGTGTAGCGGTCGCCGTTTTGCAGGGTCACGTCCTGAATCAGGGTGTTGGCGGCGCGGGCGGTGGTGCTGTCGGTGTGATGCACGGTGTAGTCCAGCGCGGCGGGTTCCAGTGCATCGCTGCCAATCATCCAGCACCCCACCGGAGACTGCAGATACATGCTGCCGCCCAGCGTGGACGGATAGCTGCTCAGCCGCTTGGTGATGAGGGAAGAGGAGGCGGTGAGGTAGATGGTGCCCACCTGCTCGTTGGTGCGGAAGCGGTACACCGGCCGCACGATCAGCAGGTTGTCGGTGGTCTGGGGCCGCGCCAGCGGATCGGCCACGATCTCCTGCCACACGCTCTCTCCGGTGATGCCGGTGCCGGGCAGCTCTGTATAATTGTATACATTCACCGGCGTGGAGTTGGCCGAGGAGCTTGCCACCTGCAGAAATACGTCCTCCTGGTTGGTCACCAGCAGGCGCTGCAAATAGATATAGGAAGAGCTGCTGTTGCACAGATCGGTCATGATGTCGTGGCAGTCCAGCAGTTCGCGCTTGGAGGCGTTGCCTTCCAGACAGTTCATGATGCGGGTGTTGAGCGCCAGCTGGTTGCTGATGCTGTTCAGCTCCACAAGATCCTGCTGCACAAGGTTTGCCACCAGCTGCATATTGAATTCAGACGCGCGCAGCACGCTCGAGCGCGCGTACCCGCGAAAGAAATAGAAGCTCAAACACACAAATGCGATGGTCAGCGTGAGCGTGAAGAAAACGGTCACCAAACTGATGCGGAACTGGATGCTACGAACGGGTTTTTTCATCTTGCAGGCCCTCTCCAGCGCCTGACTACAGCAGACGTTTTTCTTATATTTTACAAGAAAAGGACTTTATTTTGCAATAAATCGGGGCGAATTTCTATAAAAAAGCACTTCGCAGAGATAAAAAGTGCAGGTATTCCAAAAAAAGTATATGTTTTTCCGCCGGTTTGTACGCGCAGAAAGAAAAAGTGCAACAAACGCCAGAATATTTGCATTCAAACAATTGTGCAAAACAGGTACAATAAAACACGATGAAAGGGAACGGCCCCGAGGGCGGGTCCGGGCCCAAAATACAAGGGAGGAAAAAACACCATGAAAAAGATCGCAAGCGGTTTGATGGCCTGCACCCTGGCCGCCACGATGCTGGTTGGCTGCGGTTCCAGCTCCAGCTCCACCCCTGCTTCCACCGCCGGCTCTGCTTCCAACGGCAGCACCGAGGAGGAAATCAACCTGAAATGGGCTCTGTGGGACATCGACGCCACCGCCTACTATCAGCCCCTGATCGACGCCTACACCGCCGAGCATCCCAATGTGAACATTGAGATGGTCGACCTGGGCAGCACCGACTACCAGACCGTGCTGGCCACCCAGCTGTCCGGCGGTGCCGATGATCTGGACATCATCACCGTGAAGGACATCCCCGGCTACTCCAACCTGGTAAACCTGGGTATGCTGGAGCCTCTGAATGACTGGAACACCACCGATACCAGCCTGTACGGCGGCCTGGTGGAGCAGATCACCGTGGACGATACCTACTACGCTCTGCCCTTCCGTCAGGACTTCTGGGTTGTGTTCTACAACAAAGACCTGTTCGACAAGGCCGGCGTTGCCTACCCCACCAACGACATGACCCTCGAGGAGTACGACGCTCTGGCCCGTCAGGTGACCAGCGGTGAAGGCGCCGACAAGGTGTACGGCTGCCACTATCACACCTGGCGCAGCGCTGTGCAGCTGTTCGGTATCCTGGATGGCGAGCACACCATCGTGGACGGCAACTACGACTTCCTGAAGCCCTACTATGAGCTGATCCTGGCCGAGCAGAACGACGGCATCTGCCAGGACTACGCCACCCTGAAGACCTCCAACATCCACTACTCCGGCGTGTTCTACAACAACCAGGTTGCCATGGAGAACATGGGCAGCTGGTTCATCGCCACCCAGATCGAGATGGTGAAGAGCGGCGAGAGCCAGGCCACCAACTGGGGCATCGTGAAGTATCCGCATCCGGAAGGCGTTGAGGCCGGCACCACCCTGGGCACCATCACCAGCCTGGGCATCAACTCCAAGTCCTCCAACAAAGAGGCTGCTGCCGACTTCGTGAACTTCGTCTGCGGCGAAGAGGGCGCCAAGGTCATGGCCAGCACCGGCAGCTTCCCCGCTATCATGAACGACGAGGTTGTCAACACCATCGCTTCCATGGACGGCTTCCCCCAGGACGAGAACTCCAAAGAGGCTCTGTACACTGTGAAGACCTACCTCGAGATGCCCATGCATGAGAAGAGCGCCGACATCGAGACCGTGCTGAACCAGGCTCATGACAACATCATGACCGAGAACTGCACCATCGACGAGGGCATCCAGGCTATGAACGAAGGCGTCCAGGCTCTGCTTGGCTGATCCTTCCGTGATCGACTCTGACCCATAAGAGCGGGGCGGGCGGGCGCGCCCGCCCCGCTTTCTTTTCGGGTCCATCGCACATCCTGAAAGGAGGACTATCAATGGCGGCAAAACAAGCAGCGGCCACCGCGCCGCGGCGAAAAGGCATGAGCAAGGAGCTGCGCGAAAACCTCATTGCCTATAGTTTCATCGCCCCCAACTTCATCGGCTTCTGCGTATTCACACTGGTTCCGGTCGTCGCGGCATTCGTGCTGGCTTTCATGGAATGGGACGGCGTCAATGCCGCAAAGTTCGTGGGCCTGGCCAACTTCACCCGCATGTTTGGCGACCCCAACTTCAAGGCTGCCTTCTGGCACACCATTGTCTACGTGATCGGCACCGTGCCGGCCACCATCATCTGCGCCCTGGCGCTGGCCATTCTTCTGAACCAGAAGATCAAAGGCCGCAACTTCTTCCGCACTGTTTCCTTCTTCCCCTACGTTGCCAGTCTGGTGGCGGTTGCCGCCGTGTGGAACATGCTGTTCAACCCCAGCATGGGTCCTGTGAACCAGCTGCTGAGCAGCTGGGGCGTGGAGAACCTGCCCAAGTGGGCGGCCGGCAAGGACACCGCTATGCTGACCGTTATCCTGTTCAGCGTGTGGAAGAACATGGGCTACTATATGGTCATCTTCCTGGCCGGCCTGCAGGGCACCAACCCCGAGCTGTACGAGGCCGCCAGTCTGGACGGCGCCAACAAGTGGCAGCAGTTCTGGAATGTCACCCTGCCGCAGCTGGCCCCCACCACCTTCTTTGTCACCATCATGGTTGTGATCCAGTCCTTCAAGGTATATAATGAAGTGTACATGATCACCCAGGGAGGTCCCGGCACCAGCACGCTGGTGCTTGTGTACCAGATCTACAACGAGGCCTTTGTCGGCACGCCGGAATACGGCTATGCCAGCGCGCTGTCGATGGTTCTGTTCCTGCTGGTTCTGGCGGTCACCATCATCCAGTTCAAAGCGGGCGAAGACAAGGACAAGCCGAAAAAGAAGCATGTGAAATAAGGAGGAAAACGCGCTATGGTAACAACAAAGAAATCCTCCATCGTTGGCAAGGTGATCATCTATGCGCTGCTGATCCTGCTGGCATTCACCATGCTGGTTCCCTTTGTGTGGATGCTGTCGGCTTCTCTGAAGCTGAACAAGGACGTATTCGCCTTTCCGATGAAGTGGATCCCCGAAACCTTCCATTGGGAAAACTACAAAACCATCTGGACCAAGATCCCGATGGCCACCTTCGTTCTGAACACCTTCAAGCTGACCATCATCGTCACCTTCCTGCAGGTGCTCACCTCCAGCTTTGCGGCGTACGCCTTCTCCAAGCTGCGCTTCAAGGGCCGCAACATCCTGTTCCTGGGCTACATCGGCACCATCGCGGTGCCCTGGCAGGCCTACATGGTTCCCCAGTTCATGATGATGCGTGAGTTCCATCTGAACAACACCCATCTGGCCATCATCTGCCTGCAGGCGTTCAGCGCCTTCGGCGTGTTCCTGATGAAGCAGTTCTACGAGGGCATCCCCGACGAGCTGTGTGAAGCCGCCCGCATCGACGGCCTCAGCGAGTACGGCATCTACCGCCGCGTCATGCTGCCGCTCAGCCTGCCGGCCATCTCCACGCTGGTCATCTTCACCTTCGTGACCACCTGGAACGACTTCCTCGGACCCCTGATCTACCTGAACTCCACCGATCTGAAAACCATCCAGCTGGGCCTGCGTATGTTCATTACCCAGTACTCCAGCGACTACAACCTGATCATGGCAGCCAGCGTTGTCTCGCTGATCCCGGTGCTGATTGTATTCCTTGCGTTGCAGAAATACTTCGTGCAGGGCGTTGCCTCTTCCGGTTTGAAGGGCTGATCCTCCCTTGCAGGGTGCGGGCGTATTTGCCCGTGCCCTGCATTTTCTGCATTCCGGCCGGAATTTCCGGCTCCATATTATAAATAAGGAGAGATTTCCGATGAAAACCTTCCCCAATCCCACCATCACCGCGGCCGAAGCAGGCGCGGCGCTGGACACGGCGGTGAAGATCGTGCGGCAGAACCTGCCGCTGTTCACCAGCAACTGCCAGAACCACTCCAGCGTGAACGACATCTATCCCCCCTGCGAGAACGACCAGTGGACCTGCGGCTTCTGGCCGGGCGAGGTGTGGCTGGCCTGGGAGCGCACCGGCGAGGACTGCTTCAAGAACACCGCGCTCACGCTGGTGGACAGCTTCGACCACCGCATCCGCAACCACATCGAGGTGGACCACCACGACATGGGCTTCCTGTACAGCCCGTCCTGCGTGGCCGCCTGGAAGCTGGTGGGCAGCGAAAAGGGGCGCGACGCCGCCATCCTGGCCGCCGACCAGCTTATCAGCCGCTTCCACGAGAAGGGCGAGTTCATCCAGGCGTGGGGCACCCTGGGCGCGAAGGACAACTACCGCTATATCATCGACTGCCTGCTGAACGTGCCCCTGCTCTACTGGGCCACCGAGGTCACCGGCAACGAGAAATACGCCAATATCGCGCACCGCCATGTGGCCACCTGCCTGAAAAATTCCATCCGCGCCGACGGTTCCACCTACCACACCTTCTTCATGGACCCCGTCACCGGCGGTCCCAGCCACGGCGCCACCTGCCAGGGCTATAAGGACGACTCCTGCTGGGCGCGCGGCCAGGCGTGGGGCGTCTACGGCACAGCCATCAGCTACCGCTACACCAAAAAGCCCGAGTACCTCGACGCCTTCCGCCGGGTGCTGGCCTACTACCTCGAGCGCCTGCCCGAAGACCTGATCCCCTACTGGGATATGACCTTCACCAGCGGCACCGAGGAGCCCCGCGATTCCTCCTCCGCCTCCATCGTGGCCTGCGGCCTGCTGGAAGCGGCCAAGTATGTGGGCGAGGAAGAGGCCGCTGCCTGGCGCAAGCTGGCGGCCCAGATGCTGAAGAGCCTGGCCGACCACTACGCCGTGCAGGAAGGCCCCGACGGCATCGGCATCGTGCGCCACGGCACCTACAGCAAAAAGAGCCCCTACAACACCTGCACCCCCGAGGGTGTGGACGAGTGCGTGTCCTGGGGCGACTATTTCTACATGGAAGCCCTCACCCGCTTTGTCAAGGACTGGGAGCTGTACTGGTAAAAGGAGAGACCGGCTATGCTGAAATCGAAACAGGATTATATCGACTGGATGTACCGCCTGCTGGACCCCATCCGCCCGCTCTACACCCCCGGCTGCGCCCTGCTGGAAGTGGGCGACACCGGCACCACCTACGACCGCCGCACCATCGGCATGGAGGGATTTTCCCGCCCGCTGTGGGCGCTGGTGCCCTATTGGGCGGGCGGCGGCCGGGACGATGAATTCGCCCGTGTCTACCGCGAAGGCCTGGCCCACGGGTCCGACCCCGCCCATCCCGAATACTGGGGCGGCTTCCACGACTACGACCAGCGCTTTGTGGAGATGGCGGCGATCGCCTGCGGCATGATCTTCACGCCCCAGGTGCTGTGGGAGCCGCTGGCGCAGAAGGACAAGGAAAACCTGGCCAACTGGCTGTATGCCATCAACGAGTATTTCATCCCCGACTGCAACTGGCAGTTCTTCATGATCCTGGTGAACGTCGCGCTGAAAAAGCACGGCATGAAGTACGACGCCGAGAACATGGCCGCCGGTCTTGCGAAGGTGGAGTCCTACTATCTGGGCGACGGCTGGTACCAGGACGGCGCCTCCTGCCAGAAGGACTACTACATCTCCTTCGCCATGCACTACTACGGCCTGCTCTACTCGATCGCCATGAAGGACGAAGACCCCGACCGCTGCGCCCGCTTTGTGGAGCGCGCCGAGGTGTTCGCCCACGACTTCCTCTACTGGTTCGACAAGAGCGGCGCGGCGCTGCCCTACGGCCGCAGCCTGACCTACCGCTTTGGCCAGGGCGCGTTCTGGGCCGCCTATATGGTGGCGGGCTGCACCGGCATCCCGGCCGATGTGGTGAAAGGCGTGCTGAGCCGTCATCTGGAGTGGTGGGGCGCGCAGAAGATGACCGACCGCGACGGCGTGCTGACCATCGGCTATGCCTATCCCAACCTCACGATGGCCGAGCGGTACAACGCGCCCGGCTCCCCCTATTGGGGCATGAAGAGCCTGCTGATCCTCGAGCTGCCGGACGACCATCCCTTCTGGCAGCTGGAGCCGGCCGACCTGCCCGAAATGCCCGCCGCCCGCCCCATCCTGCGCGCGGACATGCTGGTGCGCCGCTATGCCGACGACACGGTGGCCTATCCCGCGGGCGTCTGCGAGCATCTGGGCCACGGACATGTGGCCGAAAAATACGCCAAGTTTGCCTATTCCACCAAGTTCGGCTTCTCCTGCGCCCACAGCCAGCTGGCCATCAACGAGAACGCGCCGGACAGCATGCTGGCCTTTGTGCCGGCGGGCAGCAGCTATGTGTATGTGCGCCGCTGGAGCGAGGAATACAAGGTGGAAAACGACCGCGTGGTCAGCCGCTGGAACCCGCTGCCGGGCGTCTGGGTGACCACCACCGTCATCCCCACCGCCGAAGGCCATCTCCGCCGCCACGAGATCGACAGCGAAGTGGACTGCGAGGCCTGGGAGTGCGGTTTCGCGGTGCCCAAGTTCGGCGAAGGCTGCATCCAGGAAGCCGGCCAGGGCTTTGCCCGCGTGCGCTGTGCGAAGGGCGGCTGCGAGGTGCGCGGCGAAGGCGAGGGCTGTATGGTGGGAGCCAACCCCAACACCAACGTGCTGTGCGAATCCACCGAGATCCCGGCCATCCGCTACCAGGTGAAGAAGGGCCACACCGTGCTGGAGAGCGAAGTGCGGTATATCTGAGCGGAAAACAAAGCATAGGAACAGAAAAAGGCGCCCCGCGTGTTCACAGCGCGGGGCGCCTTAGCTTGTAACGGGATGGTTTGCGCAGCGCAAAAGATTTCCCCCCAAGAGGAAGCCTTTGGCAAAAACCGGCGGTGCTGCCCCAACCGAAAGCCTTCCCCTGGCTGGGGAAGGGGCCCTCGGAGAGGGCGGATGAGGTCGAAGCTGCCCCGTCGTACAAAGACGATCGCCTGCTGAACAGCCGGAGACGCCCCGCATGTTCACAGCGCAGGCCGCCTTTTTGACGGGCAGAACAGACCAAAACACCCGGACACCCCGCCATCCCAGCGGAGCGTCCAGGCTTTTTTGTTCTATCACACTTCCACCGGCAGATAGCTGCTGCCCTCCACCCGGTACAGACCTTCCTGTTCCTCCTCGCGGGGCAGGGAAGCGGCGTCCTCACACCACAGCCGCACACAGGTGCCGCAGCTGGAGGAGAGCGCGCGCGGCACCGGCATCATGCGGTGGCGGATGCCGTCCGCTTTCAGCGCCCGCGCGAACTGGCTGGCCCCGAAATGGGTGTGGAAGGTGGCGATGTATTCCTGCATCCCCATCGCCTCACTTGGCGGCGATTTCCAGCCGGTATTCGCCGTTTTCCTCGGTCACCGTCAGCGCCAGGCCGCGGTTCTGGCAAAAGCGGGCGATGTTCTGCACGGCTACCTTGTTGTCCACCAGAACGGCGAACTGTTTGTGCTGGCGATGGGCCTGCTGGGTCAGAACAACGGGTTCGGGGCAGGCCAGGCCGCGGGCGTCGATCACGGGAAGATTCATTTTGCAGCACCTCGTTTCTGAAGATTGGTAACGGTAATGACGGCCACAACGGCAAAGCCGATGCCCACCGCGATCTTGCCGGCCAGAGTGGGGCCGTCGGCGGAGGAGGCCAGGCCGAAGTTGTGGCAGACGGCCGCGCCCACGATCATGCCCAGCACCGTGATGCCGGAATCGGTGTTGCCCTCGCCGGTGAGGATCAGCTGCCGCAGCGGGCAGCCGCCCAGCAGCACGCTGCCCCAGCCCACCAGAGCCATGCCCAAAAAGTTCCACACACCGTCGGTGTGGGCCACCGGCTGCCCCGCAAAGCCGAACAGCAGCCTGCCGGCCGCGGCGTTGCCCACCAGCGTCACTGCCAGAATGGCGGCAAAACCGGCCAGCAGGTAGAAGTCGCGGAACAGCACCGCGTCACGGATGCCGCCCACCATGCACAGGCGGGTGCGCTGTGCCAGCACGCCCACCAGAAGCCCGGCAGCCAGCGCGGCCAGCACCGGGGCCGCCATCGAGCCCGGGCCGCTCTCGCTGAAGGCGAACAGGCCCGGCTGCACCAGCCACAAAACGAACAGCAGCGCCAGTCCCACCGGCAGCACACTGCCCTCGGCCTTGCCCAGCGAATAGGCGCGCTTCAGAGAAAAACCGCGGTTCAGCGCAAATACGCCGCACAGGATGCCGGCCGCAAAGCCCACAAGGCCCACCACCGCGTTCAGGTCGCCGCCGCCGATGCGCAGCACCATGCGCAGCGGACAGCCCAGGAACATCAGCGCGCCCACCATCACGGCCGCGCCCAGCGCAAAGCGGGTGGCCGGGGCGCTGCCCCCGCGCGGCTTGAATTCTTTTGCCGCCACCGCCGCGATCATCGCGCCGATGACAAGCCCAACGATCTCCGGCCGCAGATACTGCACCACCGCCGCGCTGTGCAGCTTGGCGGCGCCTGCGATGTCGCGCAAAAAACAGGCGATGCAGAACCCCATATTGCCGGGATTGCCCAGCAGGGTCAGCACCACCGCGGCCGCGCCCACGGCGCAGCCGGTGAGAACGATGCCCAGATACTTTTTCAAACCAATTCCTCCTCGTTGATGTTTATGCCGTGCGGCATACCGCCGCGATCGCCTCCAGTGCGCGGCCGATCTCGGCCGCCGTGTTGAAGATCCCGAACGAAAAGCGCACGGTCCCTTCCGGAAAGGTTCCCATCGTGCGGTGTGCCAGCGGGGCGCAGTGCAGCCCGCAGCGGGTCTGGATGCCGTGTTGTTCCTCCAGCTGCCAGGCAGCTTCCGCCTGGTCCAGCCGTTCAAACACCACCGACACCACGCCGGTCTGCCCCACGCCGGGCGCGCACACCGCATGCACGCCCGGGATCTGCGCCAGCCCGTCCAGAAACGCCCGGCGCAGCGCATCCTCCTGCTGTGCGATGGCGGCGGGGGCGTTTGCTTCCAGAAAGCCCAGCGCGGCGTGCAGCCCCCACAGGCCGGGAATGTTGCGGGTGCCGGCCTCGAACTTGTCGGGCATGAGATCGGGGGTCTCCATGCGGTCGCTGGCGCTGCCGGTGCCCCCCTCGATCAGCGGGGGAAGGCGCCGTGCCAGCTCCCGCCGCAGCAGCACGCCGCCGGTCCCGGCCGGGCCAAGCAGCCCTTTGTGCCCCGCAAAACAGAGCGCGTCCGCGCAAAGCTGCTCCATATCCACCGGCAGATGCCCGGCAGTCTGGGCGCAGTCCACCGCGAACGGAATCCCCCGCTCCCGGCACAGACGCCCCATCTCCTCCAGCGGCAGCCGGTTGCCGAACACGTTGGAGGCGTGGGTCATCACCACCAGCTTGGTGTTCGGCCGGAACAGTGCCTCGGGATGCGCAAAATGTCCGCTTTCGTCCAGCTGTGCTGCTGTCCACTCCGCGCCGGTGCGCAGCAGAGGGCGCATGACGGCGTTGTGTTCAAAGCCGGACACGATGCAGTGGTCGCCCGGCCCCAGCAGCCCGCGGATGAGAAGGTTCAGGCTCTCGGTGACACCGCTGGTCAGCACCACATGCGACGGATCGCCAAAGCCCAGCAGCCTGCCCAGCCGGATGCGCAGGTCGAGCACGATGTCCTCCGCCTCGGCCGCCGTCTGGTAGCTGCCGCGGCCCAGATTGCAGCCGTTGTGCAGCAGATAGTCGGCCATCGCCTCGGCCACGCCGGGCGCTTTGGGAAAGCTGCCGGCCGCGTTGTCCAGATACAGCCGCGTCATGGCTTCACCACCACCGCCCAGTCGCCGCGCGGCACCGCCTGCCCGATGGCAGCGGCGCAGGGGATGCTGCCGTTCAGCGCGCGCAGCAGGGCCTCGGCGTCCTGCGGGGCCGCCGCGATCAGCAGCCCGCCCGACGTCTGCGGGTCGTACAGCAGATCCTGGGCGGCCAGCTCCAGCGCCGGGTCGGCCCATACGCGGCTTTCGGCAAAAGCGCGGTTGCGGTACATCCCTTCGGGCAGCAGCCCGTCCCGCGCCAGTTCCAGCGCGCCGGGCAGCATCGGGATGCGGCTGTTGTACAGCTCGATGGTCACGCCGCTGCCTTCGGCCATCTCGCAGCCGTGTCCCAGCAGGGCAAACCCGGTCACGTCGGTGCAGCTGTGCACCTCGAACCGCATCATGATGTCCCGCGCGGCTTTGTTCAGGGTGCGCATCCACTCCACCGCCTGCCGGTAGGCGTCGGGGTCGGCCAGGCCGGCGCGGGCCGCGGTGGTGGTCACGCCGATGCCCAGAGGTTTCGTGAGGAGCAGCACGTCGCCCGGCTGTGCCGAGCAGTTGCGCAGAAAGCGGTCGGGGTGGGCAAAGCCGGACACCGACAGCCCGTATTTCGGCTCCTCCGACTGGATGGTGTGCCCGCCGGTGATGATCGCGCCCGCCTCATACGCCTTTTCATAGCCGCCGCGCAGCAGCTCCCGCACCGCCTCGTCGTCCATTTGGGGGGACACGCACAGCACGTTCATCGCCAGCTTTGCCTCGGCGCCCATCGCGAAAATGTCGCTCAGCGCGTTGGCCGCCGCGATCTGGCCGAAGGTGTAGGGGTCATCCACGATGGGCGGGAAAAAGTCCACCGTCTGCACCAGCACGAGGTCGTCGCTGATGCGGTAGACCGAGGCGTCGTCGCTGGTGTCGTAGCCCACCAGCAGCCGCTCGTCCCGCCGCACCGGCAGCCCGCCCAGCAGGGCAGACAGGGTCCCGGCCCCCACCTTCGCGCCGCACCCGGCGCATTTGGCCAGCTTGGTCATCTTGATCGAAGTTTCCATCGGTCATTCCTCCAATCCTTCCACCAGGATGCGCACGGTCCCGCCGCACACCATGCCCAGCTGCTGGGCGTTTTTGGGGGTCATGTCGTATTGCATGATGCGCTGCCGGCCGGGAGCCACGCTGCGCGCCTGCTGGATGGTGAGCTGCTCGGCCTCGCCGCCGCCCACCGTGCCGCTGATGGTGCCGTCCCGGTTCACCGTCATCACCGCTCCGGCGCCGCGCGGGCTGCTGCCCTTCTGGGACAGGATGGTGGCCACCGCTGCCGCTTTTCCCGACAGGATGCTGTCCAGCACGTCGTCCCCCACAAAAGCGCCGCCGCGCCGGCGGCTTTTCACCTCGATGATCTGCGCGCAGATCGACACCGCGATCTCGGCGGGCGTCACCGCCCCGATGGCCAGCCCGATGGGGCTGTACACCTCGGCCAGCTCGGCGTCGGAAAATCCCGCATCGCGCATCCGGTCCATCACGTGCGCCACCTTCGAGCGGCTGCCGATCATGCCCAGATAGGCCCGCTCTTTTTTCAGCGCGGCCTCCAGGCACAGGCTGTCGCAGGCGTGGCCGCGGGTGGCGATGACGAAATAGCAGTTCTCGCCGCCCTCCACCCGCTGCATCGCCTCGTCGAACGGCAGGCACAGCACCTGGGCAAAGGGGAAGCGCGCCTGGTTCGCAAATTCCTCGCGGTCGTCGATCACCGTCACCGCAAAGTCCAGCAGATTGCCCAGGATGGCGGTCTGGCAGGCCACATGCCCGCCGCCGCAGATCACCATGCGGGGTTTTGTGCACAGCGGCTGCAGGCAATATTCCGCCCCGTCCACCCGGTAGACGCCGCATTTCTGCTTGTCCGGGCAGGCGTCCAGCAGGGGGGCGTACCGCGCGCTTTGGGCCGCCTGCTCCTCGGTCATCACCACGCCGCCGGCAAGGTCGCGGAACAGGGCGGTCTGCCGTCCCTGCCGCAGCAGGGCGGCGCATGTTTTCCAGGTGTTCATAATTTTCCTCCGTATCTGCGTAGAATCGCTTCCAGCACGCCGCCGCCGATGGCGCGCGCCTTGTCCGAGATGGTGGTGCAGCTGGCCGCTTCGCCGCGGGGGTCCACGTCGCCGCACTTGAAGCCGGGCGTCACCTCCACCCCCTCGGCCAGCATCCCGCGCACCATCCCGGCGATGGGGGCGGTCAGGGCGATGCCGTCCACCTCGGCCACCGTCTGCCCGGCCTGCACCAGATCCCCGATGGCCGCCAGCGGACGGAACACGCCCGCCGCCGGTGCGCGCAGGATGCGCTCCGAGGTGTATCCGCCGATGTTGCCGGGGATGCCGGAATTGGGCGCGGCGGGCCCCGCTTCGATCACCCGGCCCAGGTCGTGCCCGCGCTGGGTCTCGATCACATAGTGACAGTCCTGCCCGGCGCAGAAGCCCGGTCCCACGCCGATCACCAGCGGCGCGTCGTCGATGCGGGTGCCCAGATTGCGCTTTGCCAGAATGGCGTCCACCAGCACATCCGGCCGCAGCTGCAAAGCCAGCTTGCAGGAGGGGTCGGGCAGCACGGCCACCCGCCGCCGCCCGATGGCCTCCAGCACCTGGTTCGGGGTGGCGCAGGCAACCGCCGTCACGCCCTCCACCGTCGTTTCGATCTTCTCCAGCGCCGTGGAAAAAGCCACGGTGCGGCGGATGGCGGTGGGGCGCGGCAGGTCGGTCATCACGATGTCAAAATGCGCCTGCCACAGCCGCCAGGCGATGCCGGTGGCAAGGTCTCCGGCTCCGCGTATCAGAACGAGCATACATCTTTCTCTCCTCTCCAGAGCGTCCACTGCTCTCTTTGCAGCGACGCGGTCACGATCTCAATTTCCGGCCGCAGCGCCCGGCACAGACGCGCCGTTTCGGCGGCCTCTGCGGGGCACAGCTCGGCCTGGTTCAGCAGCAGCGCAAAGCGGCGGCCGCCCACCTGCTTGCGCAGTCCTCCTTCGCCGCAGGCGATCTGCGCCAGCAGGGCGGGGGACAGGATCTCCGCAGGCGAAACGCCCAGCCGCCGGGCGGCCAGTTCCGCCCGGAAGCACACCGCACACAGCGGCTTCCCCAGCGCCGACAGCCCCAGCACGCCCACCACCGTCCCGGCAGAGGCGGGGATCACCGGCTCGTGGGCGGCCGGAACCTTGCAGGGCATCCGGCGGCTGCCGTCCGCCTCGGCCAGCACATAGGAAAAGTGCTGCGCCAGCGTCTCGATGCCGGCCTCGTCCAGGCCGGTCAGCTTGCCCTTTGCGTCCAGCTCCCGCCCCGCCGCGCAGATGCCGCGCCGTGCGGCTTCGGCCAGTTCCGCCCCGCTCGGGCTGTATAGCGGAGCGCCGCACAGGTCGGCGGGCGGGGGGAAGATGTGGGTGGTGGTGGTGATGGCCACCGTGTGCCCGGCGCTTCGCAGCTCGCGGGCAAGCTGCAGCAGGGCGCTCGTCTTGCCGCCCGCCCCCACCAGCGCGGTGACGCCCGGGCGGATGCCCAGCGCTTCGGTCAGGGTCATGGCGCACCTCCCAGCACGGCGCACACCCGGTGGGTCCGCCCGGCGCTGTCGGCCATCTGCAGGATCTCCATCGGGGTGTCGTAGGCGGCCGAGAGGTTTTCCGCGGTCAGCACCTCGGCCGAACCGCCGCAGGCCACCGTCCGCCCCCGGCGCAGCAGCAGCACCTGGTCCTGCGGGCGGAAGGGGTAGTCGGGCGCGTGGGTGGACAGCAGCACGCCGTACCCGTCGGCCGCAAGGCTCTGGATCACGTCGTAGATCAGCTGGGATTTGGCAAAATCGAGGTCGGAGGTGGGCTCGTCCATCACCATGAACTGCGCCTGCTGGCACAGTGCCCGGGCGATCAGCACCAGCTTCCGCTCGCCGCCCGACAGCTCGGTGTAGTCCCGCTGGGCCAGATAGCCGATGTCCAGCCGCCGCAGCGCCCGCATCGCCAGCTCCTCGTCGGTTTTGCCGGGGCAGCGCAGCGCATGCAGGTGGCAGGTGCGCCCCATCAGCACCACATCCAGCACCCGGTACCGAAAGGCGGGCGCGTGCGCCTGCGGGATGTAGGAGAGATACTGCGCCATCCGCGCGGGGGACAGCCCGGCCAGCGGTTTGCCGTCCAGGCAGACGGCGCCGCTCTGGGGCGGCAGAAAGCCCAGAAGGGTGCGGAACAGGGTGGATTTGCCGCCGCCGTTGGGGCCCAGCACACACAGGACCTGCCCGCTCTCCAGCGCAAACGACACCTCCCGCAGGGCGGGTTTTTTCATGTATCCGGCCGTCAGATGGTCCGCCGTCAGCTTCATGAGCGCTCCACCCCCTGCCGTGTGATGAGGTAGAGGAAGAAGGGCGCGCCCGCCACCGCGGTCATCACGCCCAGCGGGATCTCCATCGTCATCGCACTGCGGGCGATGTCGTCCATGACCAGCAGGTAGCATCCGCCCGCCATACAGGCCACCGGCAGCAGACGCCGGTACTGCGGCCCCACTATCCAGCGCGCGATGTGGGGGATCATCAGCCCCACAAAGCCGATCATGCCGCCCATACACACCGAGGCGGCGCTCAGCAAAGTGGCTCCCACAATCGCCGCCGCGCGGGTGCGCCGGGGATCGATGCCCAGGCTCATGGCCTCCTCGTCGCCCAGCGTCAGCACGTTCAGCCGATAGCGCATCGCAAACAGGATGAGGAAGCCCGCCGCCATCGGCGCCGCCGAAAACAAAAGGGCGTCCATGTCCACCTTGGTCAGGCTGCCCATCAGCCAGAAGGTGATGGCCGGCAGTGCGTCGTTGGGGTCGGCCAGGTATTTCAGCAGGGTGGTCATGGCGGTGGCCAGCGTCTGGATCATGGTGCCGGCCAGGATCATGCTCACCGTCTGGCCGAAGCGCACCCGCCGCGCCGCCAGATAACACAGTGCCGCCGCCGCAAGGCCGAACACGAAGGCCATCGTCTGGGTAATATAATAAGGAAACTCCAGCGTGATCGACAGCGCCGCGCCCAGCCCCGCGCCGGCGGACACGCCCAGGATCTCGGGCGACACCAGCGGGTTTTTGAACATTCCCTGATAGGCGCTGCCGGCGGTGGCCAGCGCCGCGCCGATGGCGTAGGCAGCCAGGATGCGCGGCAGGCGCACCCGCACCAGCACGTCCAGCTCGGTGGAGGCTCCTCCCAGCAGCACGCCCGGCAGCCGGGAAAGCGGTATCTTGTAATATCCCACCGCAAACGACCCCAGCACGGCCGCGATGCTCAGCACCGCCAGCAGCGCCACCGTCCGGCTCATCCGCCCGGGCGCCTGGGATTTGTCGATGCAGGTGGATGCGTTTCGTTTCCAGATCAAAAAAGCGCCGCCCCTTCCGTGCACTGCACACACGGTCCGCTTGACAGGCTACTGGCCGTGTGCTATTGTTATTCTTGTAAAAGTATAACGCTTTTGCTAAAAATGTGCAAGCCCTGCGGCGTCAATTTTTGGCGAAAGTACACAGAAAGTGAGGAAACATCATGAAACGCATTGCCATTCTGGGTGCGGCATTGGCGGTTTTGCTGACAGCCTGTGCACCCGCTTCGTCCAGTACACCGCCCTCCTCCACCTCTTCCAGCGCCCCCGCCTCTTCGCAGGAAGAAGTCGTTCCGTTCACCGACATGGCCGGACGCGAGATCCAGCTGGCGGAGGACGTGGATGTGGTGAAGTCTGTCTACTGCACCGACCCGGTGGGCTCCCTCACCGTCTACACCCTGGCGCCGGACAAGCTGCTGGGCTGGAACTATTCCTTCAATGACCAGGAAGCACCCTACATCCTGCCCGAGTACGTCGATCTGCCGGTGTACGGGATGGGGGACTCGGTGAACCTGGAAGCCATCATCGCGGACGCGCCCGACCTGTGCATCCAGATGGGATCGCTGAACGAGGCGTCGATCGAAAAGGCGGACAAGCTGCAGGAGCAGCTGGGCATTCCGGTGGTGATGGTCAGCAGCGCGCTGGAGGACTCGCCCGAGGCGTATGAATTCCTGGGCAAGCTGCTGGCCGAGGAGGAGCAGGCCGCCAGGCTGGCCGACTACGCCCGTGCCGCGCTGGACCGCGCCGTCGATCATCCCGAAAACGGGCCCACCGTATACTACGGCAACGGCGTGGGTTCGCTGGAGACCGCGCCGGTGGGGTCTGTGTCGGCCGAGGTGTTCGAGCTGCTGGGCGCCGACAACGTGGCCAAGCTGGAAATCGAGAGCGGTTCCCGCGTGCAGGTGTCGGCCGAGCAGATCCTGGGCTGGAACCCCGCATACATCTTTGTGAACGGCGAGCCCAAGCAGGACCTCACCGCCTCCCAGGCGGCGCAGGAACTGATGGACGATCCGCTGTACGCCAATGTGGAGGCGGTGCAGAAAGGGCAGGTGTACGGCGTGCCCAAGGCCCCGTTTGCCTGGGTGGACCGTCCGATGGGCCCGAACCGTCTGATCGGCCTGGACTGGGTGGGCAGCATCCTGTATCCCGACCAGTACAGCGACGGACTGGAAAGCTATGTGAAGGAGTTCTACAGCCTGTTCTATCACATGGAGCTGACCGACGAGCAGCTCACCCAGCTGATGGACGGCTGACAAAACCGCTGGTGCTTGCCCCCGTCCGAACGCCTTCTCCCCGGCAGGGGAAGGCGTTTGGGCGTATCGGAAGGGCCGGTCCCTGTGCAGACCGGCCCTTCTGTATTTTGGAAAGGGAATTTTTTGCACAAATGCAAAAAAGTTCAAAAAACGTGTTGACAAATCGGAATGGATGTTGTAAAATAACACACGTCGCTAAGAGCGGCGGCCAGGAACCAGAAGAAATTGACAAGCAAATGCGGGTTTAGCTCATCTGGTAGAGCGCCACCTTGCCAAGGTGGAGGTAGCGAGTTCGAGCCTCGTAACCCGCTCCATTTTTTTGTCAGTTTCCGCTTGGCTCCGGCTTTTATCTGCGGGTTTAGCTCATCTGGTAGAGCGCCACCTTGCCAAGGTGGAGGTAGCGAGTTCGAGCCTCGTAACCCGCTCCATCTGTGGAAGTTTAGCTCAGCTGGGAGAGCATCTGCCTTACAAGCAGAGGGTCAGCGGTTCGAGCCCGTTAACTTCCACCAAGATCTGGCCCGGTAGTACAGTCGGTTAGTACGCCAGCCTGTCACGCTGGAGGTCGTGGGTTCGAGCCCCATCCGGGTCGCCAGATTTGCCTCTGTAGCTCAGTTGGTAGAGCAGGGGACTGAAAATCCCCGTGTCATTGGTTCGATTCCGATCGGAGGCACCACTTTTTTGCGGGTTTAGCTCATCTGGTAGAGCGCCACCTTGCCAAGGTGGAGGTAGCGAGTTCGAGCCTCGTAACCCGCTCCACACTGCGGAGGAATTTCCTCCGCAGCACATTTGGCCCGGTAGTACAGTCGGTTAGTACGCCAGCCTGTCACGCTGGAGGTCGTGGGTTCGAGCCCCATCCGGGTCGCCAAATGTGCCTCTGTAGCTCAGTTGGTAGAGCAGGGGACTGAAAATCCCCGTGTCGATGGTTCGATTCCGTCCGGAGGCACCAAAGTAAAAAGTGTCGAGAAATGCTGTGTTTATCAGTATTTCTCGGCACTTTTTTCTTTTTTCCGTGCGTTTTGCGAACGTCGTAAACCGGAAAACAAAAACATCTATCTGTACTCATTTGTACTAAGATGTACGCTATTTTTTGGAGATAGCAACACTGTAAGACATACTCGTTTTTCAGAATTCCATCAATGCAGCTGGTTTTTCATTCGAAAAGGCCGATTTCGGGGGATTTTTTTGCAGATTCTCCTTATTGCACAAAGAGAGCCCCCATTTCTGATGAATTCTTTGACGGCGATAGCGTTAATGGATTTTTGAAAAACTTAAAAACGAAATTTATTGTTGCTATTTTGGACAGAGTCTGGAAAGGAGAAAAAAGAAAATGGCGAGAAAGAAGGCGAATCGAGGGGTAAAGGGAGAAGGCTATTTTTCCCAAGTAGGAGGCAAATATCTATACAAAATCCCCGCTGGTACATACGAGAATGGCCGGACGAAATACAAGGCGTTTACAGGAAACACTAAAAAGGAAGCCTACGAGCGAGGAATGGAATACCGTCGCCGGGTCGGTGATGCATCTGCCTTTGGAAATGACCCTTATCTGAAAGACTACATTATGTGGTGGGCCAAGGTCTACAAGAGAGATGCCAAGAGCGTACGCCAATCTACCTACACACGCCTATGTAGAACCATTACGAATCAAATTATTCCGACCATCGGAAACCTGCGTCTGAGTGAGCTGACCGTAAGTGTCATCCAGACCAGAATGGTGAATGCGCTGTTGAATAACGACAGCCCATGGACAGGCAAACCGCTGGCGCCAAGGACGGTCGAAAAAACGGTAATTCACCTGAAGGATTGCCTTGAGCAGGCCGTGGAAGACCGATTGATTCGAACGAATCCGTGTGCCAAGGTGAAAAAGCCGACGGCGGTTCAAAGCCCGACACAGAATGAGATGCGTTTTTTTACGGATGATGAGATTATCCGTTTTGAGAAAGCTGCTTACGCTCAGACCAAGAATGGATTTCCCGTGTACAAACATGCCGATGCGTTTGTTCTTGTGCTCTTCACGGGGATGCGTATTGGTGAAGCGGCCGCACTGACAGCGGCAGACGTTGACCTTGAGAAGCGTCGTATCCATATTCATCGCACATCCGTTGCGTATTATGATATGGATGACGAAAGCCCGACGTTCCGGTCGATGGTCCAGTACAACTCGGAAAAAACGAAAACTGACAGTGGCGACCGATATGTTCCTCTTGGGGAGGATACAGCATACAGGGCCGCTTCCAGTTTGGTGCGTCGCTGCAAAAAGAATCCAAATGCAAATCTTATCAGTGGTGAAGAGAACGTAACTATCCCATATAGCTCCTTGCTGACCTCTTATAAGGCCATCTGCCGGCGTGCTGAAATCGAAAATCCAAACGGGCCGCACACGCTAAGACACAGCTTTGCGAGCATGATGATTCGGAATGGGGCAGACATTAAAGTCCTCTCAAAAATCCTCGGCCACAAGAGTGCGAGCTTCACCTATGACACTTATGTACATATTATTGCAGAGCAGATGACTGGCGCCGTGCAGGGAATTTCGCCGAAACGGCAGAAGGAAAGTAAAAAAGTATACCGTCAAATTGTGCAAAAGGCCGTTGCAGAGGGAATTACGCAGGAATCATTGAAAACGCTTTTCGGAGTAATGGACCCGGAGCTTGTGGGCAAATTCCTTGCAGAGGCACTCTGAGGGGATTGTCTCGCCCCGAAAAACGATATATAATGTTCCTATCAAAGAATTGAATGCGGATGCTGTGCCACGAAAATGGTGCGGCATCCGCATTTTTCTTTGTATTACATATAAATCTGGAGGTAAAGGATGGAAGAAAAACGCTGCGGCGGATGTGGATGGTTTGACCCAAACGACCACACCTGCGGAAACGCTCAGACTGGTATCTTTATAACCGGCGAGAGCAATACCTGCCCACACTGGGCGGATTTTTACGATATTCTAAAAGATTTGGAGGAAGCAGAAAATGCGGAGAACTAAAAAGGAATCACCGGAAAAACTGCGGGAAAAAGATGAAGCCAAGAAAAAGAGCGACATCAAGGACGCACTGACACAGGCCAAGTTCGCCGGTAAGCCTACATACTATTTCCCTGTTGGCGCCACAGTGGTTCATGGGGCCTGGCCGGAAACGACTGTGCTGGAAGTCATTGAAGACGGTCTTGTATATGTCGTAAGGGATGTAGACATGACCCAGAAAAAGCCGGATATTCGGGAACAGGTTGTTGCCTGGATTTCTCTTCGCCCGAAGATGCCGGGCAGCACATCGTTTTCAAGTAACGAGGACATCCGGCTCTCGTATAGTAATCTGACCATTGAATCACTGATTTACCGGCACATTTTTGCCGGGGTAGATTTTGAACCGGATTATCAGCGAGAGCGCGTCTGGACACAAGAAGACAAGGAGAGCCTGCTGGATTCGATTTTCATGGGCGCCGATATCGGACGGTTTGTTTTCCGGCAGCGTACCGATGAAGAGTGGCATAAAGATGGCTTGAGCTACGAAATCGTGGACGGAAAACAGCGGCTGCTGACTCTTCTGGATTTCTACGAGAACCGACTCGAATATCGGGGGGTCATGTATAACGAGCTGAGCGGACGGGACCGTCGCCGTTTCCTGGATGCCAACACAGCGTTGGCGGAATTGCGAAACGCGGACCGGGAAATGGTCTTGCGTGTGTTCCTGATGCTGAACCGTGGTGGCCGGCCGGTATCCGAAAAAGTCATTGAAAAGGCCGAGCACCTGCTGGCGGAATGTATCGCATCGAAGAAGAATTGATTTTGAGGGCCGGATTAACTTCCGGCCTTCTTCTATTCATCAAATTGCGTTTTCCCGAAAAGCGTCTACCATTTGTATTAGAATATTCTCTTTCGAAAGGGGGTTCTGCCATGCAGAACATTATCAATTATATTTCAGACAATCAAAGCACCATTCTGGTTATCATCATTGCGCTTCTGGCAGGTTCTTTGCTCTGGCGTGTGACTAAGCGGGTGGCAAGTATCATCCTATCTGTTGCCGTCCTTCTGTTTACCCTATCGTTGTTCGGTGTGACCGGGAATGATATCCGATATGTTGTCCAGACCGGATGGAGTATCGGACAGAATATGTTCCAGGAAACAAAAGATTTCTTTAACGGAATGCAAGATGGAGATGGAGCGATTCATAGCAAATTGGATTTACCCGCTTCGAGCAAACCGATTGAAATTAGCACCGAGCCGGGAAGCGAAGCTGTTGTACACTTCATCAACGTAGGCCAAGCTGATAGCACGCTGATTCAAAACGGAGAAGATACCATCCTGGTGGACTGCGGAAACAGAGATGATGCGGCATTGGTTATCGAGTATCTTAACGGACTCGGCATTGAACAAATCGACTATTTTGTGGCTACGCACCCTCATGAAGACCATATCGGGTGTGCTGGAGAGATTTTAACGAATTTCGAGGTCGATACATTGCTGAAACCCGATGTTGAAAATGACACGGCCTGTTATCGCAATATGATGGAGGCGGCCGAGAAAAACAATGTAAACATAGTGTATCCCGAAGCAGGGGAGACGTTCCAGCTTACCCAATCATCCTTTCAAGTGCTCGGCCCAATCGAAATCGACAAAGAGGACCTTAATAACGACTCGATTGTCTTGCGTTATGATTTTGGAGAGACATCTTTCCTGCTGGCAGGCGATGCTGAGCGGGAATCGGAACACGCTATTTTGGATGCTGGGTTCAATGTGGCGGCGGATGTACTGAAAGTCGGCCATCACGGCTCAAGCACCAGTACGAGCTATCCTTGGTTGCGGGAAATCATGCCCCAGTATGCGGTCATCATGTGCGGGAAAGACAACAGCTACGGTCATCCGCACGATGAGACAACTTCGAAGCTCCGTGATGCGGAAGTTGAACTGTATCGAACAGATGAAAACGGGACAATCGTTTTCATCTCTGATGGCGAAGACTTGCGCGTGGAAACGGAATTTTAATCAGAAAGGATTCCTTTTCCCCGAAAAGCCCGTACAATGAAAGCAGCGAAGAGTTTGATAGATTTTTCCCTCGCTGTTTGACGTGTATGGTTGGTTGTCCTACACTTATCTCCTTTCTCCCTCCCGTCGTTTTTGCGGGAGGGCTTTTTTGGGGGGAGAATGAATAGCTAACGTTTCCCCCGAAAAGTTCATATAATAAAAATCGCGGAAAGTTTCCGAATTACCTTTCCGCTGAGCGATGCTTTTGACTGCGCGCCGACGCTCCCTTTGGCCCTCTCGTTTTTTCATTTTTCCGAGAGGGCCTTTCTTTTTTTTTGAAATGTTCTAACACCCGCCCCGAAAAGTCGGTACAATAAGAAACATCAAAGAATTAAATGCAGATGCTGTGCCACGAAAGTGATGCGGTATCTGCATTTTTCTTTGTGTACATAAAAATTCATGTCAGAAAAGGAGACCTGAAAAATGGAAAATCGTAACCCTCTCGAAAAGCTGCTTCCCCAGTATCGCGTAGACGGTTTTGACCCGAATGAGGCACTTACGGAGTTCACCGGAATCGGCGCCAATGGTCAGCCCGAGACCTTCCGTGCGATGCGCTGGAGAGTCGCCGCTGCTTGGTTCCGCACCGTGTTCCCCAAAGGCCGTATCACTCACACCATCGTAGCGATGGATGCCATGAAAGCGACCGCGACCGCCTTTGTTTACCGTGGTCCTGAAGATACTGAGCCGTGTGCTACCGGTATCGCCACCAAATGGTACAGCGATGACCCGACTGGCCGCGATTACGTATCCAATGCGGTTATTGCCGCCAAAAAGCGCGCACTGAGCGACCTGGGCTTTGATATGCCCATCAACCTTGAGGCGGAAGGGGAGGCTGTTTCCGCTGAGGAAGAAGGCGTGAGTATCCCTCGTCCGGCAATCCCGGCACCGGCGGCTCCCGCTGTGCCTGCCGAGCCTGAGAAGGGCCGCAAGAAGAAGGCTGCTGCAAAGAAGCCCGTAGCGGACGAACCGGCCGAGGCTGAGCCTGTGCCCGAACCTGAAGCGCCTGTCGCGCCCGCGCCGGCAATCGCAAAGCCCCCCGTTGCGGAAGCTCCCGCGCCTACCCAGGAATCCCCTGCTGTTTCCGAACAGGAGCATAAGGAGGAGCCTGAGAACAGTGCAGACCTGTCCGACGGTGAGGCCGAACAGCTTTCGATGCGGCCTGCACTCGAGAACGTAACCGAAGCTCCTGCTGCCGAAGTGGCCGCTGAGCCGGAAAAGCCCGCCAATGAACCGGCCGCTGCCTCTGATGCATCGGCTCAGACTCAGGCTCAGGAAGCGCCCCAGGAGGCCGCTCCCGCTGAATCCACCGCACCCGTTGCGGCTGACAATGCGGAAGCAAATCCCGTCCAGGAGCACAATCCCGATGCGTATTTGAACGACAAGATGCCCACGACCGTGGAAGAGGCGTATACCTGTCACTTCCCGTACGGGGCTACCGCCGGTCAGACGATTCGTGAAGTCGCAGAAAACAAGAAGCGCGGGCCCAAGTTCCTGCGTTGGCATCTGAACAAAATCAACGAGCGGCCCGGTATGGCAAACGAAATCTTCGCGACTGCTTTGCAGATGGTTTGCGAAGAGCTGCGCTGTTAAGCCACTGAGCTAATCAAAATCAAATCAGGCGGCAGGGGGGAACAGCCTCTGCCGCCTGTACATAGGAGGTAAACGGGATGTCGCAATTTCCGTTCTCAATGAATTTCGTCTTATACGATTTGTGCCATCCTGCGTTTGAAAAAGGTCGAGACAAGCCCAACGGTAAAGGCGAGGTATTGATAAAATGCCCCCATACCGGAAAGGAATTTGAGGTAAACCTCAATAAGGAAACATGGAACTGTTTCCGTGAATGTGCGTGCTGTCCGGCAAAAGGGATGTCCGCTGAGAAAAACGGCGGCATCTTGGGTCTGTACAAGGTGTTCTTCGGTTCCATGTCAAACAGCGATGCATACCGCTGTATCATGGATGCCATGCAGGGAAACCCCGGGCTCGCTAAGATGCGGATGGACACAAAGCCGAAACCGAAAGAAACCGTTCCCCGTCTGCCGGATGAAGAACTCGATAAGACCTATCGGGCGTTCCTCAATAACCTTACCTTGTCAAAAGAACATCGTGCCGATTTGCTGGCGCGTGGCTTTGATGATGAGGATATTAAGAAAATGGGGTTCCGCTCTCTGCCGCAGTCCGGGCTGAATGTTATCGGCCAGAGCTTGCAGGCACAGGGGTGCAAAATCGAAGGTGTACCAGGTTTTTATACCAGATACGGCAAGCCGGAAATCAACTGCGCAGGAAGTGGATATTTCATCCCGTATCGGAATGAGACCGGCCTCATTGTCGGCCTTCAGGTCCGCTATGACGTGAAAATCACGCCGGAAATGGATGAGGATGAAGTGAAGCAGGCAAAGATGTCCCGCTATCGTTGGTTCTCCTCTTCTTCAAAAACGCATGGCGCTGCCGCAAAAAATGTCCCATTCTATGGGGTTCCCGGGATGGAACGCAAAGACGCTGTGTATGTGACCGAGGGCGGTTTGAAAGCCGCCGCCGCGTCTGTACTGAGTGACGGCTGGTTTATCGCCATCCCCGGCGTACTTTGCTACGATTCGTGGCGGGAACTTCTCGAATTCCTGAAAACGCAGAATATCAAACACCTGATTGACGCATTCGATTCCGACCGCGAGACAAATCCGCAGGTCGCCCGAGCAATCAGTAAACTTCATGCCATCGCCCGCTCTTATGGATTCGAAATGGTCCATTGGGATTGGGGCACTGAGCAAAAGGGTGTGGACGACTATCTCCTCGCCCTCAAAAAGAAACGCGCGGAGCAGGAGAATATTCCTCTTCCGCCTATTCCGAAAAAATGAAAGCAAAACAATGGAGGTAATTCTCATGTTGAAAAGTTTCATTCGCACTCTGGCCGACGCTCTCAGCTATCACGCCATGAACGAAAGCACCGAACTGCATGTCTATTCCGAAGACGGAATCCTTAAAATCGTCCTCGCGCAGGACGATTGCGAGAATACCGGAGTCGTGATGAATGCGGCGGAACTGGAAGATGCTGTCAGCTCGTTCGTTCAGGACGATGCCGGCGGATACTCCCGCCGGGTACTTGCGAACGAGATTGAACTCGAGGACGACGGAGGCGCCTTGCTGTACGGCATTCCTGCCGATTGCATCCTCTAAGTTTTCGCATTGCCGCCCTCATCCCGAGGGCGGCTTTTTCTTTTGGAATAATCTGGAAAATTGCAATATAGGCAAAAATGTGATATAATTAGGGGTATAAAGATGAAACAAAAAGGTTTTGCAAAAGCGCGTAAAGGAGGCCAAGAAGTGCATATTACTGATTTTACGCATATCCCTGACCTCAAGCGCAAGCAACTTCTGAAGGCAGGAATTGAAACAGTAGAACAGTTGGCTTCTACCCAGCCGAAAAAATATTATGATTTCAGAAAAATCACCAGAATGTCGGAAATTCAAGGTGATACCGACGGCCCTGTGGCTATCGTGGGCAAAATCCAAGGGTTCCGAAGCGGGCCAAAGTACGTAACCGCAATCGTGGATGATGGTTCTGGTACACTCTTGAACGTTACCTGGTTCCACCAGCCGTACATCGAACGGACACTATACCTGTACGTTCCTTATATCTTCTGCGGAAAAATCTCGTATAGTCCCACATTCAACAATTTCTCTATGGCCGCACCTGTTTTTTACAGCTGTCACAAATCGGATTTTGGCCGAATCATTCCAGTGTATCGGAAGATTCCCGGGATGAGCGTCGAATATTTCCGAGATACGGTCAAACTGGCAGCGTCGATGCTGATTGCTGACCCTGATTTTGAGGATTCTTTGGATGCTGATATCCGTTCGGCTCTGGAAATCCCCGAAATCAAAGAGTATTTTCGAATGCTGCATGCGCCCATGTCTGATACAGACCTGGAAAAAGCGACGCAGCGCAACATTGCAGACAAGCTGTTCCCATTTGCCTTGAAAATGGTCTGGCGGGCCAAAGGGCTTTCCGATACAACTCCGTACCGGATGCAATCTTTCCAAAAGACGGTACAGTTTATGGAGAGCCTTCCGTTCTCCATGACAAAAGACCAGAGACAAGCTGTCGAAACTATCCTCGCTGGCCTGAAGAGCGGAAAGCGGCTTGACGCACTCGTTCAGGGCGACGTCGGCTGCGGCAAAACGGTCGTTGCAGTTGCAGCATGTGTCGCCGCCGCAGAGAATGGATATCAGTCGGTTATCATGGCGCCCACCACTGTGCTGGCAGAACAGCACTACCGCAAGTTCTCGGAGGATTTGCAGGGAAGCAACATCAAAACCGTCTATCTCGCCAGCGGGATGAAGGCTGCCGAACGCCGAAACGTATTGAAGCAAATCGAAAACGGCGAGGCACAGGTCATCGTCGGCACACACGCTGTCATTTCTGAGTCGGTCGTCTTTAAGAATCTCGCATTGGCCGTGATTGATGAGGAGCATCGCTTTGGCGTGAAGCAACGAACCGCATTCCGGGAAAAGACTGGAACCGGCGTGCATTCCATCAGCATGACGGCAACACCTATTCCGCGTACACTGGCAAACGCTTTTTATGGCGGAGACACAAAGGTCATCAATATTCACACAATGCCTGCTGGTCGTAAGCCGGTCCAAACCGTTGTCTTCGGGAACGAAGAAAAGGTGTACGAGGCGATGTATCGTCAGATTCAGGCTGGACATCAATGTTATGTTGTCTGCCCTCTGATTGAGGATTCGGACAGCGATGCGCTTGCCGAAGTGGAATCCGCAAATCAGACGGCCAAAAAGATGAAGGACTGGTTTGCACAGTATCCCGAAGTCCATATCGCCAAAGTCACCGGAGACCTGGAAAAAAACACAATACAGAAGCGGATTGAGGAGTTTGCCGCCGGAAAGGCTCAAATCCTCATCTCGACCACGATTGTTGAGGTTGGGGTAAACGTTCCGAATGCAACTGTTATGGTCATTAAGAATGCCGAACGATTCGGCCTGGCTCAGCTTCATCAGCTGCGAGGCCGTGTGGGACGCGGAGACGCACAGAGCTTCTGCGTTCTGCTCTCCAAGGATAGGAATAACCCGCGTTTGCGGACAATGGTGGCAACCAACGATGGCTTTGAAATTGCACAGGAAGATATGGCGCTTCGCGGTACTGGCAACCTCGTGGGTATTGAACAGCACGGATTCGACCAGTGCGTTACGCTGATGCTTCAGCATCCGGATATGTATGCGAAGTGTGTCGAACAGGCCAAAGTCCTGATTGGCTCGGATAAAATTCAGGGCGCTACGTATCAGCAGATGCTGGTGGACAGCGCTGACATATAATTTTTGCAAAGAGGGAAAGACGATGAGGGCAAAAACAATCACAATCAACGAGCCCAAGCTCAAAAAAGCAATGATTCTGTGCGGCGCGTGGCCGTTCTTTTACCTCGTGGCTACGTCAATCACATGGGCAGCCGTGACCAGCGCTATGACGCTCTCTGATATGACGCAGAAACGCCTTGGGGAAGTTTTGTTCGTGCTAACGGAGGGGGTGTCTCTGATTATAACATGTTATGCTATGTCCCAGTTTCTATTTGGGCCACTGGTGAAACTGTTTCGGATGTCTCTGCCGAATGGGCATTATCTTGTCGGACAGATTTTTGAAAGTCCGGCGGATTGTCTTGAGCAGAACGAGAAGGATACGGCGAAGTTCCGTACGGCGCAGGCGCTGGCAGAGCTCCTCTCCTGCGGTATAATCGGAGATTTCCTGAATTCCGTGGGGCCTGCCTATGAAATCTCCATGATGCTCTGCGGCTTCCTTTTGGCAACCGTTTTCCCGACGGGGAGCATCGCGGAGGCTCTGATTATCTTCTCGGCGTTCGCCCTCTGCGGCCTGACCGCTGGGTTTGGCCGAAGAATGGTCATTTCGTACATTTCTGAGGCGGGGCAGATTGTCACCGCGCAAGACAAAAAGTGAGGAGTGTTCGTGTGAAACGGAAATTGGCTCTTGCGGCCGCCGGCCTGATGTTACTGGCCGCTCTCTGCGGGTGTTCCGGGAACGATTCCGGGATACCCGAGGAAGTTCGGAAATCCGGCCTGAATAAGACGGAAATGCTGGAGACCGTCGAGGTGTACTTCGATATCTTCAACGAGTTTTTCGAGGCGAACGGACAGGATATCCATGCAGAGGTTCTGTCGGACGATACTGGCATCCGTGTGGATGTGACTCAGCCCTATGTGGACGATTCCGGCCAGGAAACAGGAGAAATGGTTACCCGTAATGGAGTATATTCCTGGACTACGGCCGAGGAAGCGTATGCATACCTCTGGGAACAGGGGCAGGTGGATTTGGAAGGTAATGTTCTGTTTAGCGCAGATGATATCGAGACAAAGGAGAATTGATATGGACTTGAAAGCTGAATTCGTATCCCAGCTGCCGCCCGATGACCGTTACGAGCTCGCGTGGCTGAAGGGAGAAATCCTGACGATGGCGAGCGGCTACAAAGCACTCGCTCTGACCCGTGTACGTATGCCGAGCGAACTGGCCGCAACCGAGGCGGGCAAGCAGGCTGCCAAGGAAATCGTGGAAGATTTGTACCGCAAGAGAACCGGCGGTGACATGTGCATCCTCGATTGGGTCAGCGATGAAGAGTATTTCAAGAGCGCGGGCCCTCTGGGCTATTTGCCGGGCGGAGTGCTCATTTCCTACGCATAATACAATTAGCCGTCTCCTTCGGGAGGCGGCTTTCTTGTTTTTCCCCGAAATATGCGTACAATGGGGCCATGAATCCAGCGGAAATAGAATGGTTTCAGATAAAGCCGAAAGGGGATAATTTCAGTGAGCAAAGGCAATCGCAAGAAAAAGCGCCGTAGGCAACAGGCAGCCGCACGAGCGGCGGCACAGAAGAAACACGCCCAGGCGGCAGCCAAGCCATCGGAACCGGAACAAGGACTGGCTGAAAATAGTTCCAGTACCCTTGAGCGGGATATTGAGCCTGTTGAGCAGAGTGTAAAAAGCCAGGAATCTGAGGCAAAAGCTGAGGCTTCCAGCAAAGATGCTTCCGTAGAACCAGTTGAAGAACAGGCTGTCGATGAGACGGACCCTGAGTCCAGACAGGAAAATATGGTGCAATCCGAAGAAAAAGACTGCGAATGGGACCGGTTTCCGTTCGGTGAAGAAGATGAGGACGAATCTGCCGAGAATAGGGATGGCGAGGAAAATTTCGCACAAAATCTTTGGCAGGGTGGCGATGATGATGACGAGCTGACCGGAGCAGGCACTTATGGGGATGACCTGGAGAACGAACTGCCGGGAAAAGCCTCGTGGCCCCGTGTGGCAGGGATTGCTGCACTCGTAACAGCTATTGTCTGGGCTGTTATTATTGGCGCATGGATGCTCTTTTCCGGGAACGGTGGTGTCGGCGTCAAATCTGTTTCTTTTGAGAATTCAGAGCTAAGCGTTATGGTTGGGCAGAACGAGACGGTTGTCGCTGTGTTCGAATCAGACAAGGACCAGAATATAGAGGCTCTCGAGAAAGCGATTGCCAAGTTGGATGTGGAATGGTCCAGCACCGACGCAAGCGTCGTGAGTGTAGAAGAAGCCGAGTGGGAAAGCCCTGGCGAACGGGCAGCCACACTGACCGCCAAAAAGGAGGGCGTCGCTGAAATTACCGTGTCTGCCGGAGATTTTTCCGACGTAATTACCGTGACCGTTGTGTCGTCTGACAGACTTGAAGGCATCAATGCAGAACCGATGACTCTACCGGTAAGTGATACATGGCAGAACATCCTTTACACTCTGGTGCCCGAACAGGCAAAGGTTGACGGCCTGACATTCAGTATTGCAGACTCCAGTGTTGTGGAAGTCGATTCTGCGGCTGGAAAAATCCGTGGCTTGACCCCGGGCGAAACAACTTTGACTATCCAGGCTGGGGAAATTAACGAGACGGTCAAGGTAACTGTACAGCGCACTCCACACTCTATTTCTGCCGAAAACATTGCCTTGTGGGTGTCTGAAACGTCCACAATCGAAGTAACGACCGATATCAATAACCCCGAATGCGGCACCAACTACACTTTTACCTCTGAAGATGAAAACATCGCTGTTGTGAGCGAGAATGGTGTGGTAACAGGCGTTTCAGGCGGATTCACAGAAATCTTAGTGACCAATGAGCTTGGTCAAAAATGCACCGTTGAGGTTGAGGTCCTGAATTATCCTCTTCACCGCACTGATTCCACCAGCGACATCACCATCACCAAGGAATGGGTTGGTGGAGACACTGGAGCCAACTGCTATGCCGCGCATATCGTATTTTCCGACTACACTCGCTTTGGTACTGCCAACGGCAACGGCGGCTATGGGCTTGGCGCAGAAACGACCCTCTCAGCACATGAACGCCTCGGCAACATCCTGACAGTAAGCGGAGACGGTGCAACGGCAGCCAGCGATTATCCTGTCGCTCGCGAAGGCTCCCTGCGTAATCAGGGTCCTCTCCATTCGGACGGCGTTTACAGTCGGACAAACGGTATTCTTAATAGTACCGTAAGCCTTGACCTGGATGGGTATTTCCTCAGTGACCTCGTAGACCGTGGAGATGTGTCCGATACTTTCCAGTATAAGCCTGCGTTCCTTGTGAACGGCGCCCTTGTTCCGACTGGAGATTCGACCCGTACTCAACGGACCTTCATCGGTTCTAATGGCACCCCTGGCGATATCTGGATTGTAGTTGCAGAGGGTGGTATGGTTGATGGTGTGTCTGCGGGTCTGACTCCCGATGAGTGCGCAAGTTTCCTCGCAAGTAAAGGCTGTCTGTTCGGAATGCAGCTGAACGAGGGCGGCACGGCCGCTATGGTGTACCGTGATTGGACCCTCACTGCAAACGGAGCGGGCCAGGCACACGAAAACTTTGTATATTTCCGTTGATTTTTGAGATTTTTCGGAAAAAATAGACTCCCCGGGCACTTTTCTTTCCCCGAAAAGTGCGTATACTAAGAAACATCAAAGATATCAAACACGAATTCTGTGCTACGAAAGTAACACGGAGTTCGTGTTTTTTCTTTGTTTACATAGATTTCCGGGCCAGGTTCTATCCTCCCGGCAAACAGCACTTAATGGCGCTGATGATTATATTTAAACACCCACTTCACTGGGAGAATATCCTGCGTAAGACCGCACCATTTGGGCGGCAGCAGGGGAGGTACATACTATGTTTATTCAGATTTTCGCTTTCTCTATCATCGCGCTGCTGCTCGCCAACATCGTTATCCCTAATCGTGAACGCACTTGGGTCAAGGTGCTCAATGTCGTTCTTGGGATTGTGGTAGTTGCCAGTGCTGTTGCGGTAATCGCTGTTTTTTTTGTAGATGTGGAGGCTGTCTTGAGCAATCTGTTTTCCGACATGGGGTTCGTTACTCCAGCGGATGCGGCTCAGAGGATTGTAGATTCCGTTATGGACGGGATTTAACAGTCAGCCACAAAGTACACGGGTCGGGTTTGTCCTCCCGGTAACAGCGCTTAATGGCGCTGATGATATAGATTCAAGCACCCGTATAATCGGGAAAATAAAACTTGCGTAAGACCGCACCAATATGGGCGGCAGCAAATGGAGGTACATAATTATGTCTGCTATCTATGAGAACATCGCCCTGGCCGCCCACAAAGCCAAGAAGAAGTGCGGCAAAGCCGAAAACATCACGAAACGGGTTTTCTCCATTGCGGAAAAAGTCGTCAACACTGTCCTGGTGGCATGTGTTTTCGCCTTCTATTTTGCCGCCTGGGCCGCTGAGATGCTGTTGATTTCCACCTTCCGCTTCATTCAGAAAGCCCGTGAGGCTGCGAAGGAGCTGGAGGAGAAAAGCCAGGCGAGTGCTCAGGAAACGACACCGGCAACTTCGGTTGATGGTGAGGCTGCGAAAGCATAATCAAGAATCGAAAGCGGGGGATGCGATGCGTCCCCCGCTTTTGTTTGCAGAAAAGGAGATTTTGTCATGGAAAAAAATATTGCAGAACAGGTTTTTGCAGAAGAACTGGCGCTTATCGAAAATGAAGCGCTGAAGGTCGCCGTTACTCGATATCTCAATGAGGCTGCTCCGTCGTATTTCTGGACGGCACCATCCAGCTCATCCGGAAAACATCATTCCCGCTTTGATGCTGGAGAAGGCGGGCTTGTGCGGCACACGAAAATGACCATCGCTGTCTGTATGGAGCTTTTGCGGCTGTCCGGGATGGAACAGGTTGTTCAGGGAGAGGCTATCGCCGCTCTGCTCATCCACGATTCTGTGAAAAACGGCATGAACGGCGCGCACTACCGAGCAGACCATCCGCGCCTTGCTGCTGAACGTTGGTATACTTTCGTCGAAAAGGAGTTTGGCCCGGAGGTAACGTATCTGCGTCCAGTATTTTATTATGCTTTGTGGCATTCTGGACAATGGAGCGGGCCATCCATTAGGGATAATTTTGAGCGGCCGCAAGACCTTTTGGCTGGCATCAAGGTCGTACATCTGAGTGACTACATTGCAAGCCGAAATTTCTTCAACAAAGCGGTCGATTTTGCAAACGAGTTCATCTGATTCTTTTTGCCGGGCCGAGGCTCTGCCGGATTTTTCTTTTTACCCTAAGAACATTTGTGAGTCAGAAATATGGACGTGGCGGGAAAATGCTATTATAATAAACAGTGTTGGGAATTTTAAGAAAAATGTTGAGTCGCTGAGAAATCAGCGGCTTTTTTTTTGCGAAAAAAAGAAAGGGGACGTCACACATGAGTTATTCAATGGAAACACAAAAAAATTCGGGAAAAATGGCTTGCGCTGGTATCACGCGGGCAGACGAGAACAGGCTTTTTTGGCGCATCCAGACCGGGCAGGTAAAAATGAGCATTTTCGCCAAAGACGATGAGAACGGGGATGGAGAAGAAGACGGTCAGAGGTTTGTCGCCGTGGCCGGCGGCTTGGAGGAAAACGGGTTCACTGTGAATCTTGTGAACGACCAAAACCACCGGGTTCAGACGATTAGTGTCGATTTCGACCTGATTGAGACCATTAGACAATTTTCCCTCCTGGTGGCAGCATTTGCCGATGCTGAGCATAACATCCGTATCTGGTTTTTTGACAACGAAGACCCCGATGGCGATTTTATTTGCGATATCCTTTGGGGTGAAGATGGAAACCGTTATGCTAAAGTGAGCGCTGCGCCTCGGTTAATGTTTCCGGCCCAGCCTAAAGAAAGCAAGGCGAGTAACAACTGATAGATGGTATTGCCTGCGCCCCGAAAAGTCCGTATACTGAGATGCATAAAAGAAATCAAACGCGAATCATGTGGCACGAAAGCTACGCATGATTCGCGTATTTTTGTGTTTGGAAGGGAGTCTTTAGTAATGGGAAAACTGCTTGAACATTTGCATTCGGAAGACATTCTCTGTCACGCCTACATCGGCGACGCGGAAAACGTTTCTCTGAATGAGAAGTCGGTTGAAATCCGCAAAGAAAAAAGTGGAAACAACACCTACACAGATGTCTATGTGAACGGGACTCTGGCGTATATGGCCGGCGAAGTCTGTATCGTTGTCGATGTGTCTGCGACAAAAGTCACGCTTTTCAACGAAAACAACGAGCCCGGCTTCGAAGAGTTCAGTGTCTCGCTCGAACATTTCCGGAAAGCCTTCACCCCTGCACGATGCAGCGGCTGAATCCCGTCCGGAACCGAATAACCACCAAATCAAGCGCGAATCGTGTGCCATAAAACAGCATGCGGTTCGCGCTTTTTTTTGTACATACTTTCTCGAAGAAGAAAAGGAGAATTATTATGAAAATAAAATTTGCTATCCAGTATCAGGATGCCCAGAACAATTCCCAGACCCGCGAGATTCCACTGGTGCTTCTGGCAAAACTCGCCGGGCTCGACCACTGCGGTGCTCTTGGCGCTCAGCTCATCGTGGAACGCGGGGATGAATCCTTGGTCGCTTCTACATATCAGAGCCATGACTTTCCCTCGATTACCGTGGACGGCAAAAAAGGTGACAGCCTGCTCTGGCTGTCCGAGAACGAATTGCCAAACAGCGACTATCCTGGAAAGTTCACGTCTCGTCTGTATGCCGGTGATTGCGATACTGAGACAGATTGCCCGATTGCGGCCGTAGTAAGCGGTCTCGGCAACAAAGAAGGCGCTGGCCCTGAAATTGCCCGCAAAATCATTCATGTTGATTACGATTACGCCGTCGCCCGTCAATGGGGCGAAGCGGCCGATGAACATGGAAATCTGAAAGAACACGAAAACGATTAAGGGAGGAATAAACATGGCATATTGGAACACCGAATACGCAGAAAGCGGCAGGTATCTCCTGCTCTCACGGAATGGCGGCGACCTGCTGGCATCTTTGCATATCGAGGATGGCGGGTATCGTTTTTGCGGCCGAATCGGGAATACGACATATTTCAACGAGCCCATGGACGCAAGCTCTTTGCCTGACGCTCAAGCAGAGTTGGAGGATATTGTCCGGACTGGGCTGGAATCTGCGCTCAAATCTGCCTGCGAAGTTGTCGCCAGATATAAGCGGCAGCTGACCGAGTTAAACGACAGCAACTGAACTAATGGGGGCCTGAAAAAACGGGCCCCCTTATTTTGTGGAGGATTATTATGTTTGCACATCTCGTCATGGTAACAGCACTGAATAACAATAAATTTTACGATATGGAAATCGTAGGGGACAGACTGAATGTCCGGTATGGTCGTATCGGTCAGGCCGGCGTCAGCGCGTCGTACCCTGCGTCTGCATGGAACCAGAAATACAATGAAAAAATACGAAAGGGATATAAGGATATGACGGAGTTGGTCGAGGCCTCTCGAACCCCGTCTGCGCCGGAGTTTAAACCCGTTGAAGACAACGGAATCAACGAACTGTTTCAGTTCCTTCTGAATTGTTCCCGGCAAATTGTCCGAACCAACTATACCGTATCCACGGACAAGGTGACGATACAGATGGTCGATTCGGCCCAGCGACAGCTTATTTTGCTCGGCCAATCCAAAAACACGTTCGAGTTCAATGAGTTGCTTCTGGAGCTGTTCTCGATTCTGCCGCGCAATATGTCCCGGGTCCAGAATTACATGGCAAAGTCCGTGTCCGACATGGGCGAAATTATTCAGCGAGAACAAAATTTGCTGGATGTGATGCGCGGCCAGGTCGTTATCCGTCCCTCTGTGCCGGCCATTGAAGGGCAAACCGCCGACAAAACGATTCTGGAAGCACTTGGAATCACTGTTTCCAACGTGACCAGCGAAGAAGAGCAAAACATCCTGCGCCATCTGGGGCAGCAAGCCGGAAAATACCATGCCGCATGGCGTATCGACACGAAGGCCACACGCGGGAACTTTGAGGACTACATGTCATCTCATCCAGATTGCAAGAAAAAGTTTCTCTGGCATGGGTCGAAAAATGAAAACTGGCTCAACATCCTCAGCACGGGCCTCAAGTTGAATCCCAATGCCGCCATCACCGGCAAAATGTTCGGCCACGGAATTTATTTTGCGCCCAGCGCATCGAAATCCGCCGGCTACACCAGTTTGAGCGGCAGTTACTGGGCAAATGGTCATAGTAGTCGTGCTTTCATGGGCGTTATGGAAGTCGCCTGCGGGAAAGCGTTTGATGTGTACGACCACCAATCCCGGTACAGCTCTATCACGGGGAAGAACTTGAGCTCGTTCTGCAACGGGGCGAACTATGTTTTTGCACATAAAGACAAAGGGATGCTTCGGAATGACGAACTCATCGTATACGACGAGGCTCAGGTCACTATCCGCTATCTGGTTGAGCTGAAAGCCTGATGTTAAGCGGCCGTTCCTATCTGGGTAACGGCCGCTTTTTTGAAAGGAGAGAATATGAACGATAAATACACTCGGAATTCATCGTACCGAAACGAGTTTTTAAGCGCCGTTCAGCCGGTGCGAGGCAAATACCGATGCGTTTACTGCGGCCGCCGCGTGAAACCGGAGAAAATGCAGGTGGACCATGTAGTCGCTGTTCATTTGGCGCAACGGGGATTTTTGGCAAAGCTGCTCGTCCCCAAGGGCGTGAACGACATCTCGAATCTCGTTCCGGCCTGCCGACGCTGCAACCGCCAGAAGGGGAGCAAAGGCGGCCTCTGGATAATCCGGGGACGGTTCTGGCGGGTCTGCCTGCCTATTTACACCGTCCTGCGCCTTGCCTGTCTGGTGGGAATTGCCTTCGTTGCCCTTGCGGCATTCGGTTGGCCTCCTGCGGCTGACGCGCTGTCGGGCCTGCTGTCCGGGCTGATGGGGAATTTGCCGCAAATCGCATAAAGGAGATGATTTTTATGTTTGAGAAGCAAAGAAAGCTGTTCGTCGATATCGACGGGACCCTGGCCGTCTGGCAGGTGGGGACGCCGTATGAAGAACTGCTGAAGCGCGGATATTTTCGGAACCTTCCTGCGCACGAATCCGTTGTGCAGGCGGTCCGCATGCTCATTGCCGAGGAAAAGGAGCTCGGTTTCGAGACCTACGCCTTGAGTGCCCTAATGCCCGGGAATCCCTGGGCGGAAGAGGACAAGCGCGTCTGGCTCGCCGAGCACCTGCCTGAGCTGGCTGCGTCCCGCATGATTTTCTGCGAACCGGGCGCCAACAAGGCCGGAATCGTTTCCGAAAAGTTTGGGCGAATCCATCGCGGATTTGTCCTGCTGGATGATTATTCTGAAAACCTCCATGCCTGGGAACAGGCTGGCGGAAAAGGAATCAAACTGAGGAACGGCATCAACGGGACCAAAGGGACCTGGAACGGGCTCATTGCGTCCAGATTCGCAAGCCCGGAACACACGGAAATCCAAATCCTGCGTGCGCTGGGCCTCTGGCTGGTGAAATCGGGGGCTCTCTGAGCCATTCGGATTACCGCTTGCCCCGAAAAGTGACGTATAATATCCTCATCAAAGAATAAAACGCGAATCCTGTGCTACGAAAGTGGCGCGGGGTTCGCGTTTTTCTTTGTTTATATAGATTCCCGGACCAGGTCATCCTCCCGGTAACGGTGCTCAATGGCGCCGATTCCATATTTTTTACCCCCGGATGCTGGGGGAATTCAGAGATGCGTTCAATACGCAAATTCATACATAATCGAGGCAATTAACATGAGAGAGAAAGAATACACGGGAACATGGTCGCTTCATTTCCAGGCACCCTATGTCCGCCACGGAAGAATCGTCTACCGGCCCGTCTTCCACGAAACTGTGGGCAGGCTCGGGGCAAAACGCTTTTTTTCGTATTTTGCGGATGATATGCCCTATCAGCCCAAAGAGACCCCGGTCCTCACCGGGATGCTCGAAAACAATTTGGCCGTTTTTGATAACCTTGAGGATGGAAAGCTCTCAAAGAATATCGTCCTTCAGTACAATGTGTGCCGCCAGTGCTCCCGGATATTCACGGCCGAGAAAGCCAATAAGCTCTACTGCCCGGAGTGCGCGAAAGAACGCAAGCGGGAAGCAGACCGATACGCCTGGGAAAAGCGCAAGCGGAACATGAAAAAAGGCTGCAAAAAACAGAACGTAATCATAGAGCGGCCGTCTCGAATCGAGCTGTTCGGAAAGAAAATCGGGAACTTGACCGTCACCGGCATTGCGAGAGAGCAGGGAGATTCGTCTCTCTGGTTCTGCGAATGCGAGTGCGGGCAGAGTTTCACTGCGTATGAATCCGCCCTGGTGACAGGGACGATTCAGGAATGCCCGTTCTGCACGAACAAAAAGGCCGGCGTCGGGTATGTCAATGAGTCCATCCTTGACATCGACCTGTACAGCGAGGAAATCGACCTGCGCGAACAGGTGATGATGCGGAGGTTCGGATTCATCGAGGCAAAAGCCAAGCTGAACAACGAAATCGTTCTCTGCAACTGCGGTTGTGGGGCCCGGTTCTTTGCTCCACTCCGACACCTTCTTTCGGGAGAACTGAAAAGCTGCGGATGTCTCAGCACTATTCCGGGGCTCAGCTGTGAACGAAAGAGCCGGTACGTCGGCATGAAAGCCGGCGGAGTCGTTGTGCTGAAAGCAACGGGCGCTTATCGCGGCGAAAACAAAAGACGGATTACCGAACAATGGTTCCTCTGCCGGTGCCTTTACTGCGGAAATGAGTTTTACTGCACACGCGGGAAACTCTGCTCTGCGTTTAGCCACGGGACCGAGACGTCGTTCACCTGCGGCTGCCATAAGCCGCTGGCAAAGATGCCGTCAAGTATTCTGACATACAAGGACGAAACACGGGAATTCGACCCGTTCGGCCTGATTGAAAAATAAAATTTGGAGGTACATAGTATGAGTTACGAAATCCTGTACGATACCCAGTTCATCCGCTCCAAGAGTGGCATCACCCCTGCTATCCTCAGCGGAAGCAATAACTGTACCGAGGTCAACTGGACTCTTTCCGGGCGCCGCTATGAGCGCGGAGAAAGGGGCTGGTGGGTCCTGTTCAACCGCGTCGGCGTTTCTGAGGAAGATTTCATGGCAAATATCCAGAAAATGACCGGCGGCGCCTATCAGGAACACTGGAAGAGCCGTGGAAAGTGGGTTGATGATGCAGGACTGGTTCGGTGGGCAAAAAACGCCATCCGGCGTGCGGCCACGGTCGAGGCTATCCTGCTGGACAACCGGCCTCACACCAGCATCCAGTGTTATGTGAGCGTCTGGGAAAACCATGAGCACCACA
The DNA here is from genome assembly GCF_002160015.1 of Anaerofilum sp. An201. Lineage (GTDB taxonomy): Bacteria > Bacillota > Clostridia > Oscillospirales > Ruminococcaceae > Anaerofilum > Anaerofilum faecale. The sequence continues at coordinate 52,821 of NZ_NFJT01000002.1, read as the reverse complement.
CGGCGCTGAACACCTATGTCAGCTCGACCGAGGAGTATGACGAGTGGGCCCAGAGGGTGGAACGACTGCGGGTGAGCCTGCCGGAGAAATCGTCCTTTTATCCCGTCGTCAACCTTTGGGAAGGGATGAATCATCCCGATACGCGAAGTTTTGACCCCGACGAAAAGGTGGTACTGAAGCACAAAAATTCGTTCCTGCAAGAGTATTCCGCTGTTCACAGTTCGTGGTCAACCAACGCGAAAGACGCGATGATTTTGACCTATGAGCATGCAGTGACTATCCTGCGGAACCCGAGTATTCCCGGCATGAACGGGGCAAAGGTGCATCGCGCCAGTGCGCTCGATTTTTCGCCTGCCGTCTACATCAAGGTGACGGACCTGCGTACCGGCAGCGCGAACTACTATCGCAGCGCAAGGCGGTACAGCATCGTCACCACGCCCTTTCCCAAGCTCGCAAAGCGGTTCTCTCCCAAGAACGCACAGCAGGCGGTCAAACGGATGCAGCCGAAATACCAGAAGCTCTCGTTCGAAATCGTTCCCGCTGAGGAATGATTCTGGTCTTCCTTTGCGGGCCAGCAAAAATCTGATATAATACAATATAAAATAAGGAGGCGAGTGCGCGGTTCCGCCTGGCATTGTCTGGGCGGATTCTGCGCTTTTCACGATGAAACACTATTTTGAAGATAAAATCCTGACCTTTAGGGGCCAGTTCGGCACAGCAATCCTTTCCCTGGGCGACGTGACGAATTTCCTCGTCCGCAAAGGCTCTTCGGGCGACGTCAAATGGGTCGTTCAGGCTAAGGTCCTGGAGTTTCGCAGTAACACTATGGTCATCCAATGTGAAAATGAAACGCGAAAGCGCATCCTGGCGTATGAGGACGTTGTGGAGGTGAGTGACAAATGCCCGGCGTAAGTGTTCCTAACACGGCCCCGTCCATTCATCGCGGCGATATTTTCTATGCTGAGTTGGAGCCGTCTGTTGGCTCTGTACAGAGCGGTGTACGGCCTGTTCTGATTGTTCAGAATGACACGGGAAACCGATTCAGCCAAACCGTTATCGCGGTGGCTATCACTTCTCAGTTCGAAAAAAAGAAGTCGCTGCCGACGCATCTGCCTGTCTTGCCGGGCAAAAGTAATGGGCTGAACCGTCCGTCCGTCATTATTGCAGAGCAAATCCTCACACTGGATAAAAACCAGCTGAAACGCAAAATCGGCGCACTATCCGCTGAGTATATGCTTGGCGTGGATGCTGCTATCTGTGTAAGCCTTGGCCTGACCAACAGGTCTCCGGCTCGTCGCAAGCTCTACGACTATCAACAAGACAATTTCTAACTTTATCCCTTCCGAAAGGCTCTCGAGATTTTCTCGGGGCCTTTTTTGTTTTGTCTCAAAAATCCATAATTGGCAATATATTTGATAAAAATATAGATTTATGATATAATTAAGGAAAATACAACACAGGAGGCGAGACGCGGCATAGCCTGGTGAGCGATGATAAGCCTGCCGAAAGCTGGCCGCCAACTGGTTTATGGATTTGGTCATTGCTGAGAAGCCTGATATTGCGAAAGCGGTATCCAAGGTTGTTCCGGGAACTCCCTCGTGGAAAAACGGATACATCGAACAGGGAAACTACTGCATTACATGGTGCTACGGGCATTTGCTTACACTCAAAGACCCAGAGGACTATGGCGACGAATACGCCCGTGAGAACACGCCGAACGAAAAATTACCGATTTTCTTCGACAACTGGGGGACGAAAGTGGCCGACAAAGGCCCGGCTCTCCTGAAAAATGGCTCAAAGGCACCGGATAAAGGCGAGCAGGTGAAGACGATTGGCGAGCTTCTGAAAAAAGCCAGCCTCGTCATTGTCGCGGGCGATATTGACGATGAAGGCCAGCTGCTGGTGGAAGAGCTGCTGGAATGGCATCGCTATTCCGGCCCCATTAAACGTCTCGATACTGGCGCATTGAATGAGGCGAGTCTGAAAAAGGCGATGGCAAACCTAATGGACAATGCCCCGTGGCACATGAAAGCTGTTTCTGCAAGAGCAAGAAGCGTTGCAGATTTCGCACTGGGTATCAACGGGTCACGTTTTTTCAGTAATACCTATGGGGCCAACCTGTCAGTCGGCCGTGTCCAGACGGCAGCACTTGGCCTCGTTGTCGCCCGAGACGCTCAAATTGAAGGCCACACGAGCCAGAAATACTTCTTGCTTGATGTTGACGTCGCTCTGGAAGGGAACGGAACACATCAGGCACGGTTTTCCCCCAGCAAAGATGACCCACATCTGGTGGATGGAAAAATTCTCGACCGTAGCTATCTGGAAAAATTGGGCCAGGCTGTTTCTGGTCGTAAGTTTGAAGCCGAGGTAACGAAGGAGCCTTGTGAGGAAGCTCCGCCACTTCCGTTCAGCATCAGCGCCTTGAAATCGTACTGTTCTGAGAAATTCAATATTCCACCGGAAGAAACGTTGCGAATTACTCAATCGCTTCGCATGAACTATGGTGGCCTGATTACCTACAACCGTTCAGAGTGTCGCTACCTCCCTGAGAATATGCATGCTGAAGCCCCTGGCATTATTGCAGCTGTGCAGGCGAATCTCGGCGCTGGCTGGGCGTTCCCTGGCCTCAACTCTTCCATTAAATCCAAAGCATTTAACGACAAAAATGTGGGCGTTCACCACGCCATCATTCCAACCGCACAAAAAGCTGATATCAGCAAGCTGTCCGAAAAGGAGCAAATCGTTTATCGGGCCGTATGCGGCTTTTACATGGTTCAATTTATGCCGAACGCCAAGAAGGAACGGACCAGGCTCACAATCCCTGGCAAAGGCGGCAGCGAATTTTCCGCAGTTTCCACGCGCTTGGTATCCAAGGGATTCAAACAGGTGTTACGTACACAGGACGATGAAGTGAGCGCACTTTCCAATGTGCCGGCCGGCAAGTATCCGTGCGTGTTGTCCAATCCAAGCATACAGGAAAAGGAGACGAAGCCTCCCAAACGATACACGGATTCCTCTCTCGAAGAGGATATGAAAAATGTTGCAAAGTACGTCACGGACCCCGAAGCAAAACGGCTTCTGCTGCTAAAAGATAAGGAAAGCCGGGAGGAACATGGCTCCATCGGTACGGCAGCAACTCGTTCCGCAATTATCCAAACGCTGAAAAAGCGGGGGTTCCTCTGTAATGAGGGAAAAAATGTAATTTCGACCCCACTGGGACGCGAGTTCTACAAAATACTCCCGGATGAAATTCGCAAGCCGGACCTGACTGCAAAGTGGTGGGCTATCCAGCAGGAAATTCAGGACGGAAACGCAAAGCCGGAAGACCTCTACCAGGAAGTCCTGGCTGCATTCCATCGGGTCGCCTCTATCCAATACCCCAAAATCCAGCTTTCAAATCTGGCTGGAGCCGCCGGGCGGAAATCTATCGGAACGTGTCCCCGGTGCGGTAAGCCCATCGTGGAAGGGAAGAAGGGGTATGGTTGTTCAGGCTATCGTGAAGGCTGCACATTTACTATTTGGAAAGAGGGCCAGCATGGTGTGTACAAGGTGCTGGCCGCCAGCAAAAAGAAACTGACCGAGGCGATGGTGAAAAAGTTGCTGAGCGAAGGAAAGGTTCTTGTGCGAGGCCTTATGTCAGAGCGCACTGGGAAAACCTATGACGCCTACATTACGATGGAGAACACGGAAAAAGGCGTACTACTGAATTTGAGCTTTGATAACATCCCTGCGAAGAAAACGACAGGGAAGAAAAAGGGGGGTAAATAATATGGGCGAAGAAGAAAGTCGGAACCGCCAGCCTCAATCCACATCTACCGGCGAGAGGCTCAAGGCAGTTGGAAAGAACCTTCTGAAAGGATTCTGGGATTTCTTTGTCTATGCAGCGGGAACGGCGTTGATTGTGCTGTTCATTACAAAGGTGTTTGTCCTTGTCAGCTTTGTCCCCACTGGGTCGATGAATCCAACCATTCCGACCGGCAGTATTGTGATTTGCCTGCGGACGGACTACTGGAACAACGACCCGCAAAGGGGCGACGTTGTGATGTTCCGCCGCGATGTAGAAGACGATGACCGAGTGTACGCAAAACGCATTGTGGGCGAGCCCGGGGACGTCATTGAGATTCGCGACGGACAGACCTACATCAACGGGGAAGTCTACGAGGAGACATGGCTCAACGAGGACCCGGATGACCTTGATTTCGGCCCGTTCGAAGTCCCGGAAGGGAAGTATTTCTGCATGGGTGATAACCGAAATAAGTCTACCGATTGCCGTTACTGGGAAGAACACTATGTCGAGCGGGACGATATTATCGCCCGGGGACGAATCGTTCTTTCCCCGGAAAAAATCGGGTTCTTACCCAATGTGGCTGAGAAAACGTGAGGGAACTGCAATGGCAACCGTGAAATGCGCGCTTAAAAAACGAGGGGAGCCAACCCACGAATGGAATGATGGCGTAAAAGACCGGATTTATTGCCGGGGCTGGCTTGACCCCATGACCGACGCTCCCTTGCCTGAGTGTTTGGCCTGTCCAGACCATGTAGACAAGGCGCAGGATGACCTGGAGGCATTTTACCGAAAGCGGCCAGAGTCGGCTGAAAAGGAGTGATTTGATTGAAAAATCAGAACCAAAACGGCGGGAAAAAGATTCTCTGGGAGAGTCCCGGATTTTCTCCACTGTTCGGACTCAAGCTGGATATGTACCATTATGTCCTTTATGAGAACAGTATCAGCGTGACGCAAGGAATCGCGCAAAAAACAACGCAATCCATCCCGCTTCACTGGATTGCCGCAATGGAAACTCAGGTCGGCATTCTCGGCCGCATCTTTCATTGTGGACGACTGCGCCTGATTACCCGCCAATACAAACTTCCGAATCTGGAAATGCTCGTGAAGAATCCCGAGCAGGTGCAGGCTCTTATCGAGGAGGCAAAAGACCAGGAACATAAAAAATATCTCAACCGGCAAAATCACCGGCTGGCGCGCCAGGGGGGCGATGAAAAATGAGGTTGACAGAGGAAGAATTCGCTTCTCTGTGCGCTTCCCGGAACCTTCATGTAGTTGTGCAGGGCGGTAAGCCGTCGAAACTGCCTACGGGCCCTGGGCCGATGATGGCAGAAGAAAAAGAAAAGAAATCGCCGAAGTATCGGAATCAAAAAGTCTACTTGTACAAATCGGGCGTTGCAGTGAACGAAAAAGACGACCGGCTCGGACAAATCATAGCCGTTTTTGATTCCGAACGAGAATACAAACGGTGCCTTGAGCTTCAAATGCTCGAAAGGGCCGGACTGATTCACGAGCTGAAACGGCAAGTCCCGCTCGTAATTCAGGAGGAATTCGAATATCGAGGCAGCCAAGTGAACCCCATCGTCTATCTTGCGGATTTTTGTTACATGGAAAACGGCGAGAGTGTTGTGGAGGATGTAAAGGGGTTCGACCAGAAGACTGGTAAGCACATTACAACCGAGGGGTTCAACCTCAAGTGGAAGTTGCTCAAGGCCCGGTATCCCGACCGGCTATTCCGCATCTATTGACCCTACCCCGAAAAACGACTATACTGGGCTTATCGAAGAATAAAACACGGATTCCGAGTTACGAAAGTGGCGCGGAATCCGTGTTTTTCTTTGAAAATACGATTTAATGGAAGGGGTGTATATAACATTGCTGGATGGTGGTTCCATAACGCTCATGCAACATGGATGTGCTGAAGCTGTCCTACGCTGGCCGTGAGGCGATGAATGCTCATTTTGCTGAACAACCACCGGAAAATTAGAAACGAAATAAAAACGCGAATCTTGTGCTTTTTGAAAAAGTACGAGGCTCGCGTTTTTATTGTTGGAAGATTTGAAACGCTGGAAGGAACAACAAAAATGCGAAACGAATTCGAAAGTATTCCATGCCTATTCGCAGGAACGGAACCGGTCGTGCTTACCGTTTACGCTCCTCATCTTCTGCAACGCTGGGTCGAGCGATTAGGCCACAGCTTTCAGAACGGGAAACAATGCGCTGAGGTTATCGGCTCATATCTCGCGGATGAAAGGTTAATTACGGTTTTTGAGCGCGTACCAGTATACGGTTCAGTCGCTCTTTACATCGAATCACTCAAAACCCTCTTCTTCATGGATATGGGGACGAGGAAAGACCCAAATGAAATTAAAGTGTCTACGGTTTTGTACAGAGCAAATGAGTCCCAAAGATTTCTCGTAGACGCTGAGGATTACTGTTACATACTCCCGAAGGAGGGGAAGCTGCGCTTCGGAAAAGAGCGCAAGTATTTTGAATTGAAAAAGCGGGCTCCCAAATGGCGCCCTTCCCATCAGACCTGATTTGTGGGTCTCGCCTCCGTCTGGTTTTCTACCGGACGGAGGTTTTTTATACAACAAAACAGCGCCCTCCAGGAATAGGAGGACGCTGCTCTGTTTGTTTGGGAATTGCGCGGGGAAAAGGGTATTTATTTTACAGCCGCCTTTTGACGGGAGCTGACACGGAAGGTGTTTTTCGGCAGACCAGACAGGTCTTCCTTGGGACGCTCAACGACGATGACGCCGTTCTCAACGGTGTAGGGACGATTGGAGATGATGTCGTTCTGGGTGTTCATAGTAGTCTTATTCATATCTGTAATAGCAACGAACTCTCTGGTTCGCGCTTAGCCTCCTTCTTTTTCTTCTTTATATTGTCCTGCATCTCATTAAGTACAGGGAGTTCTCTTCTTTATACTATAATTATACCATATTTAGCCCCATCAAGTCAAATTTGGCACCAGATGTAGGCGGCTCCCGAAGGCTGTCTTCTCATCTCCGGCCTCTTGCTGAAATTGCTGGCTCAAACAACTAACGCTCACCCCGAAAAGTAGCATATAATATCTTCATCAAAGAATAAAACACGAACTTCGAGCCATCGGAAATGGACGCGGAGTTCGTGTTTTTCTTTGTTTACATACCTAATCTTATTTTGAGAGCCGCTTTGTAACGCGGCGGAAAGGACACTACCATGATGAATTTTGTACTTGACGATGCTGAATTCTGCACCAAAAGCCTCGACGAAATCGCTCAATTTCTGAAAGACCGAGAAAACACAGCTATCTGGTACACGGATGATTGTGGGCTTGCAGACATCCGCTTCTCTCCCATTGACAGCGAGCCTCTGCTGGCTGCTGGAAAACTGGCGTCTCTGCGCTCTGCGCCGGCGATGAAGTTCTCGGCCAGTGATGAAGCCTATTCGGACTCTATTTTTGCACCCTCTTGCGGATACTTCGGCAGCTCTCAGCTGCTTCGTGTGAAGGGGAACATCTATCCGGTCGGTGATAGCGCCATCCGGGGAATCACGAGAAAGCTGGGCTTGTATGACGTCCATTGGAACCGGATGAGGGAATTTTCTCCGGCCAAACTCTCTGAGAACCTCAACAATGCTCTCGATGCGTTTGGAAATAACGGCTCGAAATGCACAATTCTTGTGGAAGACGAGAAGGTGCGTGCCTTCAACGGCCCCAATTATGCCATCTGTCCTATGACGGACGTGATGGATATGATGCAGGCGTGGATTCGGCGCCAATGCCCTGACGCTAAGTTCGTCATCGCATATGCCAACCACAACATCGTCAAATGGACTGTTGACCTCTCGGCCTATACCAAGCAAATCCTGAAGGGGTTCCCGGAGCTGATTGCAAACAACTTTACCCCGGCCTTCTCTATGCGCCTGTCTCATACGGGAGATTCCAGCGTTGCTATCATTCCTTCCTTGGTTGCCGGCAACGTCTATTTCCCGATTTCCAAGGGACTCAACGTAGAGCATACCAAGCGTGGCGGTTCCGCTGCCGAGCGCTCGGATGCCATGAAGGAAGCTGTGCAGAAGAGTTTTGACGGAATCTTCCCGGATATCGAGAAAGCGGCTCAGGAAATCGAGAACCTGCACAAAATCACGGTGGAGAATTCTCACACCGCCGTGCTGCGCGGGATGAAGTCCCTCGGCATGCCCAAGGCACAGTGCATTGAGGCAGCTGAACTCTTCGCTTCGATTTTCCCGGAAAAGGCGACCGCCTACGATTGCTATATGGCCGTCGTAGATGCGTACACCTTCGTGACCCGCGACTTCCCGGACGACTACCGCCGGCAGTTCGCTGCGGCAGATGCCGTAGGACGCGCGATTGTTGTCATCGACTGGGAAAAGCTCGGCAAGGATGTCAGCCCGTTCAACTGGTAACAGAAACCGAATCCCCGGCCGCTTTTGAAAGTGGCCGGGCTTTTCAGGAAAAGGAGATAATTATGGGAAGTTTTGATGGCTCCAGCAAAGGTTTCGCTGGAATCGGACAGAACATCAACTATCACGAGGCAATCGAAACGCCTCACATGAAGCATGTGATTGAACAGGCAATGCGCAATGCATCTCCCGAGGCAATCGCATTCCTTGACCCGCTTCATCCGAAAAAGCCCGACCGTATTGATGCGAGTGGGCTGACGGAAGAAGAGTGGAAAAGAAGACGAGTTCGGTCCATCGGTTCGAGTGCTGCGTCGCATGTGTTCGGCGAATGCCCGTATCCGGGGACAACAAACCTGGACTTGTATTATGAAAAGACCGGACAGGTGCCTCCGCCCACAAAACTGGAAGCCGAGCTCGCAGAGCTGTGCGACAAATACGGGATTGACCCCAGTATGCCGGACAGCAAAAAGCGCCAGTGGTATTTTGATTTCGGCCATATCGCCGAAGATATCATGCACCGTTATTGCGAGTATCTTTGGCCGGGCCATGAGCTGATTGTTGACACCAATATTTACAGTTCTCCGGCTCGCCCGTTCCTGACGGCAAACCTCGACCGAATGATGAAGCTGCGAGATGGCAGTTATATCCACGTCGAGTTCAAAACAGCTTCTGCCGAAAACAAGGATGGGTGGCGTAAACCGGTGCTTGACCCGAATACGGGCGAGTATTTCGAGGAATGGGCTATCCCGCAGCACTATAAAAGGCAGCTGATTCAGTGCCAGCACATCATGGGCGTATGGGAAAGTGTCCTTGTGGTCATGTTCGACCGGGACAATATTATTCCCATTACTTATTATCGGGACCTTGACGAGGAGATGTATCAGGTCAAGGTCTGTGAAGATTTCTGGATGAATCATGTTATGACCAGGGTTCCGCCCGACCTGCTGCTTGGCGACCCCAAAAATCTCGCGTCCTGCATACGCCGATACAGCGGTGAGGCCGATGCCGCGCTGCAAACGGTTTCCCTCCCGAGGGAATTTCTGGAGGCCGTCAAAAAAATCGAGGGTATCAACAGTCTGTTGTCTCAGGAACGGTCTCTGGTACGAGAACTTGAAGAAGAGCAGGCGGAGGCAATGCTCCCGCTTATCGAAGCGATTGGTCGGCATTACACTGCCCGCGTCACGGATGGAAAGGAGGCTTACAGCCTATCCTACAAACCGAGGCGCGGCCAGCGGAAGATTGACTTTGAGCAACTCAGGCTCAATCATCCGGAAATCTATGCCGAATACGTTTCTTATCCGACAGAGGCCAGTCGGTCGATGCGGATAAAAAAGGAAAAAATAGGCTAAATTCAGGCGGCGCCGCAGTGATTTTCACCCGGCGCCGCAACTGGAGGGTTTTATGGTCCAACTTGGTGAGGAAGTTCGGATTTGCAGTGTCTTCAAAAAGATGCTGTATGAATCTGACAACTTCCATATTATGAAGGTAAGCGCCAAATACGCTCCCGACCTTTTCCCATTTAGCGAGAAGGACATGCCGGATGAATTTACGGCAAAGGGTTCCTTCTCCGCTCCCAACTATGAGGGGCAGGAGATTGAACTTGGAGGGGATTGGCGATTCGATGCAAAGTACAAAGAGCACATTTTCAACGCACAATATGTTGTTGCCGTACTGCCTACGACGGAGCAGGGAACACTCAAGTTCCTGCAATCTATCGAAGGTATCGGCAAAAAGATGTCTGCACGAATTTGCAGCGTTCTGAATGGCGATATTCGGAATCTGGTCCTTGACGAAGATTGGCTGCTGGCGAATATTAAAGGAATGAACCGTTCCCGAGCAGACAAAGTGTGCAATGCAATCCGGCGTGCAAATGCCACCGCAGAACTCACAAAGGCCCTGCGTGGCGCTGTCACCGGCGAAATTATACAGAAAGTTGTCGTAAAATACGGGAGTAATGCTCTCGACGTCATCAATTCGACACCATATCGAATGGTCTACGACCACACCCTGCCGTTTAAAGATGCGGATACTATTGCTCTTTCGCTTGGTGTGTGCCAAAAAGACAGTTCAGAACGGGTGCAGTGCGGCATCTTGAGCGCCCTCCGCGCTATCGAAGGTCGGCACGCCTCTATCATTGCACTGAAAGAGGATGTCCAGAGAGCGGCCCTGACGCTACTCGGTGTTGACCAGACAATCTATGATGTTGAGGTTAAAAAGATGTACGAAAACCGAACGCTGGTATCTGCGGCTCGGTACTGCTATCGTTTTGCGGACTTCGTCGCCGAAAAAACGTTGGCAAGCTACATCGTGAATTTTACCCGGTCGAAAATTCCACCGTCGGAATCTCAAAAGTTTCTCAAAGAGTTTGAAAAATGGGAAGCAAAACATCCGGAAGTCAAATTGGCAGACCAGCAAGAAGAAGCTGTGAAGGCTGTGGCATCCCATCACCTGAGCGTTCTTACGGGCGGCCCAGGCACTGGCAAAACCACTGTTCTGAAGGCAATTCTGGATGCCTACCGGGCAACATTCCCCGATGCGAACGTTACGCTGTTGGCCCCCACCGGGCTTGCAGCAAAGCGCATGAGCGAGGCATGTGGGTTCCCGGCATCAACTGTTCACAAGGCTCTCGGCCTGACACCAAGCGAATCGGCGGAAGGATTTGACGACAGCAACAGTGTGGGAATCGACGGCGGACTCGTTATCGTAGACGAATCGTCTATGCTGGGCATCCATTTGATGCGCTTCCTGTTTGATTCCATCCTGTTTTCGTCCAATACGCGCATTGTAATTGTTGGTGATATTGACCAGCTTCCGTCTGTTTCGCCGGGCGCAGTGTTGGATGCGATGATTTCATCTCAAAAAATTAAGACTACTCGTCTCAACCGGAATTTCCGACAAGAGGCTGGCAGCGCCATTGTTGACGCAGCCTACGCCATCAATGCGGGGAATACGAATCTGCAATTCGGCGGAAATTTCCAATACAAGGAGATTTCTAACGCCGATATCGCTGTGGAGACTCAGAGGATTCTTGATGAGGTTAAGCGGGCGTTCGTGTGGAGCATCAAATACTTTGGGCTCGACCAAACCTATGTCTTGACGCCGCGAAAAAAGATGGCATCGAAAAATGGGCAGACTACCGTAGAGACGTTGCTCTCCACTCAATCCCTGAATCCGATTCTCCGTGACATCGCAAACCCACCGTCCGCCGATAAAGCGTTCTTAAAGGCCGGCGGAAAGACCTGGCGCGTGGGAGACCGTGTGATGAATCTCAAAAACACCAGTGAGGCAATGAATGGCGAAATCGGCAATATATGCGAAATCCGAAAGGAGGACGTGCCGGTTGTCGTTGTTGACTTTGATGGCACTGAAGTGGAGTATACGCCGGACAAGTTGAAAAACTTGGATTGGGCGTATGCCATTACAGTACATAAAAGTCAAGGAGGAGAATACAAGTCCATCATTTATCCCACTTCCATGACGCAAGCGGCCATGCTCCAGAGAAATCTGTTGTATACCGCTGTGACCCGGGCCCGAGAGAATGTTCTCATCATTGGCAGCCGAAGCTCTATCAACCGAGCCGTGCTGACCGTGAAGAGCAAAGAAAAGCGAGACCTGCTCGCGGCGCGCATTGTGCGCTACGCCGAGTCTGGGAAATAATCATTTTTATGCGGCCGCCATCCCTTTAATGGGTGGCGGCTTTTTCTTTTTTGGCTAATTACAATGCGATTTGAAAATAAGGAAATTTATCGTCCGAATGGCCTGCGAGAAGATTGTCTCACCCCGAAAAGTCCGTATCATATTTATCATGGACATCGGTATGAGCTGATTCCGTGAGTACATATGCGTTTGTGTTCCGGAAAAGCGCATCCACTTCTACAAAGTCCAAATCGTAGCGAAGGCTAAGAAAGGAGAGCGATACCAATGAATAAACTTTCTGCCGTTTCTGGCATCCGTAACAAGGCTGTCGGCGTAATGGCGGGCATGAACGCCCTGATTCTCACCACGATGATGTCGTATGCGAACTATGGCGTTTGGAGCAATGTTACCTCGACCATGAGCAACATCTTCACCACTTTGGAAAGCGCGCTGAAGTCCATCGTGGTGCCCATCGCCGGCTGTGCGCTGGTATTCTGCTTCATTATGATGCTGGTCAGCCAGTCTCAGAAGAAGGTAGAAACCTACCGCGCCTGGGTGGTAACTATTGTTATCAGCATTGTTGCCATCTATGCTGTGCCCTTCATCATCAACTTGGCAAGCACCATCGGCTCTCAGTTCTAAGCCTGCAAGCGACAAGGCGCCGTCCCTCAGCGGGGCGGCGCTTTTTTCTGGCTATAATGTCGGGAGCTGAAAGGAGGCTTAATAATGCCGACATTACTTGAAGAAAAAACAAGACAATTCAAGAAAAGGTCCATCATCATCACCTGCTGCCTTGTCGCGTTGTTCGTCGGCGTAGTGCCCGCCTATGCAGGCATCGGCGATATTCTCATGTCGATTTTTGGATGGCTCATCAGTACGATTTGCCAATTTGTCCTCGGCATCCTCGAAACGATTGCGGCTGTGTTCCTCACAGCCATGTCTATCGACTACGATGAGCTTCAGCAGATGCACGTCCTGAGTGCGTTCGCCAATTTTGCCCCGGTCATTCAAATCCTTTCGACAACGATTGCTGGGGTCATTTTGCTGTGGCAGCTTTTGACCGTGTTTTTCGGACCATATCTTGGAACCAAGCAAAACACTTCTACGGGCAGCATTGTTGCAAGAGCGCTTATTTTCATTCCGCTTACATTCGTTGTTCAACCTCTTGCCGAGGGTGCGCTGAGAATGTTTCAGGATGTTTATGCAAGTTTGCTGAACGATTGGTACGCTCAATCCGGTACGACGACCATTCCATCCCTTTCCGAGGCGTTTACAAACGCCTTTGGCGGGTTTGGAAACTTTTTCTCTCAAGTGGGTGCGCCTATTCCGGGCATTCTCGCAAATGAACTTGCAGAAATTGCGTCCATTCTCGTGAGCTGCGTGCTGCTTATTCTGATTATGTGGAACTACCTGAAGTTCCTTCTCGAGATGACACAGCGCTTTGTGGTAATGATTGTCTATGTGTATCTGTCCCCGTTGGCGGTAGCCTGCGGTGTCAGTCCAAGCGGCATCGAAATCGCGAAGAAGAGTCTTTCGGTATTTATTTCTTCCGGTGTATTGTGGTTACTGAACGTCTGGTGCATCGGGATTGCGTCTGGCTTGTTTGGCTCTCTGGATTATGCAACGGGCAATGCCACCAATTTCCTTGTGTGGGCACTCGTCACATATGGTTTCCTCAAAATTATCCAGCAGTTGGATGACATTTTCAATGCCGTCGGCGCCACAAACGTTAAGTTGAGCGGCGACCCGCTGTCTGACTTGCTCGGTATGGGGGCCGCGTTCCATACACTGGGAGGAGTGATTAAAAGCGGTAGGGCCGGTTTGGAAAACTTCGGCGAAAACGGCTTTTTCTCCGGAAAAGGTTCTTCTCCCAACAGCCCAGTTACTCCGAATGCGACCAGTGGCATAAAGAAACCGCCCATTGGCGATGCGCTGGTGAAAGGCGCGACTCAGGCTGCGGCCGGCGTCAAGGGCGCAATCAAAGGCGAGGTGTCTCCCACAGTCGCAGCACAGATGCTCAAAAGCGGCACCAAGACAGCGGCCGGAGGCGTTGCTGGAGCCGTTACTGGAGCCGTTACTGGAAACAACATTGTTCGCGGTATCCGCAAGACGGGCGAGAACATCAGAACTCGCGTGGGCGGCGCCGTATCGGAAGCCCACACCATGCAGGACAATATGATGAAAGCGTCCATGAATGGTGCTTTGTCCCGTTCGACGGCTCAGGAACGAGCAGAGGCGATGAAAGCATTGGCGGCAGACCAGCCGCAGGTACTGAACAGCGATGCTGTAAAGGCGCATATGGGTGAAGCGATGGGCCTTGCCGAAAACCAGAAAGTCACTGGTTTGTCGGTAGATAAAGACGGTAATCTTTCCGCTACTGTGGCAACACAGACAGCTAATGGTGTCACCCTGAGCAAGGTCTCCGGGCTAAACGACATGGACACCAATGCTCCGGCACAGAATGGTCCTGCTCAGCCTACGTCGGCAACTTACTCCGCATCTCAAATTTCTGACCCCACCAGAAGCGTTGCGACAGCAACATACACTGGCGTGGATGGAAAGACCCATCAGGCCGAAGTTACACGCACGAGCGGCGAGAGCCTCGACGGCAAAACAGCGATGTTTACCGTAACATCGGATGATGGCAAAGACTCCGCTTTCAATGCTCCCGCCAATATGACGGCGGAAGAGGTTGGCGCCGTATTTACCGGCTCTGCGAGCCCTGAGACTATGGCAAAGTATCAGGCCGGAACTGACGCTTCTGACCCGAAACAATCCATGTCGGGCGCGCACACCACTCTCGGCGTGAACACTGATATCAGCGGTTCGTCCGTTGCCGGTACTCCTATCGAGAATAGCCCGGATTCGAAATTCTCTGTTGGCGGTATCACGATGGCCCGTACCGACGTTGGCGGCATGAACCAGGGCAAAGATGTCTGGACCGGTTACGATTCTCAAGGCAATTCCGTCGGCACTGTCGAAGTTCCGCAAGGGACTTCTGCACGTCAGGTGGCCGATATGGTTGTCAATGGTGGTCAAGATAAAGGTGGCCTTCGTGAATTCACAGAGGCTGCCGGAATCAGTGGCTATACCAGTTCGGATGTTTCGTTCTCTGCCCAACCGGCAAGAGTTGCCGATGCAAACAGCCCCGATACGAGCTTCTCTGTCGGCGGCGTGACAATGGCCCGTACCGATGCTGGCAGCAATGGCAGCGATGTATGGACCGGCTACAACGCGAAGGGCGAGTCCATTGGCACTGTTGAAGTTCCCCAAGGCGCTTCTGCACAGCAGGTGGCCGATATGGTGGTTAGCGGCGGTGGTAACAATGACAGCGTCCGCGAGTTTACTCAGGCCGCCGGAGTCACTGGATTTAGTCGCTCCGATGTTTCTTTCGAGGCGGCAACCCCGGCTCCTGCCGATG
Source organism: Anaerofilum sp. An201 (assembly GCF_002160015.1). Classification (GTDB taxonomy): domain Bacteria; phylum Bacillota; class Clostridia; order Oscillospirales; family Ruminococcaceae; genus Anaerofilum; species Anaerofilum faecale. The sequence goes on along the minus strand of NZ_NFJT01000002.1, from coordinate 37,570 downwards.
CAAGTAGCCCCGATACCAGCTTCTCTGTCGGCGGCGTAACAATGGCCCGTACCGATGCTGGCAGCAATGGCAGCGATGTATGGACCGGCTACAACGCGCAGGGTGAGTCCATTGGCACTGTTGAAGTTCCCCAGGGCGCTTCTGCACAGCAGGTGGCCGATATGGTCGTCAGCGGCGGCGGCGACAATGACAGTGTCCGCGAGTTTACCCAAACTGCTGGAGTTACTGGATTCAGTCGTTCCGACGTTTCTTTTGAGGCAGCAAGCCCGGCTCCTGCCGATGCAAGCAGCCCCGATACCAACTTCTCTGTCGGCGGCGTGACAATGGCTCGTACCGATGCTGGCAGCAATGGCAGCGATGTATGGACTGGTTACAATGCGCAGGGTGAGTCCGTCGGCACTATCGAAGTGCCGCAAGGGGCTTCTGCACAGCAGGTGGCCGATATGGTCGTCCACAGCCACGACAATGACAGCAGCGGGGCCCGAGAATTTGCTCAGAGCACTGGCATCAGCGCAATGGATAACCCGGACGTCACCTTCGCTCCCAATCCAGAAGTGAAGAGTGTATCCTTTGCCGGAGAGCACGACAATGGTACAAACTGGAGCCCGGAATTCAAAATGGGCTTCAGTGGAACCGGCGAGGACGCTTCTCCCGATTTCCGGTACAGCTACCAGAACGAGAACGGAGAAACTGTTGTGGCGCGAGCCGTGGTTTCCCGTCTCGACGACCTCGAAATGCCGCCTGAAAACGGAAAGGTCGGGTACATGTACACTAATAATCACGGCAACACCGGACGGATTTATCTGGACGCTAACATCACTCCTGAACAGCTCGCGGCTGCACTCGCAACCGAGAACGGCGGAGGGATTGAGGGTATCGAGGAAATTCGGAAAGAACTCGGAATCCGTGAATCCTACACTGCTGATGAGGGCAAGCAGTTCCGTAAAGCCCTCGAACTGGCTCGCAGAACCAAAAAGGGCCCGCTCAACAGTGCGGACAACCCTGTTGGTAAAGGCGAGAAAAACTAACAAAAGCGCTCCCGCTTCAGCGGGGGCGCCAAGCCGCACAAGCCTGGCAACTTCCGCGTAGTGTGCGGCGGACACTGGACAGCACTCCTATCCAGCAATGTCAGGCAAGAATCCAACGAGAGGGGAAATGTGCTTTGCAATTCAATAAAAAGACTCAGGCAGACCAGATGCTTGAGTCAGCCGCTAAAAAAAAGGCAAAGAAAATCGGAGCAAAAGCTGGGAAGGCCGCAGGAAAAGCTGCTGGTAAAGCGGCAAAAATGGCCGCGTCAAAAATCTGGTTTGCTCTTGCAAGCGCCTTGGGTGGCCCCGTTGCCATTATCGTCATCGTCGTCGTTGTGCTTCTGTTCTGCCTCCCCTCAATGATATTCAGTTCCGCTGTTGGCATGGACAGCCAGCACCCGGATAATGAAAGTGTTATTGTTCAACAGGATGCGGCCGAATGGGAAACAAACGCTGAAGCGGCATTGACAGCAAGATACAATGATTTGTCTTCCGGGCTTTTTTGGCAGGACCTCGCGACGTTTTTCACTACTGGTAAGTGGGGAACCGCAGGGGAGACCTTTAAAACCGAATACGCCAATGCGGATGAGCTCGACGAAAATGGCAACAGCATTTCTGAAATCTATTTCAGTTCCTCGAATCGGCTCGTGGCAGTAATCAATGAGGCCTTTCGGGCATCGTTGAGAGACGATAAACAAGCCATGAAGCAGGCCAAGGCGATGGCTGAGGCGAGCAAACCGACATATGAAGACTATGTTCGCAATTCTCCAGAATATTCCCGGCCATCCGATGTTGCCGAAGGAGATTATCATATCGAATTCACGGTTCAGAAAGACCCCAACATCGAGGACCAGCAGTTTATTTATGAGAGCTGCTTACTGATTGCTGCATCGTCTGCACAAACATCGTTCGATGATGCGGCAGTGGATAAGGGCTATACTGGAGGCGAAGACAATACTGTTGGATATGCGACCAGCGTCAAGGATGCTCTGGATACTGCATTTCTCATTACGGGCCTTGATTGGTTCGGACTCGGACAGAAAATTGTCTGGCAGCCATCCGTAACACCGTCTTATTCGGTTGAAGATGAGTACGAAACCATTGGATACCGGTATTACGATGGCGATGGCTACGAAATGACAGAAGCCGAAGTCGAAGAGCATCCTGAAAACGTCGCCCGCATTGAGCCGATTGAGAAGAGGGTCCGCACGGTTTCTATTGAAATCAATTATTCTGTCGCGCTCAAAAGTGATTATAAGGACATCATCTTTGAGAATTGCGGAATTGAGGACAAACCGGCTGACGCCCCTTCGTATGAGATTTCTGATAAGGATTTGGTACAGGAAAACGCAATCCAGCTCACCAAGTTTTACTCTTTTGCCGGCGGTGGCGGCGGCAGCGCTTCCATTGGCGATGTCGGGTTGCCTTTGCCGTCCGGGTCCTACACGATTGGCAGCCTGTTCGGCTGGCGTACTCTGTATGGAAGACCAGACTTCCATCAGGGACTCGACCTACCTGCGGCCGCAGGGACAAGCATCTATGCCGTTAAAGATGGTGTGTGTAGCGTAAAACCATATAGCTCAAGTTACGGCAATTACGTTACCATCGACCATGGGAACGGCTTGCAAACCCGATACGCGCACATGAGTGCAATTTTAGTCGCGGATGGACAAGAAGTAAAAGCTGGAGACTGCATCGGCCTTGTCGGCACAACGGGTAACTCTACCGGCAACCATCTGCATCTGGAAGTAATCCAGAATGGCACTCGAGTGGACCCGCTTTTGACAGAACTTGGTCCCAAAATCCGTGAAGGTGCCCGTGGGTAAGCCTTTTGAGGACGTCCTCTTTCTGGGGAACGTCCTTTTTTGTGCCCAAAAGAAGGTTCGTAAGATGAATTTTTGCTTTCCTCTTATGGGTCCATAAAAAACGCAAGTCTTTTCAAGGAGATGATTCTGTGACAAATTCCAATAAACGATTGATTTTGTACGGGCTGACGGCTGTCATCATCATCATCGGCGTTATTGCCATGCTGGTTGTCGGGGGCAGAGGGGCCAAGGATGTTCCTGCACCAAGCACTTCATCCAGTTCGCAATCAGAACCTACATCTGGCTCTATGGATACGGGGCCATCCGATGAGAACGGCAAATTCCATGAAATCGAATTTGGCGACACTGAAACCATGTTAGGGCATTCCGAATATGCGAGCCTCAACATTAAGGAAGACCAGCTGAGTGTCGTTGACAGTAAGCAGCTCGTTCCTGTGCAAGGTGATAGCGGGCCCATAAAAACAGAAACCGGCCACCAGCTGTATCGCAGCCCGGTCGAAGAGGAGTTCTATGCGGGTGCTGAGGAAGGAACTGATGAACCGGCAAACTACATCATTTCCGGCTATTCACTTATGCTGGTCCAAAACGGCGTCATCGAGGACCGTGGATTTCTGCGGGAAGAGGGGACCGGTGAGCGCATTCATGTTGTGCAGAATAGTACCGCGAAGGATAACTTTCTCAAGGCTTGGAACGACGGGCAGGCCATTCTGAATGGAGACACTCAGGGCGAAAAGGGAAGCATCATCATCGACGGATGCCTAACATCATATCAGTACACTGAGAAAAACGGAGAAATCTACTTTAACCTCGCGGAAGTCGCAAATGAAATCTGTTCGATTGCTCCGTACAAGGAAGAATCCGGATATGTCACTGTGTATCCCAACGAATTCTTCTCCATTCAGATTCCCACTACCGCTGCTGCGGGCATCAATCCGGAAGCCTTTAACATTGTGGGTGACACTTTCCTGTTCCGAGGCTGGAACGGTAACAATTTTGAATACCGGGCCCCGGTTCTTGACTATCTGCATCCTGAAATCAGTGCCCATAACGCAAGCCGGATGTTTGGCTGGCGATTCTACACAGATGGCGAGGTGCTCAGCATCGTTTCCGACCCATTGAATGTAAACGATAATGTGGTGATTTACGCAAACGGTGGTTCGATGGGATATCAGACTGTGCTGGAACAGGACGCCGATGGCCGGATGTGGATGCGAACCTATGCGGACGGTGTGCTGGTTGACGAGATGGAACTGACTCAGGAAATGGTAGACGCCGCTGTCACGGACACCGAGCAAAGTGAGGCTCCCACCGAAGCCCCGGGCGAGCCCCCCGCCGAAATCCCGAGCGAGGCCGCCACTGAATAAGAAAGGAGCGTTTTAAATATGCGATTTGGAAAAAATTTTGATTCCGACGCAGCAATGGACGATATGCGCCAGAGTATGCTGTCGAAATTTCTTGCGCGGAAGAGCGACTGGAACGATGACGATGAATCTCCTGGACGGAAAAAGATTGCGTTCATTGTCGGCGGAATTGCTCTGGCGCTGTTCTCTCTATATCTTGCCGGGTTCATTGTGATGATTCAGAAGGAATCGTTACCCTACACCATGATGCAATCGCCTCTGATGCATTTTGTGGCCGGCATTACCTCCATCCGAGGCTGGCTGTATGCTTTGGTATTCGGCGGGGTGGTGTCTGGGATTGCTTTCATCGTGCTTCGAAAAAACGGAGAACTGGATGTTATCAAGGGCAGCGACTCCCGTGGTGTTGACTATTCCAGCAAAGGCACATATGGCACAGCCGAATGGATGTCCCGCAAAGAAGCGAAAGAGGAGTACGAAATCTGCCACATCGACGACGCTCGTGGCGTTATCCTCGGTCAGTATACCGAAGGAGGCAAAGAGGTTGTTTGTTTGCCTGAGAACACCAAAGGAAACCGAAACATCCTCGTTCTCGGTTCTCCCGGTACAGGCAAATCTTTCTGCTATGTTCGTAACGCCATCTTTCAAGCGATTGTGCGTGGGGAAAGCGTAGTAATTACCGACCCAAAAGGAGAGCTGTACGAAAGCACATCTGAAAAACTCCGGCTGGAAGGCTACAAAGTGCAGGTGTTCAACCTTGTGTCTCCGCAACGGAGTGACGCATGGAATTGCATTTCCGAGATTTACGACCCCGAGACTGGCGACATTAGCGAGGTCCGCACGATGGAATTCGTGGACGCTTTGATGAAGAATACTGCTGAAGGCGGCAAGGATGACCATTTCTGGGGCACAGCGGAATCCAACCTGCTGAAAGCGGTTGTCATGTTCTGTGCGTGGCGCCGGGAAATGGCTCTGAAGGGTATCTATGAAGCTGCCGGAAAGGAAATCGCAGGCAGGGTTACTGGAAAGCTCTCGGATGAAGATATGGCTCAAGTCCTCCAGGTACTTGAATCTGACAATCCCGATTCCACAATGCGTGAGAGAGAACGCGCCATGCGAATTTTGATTCAGCTGGATACCGGAATTGAGACTGTGACAGAAACCATGAAGGGGCTGAAAGATGAGGCCCCGGATTGCGATATTGCTACGATTTGCTTTATGCTCATCACCAACGATTTGGCGGCTATGGAAGAAAAGTTTAAAGCCGTCCCCCTGACACATCCCGCCGGACTCGCGTGGAGCATTTTCAAAAACGGTGGTGATAACGTCCGCCCCAACATCATCCAGGGCCTTGCCCAGCGTCTCCAGCTGTTCCAGATGCCGGACATCCAGCGCATTACAGCGAACGACGAAATCGTTCTGGAAGAGCTCGGTTCCACTAAAACGGCTCTTTTTTGTATTATCAGCGACAAGAGCACGGCCATGCGAGTCCTGACCTCTTTGTTCTTCACATTCCTTTTCAAGGACGTTTCGGATGCGGCAGACCGATTCGGTCCGCAAAACCGTCTACCGGTGAACGTGATTTGTGATGAGTTCGCCAACCTTGGCACCATCCCATCGTTTGATGTCACGATTTCTACTGTTCGGTCTCGAAAAATCAACATCTCCATCATCCTGCAATCGGTTATGCAGCTTGAAAAGAACTACATGGAGGCCCGCGAAACCATCATCAGTTGTTGTGACACAATTTTGTTCCTGGGCTGCAACGATATCGAGACAGCAAACTTCATGTCTGACTTGTCGGGCGTTGCTTCTATCCGCGTATTCTCTACCAAGGATTCCAGAAGCACTTCCCTGGGCAACCGCACTATGATGCAAGGCTATCAGATTGGCGAAGGTGACGGTAAGCGAAACCTTATGAACCCCGATGAAATCCGTCGTCTCAGCCGTGATGATGTCTTAATTTACCACAATGGACGGAACCTTCTGGAAGTCCATCGGTGTGGCTACATCGAGCACCGCTTTTATCGGGAAGGGTTGCCGCCTGACGTACATCTGCGGGATTACCCGCTGGCAAGCAAACGATACAAACTCCCGAAGGATTTCCGTGATATCCGGCATGGAGATGTGTCCAGCATGACAGAACGCAACCGGGACATTTCCGCAGCCATGTCTCAGGGAATCGAACTGGAGACTGTTTCCAGTGACTCCGGCGCATTTAGCTTTTAATCACACACAGCCGTGCGTTTGTTCGCACGGCTTTTTCTTTTCTGCGGTTCCTTGCGTGGAACGGCAGGGTTAGCCCTTTGTGGCATTGTGTCATGATGGCACAGACCGGTGCAGTAATGCACCGTACATAGCGCATATTTGAGCGCTGTGAATAACAATTAAGGAGACAATCAAAATGGAAGAAATGAACAGAATCCCCGAAGAGGTAGTCGCTGGCAATGGTGCGATTACCGCCAATGAGGAACCTATCGAGGCCGTCGCTCAGGAGACTGACGTGGCTGTGGAGGTCCCCGAAGTTGAGCCTGTGGCTGCCGAACAGGCGGAAGAGCCGGCCGAGGAAGCTGTCGGTGATGCGGACGGCGCAGAGGAGAAATCGACTCAGACTCCCCAGCGCACTCGGACCGCGCCCCCGCAGATTCGCTTGGACCGCCGCCATATCCTGGACGATGGCAACGACCTCGTTATGGCGAACATGCCAGTTGATACCCAGCGCCGGGAAATCCGCCAGATGGAAATGGCTATCGCCGCTGGCACTGTATGCTATGGCCGTATCATCGCTGTCGAGGAAGTGGACCACAAGTATGTCCGCATTATCGTGAAGCGCGACACCCTTCGCATCGTCATCCCCGCTGAGGACTTCTTCTATCACTCCGACATGAAGGATATCGAGAAGGCCACCGATGATGAACGCTTCATCCGGTATCGCCGGAAAGCATCCCACATGCTTGAGGCGGCCGTATCCTTCCTGCCCAAGGGTATCGGCTATGATGAGGACGGTATCCCGTTCGTCATTGCCTCCCGCAAGCAGGCGATGGACAAATTGCAGGAACTGCACTTCTTCGGCCCTCGTGCGGATGTGCATGTTGGCAGTGTGGCAAAAGCCAGCATTGTGTCCACTGGCCCCCGTTATGTCACTGTTGAGTGTCTGGGCATCGAATCTGTCATCGGCACCGGCGGCCTGTCCGCGTTCGCTTACATTGAGGATGCCTCGCAGGAGTTCCATGTAGGTGAAGGCCTGATGGTCGCCGTGGAGAAGCTGGATGTTGACAAAGAGAACCGCACCATCGACATCTCTCTCTCTCACGCTCTCATCGAACGCAGCGAGGCCAAGGTGGAAATGGCAAACGAAAAGATGATGAACGGTCGTTACATCGCTTCTGTGGTAGCCGTTCTGCCAAAATACTACGTCGTCATCATCAAGGGCCTGAAGGTGCGCGGGCTCATTCCGCTGGAAAACTACAACGGCGTGGACCCGCTGCTGGTGGGCGATGACGTTGTGATGCTCGTTACGGGCATCAACAAAGAGCGCAATATGGCGATTGGCCGCTGCATCAAAGCCTGAGCGGAATCGAATCTTTTTATGCCGGCGGGACAACCCGCCGGCATATTTTTTCGCTCCCTTTGTGGGAGCGCGAATCATGGCAGAAACCGTAGCCTCTTGCTACGGAGATACAAATATCAGAAAAAAGGAGGCGGGTGGGCAGAATCTCGCTTATCTGGTTCAGCGCAACCAGACGGATTCTTGCCCCTCAGTTTTTATGGAAATGCAAAAGAAATCTCTACTGGAAAAATTCCTGTCCCCGGCCAGAAATGGGGCAGAACCCCGTCTGTTCATCCTTAATGATGAAATGCTCACCGGCATCTCCTACATCCACAACGAGGAACAGAACCAGGTCGCATTTGCCGTGGTGGTAAGCGACAAAGCCGCACGGGCTCGCGCTGGAAAGACGATTTCTTCTTATTCTGGCGTATTCGAGTCTTGGGACACCGGCGATGAGGTTGTGTGCATGTATGTGCAAAACATCAGCCCTATCTATGGCTACCGGCACAGAAAAGAAAATCTCGAAAAACTCCTGCGAGATGGCATTCGGGCCGTTCACAGTTACGCAGGCGTGGAAAAGGAGGACTAAAATACGATGGCAACTCAAAAATCGTCCGGCGATGTGCCTCAGCAGACACGGATTATCCCGGAGAACTTTGTGGATACTGGCCGATGCTTCAATGGCTTGTTCCGCACCCGAAACCTGATTGAGGGCGCGGTGATGGCTTCCCCTGTTGCATATGTCACCACACACCTGGAACTCCCCATGAATCAAAAAATCGTTGTCACGGCAGTTGTGGCCGGCGGCCTGCTCTTGTTCGGCGCAACAGGTATCAACGGAGATAGTGTGGTCGAGTTTTTTTGCCACCTGTTTTCCTACCGCAAGAAAAAGCGAACGGCAAAATATAACCCCCGTGTGAAGATGGAAGCCACGCCCGGATATTTGACCCGCGAAAACGGCGAGCTGCCCCGCGACAAAATCCTCCGCCTAATTGGAGTTATCAACAGCAACGCTCAGAAGAACCGCGAGGACGTATCTTCCGACATCTACGACCCCAAGTACCAAGAGTTCTTTGCGGACGACCTCGGCTATGTCGAAACGCCTGACGCTCTCAAATCCAAAAAGGAGCTTAAACGCGAGGCCAAGGAGCGTAAACGCAAGGAAAAGCAGGCAAAAAAAGAGGCTGCTCTGGCGGCCAAGGAAGAACGGAAACGCGCAAAGGCTGAGGCGAAAAAAGAGCGCCAGGCCAATCGGCGATAAGGAGCACACATAATTATGGCTAAGAAAAAGAATATTGATAAGCAACTTTTGAACGAGCTTGAGGAAAAACAGCGAGAACTCAAGCGCGTAAAAAAGCAGCGGTCCAAAAAGGCTGAGCGAGCTCGTCGGAAGGCCGAGGAAGAGGCTCGCAAGAGACAGGAATACAAGCTGATTCAATCCACTCAGATGTCGGTTCCCATCCGAGACGTGCTCCACAGCGTCATCGTCACCAAGGACGGCCGGTATCTCAAAATCATGGAATTCGCCCCGCAGAACTTCCTGATGCTCTCTCATGCAGAACAGAACCGCATCGGACAGGCGTTTGAGGGTATGCTCCATACGGTTCCCGCAAAAGTCCAGTTCAAGGTTTTCTCCCGTAAGGCCAAGACCGAATCTCTTCTCGAAATTATGCGTAAGAGCCACGAAAGCGAGAAAAACGCTCTGTGCCGCCGCATGCAGGAAGAGTATATCCAGCAGGTGGAGGACACGGCGCTCCGCGAGGGCGTTACCCGGCGTTTCTTCGTTATCATCGAATATGCCGACGAAATCGCTTCGGATGGTTCCAACTTCCGCGCAATCGTTGCGTCTCTGAACCAATCCGCCGCCCGTATCCGCATGTTCCTTGACCAGGCCGGCGTCGTATTCCTGAACACCTGTGAAAACGACCACGGTGTAAACGAACTGCTTTATGAGGTTCTGAACCGCCGGGCGTCTGAGACAGAGCTTTTCGCAAAACGCGCCGAGCGGGTCTATACCCACTATATCACCGATAGTGTACGGAGCGGGGAAGAGGCTATTCCGCCCATTCCTGCGACTGAGTTTATCGCTCCAGCGTGGATTGACTACACCCATCCCCAACACCTTGTTGTGGACAACAAATTCTACACCTTTGGGTATTTTTCCAGCGAGCGATTTCCGAACTACGTCGTTGCCGGCTGGCTGGCCGGGTTTATCAACGCCTCCGAGGGCATCGACCTGGATATCTTCATGGAGCGCGTGCCCAAACACAAAGTTGAAAATTCCATCGGTCGGCGCATCCGCAATAACCGTGCAAAGCTGAAAGAGACCAGCGATACCACCACCGAGGCGGCAAGTGTGGCAAGTCTTATCCAGTCTGGCTTCTATCTGCTGAACGGTCTGGCATCCGGCGAGGATTTCTTCTACACGGGTGTCCTCATTACTGTTACGGCCGACACTCTTACAGAGCTGGAGCGTCGCTACGATATGCTGGAACAGATGGCTCAATCGGTTGGCATCAAGCTGCGCCGTACAACCTTCCAGATGGAAGAAGCCTTTGAAAGCTCTCTGCCTTTGTGCAAGATGAGCAGAAGCATCTGGGGCAAGGCCCGCCGGAATATGTTGTCCAGTGGGGCTGCGTCGTTCTTCCCGTTTATCAGCAGCGAATTGCAGGACCCCAACGGCATCGCTCTGGGCGTCAGCCACGAGAACAACTCTATCGTAGCTGTGGATGTATTCAACACCAAAAAACACTCCAATGCTAACGGCTGTATCGTCGGCAAGTCCGGGTACGGCAAGACCTTTACTGCACAGCTGCTTGCCATCCGTATGCGTTTGCAGGACATCCAGACATTCATCATTACCCCGATGAAAGGCAAAGAGGACTATAAGCGTGCCTGCGACCAAATCGACGGCCAGTATATCGCCCTCGGCCCCGGCACCCCGTACTCCATCAATGTGTTCGATATCCATGTTCCTGACACCGAGGGGCTTGTGGACCTGGATGGGTACGGCGAGGAAACGTCTCTGCTTGCCAAAAAAGTTCAAGACCTGCATACATTTTTCCATTTGGTCGTCCGTGACCTGACGCAGGAAGAGGAACAGATGCTGGACGGCTACATCTACAAGGTGTACGAACAATTCGGTATCACCGAAGACAATGATTCTGTGTTTGTTCCCGGAACGCGCAAGTATAAGGAATTCCCCCTGCTGGGAGACCTATTCGACGCCATCAAAGATGAGCCGGTCTTACGCAAGGTCTACAACATCCTCGTACCCCTTGTCAACGGCTCTCTTTCTGTGTACAACCGTAAGACCAATGTGAACCTGGACAACAAGTACATCGTCTTCGACATGAACGGAACCAAGGGACAGAACCTGGCCCTGTCCATGTTCGTCACGCTGGATTTCGTTTGGTCGAAAATCAAGGAGAACCGACTGGCGAAAAAGGCCGTGTTCGTGGATGAGGCATGGCAGCTTATCGGCACACAGGGCAACGAGATGGCAGCTGAATACGTCAAGGAGATTTTTAAGACCATCCGTGCGTTTGGCGGTTCCGCCTTTGTAATGACGCAGGAAATTACCGACTTCTTTGCCCTGAAAAATGGTGAATACGGCAAGGCCATCATCAGCAACTCCGACACCAAAATCTGCCTGCATCTGGATAATGTGGAGGCCGATATGATGTCCGAGATTATGAACCTGAGTGATGATGAGTACAAGAAAATCACCACTCTCCAGCGCGGCAATGGCATGGTGGCTACCGGCAACACAAAGCTGTTCGTAGATTTCAAGGCCTCGCCTTTTGAAAAGGACGTCATCACGACCGACCCCGAATACCTGCGTCGTAAGATGCGGGACGAGGCCGCTATCCGGCAGGCCGAAATGCAGACGAGCGGTTTGCTCCCCGATGCACCCGAGACTAACCCGGCAAAGCCTGAAGAGAACCGGCAGGTCGTAGACCTGGACGACTTCGAGGACGCCGACGAGATATCGCTGGCATCCGATGACATTCTCGATTTCCAGCAGGAGACCGAACCCAAACCCGAACCCGAACCCGTCGTCCAAAACAATCCCTGATTCTGCATTCCTGACGATACGAACGCCGCAAATACGCGAAACGCCCGCCACACATTGGCTTTTCCTTTCGCTGAACGAACGTGAAAAAAGAATTAGAAGATTCTAAAATCGGACACAAAGTTCCGAGAAAATATCTCGTTCGTTTAAGTGGAAGTTTTTTGCACATCGAACGCTGATATGTGGCGGGCCAGCGCGTATTATCTGGGATTTCCGTACGAAAACTTTTTACGAACCGATTGGAGGTTTCACGATGTATAACGAAGTAATCAAAAAGCTCTTGCAGAAAATTGAAGCTCTGCCTGAAAAGCTGGTGGTCATGTACCTGATGAAGGTCTATAAACTCTCTCAGCCTATGGCTTTGCAAGCTGTATATGCGGCATACAAAAGCCGCGTCGCATACCAGAAAGGCGGATACGCCGTCCGCAACCCTCATGTGGAAATCAACAGTGCCCTGCGCCATAAGGGAACCGCTTTCCGCGTGCTGCTGGAATTTCTCCCGGAAAGCCAGGAGTTTATTTGTACCCCCAGCCCCTGGATTCTCAGCTTTATGAAGGGGAACCTTTATATTCAGGTTTGCCGCATTGAGAACGGGATGGAGCTGTCTACCAGCATGATGATTGCTGCAAAGCCTGTGCCCCTGGAAGACCGTCCATCCATTAAGCGTATTGCCATTGTCGAGCCGGGCTGCCGTCTGGAGCAAATCAAGGCGGCCGGAATCTCCCATTTTTGTACGGTTGATGAGGATTTCAAGCTGCAAATCGTCAAAAAAACCAATCCTGAAGAGGCATGGAACGATGTCCCGGAGAAGGCGTAACGAGTGGGAAAACAGCGACTATGAGGGGATTTTCGAGGGCCTTTCATCCGCAAGGGTGGAAGCCCCTCCCCTCGAACCGCCGCCCCCAAATCGCAAAAACAGCCATATCCTGCCCGGATGGCAGTACCTCGACAGCACTGATTTTCTGAAAAAACGAGCTTGTAGGCTGGTCCAGCTCACAGAAGATTTACCGCAGAATCAGCCATTGGAAAACATTCCGGACAAGAGATTATATGCCCTGCTTGAGCAGATAACACAGGCCGACATGGCCGTCCGAAATGCCATCCTTGGCGCCCTGGATTCCAAGCGACCAGAACGGCGAAAACGCTATGTGGAGCGGCTGAATATCCATGTTTCTCAGCCGAAAAATTGCATTCTAAGGCTGACTTTGCCCCCACTGGCATCTGCCAAATTTGCTGGAAGTTACGATATCTACCAGAACACAAAACTGGCTCTTGAGGAGTATTTTTCAACTCGGAATGTACCTGATTTGACCGGACAAAAACTTACCCTTATTTATAAGCGGATTGTCAAAAATATCCGTTCAAACGCCGTCTGCGATAACGACAACTGGGAGATGAAACGGGTCACAAATGCGATTACGGAGACCCTGTTTTACTCAGATAACGCAGCCCATTTTTCTTTTTTTTACACGACCGTGGAAGGACCTATTGCAGGCACTGAGGCGACCGTAATTCGGGAGACGAACCTGATGGATTTTGCCGGTTATCTGACCGAGCCCGGCCTGCAAATTGGTCTCGATTCATAGCTGCGCAGCATAAACGACAGGTATACTTTTTCACGTCAAATTTCAGAACGGGAAAAATTATACCTGTTTTTAAAGAAAAACCCAGATTTTATGCGAGTTTTCGGGCGCAAAAATGCTCAGCTTTGCCGAATTAGGGTTTGAACTTGCCGCTCGGCACGTCCAATAACACTCGGAAAGAACAAATTTCCGACCGGTCTCCGTTCATAAAAACGACGCAGGATTTTCTTCCGAAAGCAATGTTTTATGGCAGAGCGGACCAGCCCGCCAAGGGGTATTATTAGAGAAAAATTGATTCCGTACAACGGCCAATATGTATTGCCGCAAAAGCGCGAAAGCGCCAAAAGAAGCATTCTCTAATAACATCCCTTAGTCCGAATCCATAAATTCGCGTCCAAATAAAGAATCAACCGGGGAAGGGAAGAGCTCCACATGAATATTCGAACAAAAACACTGGCGAGCGACATTCTCTCGTATCTGAACGAGAATGGCGAAGTTGTGCGAAAGAATCTGTATGTGCCATTTTCTGAATACGCATATCAGTATTATGCACGCACACTGAGACGGCTCATTGATAAGGGATACGTTGAAACAAAAAGAGTGAGTTTAAACAGCGTAACGACCACCCGTGTATCCCTCACAAAAAAAGGACAAGAGTTTTTGAGAGACTCCGTAGGAGACACACTGAACAAGAAAAAGGACTCCAAAACAAGACCCCGGAGGCAGCAGCTCGTTGTGCCTGTTACAGGGTTGTGTGCGGCAAACGGGTTCCTCGTTTCTCCTGATGAAAAACCGAGACTTGAATCACTGTTTCCGCCCCAAAGAGCCGCCGGGGAGACACGGGGAAATTTGAGAGGGCCAAACGAGAGACACCCCGAGGTTCAAGAGGGACAAGTAGAGGCCCAAAAGGATTTTTTTGATGCCTGTCTCGAAACCGGCATCTTTTATTCTTCTACTGAACTCAGAAAAGCCTACCTCGCGATTTTCGCCAAAAACGAAGTGATGAATCTGTCGCGCCTGGTTGGCATCCTCCTGTTCAGAGGAAGCCTCAAGTATGTGTACAGCGTGGGCGAAGTTCTCATCGAGTGGCGTTCCTCGTGCGAAGAGAAAACGGTGAAGGCGATTCAGCGGTTCCTGTTCGCATCCCCTATCATTCGCGGCTCTCTCAACATCGAAGAAAAAGATACGCCGGAATGTATCGTGGTGGGGAAAGGAATGACGATGATTCCGAAACTTGTGTACGGAAGACGTTGGGGAAGGACTCAGGAACAAGACGTGCATGAAAAACTGAAATCCGTTCTTGCGGTGAACCATGCAAACGCCCACAACTTCGCCAAGGTGTTCAGCGCAGCGTACTATGTCTCGAATGACAAAAGAGGAATCGAGAGTTTTCGCCTTGCCGCAATGATGACAAGAGAACGTTCAGAGGAACTTTGTGATAAGTGGTACGGTGAAGTCCCCAGCGTCACCCGGGTGCGAGCGTTTGGCTATCATCTGGGATTGACCAGTAAGCGGGAGCGGGTAACGTATATGCCCAACATCGACCTAATTGAACTGGAGTATTACAAGAAACAGGGAGAGCCAATGCATTTTGTCATCCCAATGGGCACCCAGGAAGCAATCTCTCGCGTAATGGGTCCCCTGTTGCTCTCGGCGCAAAGCCTGAAAGGGAACCAGCTAAAATACAATCCCTATGACAAACACGGAGCACCGGTAAAAGCGCAGCCGGAGGCTAATGGAGAATAAGCCCAGCTGGCGCATCACAAAAGGGCACCGGAGAAAATTCAGGGATTCGCGGAGACAACAGGAGTTTCTTCTGAGGATAATTGGGCACCCGGCGGAAGGCCAAGAGGCATCAAGAGAATCCCAAAGGTTCTTTTTGGGGAACCCGAGAAAACAGGCCCTTGAATTCCTCTGGAAGATTTTGGGCACCCAGATGTCTTAAAGGGATTTTCAAAATACCTCCTGCACTTTCAAAATCTTCCATCAAAAATCGAAACTACACTTTCAATATTTACATCATTTTTTGCAAGTTTCCCATTTTTTGCAAAACACTTTTAAAATCGAAGCAAAAATGAAATCGTTGTAGCAAAGGAGAACTACCCATGTTTGATGAAAGCGAGTACCCCAAATATCTGCGGCCAGAAGTAACCGCCGAATTGAAGCGCCGGAGTGTTCAGTGTTATCCGAGCTTGGCACCCCTGTTTTGTCCTGAAAACCCTCACGCCGCCTTCGCTTATGTGGACAGCAGCCGGTTGGAACATGGCGTATGCGGAATCGAGATGCCACTGGAAACGCCACTGGATGAGTTTACGGCCAATGTGGCCGTGCTCCATGAGATAGGGCACATTGTATCCGAGAAAAAGAAAATCCCGCGTTCTGTATGGCGCAAGGAAATCGCCGCATGGAAGTGTGCAGAAAAAATCCGGGATTCCATCGGTTTTCCTCAAGGCGACCCGAGGACAGGGAACACCTGGGATGAAGCGAAGCGATTCGCCCTTTCTACCTACGAGCCACTCAGAATCCGCTTTGTCACAGATGTGCTGCCGTTCATTCGCAATTTTATTGTGGGCGCTGCGGTAACATTTCTGCTTCACAGCCTTGTGTTCAATCTGGTATTTCTTGCGTATGGACATCCGGCCACTATTCTACCGGACTTGATGCGGGCATCTTGGCGCTCCTTCGCCATTGCAGCAACAGGAGTCGGCCTATCCATAGCTGTTGTATCCCGAGCGGCCTGGCGAATTTATGAAAAATGGACGGGACGGAAACTTGAATCGCAGAATTCGCAAAGCGAATCCGAGAATTAGCCTGTTGGAGAAAGGGGAAAGCGTGTATGCTTGCAATCAGAAAGTGTCGAATGTGCGGTGAGCCATTTGATGCTGTGGTGGGCCAAGATAAGGCCCTTATGTGCCCTACATGCAGGGACCTGGCAGCCGGCATAATCACCGTAGAGAGTGAGCTTGCCGCATACAGAGACTTTGAGAGTGATTTTGATTTGGGGCGAAGCAGGGAACCCGATGGCATAGGAAACAGTACCGAGCCTACCACCCTTGGAGACCGGAGAGAGAAGACCTCCGATGATAGCTGGGCACCCCGCCAACGAGAGGAGATGCTGCGAGCGGCATTCGAAAGTCTTGGCGGTACATATGAGGAGACCGGAAGGAAGACCTCGGGGAGCGGAAGGGCTGCCGAAAATAAGCACCGCGAGAGCGCAGCCGCGCGTTCTGCTGCGAAGCCGGCTATCAGGGGTGACGATAGAGCTGCGTGCATCTCTATGGAGACAGATGCTGCCGCCTATGCAGACGCTCACAAGGAGGGCCGTAATAAAGAGGCTGATTTCTTCCTCTCTGTGGACAACAGTGTAGTCCATGCGCTTATTCACGCGAAGGTTGGCGAAAGCGCCAGAAAACCCAATCGGCCCAGTAAAGCCCAAAGAAGCTCCAACGGTTCACACGATGTTCTGATGCAGTTTATCGGTACTCCGTCTGAGGGGAGAGACTTGACCTCGGAAAGCCAGACCAGTGCATCGCCAGAAACCAAACGCGGCCCGAAAAAGCCAAAAAGTCCATCCTGTACCAGTACAAATTCCAGAGCTTCGACATGGACGAAAAGGCGCCAAGCAGACATCGACACGGCGTTCAGCACGCTAAGGCGCACGCCAAAGGGAAAAAAGACACTATCTCTACTTCGTGACCACCGACGCGGAACGCTGAGGAAATCTGGGAGTATGATTTATGCCGGCGGGAAAGAAGTTCTACCGCCGGATGAAATTGACCCAGACGTCCTGGATTTTGCCAGCACAATCCCTATCCCGGACGAAAAAGGTGAGCCCGGGCCCGGGCCTTTTCTTCCACAAGAAGAAATCAACAGGATATTCGATGAAGTCTTCGCAAACGACTCCGAAGCCATCGAATGCTTAGACGAAACTTTATACGACACAGACGAAGTTGATTAAAACCACCAAATCCGATTTTAATTATGGAAAATTTACCTATAAACCAGAAACAACTTAATTAAAAACGTAAAGTTTGATTTTAACAGTCTGTCTTTGTGCTGATGTTTCGGTACAAGAATACTGAAAAAATCAGTACAAAAACGCGGGCGAATCAGTACAAGCACAATATCCAGAAGCTATCATTTACCCGGCCAGGCAAAGAGAGAATGCAAAGAATAGAAAGGAGTCAACCTGATAATGTGCTCTAACCCAATTAGCCCATACGACAACGCATACCCCTCCCACCTTTGGCCTCAAGTCGTTGCTGTGCTTGAAGCTCAGGGATTGCCATACCTTCCCAGTATGGCTCCGATTTTTGCCCCAAATGACCCCTTCGCTGCCTTCCATTATTCCGACGGCCGGCATAGCCTGAATGGACAAAGAGGTATCGAGATGCCTTGGCAAACAGGGCTTGATAGCTACACAGCCAATGTACTCATCCTACATGAGATTGGTATGGCGACTCCTGGTCGGAGGAAACGCTTCTGCTCTGCATGGAAAAGGGAAGTGGACGCATGGGAACAAGCGCGGGAAATTCGAGACAACATCGAGTTCCCGAAGGCCGACCCGGCTACCGGGGAGACCTGGAGTACCGTGGAAGATTTGTTCCTTATTTCTCACGCTTCCTTGAAAATTCTCCGGGAAGATTTGACGCCGATTGCCGACCAGTGCAAAACGTCGGCGAAATCCGCAGCAACCATACAGCCGGCTGTCTTCCTCCTGATGCTGATTGCAGCAAAAGAGATTTCACTCTCGCTGGTCTTGGCTTTCTTAGGCATTTTTGCCGGTCTGGAAATAGTCGCCCTTTTGGGCACGATTGCTTTTTCCGAGCAAGCAAACAAGGTCCTCTCAAAATGGCATGGCCGACGTTTTTGGGATGAAATCGAACCGGACGAACAGCCTCCGGAAGACGAATATTCCGAAATCCAAACAGCTAACACCCACCCCGAAAAGTAACATATAATGTTCCCATCAAAGAATAGAACGCGAATCCTGAGCTACGAAAATAGCGCGGGGCTCGCGTTTTTTCTTTGTAATTACATACAAAGGAGATTTTTCACTATGGAAAAAACAGACATCTATGCAATCGCCCTCCGGTCGGAACAGACTGCCATCGGGCTAGAAAAGGAAGTAAGCGCTTCTCTGAAGCAGCATCCTCCCGTCAGCGAAAACACCATATTCGATGAGAACATGAGTGTCAAATGGAACCGGGAAGAGGCCCGTTTGCGCAACGAGCTCAATGCACACCGAATCGCCGGGATGCATGAGAAAATCCGTGCGCTCAAGGAAAACCTGGACCGCGCCATAAAAGCCTGGCTTATCCCCAAGTTCCTCCTGTCGGAAAAGGAAGTGAATCTGGCCCTGCGGTACGCTAAGGACTGCACTTCGCCCCTGACCAAGGAATATGTGGACATGGCCGAGCGTTTCTGTGCTATGCTGAACGACGCTCACCACCTGGCATCCTAAGTACATAACAGAGGAGATGATTTTTACTATGAATCAGAATTTTGAACCTTACAAATCCCTGACTCCCGGCAAAAAGGTCGTTGAATTGCGGAAACTGGCAAACGACTTCGGCAAACAGCCGAGCAATGTGGACACCTTCCTGGCAGGCCTCGTAGATTCCTGCGATTGCCAGAGCGGGTTTGCCGATGCCGTCCTCAAGATTTTTGAAAAGGCGTGGAAGCAGGCTGACCTGAAAGGCATGGAGATGTACATGAACCTGTTTCGGGCGTTCACCGGCCTCGAATTCAGCGATTTCCTCAATTCCGCCTACATAATGGCTACGATAAGAGCTCAAGAACGTGCTGCGGAGGACCCGAAAGAATGGGCCCGTGTCGGCAAGAGTCGCGCAATAGACCAGAAAGATGGCTGGTTTTCCTCCCATTGGAAATCCGGCTTCACTACGACATCTCCTTGCCGAGTGGATGTTCGGACCCGACAGGTCATTGCCATCGTGCCCTTCGACAGTTCCTGTGAAAAGGACCTGCGCGGCCTGTGGTGGACCGCAGACTATGAGACGGTAGAGGCAAACGGCGAGCAGCATGCCGTCCAGAATATCGACATCATTACCAGCCAGAACGCCCCTGCCGATGTATACCGGGAACTCCTGGCGATGGAGAAAGCCAAGGCGTATTGGTATTCCGCATCCGGCCTCGACTTCTACGAAGAGCTCATTAAGGCCCATGAGGCTATGCAAATTGTGCCTGAAAGCGAGGAGTCGGATGAAGCTCCCGCCGGGACGACCACATGGTATATTCCTGCCACATGGTCAATGTCTGGATATGTCCAGGTACAGGCTGAGAGCGCCAAAGAAGCTGTCCGTACTGCTCAGGAGCATGTGGACGAATTTGATTTGCCCCAAAATGCTCAATATGTCGAGGATTCCTTCGACATTGACGAAGTTGCCCAGCCGATTCCCGAAATTGTTCTGAAGGATGCAGGAGAAAACAATCGCCCCATTCTGCCCAGAGATTCCGGTGATATCGTCACTGGCCTATTCGTCAGCCACTGGAACTCTGGAACTCAAGTTGTAGCCCCCTGTGACGTAAACCTGAAGAGCCGTGAAATCAACAACATTTGTGCATGGTTTGGGCCTGCTGAAGATGAAAGTGACCAGTTCATTCGCGAAACCGTAACAGTCAACGGACAGGAGTATCCCGTCCAAAACATCGACGACCTTGTGGTCGGTCTTGAGCCAGCAGAGGCCTACGAAAGTCTGGTTCGTATCAAAGAAAACCCCTCTCCCCAATTTTGGTACTCTCTTAATGGCCGGAGTCTGGAGGGGGAAATCGCCAAAACGAAAAACGCCGCTGAGGCAGATTCCGAAGACGATTCAGACACTGAAATCGTCCATGGACTGTTTACATCCCGTTGGGACGATGGCTCCGTGATTGTCACAGGTTGTAAGGTGGACATCCAGAGCCGACGGATAGTCGAAATCGAGCCTTCCAGCGATTCTTGCGAGGACGGTTCTCTGCTTTACGAGACTGTGACTATACACGGCGAAGAAAATCCGGCGCGAAATCTCGATGATATAGTAGGAATAGAGGGCGCGAAAGAGGTATACAATGAGCTTCTGCGCATGAAGGGAAACTTGGAGTTTTGGTATTCCTGGTCCGGCCTCAATTTCTACGAGGAATTGGTCAAGGCCCACCTTGCCGCATACCCGCTTCATCTCTGCGACCAATACTGCGATAGCGTTACCCTTACTGTTGAGGATGCAGAACACCACTTCTTCGAGTATCATACGGATGAAGATGAGGTTTACATCTTTAATCGGTCTGAAGAAAGCCGGGGTAAAAGAATTGGAGGCGTCCTCGCTGATGCCGTCCGCTTTTTCGCCAAAAATCAAATGCAACTGAACCCGGGCCGCTGGACAAGCCCTGTGAATCCCGAAAACTGACCAATTTCATCCCGAAAACAAGCCCCACAGGGATTTCTCTCTGTGGGGCATTTTGCCAAAATCTGATTTTGAAAGGAAAAATATCATGGAGACCAAGAACTACAAATATGTCGGCAAACCTCTTCCTGCATACTGTCCCATCAAAACCGAGCGGACTCTGGAAGCTGCACGCGATGGAGTCGCATTCCCGCACCGCTGGGGTCTTGTTGTCGGAGAAAAAACCGACAAACACGGCCTCGCATCTTATCTGATTGCGGACAAAGACAAAACCGGCAAAACGATTCTGGAGCAGATGTTGGAGGACGACCTCTTGTTCGAAAACAAGCGCAATATCCTGCGTGAAGTTTCGGACGGCGGGTACGAAGAACTGCGACTCACGGAGTATTATCTGCCGTTCATCTCCGAGGATGCCACTTACCAGCTTCCGACTGTGAACGAATACATTGATTGTGCGGTCAATGTCAAAACGGATGCCCTCATCGAAATCCGTATGGTTGCCGATGGCGGGGACCTCGAGAGATACCTGCATATCCCGGTCAAAACCTCCTGGCCCAGCGTGTCTTTCATGGATGTTCTGGGAGACCTGGAAGACGATATCAGAGACATGGTGAAAAACGGTGTTAATGGTTTTTCGTACAGTCGGGAGAACGACTACCCGGCCTGGAACGCGGCATTCTTCGACAAGCTGGGGCGAGGCACCGAACTGGAGTTCGAGAGCCTGCATGAACTGCTGCGTACCATTGTGAGTATCCGGCTGGTGAAAGTCGATAATCGAATCGTCGAAAAGGACGGCACGGAGGCCCACACATGAGAATTACAATCGGCGACATCCTGAGTGTCCATCGGGGCATCATCGTTCACCAGGTCAACTGCCAGCGAGTCATGGGCGCCGGCCTGGCGCTGAAAATCCGCCGCAAATACTATCGGCACTACCTGGATTACATGGGCCGTCAGCCACAGTTGGGAGAGGCTTTCTTTACCCAGATGGCTGAGGATTTCTACATCGCCGGCATTTACGGCCAAGAACGGGTCGGCCGAGGAGAAACCCAGACGGACTATGATGCCCTGGCGAATGGTTTCCGCACAGTGGCTCACTTTTCCTATGTTCATCATTTACCGGTATACTTACCATACGGAATCGGCTGTGGATTGGCCGGAGGCGACTGGGCTGTGGTCAGCGCTCTCATTGAGCAATACCTGCCCAACGCTGTGGTCATCAAATTGCCTGAAGAATAATACACGAATCGGCGCCCGGGATTTCTCCTGGGCGCTATTCTTTTTGAGAAGGAGTTTTTTTATGGACAAGAAAATCATTCAGAGCGCTTTGGTACTGGCCGAGCCTGACCCGTTCATCCGAGATGAAACAGAAGCTCCGAAGAACATCGACCTCGGAATGAGCCGCTACCTCCTCACGCTCGCTTCCGATGTCGAAAAAGTATCGACAACCAGCGGAATGCCAAATGAGAATGCGGCGATGCACTTTGTTCGCTTTTACATCGGCCATTTTTGGCGATTCGCAAAAACGATTTACGATTTTTCCCCCAGATTTCTCTCCGTGCTGGAAC
This sequence comes from Anaerofilum sp. An201, assembly GCF_002160015.1. Classification (GTDB taxonomy): domain Bacteria; phylum Bacillota; class Clostridia; order Oscillospirales; family Ruminococcaceae; genus Anaerofilum; species Anaerofilum faecale. Next base: position 15,182 of record NZ_NFJT01000002.1, on the reverse strand, counting down.
AGACAGAAGATGCTCCAGTATATGCGGACGTCCTGAAACGCCTGCCATACCGGGACTTCGTGATGGCTCTTCCAGCCGGCCTTGGCTACGACGGAATGTTCGTCCACGTCGAGTTCGATGAGAGCTATGGGGAAAATGATACGGACACTCTGTTTCTCCTGTGTCCCTTCAAATCTGCCGGACGAGCAGAAGATATCCTTCTGAAAATCGAGATGCAATGGTGCCTCAATGGGAAAATGTTTCTGAAATCGTTCCGTGACGCCCGGACCGCATTGGCTGAGGCAGATATAACCGGAGAGGGAAAAGCAGGGGATATCACGGTCACAACGACCCCTGGTCGGCATGGGAATCTGAACGACGAAACTGCACAGGCAGACCGCCAGCAAATGGCCCGCTGTCTGCGCATCGCTGTATCTGCCTGTTATTACCTGGCTTCGAGAAACGCCGAAATCCGGGAAGTCCGTATTCCCAAATCCGAACGGCCGCTTATTCCTTCTTCGCATGGCGGAAAACCAAAACGAGTGGCGGTGAAAGCCTATCGGGTGGGATACGCTCTAGGCAAAAGTTTCGAGCAGCAGCTGAAGGAACAGTCCTCTGCATCCTGCCAAACGACCGGCCCAACCGGCGGGCATACTGTCCGGCCTCATGTCCGGCGTGCCCATTGGCATCACTACTGGACGGGGGCTGGCAGAACCACCCTCGAAGTCCGTTGGATTGAGCCTACTTTGGTTCTTCCTGGCAGAAACGGGGAGACCGAGTTGCCGACCATCCGAAAGGTACATGGCCCTGAGCGCTAATCTGGGGCCGCTCAGAACTGGTTTCCTCTAAGGGATATCCCAACATTGCTGAGAGCCAAAAGCGTTCCAGCCGGCGTCAGCAGGCTTGTCTCTTCCCCGAAAAACGATTAAAATAATCCTATCAAAGTATCAAACACGGATATCGAGTCACGGAAGTGGCGCGGTATCCGTGTTTTTCTTTGTGTACATAAAAACGAAGAGGTGAACAAAAAATGAAAAACAATGAGCGTATCGTGGTCGTCTTCAATGGGTTTTCTGTTCCGCTGAGACATATCATTTCAACGCAGATAAGCGGTCCTGACCATATCGCTGAATTCAAACAATGGTATTACGAGAATTTCCATGAGTTTCCCAGTGACCAATTCGTTTTCTGCCACAACAGGGCTGAACGAGATGCGGTTGTAACGGCCTTGACTAACGGAGCGCTTTACCGCATAGCGGCACCGGTTTGGGGCGAAATCGAAGATGACGAGGGCATCACTGATGTGCCAGACTACAAACTCAAGCAGTACACCGAGGAGATTCAGAAGGTCCTCCGGACGTACACGGAGAATTCGGATTTTTCCGCATTTCTGAACGAAGAGCATCTTGCTGACATCAAGGAGAAGGTCCGTTTCATTTGGCCTTGCATCGAAACCTACGCATCTGGCCGGCCGGAGATGGCTGTGTATGTGCTGCTGGTGGGCGCAGACATTGAGGAACGGCAATGGAATCGTTTGCTTGATGCACTTCAGAAATGGCTGCTTGAAGGTTGGGGTGAGGAACTCTCTGGGCGGCCGGCATCAGCTGAAGGTAAAAACATTTACCTCCACAGCGGCCGACTGAACTATGATGAGATTGAATTCCATGTTAAGAAGGTCGCCGGCAAAAGCAATTAAAAGGAGAGATGCGATATGTATATCATTCTGAACCATTATTCCAATGAAAACACCAACGAGTTCGGCATTATCACCGTACAGGAAAAGGCTTTCGCGTTACTTTCCGACGCGATTGCTTTTGCCGACAAACTGTTCCTGTCCGACAAGGATGCTTACGGCCAGGAGGGCTGTGTTGCCGCTACCGCTGCCGATTGCCCGTTCTGCGTGCAGATGGAAATTCCCTATTCGGTCGGTGAACGCGAGCCGGGGAATTTCGAATGCTACCACAATGTATACGCTGTGGTACAGGTAGAGGAGGGGTAAATCATGTTGAGCTTTGAAGATTTCCTTACAGAACGCAACGACGCTATCGACGACCTCTTCTTCAGGCTGCTCAAAACGGTCAACACCGAAGACGACCAGGAAAAGCGTATTTGTGCCGCGAAAGAGGCCCTCAAAAATCTGAAAGCCAGCGAGGAAGGATTCCCCATCGACAACGTCCTGGCGAAAGAGGCAATCCGTCTGGCAGAGGATGTCCTAAAAGAACATAAGGTTCTTTCCGGCAAGCCCCTTGAATGGGATATGTCCATTATAGGCGACATCACGGAAACGGCTGAGAAAATCCTCAATGACGCCGGCATCCAAACTTGCTTCCCATTCTTTGCTGACGATGAGGTTCCGTGCGTCAATGCCAACGAATGTCATGCAAAAGCAGCTGGCAAATGCCCGTTCTGCACGCGAGACTCCAAGGATTGTGCTGGTGGGGAATGCGCCATGCAGCAAAATCCAGACCAGGGAAAGTTCGATTCGTATGACCTCGAATACCGGGGAGTCCGCTGCCTTGCGGTCAACTGGGAACAGCGACTTTTCATCTTCGAGGTCGATGGCGAGCGGATTCCTTTCCGCCAGCTCCAATATGTTGAGGCATCTGCTGATACAGACCATATCCGGCTGGTTATCGGTCAGTTCCTGAAGGTGCGCGAGCAGGAAAAGCTCCGAAACGCAAATGCCTGCCAGAGACTCCTTCAGAAATATCAAAAAGTCTTTGGCGAAATCATTTTCCCGGATGAATCGGGGGAAGGCCAATCGGATGCACGGCGAAAGGTTTATGCTAATCCGGCTGGCTGGATGTACTCCTATGACGGTTTGCGCTGGAGAACGGCACCTATGGATATCGGGAAAATCGCCTACGAGAACGCTATGTTCCGGCGAATCCCCGAGGGCATCATCGTTGGCGTGAACGAGGATGTAAAAAAAGCTCCAAAGGATTTTCTGTTCAGCACGAACAACGGCCTCAGCTGGACGCCTCTGCAAGAGGAAGGGCGTCCCTCTTCCTCTGTTTGGGTCTTCCACGGCCGACATGATTGGGTATGGTTCCGGCGGAAAAACTAAGTGCCGGAACAAATGCTTGCATTTCCCCGAAAAGTAGATACACTTAGAGTATCAAAGAAATCAAACGCGGATGCTGTGCTACGAAAACAACACGGCATCCGTGTTTTGTTGTTCTCTGGAAAGAGGACAGTCGCGAATCCCCCATTACGAATACGCTGCGAATATTTCGACAGCGTACAGATGCATTGAAAATCCAGTGGTTTTGTTGGCCGCTGGACTCCATCCCCAAAGGGGCTGGATGCCGCATTATCGCTGTAAAAGGCGACGGTAGAAAGGGTATGACATATGTCTAACTCTATCAACAACCGCAATTCCTCCATCCGCATTGGCGGCGCTGGAAGCTACTCCAGAAGTTTTTGGGAAACCGCTCCGTCTGGGGCTGTTCCTGAAAATTTTCTGCGAGCAGGCTTTCGGTGCCAAGCTGCGGCCATTCTCACGCATGTCGCAGAGCATGATGACGCAGGGCGCGTCACCAAAGCTCATGGCGGTGCGGAGAATGTCGTTATCGGGGTCGATGACGCGAAACGCCTTTGGGTGTTTCGTGTTATCCCCGGTGACGAAGGCGTGAGCTGGTTCTACCAGTCCACGCCGGTTGTCCGGGCTCGGGCGTGCTTTGGGCACGTCGGGCCTGATGACGACCGCCTCGGCATCCTGCTGAAAACCGCTTCCGGGTCAACACATTGGGTGTTGCCTGGAGCGGTCAGCTGGGATGACAACGAAAACTGGTGGTAACGCCAGTTTTCACAGAGCGGCTTCCTCACGGGGGCCGCTCTTGTTTTTCCCCGAAAAACCCGTAAAATAAAATCATCAAAGAATCATACGCGGATATCGTACTACGAAAGTGGTGCGGTATCCGCGTTTTTCTTTGTGTACATAAAATCGGTAATTTTTGAAAAAAGGAGAAGTGAATTATGGCAAACTTGGGTTTAATTCCCACACGCGATTGCGTACAGCGAATCTGCGAGGCGTTTCCGGAAGGCTCCGAAGTCGAACTCATCTGGATGGATGACGTCTATCACAAAATCCCCAGGGGGACACGAGGAAAAGTGGTTCGAGTGGATGCTATCGGAACGATTTTCGTCCACTGGGAAAACGGCTCAGGCCTGGGAGTTGTCTGGAATTCAGACATTGTTCGAAATGTGCAAACCGGTGTGGTCTCGAACACGCTTTGGGACGACGGAAATCCACCGAAGAATCTCTGAAGGTCGAAAAATGAGGAGGCGAAAAAAGTGAATAAACAAAGAACGGTTTTACCGGAAAAAATCATTATGAAAGATTCTGGCTGCATTAAGCAGTTTGAGATGTGGCAACAGGAGGAATGGGGCATCGAAGGTGACGGAGAAGGGACTTATCTGAACTTCTATATTCCGACCGTATTCGATGTAGACAAAGCCTTCGGCCTGCATGTCAACACAGACGAAAACGATGATTACATCAATGTGTACCTGAACTGGTATCCGTATGCCGACAGGGTGGAGCTGGTGGTATGCTATATGGCTCCCGATGCTGATGAAGCATACAGTGTGAAAATGGACGATGAGCAAATCGCCGAGCTGAAAGCAGTTCTCCCTGAAATCTGCAAAGCGGCCTATGGGGCAACGCCCTGCGAGCTCTGGTCCAAAGAAAACGAACATCTGTCGGAGGTCTGAAAGTGAAAAACAAAAACATGAGTGATGTAGCCTTGACTCTTGAACAACTGAGGGAGAAGAATGGGCAGCCAGTATACTGGGGAACAGCAAAGCAATGGTTTATTGTGCAGCTCGCTCATCCGGATTTTGGAGATTGTGTAATCAATGCTGCGGGCTACTATTTGCCGCTTGAAAAAGCCGCATCGAGAAGATTTTATGCCCACCAACCCCCGTGCATCAGCCAGGAGGAGTGGGAAGCGTGCAAACTGTGTGGGCGACGGGAAGAAGTAGACCCATGTTATCAAAACGGATGCTTTAAGAAACACGCTCCTCAGTGCGGCTATTCCTGTGACAAATTCTTGGAATGGCGGAAGGTTCAGGAGAGGCTGCGTGACGCAAAATTTTGCCCTGAATGTGGTCGGCCCCTCACGGGCGAAGCCTGGGTGGAACTGCAAAAGAGATTGGAGGATTAAAAGTGAAATATCAGGACCTGAATCTGCGAAAAATCCGAGAAGACAATGGGCTGGATTTCGCCCACTTCACCTATCTGAGAGGAATGTGCTCCTGCTGCTTTTCGCCGTTGGAACTTCCGGCACGATATTGGCACAAGGGCATTAAACCGGCCAGCATGGATAACGTTCAGTACCTGCTTTTTAAAAATGCAGACAATGGCTCCGGCTGGGTTAAAAAGACTGATGAACTCAAAGATTATCAGTGCGTTTCTTGGGAGTTTCCGGAAACAAAGCTGGTACAGATTTGCAAAGACCTTCAGGAGCAGCTGGGAGATGAGTATGTTGTACTCGTTCCCGAAAGCAAAGACTTCTGTATCGTCATCATCAAGGCTTCTGAGAGCGACCTGCTCGCCACGGAGCTGAAGCGCGGTCATCATCATATCTTGGAAGAGTAAGAGATTGAGGAGAATGTAGGTCAATTACCCCCACCTAAAGGAGGAGGCTTGCCGTAAAAGGCAAGTCGTCTCTTTCTGTGTGGACCCGCAAGGGTGAGTTGACTACCCTGTGCGCGTTAAGTCGCGCCCCGTTGCAGGCGAATAATTTCCTTTGATGGAAATGAATGCACGCTGGGAATCCGAAAGAAATTTCAGGACGAAAAGCTATTTGAAGTAAAGTTCAAAACAAGCTCAAAGACAACTATCAAGTCTATTACTGAACTGATTGAAGAGGGTGCAAAAAATTATGAAACTGTTTAGAGACCTGTCATGTGAAGAAGAATTCTATGCGCGCCAGCTCGCTGCGCTCCATTTCCCGGGCAGCCGGGAAAATTCCGGAACGCGCAATCCTGTTTTTCTCCTGCAACAAATGCGGGAGGCCTATTCGACCGAATCCCTCGAAGAGGCATATCCTCCTGAAGAGGGCGACCAGTTCGAATATGGAGACCTCTGCGGTAACTACCTTACCTTTGAGTCCCTGGATGAATTGGTAAAGCATCATCTGGAACTCGAAAAGAGGGAAGCGGAATTCGTTCCGCTGAAAGATGCGATGGAAAGCAAGGGGCTGAACGGGCAGCCTGTGTATGATGCTCTCGACTATGTCGAGAAATACGGTATCGACCCGGACGACATCACTTTCCGACGTCTGGATGGAAGCTGGGAAACCATGTCTATTCATTTCAGCCGGAAAGAAGCGACCCGCATGCGGCAGTCCCTGGATAACCACATTTTCCGTCCGGTAACGACCTACGCTATCGCCTCTGAGCCGTTTGGCCGAGAAAATAAGGAATACACTGCCCTGACCGGTCTGATGCGAAAAATCGGTGAGCAGTTGCTTCTGGAGGACGGGAAAAACATCGGTTGGCAGAGCGGATTCATCCTGTCGGAAAACCGTGTGTTGGACGAGTACCGAAATCGACCGGACCGGCCGTTCCTGCTTGCCAATTTTGAGGCTTATGTACCTGCTGAACTGAGCCGAGACGGGAAAGGCGCTGTATGGCAAATCGACGTGTGGGCTGAAGGGCGTATTCACACGAGCGGGGACAAGTCGTTCCCGGTCGCAAAATTGTCCGTGAAAGCCTACATGGGCAACAACACGCCGGTCGAATTCCTGTATCCGTTCGAATGCGACGGCAGCGGGGAAGCCCTGAGAGCAGAAAAGGGCGAATCCGGGTTTAGCGGCAAGGAACGGCTGCTGCACTATTTGCGGTTTGCCGAAAAAATTGCCGTGGACTGATGTCAAAAAGAAACAGGAGGCAAGGCAAATGAACAGCATTCAGAAAAATTCGTTACTCAATATTCTCGCGGCCGCGCAGAACAGTGCGAAGCCTTTGAACGAAGATGATAAAAAGGCTCTTAAAGAGCTGGAGCGTCTTTGCGCTGAAGGGGCTGATGAAATGCGGTTGGTCGATTGTGCTGCCTACGAGGCTGTAAATATGTGGGGCATCTCGGATGTCTGGATTAGCGCGATGAGCGGTATGTACCAGACGGATTTTCAGACGTTGGCCCCGAATGAAGCAGAACAGGTCGTAGACCAGGCATTCGAGGCAATCGACTGGGATGAAGTCGAAAATGCCGCATGGAAGGCCGGCAGCGATGTTATCAACAACGCGGTAAATAATATCATGGCCGAAAAAAATTGAAAGAATGAACATATAAAAAGAGTAAAACCCTATGAGTACACATGCAACAATCGCTGTCACTGATGGCACAAAATGCCGTGCGATATACTTGCACTGGGACGGATATCTGTCCAGTGCTGGTGCCATTCTGCACGACTACTATGACACAAAAGAAAAAGCCAGACAGCTTATCCAACTGGGCGGTCTATCCGTCCTCAAGGAACTTGTCGCTCCTAACCCGGGGATGTCCCATAGCTTCGATATGCCGAACGAGCTCGTAACGGTCGCATATCATCGAGACCGAAACGAACCCTTGGAAATTAACGAGCTGTCCGACCTCTCCATTTCGGGAGACAAAAAATTTATCCAACATCTGGCCGATATCTCCAATGCCGAATATGTTTATTTGTTCGATGAGAGGAAAGAGCAGTGGCTCGTTGGGAAAACGAGCGACTTCGTGGGTTCAGAACGAACGGATTGTTTGAAGGCAAACCCATTCACATGGTATCCGTTGAGCAACTGGTTCTGATATTCTGTAACCAATCTTCAACAATCCTGCCGGAGTACAGCCCACCATATGGGCTATAATCTGCGGTCTCCTTTTTGGGAGACCGCTTTTTTGTTTGTTGTCGGTAAATACTGTTCCGAAAATTGAGCACGAATTGAAATTTTCTCTTCTGTATGCTATAATAAGAACGAAAAGGAGGCGATTATCGTGGTCGAACGGAAAGAATATCTGAAATCGCTGATTCGCTGGAAAGACGAGCAGGTCATCAAAGTCGTAACAGGAATCCGGCGATGCGGAAAATCGACCCTGCTATCCCAATATCGCACATGGCTTTCCAAGAATGGGGTCGCCGAGGAGCAGATTGTGTCTATCAATTTCGAAGAGCTGGAATACGAAGCGCTGTTGGACTACAAAAAACTCTATGCCCATTTGAAGGAGCGGCTCGTTCCCGGAAAGACCACATACATTTTTCTTGACGAAATCCAGAAAGTTCCAGATTTCGAAAAAGCTGTCGATAGTCTGTATGTGAAGCCTGGGGTGGATTTGTACATCACAGGCTCCAACGCCTATATGCTATCCGGTGACTTAGCGACCTTGCTCACTGGGCGGTACGTTGAAATCAAAATGCTGCCGTTATCTTTTCGAGAGTTTCTCGAAATCACCGGGCAGGAAAAAATGCAGGGCTTTGCTGAATACCTGCGATACGGCGGAATGCCATATGTTGCGGCGATGAGCCGGACGGCTGAGAAGGTGGAAACATATCTGGAAGGCATCTACAACACGGTCATTGTGAAGGACATCGAGGACCGACAAGCCCGGAAGGAAAGCAGCCCGGATAAAAGAAGAATTACCGATATTGCGCTCCTAAAAACCATCGCCAGATACCTTTCCAGTGTTGTTGGAAGTCCGGTATCCATTCGAAATGTGGCGAGCTATCTCACATCGGCTGGCAGAAAGGTCTCGCCCAATACTGTGAGCAATTATGTGGAAGCCCTCACAGAATCCTACGTTTTTTATCCAGCCGAGAGAATCGACGTTGCGGGTAAGCAACTTCTGAAGGCCAGCCGCAAACTGTATATCGTAGACCTTGGGCTTCGGAATCACATACTTCCCCGTAAAGCCTATGATTTCGGATTCTCTCTGGAAAACATCGTCTTTTTTGAGCTTGTTCGTCGCGGATACAAGGTCAACATTGGCAGGCAAGGAAATGCTGAGGTCGATTTCGTGGCCGAAAAAAACGGCGAGTACAAGTATTTTCAAGTAACAGCCGATATGTCTGCGAAGGAGACTTTTGAGCGGGAAATGCGGCCGCTTGAAAGCATTCGGGACAATTACGAAAAGATGGTGCTTACCACCGATGTTCTCGTTTTGGGGAACTACAACGGAATCCGAGTGAAAAACTTGGTGGATTGGCTTCTGGAAAGCGAGGCATGATGGGCTCATCCAATTGTGTAGGTAATAGGGGAGAATGGGCTCTCGTTTTCTGTCCGCTAACGCTTGCCCCGAAAAGTAGCATATAATATTTCCATCAAAGAATAGAACGCAGATACTGTGTCACGGAAGTGATGCAGTATCTGCGTTTTTCTTTGTGTACATATCATCTGGAAATTTTGAAAAAAGGAGAAAAGACATGACTATCAAATCTTTTGTCAAAAAATGGAACGGGCAGAGTGTTCAGGACGACGGCGGCGTTGTAAGCCAGCAGTTCAGAATGTTTGCTCGCGATTTCCGCTCCACCGCCAAAACGGTTGCCAAAGAGTTGGGCGCCGAACTCGTTTCCTTTTCGGCTGGTCACTATGATGTGTCCGGATTCATCGAAAAAGGTGGAAAATATGCGTATTTCAGCTTTTCGGTTCCTCGCGGCGAGCGCCCGATGGACCTCTGTGAAGGCGGTTTTATGGGCAATGTTCTTGTCCGCACTGCTGCTGGACCGAGAGACTTCACCGGCGGCTGGAATCAGTTCTGCCCGATGATGGAATACGCCAATCTGGTCGAAAAAACGCTGAGAAGCTGAAGGCGACCATTTCGCATTCTTTCCGTAACCCCGGAAGACTTGCCGCACAGCCATCAGCTGACCATCAAGTTCTGACATTTCATTACCAAAAAATAAGGAGGCTATTCGTGATGGAGAATTCTCGGAAAAATCTCGCAAAAGAGCAGGCTGAGAGCTTGCTCGAATTTGTAAACGCATTCGGCGTGGACGAAAAAACATTTGCTGTAACCATCTGCCGTGGGCACAAGACCCTGCAGCAGTCGGTGATGCGCCTGTTCGTGGCTATGGCCCGCGAGATGGCGGAAGTCACTCCGGACGCCCGCAACGAAGCTGCTGTACAACTGGCAAAGGAAATCGCAGCGATTGCCGACAAGCATCCGCTGCCCTTCATCTGAGGAGCGCCCCTATGATGAAATACCGAGTATATATCCAGTTTATAAAAAAGGAGAGATAAAAATGGTTTCCAATTTCAAAGACGAATTTCTGAAAATCTTCCGTGAAAACATCACCCGCGCTGGCTCCGATGAGCTGCTGTGGTGGATTGAGGATACGGACTTCTTTGCTGCTCCGGCCTCTACCCGCTTTCACGGCTCCTATGCCGGCGGCCTGTGTGAGCACAGCGTCCGTGTGTTTCACCGTCTGAAGCTGATGGCGAACGCCTTGGCGACGGAAATCCCTGGGTATTCCGATGAGACCCTGGCTATTGTGGCCCTGTGCCATGACCTGTGCAAATGTCAGTTTTACAAGCCGGGCTATCGTAATGTCAAGGATGATGCTACCGGCCGCTGGGAGCGCGTACCGACCTTCACGGTCGAGGAAGCATTCCCCTTTGGCGGGCATGGCTCTAAAAGCGTATACCTGGTTCAGAAATTCCTGAAGCTGACCGATGAGGAGGCTGTGGCCATCAACTGCCACATGGGTTTCGCCGACCAGAAGGATATGTCGTCTGTCTCCAAGGCATATGAAACCTATCCGCTCGCTTGGATGCTCCATGCGGCCGACGAGATGGCGACCTATATCGACAAAGTTTGAGATGTGGTCAAAATCATCAATAAAGATTTCGAAAACTGTGGAAGACTCTCACAAGAGTCTTCCACAGTTTTTAAGGAGGGCTTTATGTCCCAAACAAATAAATCCCCTGATGGGTTGAATTTTTATAACTGCTTTCGGCTACTGCACAAGTGTGTGCAGGCTGGTTTAATTCAGCTATCTCCTCGTGACCCAAACTGCATATTAGTGTATCGTGAAGCTGGAATAAAAGCGCCGGAAGGTTGGTACGAAGAAAATATGCACGATTGTGCAAAAGAACTGATGTCGGACCTTGAGGGGCAAAAATTTCTTGTTGAAACATTGAAGTGTAAAAAGGGAATCGACTTTAGTGAAGAGGCGCTGCCGCTGGCTGAGTGGGTTCGCCAGTAAAAAGTTACATAAGGAAGGAAAATATTTATGAGAAATCAAGTTTCTTCATGCCGACGAACTGCGTTTTGCAGAATTGCAGAACAGCCCGGATGAGTTTGTGGATGCCTACACCATCTTTGAAGGTCTGCCGGCAGACCCATACACAAACGGCTGTGAAGTCGATTTGAAGGATTTTGCCAGAGGCTCTTCTGTGGTGCTGACGTCTATTATAACGAGTCCGATGAAAATTCGGCTCAAGCTCACATGTGGGCGTGTAAACCCGCTTCGGGCAGCCGTCAATGATACTTCTCAACGCACTGGTATGACGCGCGTTCTATATCCGAACGCACAAATCACCAGCGGATGGATTGGAAATACGGATGGTTGCCACAACGTAAGTGGTGGATGTCACTAAAATGAAATGGGAGAAAAAGAATATGTACAGTATCAATCGAAAAGACGCTCTGGCCCTTCTGTCCCGACTGGATTTCGACGTTCTTCCTGAGAATGAGCAAAATGCTCTTCTTGACCTGGAACGGCTTTTTCAGGAACGGAAAGAACCCATTGAGACCTGTCTGGCCGACCTGAACGGCTTTGATGCGTGTTCGGTATGGAAGGGGAAACAAGATGTCCTGGAATTGCTCCGGAACACCAACTCGCATGATATTGCCGGCCTCTCCGAAGAAAAGCTCAATATGATTGTGGAGAAAATCACTAAGACCGTTTCCTGGCTCGATGTGAAACGTGAAAGTGATATTGCTGGAAACGATGTCATCCTGAAGAAAATTAGCGAATATATCTGCAATCATCGTGACGAGTTGCTGTTTGACCGGGTGATTTCCGTATGCGAGACTGCCGGCTGGAAATGCGAACCCGATGAAGATATGGATGTTTTTGTTTCGCGCAATGACCTGGATGGCGACGAGTTTGGCCTGTACCTGGTCTGCCCCGACTACATTGACAACATCAACGAGTCGGCAAGTGAATTTGACATCGCGAACTATCTCGAAAAGCGCCTGTCGGCAAAAAGCCCGGCCTATGCTGGAAAGAGTCCTGTCGAAATGGTGCGCCAGGCCCAAAAAGTCCAGTGTGCGCTGGCTGAGCTGGCAACCGAACTGAACAAGCTGCGCGACACAGAAGAATCTTAATTACGAACTGCGGCGGGTCTCAAACAAGGCCCGCCGCGATACATACCAGAGAATATGGAGGATTAACCATGAAAAATATCAATCGAAAAAATGCACTGTCCCTTTTGTCCAAACTGGATTCCGCCTCACTTTCTTCCGAGGAACGCCAAGTTCTCATTGACCTGAAGATGCTGCTCCTGGAACGCCAGGATTTGGAAGATGCCTGCATGGCGGACCTGAATTCCTATGAGGCGTGGACGGTATGGGATGCCAAACAAGATGTTTTGGACCGGATGCGCATGGATTTCGAGGATGAGATTTCTTGTCTGAGCGATGCTGACCTCGAAAAGACAGCGGAAACCATTGCGCATGACTGTGTAGATTGGCGTATGGTAGACGATTCCTGCTGTGAAGCCGGAAATCAACGGATTGCGTCCGCGATTCAAGAATTCCTTGATGAAGACTCATCTCTGCTGCGGAAGCGTGTAGAAAATGTTGCCGAAGAGCTCTGTTGGAATATCGAAGACGAAGGCGATGGCTCTCTGCGCTTCTCTCAGGAAAGTCCCGCCGGGGAAGACTTCTCGTTCAGCGTATCGTCTGACGACCTGATTCGTCAGGTGCAGGAATACGCCAACGATTTCGATATTTCCGAGCATGTTGCCATGTGGTTGGAAGCCCGTGGGCGCGTTTCTGGCGTTCCCGATGCAGTAACCCTGGTGGACGATGCCAAGGAAATTCAGGCCATGCTGGATGCGCTCGCTGAAAAGCTCAGTGAACTCTAAGCCGCAAAGCAGGAGGGAAATATGGTAAATATCGGAGATACCGTCCGTGTCCGGTTCGATTTGAGTAAAATCGGCGGTATGGATGCGTTTCAGAAAAAGCTGCGGACTGCAAATCGGCCGGAATCGGTCGAGAAATACCCGATTGGACATGCTGTTGGCGTCGTTGTTGGGAAGGGGTACACTTATCCTTCTCCTGGGCGCCGGGAGTCATTTGCCATCGTCCAGTTTTCGACAGGTCAGGTCGTCTGTGGGATATATGCTGTCTCACGGACGTCTATCGCCGTTTCAATGGATGATGGACCAGATTTTTATGGAAAGAGAATTGTGGATATCAAAACTATCTGATAACAAAAAGGAGAGAATTGAATGGCTACACTGAAGATTGTTCCGAAGGAACATTGGGAGATTCTGAGAAAGTATCTTTGCGATGACGATGGGGAGTCGCCTGTTTTGCTCCCCGAAGACAATCTGAAGAAATTCTCCGAAGAAAATGCCGCGATTCTGCGGGAACATGAAGGAAAGTATATTGAATATGATTTCGGGGGAGAGCCCGATGTCGTACTCGATATCATAAGAACTCCAGACTGTTATGCTGGAAGAGCCATTATGGCCCTTCTTGCAGGGGAGGAAGATGAACTGTGAAATACCAAGAGCTTAAAAAAATTCTGCGCAAAGCAGCAAAAGAAAAGCGAGTCGTCGATGCGTTTGTGACGTTCACCCCGGGCAGCTTCTTAAAAGCCTATACCCAGCTCGAACGCACATATCTGTTCACATCAAACAATAAGGCGTTTGCTTCGCCATCATGTAGCGGGTACTCCATTTTTGGAGACTGTATGGACGGCCAGGATTCGGGTGTTCGCCTGGAGCGGTATATGGCTGACGAAAAAGGCGGCAAGGACGGCTGGAAAATCGAGAACTGCGGTATCATCAAATACCAGCTTCTTTCGGCCCATGAGCGTGAGATGAGCGTTGTGGGGTATTACGATACTCTGAAGGATGCAAACCACGCTATGTGGCTCAAAATGGCCGACGCCGTACACTGCACATCCGAAGAGCTGTATGCGTTCATCAACGAGAATGAGCCGGCCGGTGAGTGCGGGTTTGGAAAAATGTCCGCGTGGGCAAATAATGCCGGCCCGGAAAATAGCAATGTGGATTGGAAAATTGCCCCCATCTATATGGATGGGTCTGACGCCGTCATTTTTGAGGAGGCATGACAGCTGCGCGGGAAGCAGGAATACGGCACGCTCAACGAGTTTGTCGAAATTGGATAGCGGGAACTCATTGACACTATCGAAAAAATCTGCCCTCATTCCTTCGGGAATGGGGGCTTTTTTTGCGCTCTTGATTTTACCCGAAAAGTTCATACACTGAAAACATCAAAAACTTTATACAAGGAGAAATTCTGTATGGCCCCGGCGGATACTGGTGTGGAAGATGAACTGGCCGCTTTGAAAGCCGACATCAGCTAACAAAAAAACGAGGAGGAAAAATCATGAATTACTACACATCTACTGAAATTCTTTCTACGATTCTCGGTGCTTATATCAGCATTATCATGGTGGTGCTCATCGCATCCTTGCTGTTCGGAATCCTCTCCATCATCGGACACTGGCGAGTGTTTTCAAAAGCTGGGGAGCCTGCTTGGGGAGCAATCATTCCGTTCTTCAACTCGTATCTGTTGCACAAAATCACCTGGGGCAACGGTTGGGTTTTCCTCGCACCATTGCTGCTGAGCTTCTTCGGCGCCCTGACAATCGGGGATTGGTTCGGCGGATTCCTCAGCCTGCTGTCGCTTGTGTTCTCCTGCATCACCAGCTACAAACTGTCCGTAGCATTTGGAAAAGGGCTCGGCTTTGCGGTCGGCCTTATTCTACTGCCCTGGCTGTTTATCTGCATTCTGGCCTTTTCTGGCGCCCGATATCTGGGTGTGCCTCGGGACGGATTCTCCTATCAGGAGGTCCGCGAAAAGGTCCAGGGTCGCATGGACAACACCCATTTTGACAACTGAATCACGCAAAGTAAGGGGCTGTTGCAAAACGAAAGTGGAGCAACAGCCCCGTTTTCTGTGGAAAAGTGGTTCTGTGCAGTATTTTGGGGAACAAATTGTAAAAAAGTTTGTCACCAAAAGG
>NZ_NFJT01000019.1 GCF_002160015.1 Anaerofilum sp. An201 | reverse complement strand
AGCTTTCCCTCGCCGGGCAGTTGCTGCGAAGGCGGCGATGCGGACGGCGCCGCTGCCCGGCACGCCCCCAAAACCGGCTCCGCCCCCACCGGCGGCGCCGTCCGCATCGCCGCCTTCGCAGCAACTGCCCGGCGAGGGAAAGCTCTCCCGCCTGCTGCACACGCTGTCGGCCGCGGGCGCGGCGGCCCGGGTGGCCTGCAAGGGGATCTGGGTGTCGCTGTGGGTCGAGTGGCCGGTAGAGGGGCAGGACGCCGCCGACACCGCCCTGTCCGCCGGGAAGTGGAACGCCCGGGTGGGGACCTTGTGCGCCCTGGCCGCGCACCTGTTCCGGTTCCGTCTGCGCCGGCTCTACTTCGCGCCGGACTTTCTGGGCGCCTGCAAACAGCAGGGCCATATCCGGCTGCGGGTGGCCGCCAGTCCGGTCTTTCTGCTGGCTGCGGCGGTGGCGTTTTTCCGTCAAAGCCGGTCGGAATAGTGAACAGGCTGTATAAATCCTTTGTTATCCAACGCAATGTATATGAAATTGGCAAAAAATCAATCGTTTTTATCGGAACAGTAAGGAGGAGTTTGCGATGGCAGAGCATCCCATCCGGGGCCTGATGGACGTCACCCTGGAAAAAATCAAACAGATGGTGGATTCCAACACGGTGGTGGGCAGCCCCATCAACCTGCCCGACGGCACCACCATCCTGCCAGTGTCCAAGATCACCTTCGGGTTTGTGTCCGGCGGGTCCGACCTGCCCAACAAGACCGCGAAGGACCTGTTCGGCGGCGGCAGCAGCGCCGGTGTGACGGTGTCGCCGGTGGGCTTCCTGGTGATCCAGCCGGGGGCCAACGTGCGCATGATCCAGCTCACCGACACCTCCAACAACATCGACCGGGCCCTCAGCCTGATGCCGGAAATGTTCGACAAGATCACCGGCCTTATCAAAAAGGATAAGCCCGAACCCCCCACAGGAGAGACAGAATGAGAGACGTAAGAATCCAGAAAGTGTTGTCCGAGCAGGGCGTGTGCAGCCGCCGCGCCGCCGAGCAGATCATCCGGGAAGGCCGTGTCAAGCTGAACGGCCGCCCGGTGTCGCTGGGCGACAAGATGGACACCGCCCGCGATCTGCTGACGGTGGACGGCCAGCGTGTCTACATCCCCCGCGTGCAGGAAAAGATGTATATCATGCTGTATAAGCCGCGCGGCTATATCACCACCACCAGCGACGAGCGCGGCCGCAAGACGGTGATGGACCTGGTGAGCGACGTGCCGGTGCGGGTGTTCCCCATCGGGCGGCTGGACAAGGACAGCGAGGGCATGCTGCTGTTCACCAACGACGGCGAGTTTGCCAACCTGCTCACCCATCCGTCCCACGGCGTCAGCAAGCTGTACCGCGTGACGGTGCGCCCCCACGCCACCGAGCAGCAGGTGCTGCAATTGACCCAGGGCGTCACGCTGGACGACGGCACCACCACCCAGCCGGCGGTGATCCAGGTGGTGGCCGACGAGCCGGGCCGCACCGTGCTGGAGATGACCATCCGCGAGGGCAAGAACCGCCAGATCCGCCGCATGTGCGAGGCGGTGGGCCTCGAGGTGATCCGCCTGCGCCGCAGCGCGATGGGCGCGGTGAAGCTGGGCATGCTCCAGCCGGGCCAGTACCGCGAGCTGACCCGGAGCGAGGTGGCCGCCCTGCGCGCCGCCGCCGTGAAGGGCAAGGCGCGCGCCCGCACCCAGCAGCAGCAGGCGGCCGCCGCCGCGCCGCGCCCGGTGCGCGCAAAGCAGAAAAAGGGAGGCGCGCGCCGATGATCGCCATGCGCCCCATCGACCAGCCCGCCGTGCTGGACGAGATCAATGCCGGGCGGTTCTCCGGGCCGGTGGAAGGATATGTGGTCATGGACGGGCCGCAGTATCTGGGCAATTTCCTGTACAAGGTGGAAAACGGCGTCACCTGGGTGCTGGACGAACAGCTGGCCGACCCGTCGCTGGTGGACGGCGCGGTGCGCGCGGCGGTGGCCGCCGGGGAAAACCGCGGGGCTGTGTCGTTTTGCATCAATCCGGACAGTCCGCGCCTTGCCTATTGGAAACAGGTGATGTTCAAAAACGGGCCGGATATTCTCGAAAACAAAAAATTGTTCCATTCGTGCAAAGATTTTTAGCGAAAAAAGTGGTCTCCCCACTTGTTATTAAATTGTCAAAATAGTATAATATTCTTAACTTTGAATTTTGCAAAATGCAGGAGGGCTGTTCATGGCTTCTACAAAGTTTGGCAAGGCTGAGATCCTTGCGACATTCTACGACGAAGGCGCATACACCACGCTGTTCCACGAGAGCGCGGTGACCGCCGCGTTCGGCAGCGCAAACGGCCAGCCGGTGTATGCTGTCTGTCAGGACGGCAGCGCCGTGTGCGCCAAAGACGCCGAAAAGACCGTAAAGGTGCTGGATATGGCTGCCAAGACCGGCAACCCCGTCGTCACCTTCTACAACTCGGTGGGCGCAAAGCTGGAGGAAGGCCTGGGCGCTCTGGCCGGCAGCGCCAGCGTCACCGCCGCCATTGCCAAGCTCTCGGGCGTTGTGCCCCAGGTGGCCGTGGTCACCGGCGTGTGCGCCGGCACCGCCGCCGTGCAGGCCGCCAGCGCCGATGTGTGCCTGATGGCCAAAGAAGCCGAGCTGTTCCTGTCCGCCCCCTTCACCAGCGCCGCCGCCGGCGACAAGGTGGAAGGCGCCGGCAGCGCTGCGTTCGCCGCCGAGGCGGGCGTTGCCACCGCTGTGTACGAGAACGTGGAGCTGGCTGTGAAGGCCGCCGCCGATGTGGTCGCCCTGCTGCCCTCCAACAACCTGTCCAGCCCCGCCGTGTTCGACTTTGCTCCTCCCGCCAGCGCGCTGGATATGGGAAAATACTGCCGCATCAAGGCCGGCGCGGCCCTGATCGACGACGGCCGCGACTTCGAGTTCTACGGCGCCTTCGGCAAGAACGCCTACACCGCGCTGGGCACCGTGAACGGCAGCACTGTGGGCGTTGTCACCACCGCCGACCGTGCGCTGGACCACGAGAGCGTCTCCAAGATCGCCCGTTTCGTGCGCCTGTGCGACGCCTTCAGCATCCCCGTTGTGACCCTGGTCAACACCCCGGGCTTTGCCAAGAGCAGCAGCGAGGACCTGGCCGGCGGCATCCGCGAGGCTGCCCGTCTGGCCGCTACTTACGCCGACGCCACCACCGCCAAGGTGGCCATCGTGGCCGGCACCGCCGTGGGCCCTGTCTACACCGCCCTGTGCAACGCCGACCTCACCATCGCCCTGAACGGCTGCGTGATCAGCGCCGTGGAGCCCAAGGTGGCCGCCACCGTCCTGTATAAGGACGAGCTGGAAGCCGGCACCAACATCGTGAAGGATACCGAGCGCAAGGCCGCCGAGTATGCCGCTTCTGCCTGCTCCGCCGAGGCCGCTGTGGCCGCCGGCCTGGCCGACTTCGTGGCCGACCCCGCCACCCTGCACGCCACCCTGACCGCCGCGCTGGACATGCTGTCCACCAAGCGCACCCAGCGCCTGCCCAAGAAGCACGGCAACATGGCTCTGTAATTGAAGCTCACGCCCCAAAAAAGGGCATCCATACAATGATTTTTAGGAGGGTATCCCATCATGAAACATTTCAATATCACCGTCAATGGCGCTGCCTACGATGTCACCGTTGAAGAGCTGGCCGCCGGCGCCGCTCCCGTGGCTGCTGCTCCCGCCGCTCCCAAGGCTGCTCCCGCCCCCGCCGCTGCTCCCAAGGCTGCCGCTGCCGCCGGCGCTGTCAGCGTGAAGGCTCCCATGCCCGGCAACATCCTGGACGTGAAGGTGAAGGTTGGCGACGCCGTGAAGGCCGGCCAGATCCTGGTGATCCTGGAAGCCATGAAGATGGAGAACGAGATCGTTGCTCCGCAGGACGGCACCGTGGCCGGCATCAACTGCGCCAAGGGCGAGACCGTCAACGTGGACGATGTCCTGGTGACCATGAACTGAGAAACAGCGCCCTTTGTGATGCTGCCAACAATTGAATGAGGTGAATGACATTGGCGAAACCTGTGAAAATTACAGAGGTCGTGCTGCGCGACGCCCACCAGTCTCTGCTGGCCACCCGCATGACCATGGACGAAATGCGTCCCATCCTGCCCGCTATGGACGAGATCGGCTACTACTCGGTCGAGTGCTGGGGCGGCGCCACCTTTGACGCCTGCATCCGTTTCCTGGACGAAGATCCGTGGGAGCGCCTGCGCATCCTGCGCAAGGAGATGCCCAAGACCAAGCTGCAGATGCTGTTCCGCGGCCAGAACATGCTGGGCTACCGCCCCTACGCCGACGACGCCGTCGAGTACTTTGTGCAGAAGTCCGTTGCCAATGGCATCGACATCCTGCGCATCTTCGACGCGCTGAACGATCCGCGCAACCTGGAGACCGCCATCCGCGCCACTCGCAAAGAAGGCGCTCATGTGCAGGGCTGCATCAGCTACACCCTGAGCCCCGTGCACAACAATGAGTACTTTGCCAACTACGCCAAGACCCTGGAGGAGATGGGCGCCAATTCCATCTGCATCAAGGACATGGCCGGCCTGCTGACTCCCACCGCCGCTTCCGAGCTGGTGAGCGCCCTGAAGGCCACCGTCAAGATCCCGGTGGACGTGCACAGCCACTACACCTCCGGTCTG
Source organism: Anaerofilum sp. An201 (assembly GCF_002160015.1). Classification (GTDB taxonomy): domain Bacteria; phylum Bacillota; class Clostridia; order Oscillospirales; family Ruminococcaceae; genus Anaerofilum; species Anaerofilum faecale. Next base: position 57,875 of record NZ_NFJT01000019.1, on the reverse strand, counting down.
GCTTCCATGAGCATCCTGAAGGCCATCGAGGCCGGCGCCGACATCATCGACACCGCGATGAGCCCGCTGGCTCTGGGCACCTCCCATATGCCCACCGAGAGCCTGGTGGCCGCCCTGCAGGGCACCGAGTACGACACCGGTCTGGACCTGAAGAAACTGAACGTAGTGCGCGCTCACTTTGCCAAACTGCGTGAGAAATACATCGCCAACGGCCAGATCAGCCCCAAGATGCTGGGCGTGGACGCCAACACCCTGCTGTATCAGGTTCCGGGCGGCATGCTGTCCAACCTGCTCAAGCAGCTGAAGGACGCCGGCAAGGAGGACAAGCTGGAGGAAGTGCTGCAGGAGATCCCCCGTGTCCGCAAGGATTCCGGCTATCCTCCTCTGGTCACCCCCACCAGCCAGATCGTGGGCACCCAGGCGGTGTTCAACGTGATCCTGGGCGAGCGCTACAAGATGGTCACCAAGGAGTTCAAGGGCCTGGTCCACGGCGACTACGGCAAGACTCCGGCTCCCATCAGCCCCGAGTTCACCAAGCAGATCCTGGGCGACGAGCAGCCCATCACCTGCCGCTTCGCCGACACCCTGGAGCCTGAGATGGACAAGCTGAAGGCCGAGGCCAGCAAGTACGTGGTGCAGGAAGAGGACGTGCTCACCTACGCCATGTTCCCCCAGGTGGCTCCCAAGTTCTTCGAGAAGCGCAACAACAAGATCGCCGGCGTGGACGGCGACCATGTGGACTTCGCAAACAAGAGCCATCCGGTCTGATCGCATAACGAATGCAAAACGCCCCGCGCCGTCAAAAGCGCGGGGCGTTTTTTGCCGAAATTGTGGTGATTTTGCGATCTGTATGCTATAATAAATCATACCGATTGTCCCGATACGAAAGGGGGAGACCCGATGGAAAACCGCGGTTTGCTGCGTGCTTTGTGGTGGGCCGGCGTGCTGCTGGCGGGAGCGCTGGTGCTGGTGGCCAGCCTGTCGCTGGGGCTGGGCCCGCAGTGGCTGGCGCTGCTGTTCGCGCTGGTGGGCGTGGGGGCGGTCGCGGCTGCGCTGGTCATCAACGCCCTGTGGCTGCGGGAGGTCTCCCGTCAGGTCTCGGCCCTGTATCCCATCCTGGCAGAGGAAAAAGACCCCGACCGCTACATCCAGTCTCTCAACGAGCTGCTGGCGGGGAAGCGCTCGGCCTTTCTGCGGGGCATCCGGTGCATCAACCTGTGCGCGGCCTTTTGCCAGAAAGGGGATTGGACAGCCGCGAAAGAAGCGCTGCTGGAGATCTCCTGGCGGCGGCTGCGCGGATTGCAGCGCGCGCTGTATCTGGCAAATCTGGCGTATGTGTGTTTCTATTTGAAAGAGGACAGGGAAGCGCTGGAGACCATGCGGCACAACCGGGCCGGGCTGCAGAAATACCGCGCGCAGCTGGGAGCGCTGGCGGATGTGCTGGCGATCTTTGAAACGGCCGCAAACGGGGAGAAAAAGGCCGCCGCCCGCCTGCTGGCCGAAGCAAGGCAGGACTACCAGGGCGAGGAGGCCTGCCAGGACTTCGACGAGCTGGAACGCCGCCTCGGCGCCGCACAGACAAAAGAGCAATAAAAAAGCGCCGGAGCCTCTGTGAACAGGGTTTCGGCGCTGTGTTTTTTATTTGCGGTGTTTGGCAAAGAATTCCGCGCGCTTTTCAAAATAGCACTGGGCGCACAGGCTCTGGTACTGCACGTTGTTTTCCTGGTCGATGGCCACCTGATCCCCCTCAAAGACGAACTCGCCGTTCACCATCCGCCCGTTGCACACCGCCTTGCGGCCGCAGGTGCAGATGGTTTTCATCTCCTCGATCTCGTGGGCCAGCTCCAGCAGACGGGTGGAGCCGGGGAAGCCTTTCAGCGAAAAATCGGTGCGCAGGCCGTAGCAGATCACCGGAACAGACAGCTCCACCGTCACCCGGAACAGCTGCTCCGCCTGTGCCGGCGTGAGGAACTGGCTTTCGTCCACCAGAACGCAGGCCAGCGGGGCCTGCTCGGCGGCTGCCCGCACCGCCTCCAGCACATCCATTTCGGCGGAAACGCTCACGTCCACCTTCCGCGTCACCCCCAGCCGCGACACCAGACGGTCGCCGCCCTTGGTATCCACCGCCGGCTTCATCACCAGCACCCGCATGCCGCGCTCCTCGTAGTTGTGGGCCACCTGCATCAGGGCGGTGGACTTGCCGCTGTTCATCGCACCATAGCGATAGTAGAGTTTTGCCATCGTACTTCTCCCCATAAAAAGGCCGGGCAGCGCCGCTGCCCGGCTGTATGTTTGTGTTCCCGGCGTTCAGCCCAGATGGTTCACCTGATAGCTCAGGCTCATCAGGCTGTCGCCCAGATGTACATTTTCCACCACAACGTTGGGATAGGCCACCGAAAGGTCGTAGTGGCTGAAATTCCAGAACCCGCGGATGCCCATATCCACCAGCGTGGGCGCAAGGTCTTTGGCGCTGGATTTGGGCACACACAGCACCGCCACCTGCGGGTGATGCTGCTGGCAGAAGGCGCGCAGATTGGAAACGTGCTGGATACACACACCGAACAGCTGCCGCCCCACCTGGTCGGGACGGATATCAAAGGCCGCCACCAGCCGGTATCCGCGCGCATCGTTGGTGAGATAGCTGGAGATGGCGGTGCCCAGACGGCCGGTGCCGATCAGGATCGCGTCCAGCGGTTCCTCGCGGAACAAAAGATGCCCCAGCTCATACAGCAGCACCTCGACGTTGTAGCCGATCCCCTGCTGGCCAAACCCGCCGAAGCAGTTGAAATCCTGCCGCACCTGCGAGGCCGTGGTGCCCATCATGCGGGCCAGCTCGCTGGACGACACCTTGGTGAGGCCCTTCTGCTTCATTTCGGACAGATAGCGGTAATATTTGGGCAGCCGCTTGATGACGGGAACCGAAACCTTTCCCTGCACTGGCATGAACCAACCAACTCCTATTTCCTGTAAAAACTGGCCGCCCTCACAGCGACTCGATGGTGCGCATCACGTAGTCGCCGAACTCCTCGGTGGTGCAGCCGGTGTCGCGGCCGGTCACGACCAGCGCTTTCTCCTCGAACATGCACTTGTCCAGCGCGGCCTCCAGCTTGTCGGCCTTGTCCTGGTACCCGATGTGGCTCAGCAGCAGCACCGAAGCGCGCAGCATGCTGCAGGGATCGGCGTATTTGTCGCGGCCTTCCTTCACCATGCGCGGCGCAGAGCCGTGGATGGCCTCGAACATCGCGTACCGCTTGCCCAGGTTGGCGCTGCCGGCGGTGCCGACGCCGCCCTGGAACTCGGCGGCCTCGTCGGTGATGATGTCGCCGTAGAGGTTGGGCAGCACGAACACGCGGAAATCGCGGCGGCGCTTCTCGTCCACCAGCTTGGCGGTCATGATGTCGATGTACCAGTCGTCGGTGGTGATCTCGGGGTACTCCTCGGCGACCTGCTGACACAGCTTCAGGAACTTGCCGTCGGTGGCCTTCACGATGTTGGCCTTGGTCACGATGGACACACGGTTCTTGTGGTTCTTGCGGGCGTAGTCGTAGGCCATGCGGGCGATGCGCAGGGTGCCCTCGGTGGTGGTGACGGTGAAGTCGAGGCTGACGCCGTCCTCCACCTCAAAGCCCAGGCTGCCCATCGTGTAGGCGCCCTCGGTGTTCTCGCGGAAGAAGGTCCAGTCGATGCCCTTTTCCGGCACCTTCACCGGGCGCACGTTGGCGAACAGGTCCAGCTCCTTGCGCATGGCAACGTTGGCGCTCTCGATGTTGGGCCAGGGATCGCCGGCGCGGGGGGTGGTGGTGGGTCCCTTCAGGATCACGTGGCAGGCCTTCAGCTCGGCCAGCACATCGTCCGGGATCGCCTTCATGGCGGCCACGCGGTTCTCGATGGTCAGGCCGTCGATCTCGCGGAATTCCACCTTGCCGGCCTTCACCTCGTCGGCCAGCAAAAAGCGCAGCACGCGCTCGGCCTCGTGGGTGATGACGGGGCCGATGCCGTCGCCGCCGCACACGCCGATGATGATTTTATCCAGCGCAGCGTAGTCCACGAAGTCGCCCTGCGCCTGCATGGCGGCCACGCGGGCGCGCTGCATCTCAATCAGCTTTTCAAAGCGCTCCAGCGCCTGTTTGGTGTCGATCATTTTGACAATCCCCCTCTTTTCTCGTCTGCGGCGCACCGGGCGGCAGGCCGCAAATCAACCATATCAAGTTTATTATACACTGTTCACACAATTTGTCAAATTTTTGGCGAAGTTTTCGGTGTATACTCATACGCGGTCCGGGCTATGCTGAGGGAAGGCAGAAAACGCGAAAAGAGGGAGGATTTGCCATGCTGCAGCTGCATTCTGTAAATGAATTTTCGCACGAGGACGAAGCCGAAGAGGCGCGTCAGGATATCCGGGATTTCGGTTCGATGTGCACCCGCGGACGCCACGCCATCCATTGCCTGACGGTGATCGGCCAGATCGAGGGGCACACCCTGGCCGGGCCCAGCCAAAAGACCACCAAATACGAGCATGTCATCCCGCAGCTGGTGGCCATCCAGGAGGACCCGGTGGTGGAGGGGCTGCTGGTGATCCTGAACACGGTGGGCGGCGATGTGGAGGCGGGCCTGGCGCTGGCCGAGCTGATCAGCGGCATCAAAAAGCCGTCGGCCACGCTGGTGCTGGGCGGCGGACATTCCATCGGCATTCCGCTGGCGGTGTCGGCCCAGCGCAGCTTCATCGTTCCCACCGCCACCATGACCATCCACCCGGTGCGCCATTCGGGGCTGGTGCTGGGGGTGCCGCAGACGATGCGGTACTTTGAGCAGATGCAGGAGCGGATCACCGGCTTTGTGGCGCAGCATTCGTCGATCAGCGCCCAGCGCTTCACCCAGCTGATGATGGACACCGGCGAGTTGGTGATGGACGTGGGCACCGTACTGGACGGCGAGCGGGCGGTGCAGGAGGGGCTGATCGACGAACTGGGCGGCCTGTCCGACGCGCTGGAATACCTGTATGCCCAGATCGAGAGCCGTTCGCCCAACGCTTGACAATCCCGCCGCCCTTGCGGTAGCATGGAGAAAACACAAGGGGGCGGGTCCATATGGCCGATATGATGGCCGACATCACGCAGTTCATTTTTCTGGAGGACGAGCCGCAGCGGGCGGATATCATCTTTGTCACCGGCGGCGCCTATGCCTGCGAGGGGCACCGGGCGGCGGAATTGTACAGGGCGGGGTATGCGCCGTATATCCTGCCGTCGGGGCGGTACAGCGTGCACGACGGCAGGTTTGTGGCGGTGGCGGACGAGCCGCAGCGGTATCCCGGCCCGTATGCCACCGAGTGGGAGTTTCTGGCCGACGTCTGCGCCGGGGACGGGGTGCCCCGCGAAGCCATCCTGAGAGAAGACCGCGCCGTCTCCACCTGGGACAACGCGCGGTTTTCCAGGCGTGTCACCGACGCGGCGGGCCTTGCGGTGCGGCGGGCGATTTTGTGCTGCAAATCGCTGCACGCGCGCCGGGCGTATATGTACTACCAGTTCTTTTATCCCAAAACGAAATTCTTCGTCTGCCCGTGCGACATCGAGAACATCACCCGCGCGAACTGGAACACCACGCCCCAGGGCACGGCGCTGGTGATGAGCGAGGTGGAAAAGTGCGGCAAACAGTTCGGGGAGATGTTTGTGCAGCGGATGCAGGGCATCGTCTACGACCCGGACGAGCCCAGCATGAAAGACCGCTGGGCAGGGGTGAAATGAGGGAAAAACAAAAAATAAAAAAAGTTGTTAAAATGTGTTGATAACAACCTTTAGGTGTGATATACTGAGGGCAGTACAGGGCATATCCGCCCAAGGAAGGAGACACCGGATGAAACGGGAATTGGGGATTGCACGGTGCGGCCTGGCCTGCTGCCTGTGTTCGGAGAATGTGGCCTGCGCCGGCTGCGATTCGGGGCAGTGCCCGGATACGGACCGGTGCGAAAACAGAAAATGTTCCCTCGCCAAATCGCTTGCCCACTGCTACGAATGCCCGGAGCCTTGCCGGAACGGCATCCTTAGCAAGATCAAGCCGTATGCCTTCACCGAGTTTGCGCGGAGATACGGGGAAGAACACCTGCTGGACTGCCTTGCGCGAAACGAGCAAAACGGCGTTGTCTATCACCGCGAGGGGCTGAACGGCGATTACGACGATTTCAACGATGTGGAGGAACTCATCGAATACATACGCACGGGAAAGCGGTGAATGCAGAGGGCGTCCGGCGGGACGGGGCACCGGCGATTTTTGCCAAAGGCTTCCCCCTGGGGGGAAGCTGTCCCCCGCAGGGGGACGGATGAGGGGAAGTCTTTCGGTGTGCACAGACTTGCAAATGCAGGATGATTTTTCCCTTTCCGGCGGCAGACCGCATGCTGCCTTTCGGGCTTTCGCGCCCCCTTCACAGCATCACATCGTGATGGATGGGCCGGTAGAACAGCCGTTTCACCTGTGCGAAGTCGCGGGTCTGGCCCATGATCCACATCAGCTTCACGGCGGCGGCTTCCACCGTCATGTCGTAGGCCTGCAGCACGTTGTACCGGTTGATGGCCTTGAAGCCCACCTCGTACAGCTCGGCGTCGCTGCCCTCCAGCATCACCTGAGTGGCGATGACCACGATCTTCCCGCTCTCGGTGAGCGCCTGCAGCTTTTCCAGAAAGTTGCGCTGGCCGTAGAAGGGCACGCCGCCCACGCCATAGCTCTCGATGACGATGGCGTCGTAGTGGCCGCTGAGGTATTCCAGCACCTCCGGTTCGATGCCGGGGATCAGCTTCAGCACGAACACCTTCGGGTGCAGACGGTTGTAAAAGGTCACCGGCTGCGCCTGGTCCTCGGTGTCCACATATTGCAGGATGCGCCGTTCGTCGATGAAGGCGGCAACCGGATAGTTGATGCTCTCAAAGGCGCTGTAGCTCTTGGTGCGCACCTTGCGCGCCCGGGTGCCCAGAATGGCCTTGCCGTCAAAGACGATATACACGCCCTGGCTCTGTTCGCGGCAGGCAAAGCGGATGGAGTCCAGCAGGTTCTTTTTGGCGTCGGTCACCGGGTCGCTGATGGGGCGCTGCGCGCCGGTGAGCACGATGGGCTTTTCGCTGTTCTGCACCAGATACGACAGCGCGGCGGCGGTGTAGGCCATCGTGTCGGTGCCGTGGGTGATGATGAAGCCGTCGTATTCGCGGTAGCAGCGGTGGATCTCGGCCGCCAGCGCCAGCCAGTGTTCGGGCTGGAAATTGGTGCTGTCCAGATTGAACAGCTGCCTTGCTTCCAGCCGGCACAGCTTCTGCGCGTCGGGCAGAGCGGCCAGCAGCTGGGCCGGGGTGGCGGCGGGCACCAGCCCTTCGTCGGATTTCACCGAGGCGATGGTGCCGCCGGTGGCAAGCAGGAGGATTTTTTTCATACAGCAACGTCCCTTTCCGTCGCATTGCCATTGTCGGAAAATGCGCACAATACTCTCATTATATCGAATCCTGCCCCAAATGACAACGCAAAATACAGGCGGCGCTGGCATGGGCAGAATAGACAAAAAAATTTATACAAAAATGACACAAAAAACTCAGAAAATTGCATTGTGTTCTGTGGGTTCCGGCACTATAATGATGAAAGAGAAAAGAGCGGCTTTTGTGCCGCCTGCATAAAAAGGAGTTGTTTTTATCATGGCAAACCGCATCGTACTGAACACCATCTCCTACCACGGCAAGGGCGCGATCGAGAACATCGTTCCCGAGCTGACCGCCCGCGGCTATAAAAAGGCATTCGTCTGCTCCGACCCCGACCTGGTCAAATTCGGCGTGACCGCCAAGGTCACCGACCTGCTGGAGAAGGCCGGCTTCCCATACACGCTGTACAGCGAGATCAAGCCCAACCCCACCATTGAGAACGTCCAGACCGGCGTGGCCGCCTTCCAGGAGAGCGGCGCCGACTGCATCGTGACCATCGGCGGCGGTTCTTCGATGGATACCGCCAAGGCCATCGGCATCATCATCAACAACCCCGAGTTTGCCGACGTGCGCAGCCTGGAGGGCGTTGCCCCCACCAAGAAGCACGCCGTGTTCACCATCGCCGTTCCCACCACCGCCGGCACCGCCGCCGAGGTGACCATCAACTACGTCATCACCGACGTGGAGAAGAAGCGCAAATTTGTCTGCGTGGACACCAACGACATCCCCGAGATCGCCGTGGTGGACCCCGACATGATGAGCAGCATGCCCAAGGGCCTGACCGCTGCCACCGGTATGGACGCTCTGACTCACGCCATCGAGGGTTACATCACCAAGGGCGCCTGGGAGATGACCGACATGTTCCACCTGAAGGCCATCGAGCTGATTGCGAAGCACCTGCGCGGCGCGGTGGAGGGCACTCCGGAAGGCCGTGAGGGCATGGCGCTGGCCCAGTATGTGGCCGGCATGGGCTTCTCCAACGTAGGTCTGGGCATTGTGCACAGCATGGCCCACAGCCTGGGCGCTGTCTACGACACCCCGCACGGCGTGGCGAACGCCATCCTGCTGCCCACCGTGATGGAGTACAACGCTCCCTGCACCGGCGAGAAGTACCGCGACATCGCCAAGGCGATGGGCGTTGAGGGTGTGGACGAGATGGACCTCGAGACCGCCCGCAAGGCTGCCTGCGACGCCGTGAAGAAGCTGTCCGCCGACGTGGGCATCCCCGCCGACCTGAAGGCGATCGTGAAGGCCGAGGACCTGGATTTCCTGTCCGAGAGCGCCTATGCCGACGCCTGCCGTCCGGGCAATCCCCGCGACACCAGCGTAGCCGAGATCCGCGCGCTGTACGAGAAGCTGCTGTAAGGCTGTGCCTGCGGCAGGCCCAAAGGCTCCGCCTTTGGAATCCGCGATTTTTTGAAAAAAATCGAGTAAAACTTTCTCTGGGGCGGCTTTTGCAAAGCCGCCCCTGTTTTTTTGTGTGGCAAAATGGGAGGTGTTCGATGGGGCGGTTCCCACCAAAGGCTTCCCCCTGGGGGGAAGCTGTCGCCGCAGGCGACGGATGAGGGGAAATCTTCCGGTCCGCACGATCTTCCGGGCGAACGCGGTTCTGCCCGCGCAATCGGAAGGCCTATGAACAAACAGGCAAACAGCCGGAAAACGCAAAGGCTTTCCGGCTGTTTGTCTGTCATTGCCGCAGCCGCAGGCCTTCCAGCCGTCGGTGCAGCTCCTCGCTGTCGGTGCATCCGTCCAGCAATGCGATCTGTTCTTCCTCGGGCAAGCGTGCCAGCAGGGCATGGTCGCCTGTATCGTGCGAGGCGGACGGCAGCACGATTCCGCCGATCGTCCCGTTGCCCGACATCCAGATGGGAAACAGTTCCATAGTTTCCTCCGTATGGCGGCGCGGCGGTCCGCGCCGGCGGCCGCTCTTGCGGCGGCGGCCTGCCGGTTTGAAGGGAAAGAACAGCTCCCTTCTGTTCCAGCATGCCCCGAAAACGGTCGGCTATTCGTTCGCCCCGTCCGCCTGCACCGCCTTTTCAAAGCAGAAAAACCACGGCCGCCCGCTGTCGGCATATCCCAGGTCCACCTTTCCCGCCAGCGCAAACCCGCAGGAGCGATACAGAGCGATGGCCGGCAGATTGTTCTGGAAGGTGTCCAGCCGGATCGCCTTTGCCCCCTTGCGGGCGGCCAGCCGTTCGGCGTATTCCAGCAGCTCGCGGGCCACGCCGCGCCCCATCCAGCGGGGATGCACGGCCAGCGTGTGCACCGCCAGCACCTCGCGGCGGCTGGCCGGGATATGCCAGCAGGCGGTGCGGTAGGCGGAGGGCTGGGTCTGGTTCAGCACAGCGGCGCCGGCCAGCTCGTCCCCGCAGAAGGCCAGGTACAGCGCTCCCTCGGCCAGCCCGGCGCGGGCGGTGTCGAGGGTGGGGTATACGCCCTTCTGCCAGCCGGGGAAATTGGTGCCGGCGGCCAGGTGGTCGTTCAGTTCGTCGTACAGCCGCGCCACGTCCTCCAGTTCGGCCGGACGTGCGGGCCGGATGTTCAGCTGCATGGTGAGTCCTCCTCGGTATCTGGATGCTTGTATCATACCACATCCGCTTTGCGGTGTAAAATCTCCCAAAACGGTTGCGTGATACCGGGCACATTCGCTATAATAGAGTGTATACCGCGCCGGTTCGCGCGGCAAGGAGGGAAAGCGAGATGGAAAAGAGACCGTTTATCACGCTGGAACAGGCCCAGCGCATCATCGAGGATGTGCCCACCCCGTTCCATATCTACGACGAAAAAGGCATCCGGGAAAATGCCCGCCGGCTGCAGAAGGCCTTTGCATGGAACAAGGGCTTCCGGGAATACTTTGCCGTAAAGGCCACCCCCAACCCCTACCTGATGCAGATCCTGCAGCAGGAGGGCTGCGGGATGGATTGTTCCAGCTACACCGAGCTGATGCTGTGCGAAGCCTGCGGCATCACCGGGCACGACATCATGTTCTCGTCCAACGTCACCCCGGCCGAGGATATGAAGAAGGCCTACGACATGGGCGCGATCATCAATCTGGACGACTTCACCCATGTGGAGTTTCTCGAGCGGGTGGCGGGGATTCCCGAGACCATCTGCTGCCGCTACAATCCGGGCGGCGAGTTCGCGCTGAACAACGCCATCATGGACACCCCGGGCGAGGCCAAATACGGCATGACCAAGCAGCAGATGAAGGACGCCTGGCGCATCCTGATGCAGAAGGGCGCCAAGCGGTTTGGCATCCATGCGTTCCTGGCCAGCAACACGGTGGCCAACGAGTACTATCCCAAGCTGGCGCGGATCCTGTTCGAGCTGGCGGTGGAGCTGCACCGGGAGACCGGCGCCGAGGTGGCGTTTGTGAACCTGTCCGGCGGCGTGGGCGTGCCCTACCGTCCCGACCAGCAGGCCACCGACATCATGGCGGTGGGCGAGGGGGTCCGCCAGGCGTTTGAAGAGGTGATGGTTCCGGCCGGGCTGGGCGATGTGGCCATCTACACCGAGCTGGGCCGGTTCATGCTGGCCCCCTACGGCCACCTGATCGCCACCGTGCTGCACCAGAAGCATATCTACAAAGAGTATGTGGGGCTGGACGCCTGCGCCGCCAACCTGATGCGTCCGGCGATGTACGGCGCCTATCACCACATCACGGTGCTGGGCAAGGAGGACGCCCCCTGCGACCATCGCTACGACGTCACCGGCGGCCTGTGCGAGAACAACGACAAGTTTGCGATCGACCGCATGCTGCCCGCCATCGAGATCGGGGACATCGTGGCCATCCACGACACCGGCGCCCACGGCTTTTCGATGGGCTACAACTACAACGGCAAGCTGCGCAGCGCCGAGGTGCTGCTGAAAGAGGACGGCACCCACCAGCTGATCCGCCGCGCCGAAACGCCGGAGGATTACTTTGCCACCTTTGATTTCAGCCCGTTCTTTGCCAAGTGAGATTCTGCGCCCGCGGTGTTGTCCCGGGCGCTTTTTGCAGGGCCTTGCAGCCAGAGAAAAGGAGGGACCGCGATGATCAAATACGACGACATCCGCCACAGCGACGAGATCAACACCTACATCCGCCAGGCCGACGCCTCGCTGGAGGCGCTGGGCTACACCGAGCATTCCTTTGCGCACGTCACCCGCTGCGCCCACACGGCGGCCGGTCTGCTGCGCCAGCTGGAGTATCCCGCACGCACCTGCGAGCTGGCCGCCATCGCGGGGTATATGCACGACATCGGCAACGTCATCAACCGCATCGACCACGCCCAGAGCGGCGCCGTGATGGCCTTCCGCATTCTGGACAAGATGGGGATGGAGCCGGCGGAGGTGGCCACGGTGGTCACGGCGATCGGCAACCACGACGAGGGCACTGCCTTCCCGGTGAACGAGGTGGCGGCGGCGCTCATCCTGGCCGACAAGACCGACGTGCGCCGCACCCGTGTGCGCAGCAGCGCCGACATCGGCGCCGACATCCACGACCGCGTGAACTATGCGGTGGAGGAGGCCCACACCGAGCTGGACCGGGAGAAAAAGACCTTCACCCTGCGCCTGGTGCTGGACACCGGTATCTGCCCGATCCTGGAATACTTCGAGATCTTCATGGAGCGGATGCTGCTGTGCCGCCGCGCGGCGAACTTCTTTGGCCTTTCGTTCGGCGTGGTCATCAACGACCAGACCATCATGTGAGCGCTGCGCCTTTGTGCAGGCAGACAAACGGCCCGGGGGAAATTCCCTCGGGCCGTTTTGCGTGGGAGAGCGGGGCTTTGCGCGCCGCCGCAGGGGGGCTTACAGTTCGCCGGCCAGCAGCAGTTCGCGCACCTCGAACAGGTCGCGGCAGCAGCGGGTGTACAGGCGGCGGATCTCCTCGGTGGGCTGGGCCAGATCGGGCACCATCACCGTCACGGCCCCGGCGGCATGGCCGGCGCGCACACCGTTGAAGCTGTCCTCCAGCACCAGGCACTCGCGGATGTTCACCCCGATGCGCCGGGCGGCCAGCTGGAAAATATCCGGCGCAGGCTTGCTGTGCGCCACGTCGCTGCCGCACACCACGTCCGCAAAGTAGCGGGCGGTGCCGGTGCTGTTCAGGTTTTGCAGGATCAGCTCGCGCGGGCTGGAGCTGGCCACGATGCAGGGAAGCCCGTGCCGGGCCAGCGTGTCCAGCAGTTCCCGCAGTCCCGGCTTGCAGGGAACGCCCTGTGCGAACCGCTCGCCTGCCAGCCGCTGTGCCTCCCGCACCATCTGTTCCGGGTCGGCTGCGGGGAAATAGCGCAGGATGTGCGCGTGCAGCGCCTCGCCGGCCAGCCCCCGGCCGGAGGCAAAGAAGGTCTCCGAGTCCTCGGGCATCGCAAAGCCCATCTCCCGGCACAGCGGTTCCCACACCGTGTCCCACAGCCGCTCGGTGTCGAACATCAGGCCGTCCATATCAAAAATAACGCCGCGGATCATTTGCATTCCGTCCTTTCCTTGTCATTGATCCTCTCTATTGTAGCGGATGAAAGCCGGTCCGGCAATCCTGTCTGTGTAAAATCGTGCCGGAAGTTTCGGATTGATACTTGACATATGCCAAAAACAGCGGTATATTATTGGCATAAGCCAGAAACAAAGGAGGGATTCCCATGCCTCGTCCGCGCAAATGCCGCCGTGTGTGCGGCATGCCCCGGGTGCGGGTGTTTGTGCCGCAGGGACAGACGAGCCAGCAGGAACCGCTGGTGCTGACGGTGGACCAGTACGAGATGCTGCGTCTGATGGACCTGGAGGGCTACACCCAGGAGGAATGCGCCCGACAGATGGGCGTGGCGCGCACCACCGTGCAGGCCGACTACAACGCCGCCCGGCGCATCCTGGCGCAGGCGCTGGTGCACGGGCGCTCGATCCTCATCGAGGGCGGGGAATACACCCTTTGCACGGCCCATTCCTGCGGCGGCCGCCGGTGCGGCTGCTGCCACAAAAAGAAGGAGGATTCCCAATGAAACGCATTGCAGTCACCTATGAAAACGGCCTGGTGTTCCAGCACTTCGGCCATTCCAAACAGTTTAAGGTATACGATGTGGAAAACGGCAAGGTGGTCTCCAGCCAGGTCGTCAGCACCGGCGAGAGCGGCCACGGCGCACTGGCCGGTCTGCTGGCCCAGGGCGGGGTGGACACCCTGATCTGCGGCGGTATCGGCGGCGGCGCGCGCACCGCGCTGGCACAGGCCGGCATCCAGCTGTATCCCGGCGTACAGGGCGGCGCCGACCAGGCGGTGGAGGCCCTGCTGGCGGGCAGCCTGCAGTACGACCCCAACACCGTGTGCGCCCATCACGCGCACGGCGAAGGCCACGATTGCGCCCATCACGAGGGCGGCCACAGCTGCGGCGGCCACTGCGGAGATTGACAAAGCGCCCGGCCGGCCATTCGTTCCGCCGGCCGGGCCTGCTTTTTTATCTTTCCAAAATGAAAAAAACTGTTGACTTTTGCAGACAAAGCGGGTATAATATACATCGTCGCCAAACGGCGGGAAACAAAAAATGCTGCTATAGCTCAGCAGGCAGAGCACATCCTTGGTAAGGATGAGGTCGTGCGTTCGAATCGCATTAGCAGCTCCAGAACTCCCGGGTGTTCCACACATTCGGGAGTTTTTGCTGTGCAAGAGGAGGACAGGGCGATGCAGAGAGTGATCGTCATCGGATGCCCCGGCGCGGGCAAAAGCACCTTTGCGCGCAAGCTGCGCGCGCACACCGGTCTGCCGCTGTACTATCTGGATATGCTGTGGCATCGCCCCGACCGCACCAATGTGTCCCGGCAGGCGTTCGACGCCGCCCTGTCGGCCATTCTGGCCACCGACCGCTGGATCATCGACGGCAACTACCAGCGCACGCTGGAGATGCGCCTGCAGGCCTGCGACGCGGTGTTTTTCCTCGACTATCCGCTGCCGCTCTGCCTGGCGGGCGCACAGGAGCGCATCGGCACAAAGCGGGAGGACATGCCCTGGGTGGAGACCGAGTTCGACCCGGAATTCAAACAGTGGATCGAGGAATTCCCCAAAACCCAGCTGCCGGACATCCGGGAGCTGCTGGGCCGCTATGCCCACAAGGAGATCCACACCTTTCACAGCCGCCGCGAGGCGGACGCCTGGCTTGCCGCCCGTTTTCCGCAGCCGGGCTTCCCGGAAACGAAATAAAAACAGCCGCCGTGCGCATGCGTTCGGCGGCTGTTCTGTTGTTTGAGAGGTCAGTGCAGCTCGATGGGGGAGGCGATGTTGCGCAGCAGCGCCACCAGGCTCCAGCCGGCGATGGCGCTTTTGTCGGAATAGATGTCCACCACCGCCTTCACACCGGCGGCCTCGGCAGTGATGCAGTGGTCGTCGCCCACAAAGCCGGGCACGCTGGTGATCCGCATCCGGGTGTTGTCCGGCCCGGCCGCAGCCAGCGAAGCGGCCACCGCCACGTTCACACGGGTGGGCAGCAGCGCGATGGCCTCCGAGGCGGTGCCGCAGAAGGCCTCGGTCTCGGTGTCGGCCATTTCGGGGCGGTAGACCGGCGTCCCCTCCAGCGAGCGGGGGCCTTTGCGGGTGTGGAAGGTGACGGCGGGCGTCTCCCCGGCTGCCTGCGCCATCAGCGCCACGGTGGACAGCACGTCGAATCCGCCCACAGCGCCCGACGCCAGATACACCTTGCGCCCGCAGCGGCGGGCAGTTTCGTGCACCTGCGCCAGAAATTCGCTGTCGGCAAAGGCACCGATCGAGATCACCGCCAGGTCCGCGCCTCCCTCCAGCACCTCCAGCGCGGCCGCGCGCACGGCGGGGCCGCCGGCGGTCTCCACCACGATGGCGGGCTTTTTGTCCAGCAGCTCGGCAACGCTGCCGCAGGCGGCGCATCCCACCCGCTCGGCCAGCGCCTGTGCCGACGCCGGGGTGCGGCTGGTCACGCCCACCAGGTCATAGTCCTCCAGCAGCCCCTGCTTCCAGGCGTCGGCCACGATGCCGCCGAGGTATCCGCATCCAAGGATGCCCAGTCGTTTTTTCTCCATATCCGTTTGTCTTCCTTTCCGATGCCGCCGTTTGCCCGGCGGCATTTTACTATGATTGTGCCATGGGGGCACAGCACCGCCGGCTTCCACCAAAGGCTTCCCCCTTGGGGGGAAGCTGTCGCCGCAGGCGACTGATGAGGGGGAGTCCGCCGGTTTCCCGTGCCTGTCAGCGGGAGCCGGCGGCCCGGTCGAACAGAACGATGGCTTCGCAGTGGCGTGTGCGGGGGAACAGGTCGGCCGGCTGCACCCACCGGGGAACGAATCCGCGCTCTGCCAGCAGCTTTGTGTCGCGGGCAGCGGTGGCCGGGTTGCAGCTGATCATCACCACCCGCCGGGGCGACATCTGTGCCACCGCGTCCAGGGTGGCCTCGTCGCAGCCCTTGCGGGGAGGGTCCAGCACGATCACGTCGGGGCGCAGCCCCTCCTGGGCCAGTTGGGAAGCGGCCTGCCCCGCGTCGGCACAGAGGAAGCGCGCGTTGTGCAGCCCCATTTCGGCGGCGTTGCGGCGGGCGCTCTCCACCGCCTCCTCCACCACCTCCACGCCCACCAGCGCCGAGCAGTCGGACGCCATCGAAAGGCCGATGGTGCCCATGCCGCAGTACAGGTCCAGCAGGGTGTCGCCCGGCTGCAGCGCGGCCGCCTCGCGGGCGGCGCGGTAGAGCTGTTCGGCGGCCGGGGTGTTCACCTGGTAAAAGCTCAGCGGGCCCAGCCGCACCGGCACGCCGCACATCGTGTCCCGGATGAACCCGTCGCCCACCAGCGGGATGCATTCGCGGCCGGTGATGACGTTGGTCCGCCTGGTGTTCACGTTCAGCACGATCGACGCGATGGCGGGGAATTCGGCGCGCAGGGTGCGGCACAGCGCCTGCCAGCCGGGCAGACGGCGCCCGTTCACCACGATGCACAGCAGCACCTCGCCGCTGTGCCAGCCGCGCCGCAGATACAGGTGGCGCACAAGACCGGTGTGGGAGGCCTCGTCGTAGCAGGGGATGCCCAGCTCGTCCAGCAGGGCGGCGCAGCGCCGCGCGATGTCGTTCAGCTCCTGCGGCTGCAAACGGCAGCTGTCACAGGGCACCAGACGGTGGCTGCGCGGGGCAAAAAAGCCGATCTGCGCCTTGCCGTCCGGCCCGGCCTGCACCGGAAACTGCACCTTGTTGCGGTACTCGTTTTCCAGCGGCGAGGGCAGGATCGGCCGCACCGGCAGTTCCAGCCC
Source organism: Anaerofilum sp. An201 (assembly GCF_002160015.1). Classification (GTDB taxonomy): domain Bacteria; phylum Bacillota; class Clostridia; order Oscillospirales; family Ruminococcaceae; genus Anaerofilum; species Anaerofilum faecale. Next base: position 41,198 of record NZ_NFJT01000019.1, on the reverse strand, counting down.
GCCCAGCCGCCGGAAGGTCTCCTCCACCATCCGCTGCTTGGCGGCCAGCTCGTCGGCATAGCGGATGTGCCGCAGCTGGCAGCCCCCGCAGGGGCGGTAGACCGCGCAGTCCACCGGGATGCGGGCGGGAGAGGGGGAGAGGATCTCCTCCACGATGCCGAACGCATACTGCTTCAGCGGCCGCACAACGCGCACCCGCACGCGGTCGCCGGGGGCGGTCATCGGAACAAAGATGGCCTGGCCGTCCCAGCGTCCCACGCCGCTGCCGTCGCTGGAGAGCGACTCGATCTCCAGCTCGAGGATCTGATTCTTTTTCACGGGCATACAGGCGATTCTCCTTTGGGTCATTCTTGGCCGCCGGCGCTCACCAGCGTCTGGCGGGATTCGGTGAGGTACAGGCCGGTGTCCAGCGTGGGGTCGCGCCCCTGCAGGATGTTCAGCGCAAATTCCACCGCGTAGTCGGTCACCTCGCTGCGGCTGAACCAGGCCGGCGCATAGATGCCCAGCTCTTCCAGCGATTCCGCCTCGGCCTCGCTGGAGGCGATGCAGGCCACGAACACGCCCGCCTCCCGCAGCAGCGGAGCGGCTCCGCGGGCGGTGGCGGCGTCGGCGCAGAGCACCGCCTCGGGCAGCGGATAGACGGCGTCGCCTTCGGTCCCCGCCGCGGTCTCCTCCCCGGCGGGGGCGCTCTCGTCGGGCGTCTGGGACACCCCCAGCAGCCGCTGGGACATCGCCAGCCCCGCCTCCTCGCCGCAGGCGCTCAGGTCGCTGAAGATCTCGCTGCTGAACACGCCCAGGTCGGCACAGCTCTGGATCGCATAGTCGTGGTGCAGCTGATCGTTTCCGCTGCCGTCCCCGCCGAACCAGGCATACTGCAGCAGCTCGTCGCCGTTGGCGTCGGGGATGGTGCCCTCCAAAAAGCGGCTGGCCACCGCCTTGCCCAGCAGCTCGCCGGTCTGTTCGCAGAGCATCCCGATATACCAGCACTTGTCGTAGGAAGCCATCGCCTCATCGGACGGCCGGGCGCCGGTGAAGATCACCGATACGCCGGTCTGGCTGCACAGGCCGATCACCTCCGCGGCGCAGTCGCTCTCCGGCAGGCTCACCACCAGCACCTCCGCCCGGTCGCGGATCATGTCGCGGCAGGTGTCCAGCAGGTGGTCGGCGTCGGTGGCAGGCGCGCAGATCACCGTCACCTGGTCGTCCAGCGCGGCAAACTGCGTCTCGGCGCGGGCGGCGTCCACCGCCGACATGCCCAGCGTCCAGGTGCATTCCACCACACCCACCGTGTGGCGCGTGCGGCTGGCAGGCTGGCTGGTGGAGACCGGCGCGGACCCGGCGCTGGCAGGCTGGGGGCTGCTGGAGACGGGCTGTCCGCATCCGGCCAGCAGCAGGCTGCCGGCCAGACAAAGCGAAAAGATACGTTTCATAGCAATGGTTCCTTTCCAAAATAAAGCTCAGGGAATGGCCGCCGGCGCTGCATCCAGGCTGGCGAGGTATTTGCTGGGCGGGACGCCCTTGGTCTTTTTGAAAACGCGGGAGAAATAGAACTGGTCGAAAAATCCCACGCTCACGGCGATCTCGGCGATGGACAGCTGGGAATTTTTCAGCAGCGTGCAGGCCTCCCCGATGCGGTAGCTGGTGAGGTAGTCGATGGGCGACTGCCCCACATTGCTCATGAACACCCGGTACAGATGGCTGCGGCTCACCCCCACCGACTTCGCGATGTCGTCGATGCTGATATCGCGGAAGTAGTTGAACTGGATGTATTTGATGGCGCTGTGCACATATTGGGTGCTGGAGGTGACGGAGCGGGGTTCCTGGTCCAGCGCCTCCTGCATCAGGTCGGCCATGAACAGGTACAGCCGACCCACCATCCGGGCCTCGTCCTGCGGGCCGGGACCGCGGTTCTCAAAGATCTGCCGCAGCTGGTGCGAGAGCTGCTCGGCCTGGGCGGCGTGGTGCACCGGCAGGTCGTCCCGGAAGGGCAGCTGCGACACCAGCTTGTTGGCACAGGCGCCGTTGAAGCCCACCCAGGCGTATTCCCAGGGGTCGGCGGGGTCGGCGGTGTACTGGATCAGCTGGCTGGGCTTGGCAAGGAACAGGTCTCCCTCCCGCAGCTGCCACACATGGCCGTTCAGCTTGTAGCTGCCCCGGCCTTTCAGCACCATGTGGATGAGATAGTGGTCCCGGATGCCGGGGCCCCAGGTATAGCCGCCCTCGCAGCTCTGCATCCCGCAGTTGAAGATGGAGAGCTCCACGTTCTCGGTGTAGTGCTGCTTGAACGACTGTTTGTATATGCTGGACATGAAGGTTCCCTCGAATCGTACAGATGTGCGCCGCGCCGTGCGCCGCGCCAGTTGTTATTATACCAGACTACTCAACAAAAGTCCATGCAAGTGTGAAAAAACACTGTTTACATCTGTAAAATATCCGATATAATTAGAGATAAGAATGGGAAAATCCGGCGCAGAATTGGCCGTAATACACAAAACCGGAACGGCTTTTTTGTGCATACGGCGGGGACAGGCGGCCGGTTCCTCCAGAAAGGAAACAGAAGTTATGGCAAAGGTACATGAATTGATCGAGCAGATCCGCCAGGGCGTATACGACGCCGCGTTCACCCATCTGTACGGGCAGGCCCATCTGGACGCCCAGCGCGCGCGCTACATCGAGGCCATCAAAGAGTTCGCCGCCGAATACGGCGACGGGCGCGAGGTGAGCCTGTATTCTGCTCCCGGCCGCACTGAGATCGGCGGCAACCATGTAGACCACAACAACGGCGTGGTGATGGCTGCCGCGGTGGACCTGGACATCATCGCGGTGGTGAGCAAAAACGACGAGAACATCGTGCGGGTGAAGTCCAAGGGCTTCGAGAAAAAGGACGTGGTGGACCTGGCTGTGATGCAGCCGCAGGCGTCCGAGATGGGCCGCAGCAGCGGTCTGGTGCGCGGCGTGGCCGCCGGCATCCTGCAGAAAGGCGGCAAGGTGGGCGGTTTCGACGCCTACACCACCAGTTCGGTGCTGCGCGGTTCCGGCCTGTCCAGCTCGGCCGCCTTTGAGGTGGTCGTCGGGGCCATCTTCAGCGGTGAATACAACGACAATTCGCTGGATGCCGTGGAGATCGCCAAGATCAGCCAGTATGCCGAGAACGTCTTTTTCGGCAAGCCCTGCGGCCTGATGGACCAGACGGCCTGCGCGGTGGGCAGCGCCATCACCATCGACTTCAAAGACCCCGCCGCTCCGGTGGTGAACAAGGTGGCCTTCGACCTGGCCAAGCACGGCTTTGCGCTGTGCATCACCGATACCAAGGGCAGCCATGCCGACCTGACCGACGACTACGCCGCCATCCGCAGCGAGATGGAATCTGTGGCCGCATTCTTCGGCAAAAAGGTGCTGCGCGAGGTGAAGGAGGAGGATCTGTTCGCCAATCTGTCGGCCGTGCGTGAGAAGCTGGGCGACCGCGCCTGCCTGCGCGCCATCCACTTCTTTGCCGAGTGCCGCCGCGCCGCCGTTCTGTACCAGGACGTGGCCGACGACCGCTTCGACGATTTCCTGTCCGACATCATCCAGGGCGGACATTCCAGCTTTGAGTATAACCAGAACGCCTACAGCATCAAGCATCCCGCCCAGCAGGGCGTGTCGCTGGGTCTGGCCGTGTCGCAGCGCCTGCTGACCGGCAAGGGTGCATGGCGCCTGCAGGGCGGCGGCTTTGCCGGCACCATCCAGGCATTCGTGCCGGTGGAGATGCTGGACGAGTACAAGAGCGCGCTGGAAGCCGTGTTCGGCGAAGGTTCCTGCTATGTGCTGAACGTGCGCAACTACGGCGCCGTTCCCGTCACCCCCGATATGTAAGCGCATCCGCGCCAAAAGCCGGCGGGCTGTCCTGTGCCGGGACGGCTTCGACCCCCTGGGGCGCAGCACCGCCGGTTTCCCCCAAAGGCTTCCCCCTGGGGGGAAGCTGCCGCCCACAGGGCGGCTGATGAGGGGAAAGCCTCCGGTATGCACAAATCTTTCAAACAAAAACTTTTTCAACAGGCAAAACGCGCGCCCCGCACAGCGGGGCGCGCGTTTTATACTATACAGTTTTCCCATAAAATTCCGCCCGCAGCGGCAGGGCGTTCACGGCCGTTTGCAGTGCAGAGCCACCGCACCGGCGGCGCAGGCCGCGCACTCGACCGCCACGATCGCACAGATGGCGGGGAGATACCAGCTTCCCACACCCGGCGCATAGTACAGAGTGTTCTGGTAGATCACCAGCGAGAGCGGGTTGCACATCCCGACGGTGCGCACGGTCACCACCGGCCCTTCCATGCCGCCGATGCTGCTGAACAGCAGAAACAGAAACGCCAGCGCGGCGGCGAGAAAAAACGCGCCATACCCGCTGCGGCAGACAGCCGACACCAGCGCCGCTGCCATCGCGCAGCCGATGCAGCCCAGCGTCACCATCCCGCAGACGAGCAGTACCAGCTGCCCGCCGGTGCAGTCGGGCAGCAGCGTGGCGTAGGGGCTGGGAAGGGTGAAGGCCGGTGTGTCCCAGCCGCCCGCGCCGCACACCGCCATGCAGCCCAGCAGCACCGCCCCGCACCACACAGCGGCACATCCCGCGCCGTACAGGCCGGCCGCCGCCATCCGCGCCAGCGCAAGCTTTGTTTGCCCGCAGCGGGAAGCGCGCAGCGTATCCAGACAGGAACAGGTGCGGTCGGAGCAGAAGATTCCCAGAGTGCCCAGAGCGGCCAGCAGGGCCATCCATAAAACCATGCCCTGGGCCCCGAGGATCTCAAAAAAGCCGGCCAGCCCGCTGCTCCATTCGCAGGCAAACGCCTCGCGGCCCAGTGTCTCGAACAGGCTGTCTGCGTCGTGCAGCGCAAACTGGTCCAGGAGCAGCGCCAGCATCTGGTATTTCTCCAGCCGCGCGGCAGCATCCTCCGACAGCACCGGCACCATGTCCTTCGGCCAGGTCAGATCTTCAAACAGACTGAAATAGTTGTTGTAGTAGATACTGCGCACCAGCCAGGACAGATCGTACGAGCGGTTCTCCGGGTAGAGGGAAAAACTGCCCGGCTCGGCCAGCAGGGCGCGGACCTCCTCCAGCCACCGCTCCACCTTTTCCGGCGTCCATACGGTGTTCAGCGGCTGTGCGCGCTGCCGTTCCAGCTGCACCGCCTGCCACCCCTGCACCAGCTTCCCGTCGTCGGTGAAGGTGCGGTGCCCCATTATCAGGTTGAGCGGCCCGCTCAGAACAAACAGCACCAGCATCCCCAGCCACGCCGCGCGCACCACCGGGCGGCGCAGGATGCGCTGCAGCTCCAACACGATCAATCTACCCATAGCGACTGTCCCTTGTCCGCGAAGTGATACAGATACAGATCCTCAAAATTGGGCGCCGCCGGCTGGGCCAGCGGGTGGGGGCGGGCGTCTGCCAGCAGCCGCAGATGGGTGGTCTCCCCCTCCAGGCGGATGGCGGTCACGTGGCAGCGGTCGGCCAGCGCGCGCGCTTCGGCGGCGGGCAGAGCCGTCTCCCACACCATCCCCTCCACCTGGCGCAGCAGCGCTTCGGGCGTGCCCTGGCACAGCAGCTGTCCGCCGTCCATCATCAGCAGCTGCCCGGCCACCGCCTCCAGATCCCCCACGATGTGGGTGGACAGCAGCACCACGCGCCCGGCCGCGTATTCGCTGATCAGATTGCGGAACCGGATGCGCTCTTTGGGGTCCAGGCCGCTGGTGGGCTCGTCCAGCACCAGGATGGACGGGTTGCCCAGCAGTGCCTGTGCGATGCCCAGCCGCTGCAAAGTGCCGCCCGAAAGGGCGCGCACCCGCTGCTTTTTCCAGTTTTCCAGCCCCACCTGTTCCAGCAGGCGGTCTGTCTGGCGGCGTGCCAGCGAGCGGGGGAGCCCCTTCACCGCCGCCAGATACAGCATGAACTGCTCCACCGTATAGCCCGGATAGCACCCGAAATGCTGCGGCAGATACCCCAGCAGGGCGCGGTAGTGCTCGCCCATCTGCCGCACCGGGATGCCGTCCAGCAGGATCTCGCCGCTGGTGGGGGAGAGGATGCCGCACAAAAGCCGCATCAGGGTGGTTTTGCCGGCGCCGTTCGGCCCCAAAAGCCCGTATATGCCCGGCTGCAGGCAGGCGGAAAACCGGTCCACCGCCAGCCGGGTGCCGAATTGCCGCGTCACGCGGTCCAGCCGCAGCTGCATTTCACACCGCCTCCTTCATTCCGCGCCGGATGCGAAGATAAAACAGCGCCACGCACACCGCGGTGGTAAAAACGAGCGGGCCGGCAATGTGTGCCACATCGCCCCGTATGCTGCTTGCAGCGTTGCTGCAAGCAATTCCTATGCCGGCGATCAGTCCGCCCGCCGTCAGCGAGGCCGGATATCCCCGCAGACGCCCCAGCACCGCAAAGCAGACAAAACAGCTGAGGTTGAAGGGGATGAACAGCGCCGCCGCACAGGCCAGCCAGCCGGCCGCCGTGCCGGCACAGAACAGCAGCACGGCGCACAGCACCGCAAAATCGCTCAGCCCCACCAGCAGCAGCCGCAGCGCGGTGAGACGGGGCAGGGGATACAGGCAGGCGGATTCCAGCTCGGCCATGCCGAACAGCTCGCTTTTGGCCAGATGCGGCGCCGAAAACACCGTCAGTACCGGCCCGGCCATCGCAAGGATGGGCAGGACAGGTTCCTGTCCGCTGGGCCACAAGACCGACGCATACAGGATGAAAAAGCTGAACAGCGCCAGGATGCACCCCTGCGCCGCCCAGAACCACCAGCCCAGATACTCCGCCTGTGTGCGCAGAGCGGTGCGCAGACGGGTGTCGCGCAGGGAGGAAACGGACAGCTGGCGCCGCGCAGCCCGGCGGCATTGCTCCAGCTGTTCGGGAGCGGGCGGCGCGATGCGGTAGTCTTCGAATGGGATATCGGTGTGCGTCATTCTTTCCACTCCTCTCCAAGCAGCAGTTTCATGCGCCGCAGTCCCCGCCACAGGCGCGTTTTCACGGTGGGGGCCAGCGTGTGGGTGATGCGGGCGATCTCCTCGATCTCAAAATCGTGGTAATAGCGCAGGATCAGCGCCTCGCGCTGCACGTCCGGCAGATCGGCCAGCGCACGGCGCACCGCTTCGCCCGCCTCCACCTGCCCGGCAAAACCGGCGGCGCGGGCATCGGGCAGCACCTCGGCCAGTTCGTCCAGGTCGGCGGTGGGGCGGCTGCGGCGCACCGCGTCGGTGCAGGTGTTGGCCGCGATGGTGAACAGCCAGCTTTTGAAACTCCCCTTTGCCCTGTAACGCGGCAGCGCCGCCACCAGTTTCAAAAATGTATCCTGGGTGAGGTCGGCGCCCAGTGTGTCGCTCTGCACCCGGCGGCAGCAGAAGGCGTGGATGCCGGGATACCACCGCCGGATCAGCTCGTCCAGCGCGTCGGCGTTTCCGCCCTGTGCACACAGCACCAGCTCTTCGTCGCTCATCGTCGGCCTCCCTTCTGCTGTGCATATCATTCCTCTATTATACAACGTGCGGGCCAAAAGAAAAGTTCCCGGTAAAATGTACCCGCTGGACATACGGCCCGGTTTTGTGTTATAACTGATAACAGAACACCGCCCGCTGCGCGCGGGTTTTGGATACAAAAACAGCCGTCCTTCCGGGCGGCGGAATACGAGGAAAGCAATGAAAAAAGCCTTTTTGATCGACTTTGAAAACGTGAAGTCGGCCGGTCTGGCCGGCCTTGAGCAGCTGGACGCCGCCGATGACGTGGTGATCCTGTACAGCGCCAACTCCAACACCCTCAGCTTCGAGATGCACCAGAAGATCCTGCAAAGCCCCGCCTGCGTGGACTACTACCAGATCCGCCGCGGCGGCAAGAACTCGCTGGATTTCCAGCTGTCCAGCCTGCTGGGCTATCTGCTGGGCACCGGCGACTACAGCCACCTGTACGTGGTCAGCAACGATTCCGGCTTTGACGTGCTGCGCGATTTCTGGACCAGCGATTTTGTGCCCACCGAGTGTGTGGTCTATCGCCGGGGCAGCATCGCAGCCTGCCTGGCCCACAGCCTGCTGATCCAGACACAGCCGCCGGTGGAGCAGCCTGCCCCCCAGCCGGAACCCGTGCAGGAGGAGCCCGCGCCGGTTCCCGCCGAAGAGCCCGCCCCTGTCCCTGCTCCGGCCGCGGAAGAGGAGCCGCCCGCTCCCGCACCGGAAAAAGAACCCGCCGCCCAGCCGGAGGAACAGCCCCAGCCGGAGCGCCGGGGCCTCGCGGATGTGATCGAGCAGGCGCTGCCGGCCGCTCTGCGCGACGCGGTGGACGAGGAGACCCGCAAAAAGGTGGCCGCCGCGCTGGCGAAAGCACAGGGCAAGCAGGACTTCTACCGCCGCATCATCGGCAGCTACGGCCAGAAAAAGGGCCTGGAAATCTATAAAACAGTGAAGTCGGAATACACCAACCTGAAAAAAATCCTGGAAGGCAAATAAGCGATCCAACAACAGCGGCCCGTTCCCTGCAGCGCAGAGGACAGGCCGCTGTTTCAGTTTGCCGAAAGAGTTTTTTGGGGGAGGTTTGTGCATGCCGGAGGCTTTCCCCTCATCAGTCCCCCTGCGGGGCCTCCGCGCCCTTTATAGAGGTGGGATCGTGGAAAACCGTGCAAAAAATCAGCCCACCAGCTCCCCGATGCGCCGGCCCATCTCCGCCAGACCCTCGTCGATGGTGGAGGCCCCGGTCATGATCTTCTCGTGCTCCTCGTTCAGGATCTGGTCGATCTCGTTGCTCTGGGGGTGCACCGGCGTCTCCATCACGATGCTGGTATAGGTCAGCGCGTCCATCGACCCCAGCGGAAAGCCGTCGGCGGTGCGGTAGGCTTCCTGCACATCCGGGCTGGAATAGGCCGGCATCACACCGTTTTCGGCCAGGATCCGCGCGCCCTGCTCGCCGCAGATGGTTTGGATGAACGCAAACGCAGCCTCCTTGTGCAGAGACTTGGTGTTGATGCCGATCTGCGTGGTGGCGCCCACCGTACACCCGGACTCGGCGCCGGCCGGGTGCGGCAGCCGCACAAATCCCCAGTTCCGGATGCTGCACTGCCCGGCGTTGATGGCGGCGATGGTGTCGCCGATCAGCCAGGTGCCCATGGGCAGCATGGCGACCTGCCCGCCGTGGAACATGGAGCGGTAGTGGACGTTTCCGGCTTTCAGCTGGGAATAGTCGGGGACCGAGCGGGTCTCGTTCTGCATCCGCAGCGCCTGTTCGTAGTACGGGCGCATAAAGCTGTAGTCGTCCGTCACGAGTGAATGGCTCCCGTCCTGGATGGCCCAGTCCTGCACCAGCAGCCGCCAGGTGTGCAGGTACGACCCGTAGATCTTCTCGTCGCCTTCGCCCACGGTCAGCTGTGCGGCCAGCTGCTCGTATTCGTCCCAGGTCATGTCATTGTTGGGGTAGGGCACGCCCAGCCGGTCAAAAATATCTTTGTTGTAGAACAATACGTAATAGTCGTTGCGGAACGGCAGCCCGTACAGCTTGCCGTCCATGCGGATGTTGTCCAGCAGCCCGGCAAAGCCGCTGATGTCCATGCCGCTCTCCTCGATGTAGCGGTCCAGCGGCTCCAGCTGGTGGCGGTCGATCATGGCAGAGAACGAGGGGATGTCCTTGGCCATGATGACGTCGATCTCCTCGCCGCCGGTCAGCATGATAGACAATTGATCGATGTAATCGGCCGAGGCAATGTCCACCACCTCCACCGTGTTGCCGGTGGTGGCTTCGTAGAGGTCGATCACCTGCTGATAATATGGGTTATTCTGAAAATCCCACACCGATACCCGGATGGTCTCCCCCTGCCGCGGTGAGGGGTAAACGGCCGGCGCCGTGCCGGTCGGCGCCGAACACCCGGCCAGTACGGTGGCCGCCATACAGGGCGCCGCCCATCGGAAAAAAGAAAGTATACCCATTTTTGTCCTGTCCTTTCCGGGCCGGCGGCCCGTTCTCAGTTTTATTATGCAGCAAAATGCAGCAAAATGCAACAAACCCACCGTCCCAAAACTGGAAAAAGGCGGCCTTTCGTGGTACAATAAAACAAACCCGCAACATAAGACCATCTTTGTGGAGATGCACATGAAACGCCTGCGCCTTTTTTCAAGCCTGAAAAGCAAGATCATTGCCTGCATCGTGGGCACGGCAGCGGTTTGCTCGCTGTGGCTCAGCACGCAGTACTACCGCAACTACAACCAGCAGCTCCTGCGCAACAACGAGCAGCTCACCCAGGCCAACATCGAGTTTATCCTGCGCTCGATCGACGACCAGCTCACCGCCGTGGAGTTCTATTCCAGCGGCATCTTGTCCAACCAGAGCTTTTACGAGCTTCTTTCCTCCAATGTGGAAACGCCGGACAGCAAGCTGGTTTTGGTCAGCCTTCAGGAAGAGCTGCGGATGCAGATGTACCGTTCCATCGTGCAGGATTACATCGAGCGGGTGCTGGTGCAGGGGGAGAACGGCGCCATGATCCAGTGGAGCGCCACCTTTGGCAGCCTGCAGGACGGCCGCCAGGTGGAGCAGCAGCCTTTCTTCACCCAGAGCGTGTCCAGCAGCCGGGTGGACTGGGTGGGCCTGGGCGACAGCATCGTGTCCAACAACCTCTACACCAAGCCCATCATCCCGCTGCTGCGCCCCTTTTTCAGCGACACCGGTGAGCGGCGGCTGGGCTGGCTGTATATCGAATGCTCCACCGACATCCTCCAGGATGTGCTGCAAAAATATCCGGTGGCCGACGGGTCCGAAGTGTTCCTGTTCAGCGACCAGGGCCTCTACCTGGCGCACAGCGACCCCGCCAGGATCGGGCAGGAGGTGCCTCAGTTCGCAGAGCTCAGCGCGGCGCTCGTGGGCGACAGCGGCAGCACCGAGTGGAACGGGCAGGTGCTGGTCTACCGCCGCTCGGAAAAGACCGGCTGGTGCATCGTGCAGAGCACCCCGATGGCCAATCTGACGGTGCAGCAGCACACCTTCTTCGAGTTTTCCGGCCAGATCCTGCTGGTGGGCGCGGCCTTTGTGCTGCTGGTGGGCTGGCTTTTGTCGGCCAACCTCACCCGCCCCATCCAGCGCCTCACCGCCCATCTGCAAAAGGTGCAGGGCGGCGAGTTCGAGGCCGACCCCGCGCTGGAAGGCGACGACGAGATCGGCCGCATCGGGCGCACGGTGAACGAGATGACCCTCAGCATCCGCCAGCTTCTGCAGGAGAACCTGGAAAAGGAAAAGAACAAGCGCCAGCTGGAGATGAAGGTGCTGCAAAGCCAGATCAACCCGCATTTCCTCTACAACACGCTGAACTCCATCAAGTGGATGGCCACCATCCAGAACGCGCCCGCCATCGCGGAGGTGACGGTGTCGCTGTCGCGCCTGCTGCGCAACGTGGCCGCCGGCACCGACCAGAAGGTGACGCTGGAGGAGGAGCTGAGCCTGCTGAAGGAGTACATCAAGATACAAAAACTTCGCTACGGCGAAAAATTTGAAGTATTCTTCGACGACGAGCTGGACCAGTACGGCCAGCTGCACATCGTGAAAATGACACTGCAGCCGCTGGTGGAGAACGCGATCTTCCACGGCATCGAGCCGAAGGACGGGCCGGGCAACATCTACCTGTCGGCCTGCACCCAGCAGGGCGCGCTGCACATCATCGTGGAGGACGACGGCGTGGGCATGCAGGTGACGCCGGGCGCGCTGCCCACCACCTCCGACGCGCGCAAGGAGCGCTTCTCCAGCATCGGCCTGCGCAACATAGACCAGCGCCTGAAGCTGTGCTACGGCAGCCAGTACGGGCTGACGCTGGAGAGCGAGCCGGGCGCCTACACCCGTGTGATCGTCACCATACCGGAGGAGTAAAAGGAGAGGGAGCGTATGTTCAAGATCGGAATTGTGGACGACGAGCCGCTGGTGCTGGCCGGGCTGCGGGCGATGATCGCCGAGCTGCGCCCGCCGGTGGAGCTGGCCTTCGAGGCAGACAACGGCAACAAGGCGCTGGAGGCCATCGCCCAGACCCAGCCGGACCTCGTCCTCACCGACATCCGCATGCCGCTGATGGACGGCCTGGAGCTGATGCGCCGCAGCCGCCTGGAAGGGTATACCGGGCAGTTTGTGGTCATCAGCAGCTACGACGAGTTCAAGCTGGCACAGGAGGCGATGAACGCGGGCGCCTGCGGCTACCTCATCAAGCTGGAGATGGACGCGGCGGTGCTGTCGCAGGTGGTGGAAAAGGCGCGGGAGCGGCAGGGCGCCGCCATGGCGCCGGCGGCGCAGTACCAGGCGATGAGCGAGAACCTGCACCGGGCGGAGACGCTGCGCGCCTGGATGCGGGGGCAGGAGGCGTCCGCGGCTGCACCGGGGCAGTGGATGACCCTGCTGGTCATCACCGCGCACCCGGCACAGGGGCAGCCCAATCCGCAGCTGCGCCAGTGCGTGCAGCGCATCGTGGAGGACGTGGCGCTGCGCTATTTCCCCGGTGCGATGCTGGTGCGGGAAGGGGACGAAGCCATCCTGCTCTGCGGCGCGGACGATCAGCAGGTTTTGCAGCAGAGCGTGCGCGAGATGTGCGAAAAGATCCGCCGCCTGCTGGAGCAGTATTTCGCGGCGGTGGCGCGGGTGGGGGTATCCGGCGTGCTGGAAACGACCGCCCGCATCCCCCAGGCGCTGGCACAGGTGCGCGCCGCCATGCGCGGAGCAAACGCGCAGGAGGAATGGCTGTCCGGCGCGCGGGGAGACGCCGTGTTCGACACCCTGCAAAAGAGCATCTGCACCGCCATGCAGGCGGGCGACCTCAAGCGCGGCAGCGAGGTGCTGCGCCAGGCGGCCGAACGGCTGGGCGGTCTCCCGCTGGACCAGGCGCAGCAGGTGTGTTTGCAATTGTGCTGTTTTGTCAGCGGGGTCAGCCGGGAAGGGGGCGCGGCGCTCTCCACGCTGTGCCGCGACGAGAGCATCGCCCACTGCGTCTACCGCCTGCGAAGCTGCGCCGAGCTGCAGGACTGGCTGGAGCGCCTGGCCGGCGAGCTGGACGCCATCCGTCTGCTGCAGGAAAAGGACAGCGGCGATGTGGCCGACCGCGCCCGCCAGTATATCGCGCAGAACCTGGACAAGCGGTTTGGCCTGAACGATGTGGCCGAGGCGCTGCACATCAGCCAGGGATACCTCAGCGCGGCCTTCAAAAAGCAGGTGGGCATGGGCTTTCTGGACTATGTCACAAGCGAAAAGATCCGCCTTGCCACCGAGCTTTTGTCGTCGGGGCAGTATCACATCTATGAGGTCGCCCGCCGGGTGGGCTTTGAAAACCAGTACTATTTCAGCAAGGTGTTCCGCAAGGTGATGGGGTGTTCTCCCTCCGAGTATCTCAAGCGGTCGTGAAGGGACGCCCTTCCAAAGCGGAAAATAAATGCAACCATTCCCCTGCTGCAGGGCGCAACGCTTCCGGCAGCAGGGGGATTTTTTTATACTCCGCTTTGCCGCCCCGCCGTTCGGCGGCAAAAAAGGGGAGGGGCGATTTGCACAAAAATATCCGGTCGGTGTACTATATGTCTCCCCTCGAACGAAAAAAAAGACAGCCGTAGAATGCAGAAAAATATAAATTTCAACAAATAAATTCAGAATCGTGAAAGCGAACTGTAAAAAATGATGATAAACTGTGGGAAAAGGGAAGTGGATTCTTGCAATCTAAAGGAAGAAAGTGAGGAGAAACCATGACACACAAAATCCGGAAACTGGCGGCAGTCTTTCTGGCGCTCTGCCTGGTAGTGCAGACGCTGGTGCCTTCGGTTTTTGCGATGGACAGCGGCGGATCGGAGCGCATCGAAAACACCGATTCCCGCGTGGTCCTTGTGCAGAACGAAGGCGAAGACTGGCCCCTATGGGAGACCATGTCCTACACCCGCCAGCCAGGCGCGACGGCAGAGGTGTCGTTTGAAGGCACCGGCCTTGCGCTGTATGGCCAGAAAGCCGCCAACGGGCCGATCCTGTCGGTGACGATCGACGGCGTTCCGATGGAGGATGCGGACTTCTACGCCCCTTCCACCACAGGCAGCGAAGAGCTGGTGTGGCAGGTGGAAGGGCTGGAGGACGGTGCGCACCAGGCGGTGTTCACCTTCACCGACCGGGCCAACCCGTCGGCCGCTCCCATCCAGGGCGCGATGCAGGCGGCGATCGACTACTTTGTCGTCACTTCGGAGGAAACCCAGCCGGAACTTCCCGCAGGGCAGCAGAGCCGTGTGGAAGACACCGACGCGGCGATGTCCTTCGACGACACGTGGGCCCCGTACGGAAACATCCACTACACCGGCACCGTGGGGGCGACGATGAGCTTCACCTTCACAGGCAACGCGGTGGAGCTGTACGGCGACGTGAACTATACCGGCCTGACCTTTGATGTGAGCATCGACGGCCAGCCGGCCGGCACCGCCGACACCTATGCCCCTTCCTACGCGGCCGAAACGAAGATCTACTCCGCTTCCGGCCTGCAGGAGGGCGAGCACCGGCTCGCCCTCACCTACACCGGCGAGAACAACAATCCCGAGGCGCACGGTGTGCTGCAGGGATCGGTGGACTACGCGCTGGTATGGGCGCAGGAGCAGCCGGATCTGATCCGCTACGAGAAGGACTATGAGGACGGCCAGCCCGGCGAATGGGAAGGCGCGCGGGCCGAGGTGGTGGAGGACTCCGACCAGCCCGGCAACCATGTCCTGAAAGTGTCCAATTTTGAAGCGGGCGAAGCAGGGCGCTACTTTGCGCGCGATGCGTCGGCGCCGGCCATCAAGGACGGCACCCTCTCGATGCGGGTGAAGGCCGAGCATCCCACCAGCAGCGTGTATTTCCAGTTCGGATTCATCTACCGCGCCGAGGATGCGGTGAAGGAGGCCAACCAGTTCACCCAGTCCGGCGCGTGGTATGTGTGCAACGAGGGTTCCTACAATGTGGGCTATCCCACCTACCTGCCCACCCTCAAGACCCTGCCCACCAATGAATGGCTCGACATCAAGCTCCAGTTCAACGGCGACGATGTGGAGATCGCGGTGAACGGCATGCGCTACGGCGTATTCACCCAGGCGGGACTTTCGCCCAACGCCGGCACCTACGGGTTCCTCAATCCCGGCGGGGCCACCTTCTATGTGGACGATCTGATCTTCACCGAAGAGATGCTCGACATGGGCAGAGACTACGAGGAACCGGAGATAGTGCTGCCGCGCCTGGAGTGGTCGGAGGACTACGCGCAGGACGCAGCCGACTGGACGGGCAATCCCGTTGTGGAGGACGGCCTTGCCGGCTTCACCATCCCGGCCAACGGCGTTGTGCTGAACAACAAGGAGGAAGTGCGCGCGGGCGGCGCCAACACATGGCGTCTGCGCGCCGGTGAGAACGGCGCCTTCGGCGTGGTGTTCCAGGCGACGGACGAGGCGTACACCGCCCTCTATACGCTGGGCGACGGCAGCTACACGCTGCGCTTTGCAAACGGAGAGAGCACGACGGTGGCCTCCGACAGCCTCCGGTTCAGCGCCGGGGACAGCGTGAAGGTGTGCGTGGTGCAGGCCGGCGCCGAGTGCCGCGTTTTCCTGAACGATGTGGAGATCGGCCGCGCCGCCAACCCCTGCCCGGAGCAGGAGGGCACGCTGGGCCTGTACAACCCCACCGACAGCCCGCTGGAACTGGCGGTGTCGGGCAGTGAATTCCGCGAGCTCTACTGGTATTCCAACGATTTTTCCGATGCCGACAATCTGGGCGGCTGGACCGGCGCGCAGGCGTCCCAGACAGAGGACGGCCAGCTGCGCCTGGACATCAGCGCGGTCAGCAACGCGATCGCGATGGACACCCCGCTGCTGGTGGACGGCACCTATGAATTCGATTTCTGCAGCATGCTGCCCGAAAACCAGGAAGACAGCGACTTCGGCCGGGTGGGCTTTTTGTTCCGCGCGGACGAGACCAGCTATCAGTCGGTGTTCTACGACACCGGCAGCTCCTGGTTCTGGCTGTGCGACACGCAGTACGGCGGCATAGCGGTGAGCACCGCGCTGACGCCCGATACCACCGTGCATGTCAAGCTCAGCGTCCAGGGCAGCAACGTGTCGCTGGAGCTGGACGGCAAGCAGGTGTTTGCCGGGGCGGTGGATATGCTGGGCGAAGCGGCCGGACGCTTCGGCATCCGCAAGCAGTGGAAGCCGGGCGTGGTGCTGCTGGATAACCTGAAGATCACCGAAAACTACGAACCCGCCGCAGACGACCGTCCCGAGCAGCCGGTGGAGCTCACCGACGGCGAGCTGTCTGTGACGATGGACGCGGCCTTCCCGCGGGTGATCGAATACCGGATGGACGGCGGCGTGCTGCCCGGTTCGGTGGCGAAGAAATACGGCGTGTATCTCAACGGCAGCCGCTGCGTGCCGCTGGTGAGCGCGGAAAAAACCGCGGACGACACGCTGGAATACACCCTTGATTTCCCGCTGCAGCAGGTGAAGATGACGCTGCGCTATCAGGTGAAGGACGGCGTGCTGCAGATGCAGATGACAGACCTGCAGGAAGAAGGCGAGCTGCTGGTGGAGACCATGCGCTTTGAAAACAGCGCGCTGGCCGCCACTCCCGCCGGCGACGCCGCGGCCAGCCATGCCTCGGTGGAAGCACAGGGCGGCTGGTTCCAGGTCACCGACCACATCTACGACACGGCGGAACAGTTCCCCGGCGCCATGCAGGCGTCCCGCGGGTATGCCATGCTGTCCGGCGGCGGGCTGGCCGCCACCATCAACAACAACATTTTTGAGTCGGCGCAAAAGCTGACGGTGGGCTTCGAGGAGACCGAGGCCGGCACCCAGGGCTGGATCGGCGACGGCACCTTCACCCTGCGCACCCCGCTGGACCTGCAGGAGGAGAACGAGCCGGAACTGCCCTGGTCGAAGGTGGCCGTCTGCGCCGACTACAACGGCAGCGGCGCGGTCGACTGGCAGGACGCCGCGGCCAATCACCGCAACATCCGCACCGAAATCTACGGGATGGACACCATGAAAGACAACATGATGTACATCACGATGAACTTTGCCAGCCAGGTGCAGCAGCCGTTCCTGCGCACGCTGGATCTGGCCAAGACCATCTACAACTACACCGACGGCTTCGGCCAGATGGTGATGCACAAGGGCTTCGCCGCCGAGGGCCACGACGACTCCCACGCCGACTACGGCGGGCATGTGGGCGTCCGCCAGGGCGGGGCGGAGGACTTCAACGCCATCATCGAGGAAGGCAAGGACTACAATGTCAAGTTCGGCGTGCACATCAACGTCAGCGAGCACAATCCCGACGCCTTCTATTTCAACGAGGATGTGATGACCCGTCCTCTGAGCGCCAACTGGGGCTGGATCGACCAGGCCTACTGGGTGGATGAGACAAAGGATATCCTTTCCGGCAACCGCGCCGAGAACCTGCGCCGCCTGAAAGAAACGCTGCCCGGCCTGTCCTTCGTATATGTGGACATCTACAGCGGCACCACCTGGATGGCACAGGACCTGGTGGAGAACCTGAACGGCCTGGGCCTCATCGCCGGCACCGAGTTCGGCGGTTCGCTGGAGACCGGCGCGGCCTTCACCCACTGGGGACGCGACCGCTCCTACCCCAACCACGGCAACAACAGCACCATCCTGCGCTTTGTGAAGCCGGATGTGGATGTGTTCGTCACCAACGCGCTGTTCAACACCGGCATCATGCCGCGCGTTGGTTCCTGGGGCAACCAGAACAATATCAGCGAAGCCACCACAGACTTCTTCAACCATGTGCTCCCCGCCAAATACCTGCAGCACTTTGAAGTGATGCAGATCGAGGACGACTTCGTGCAGTTCTCGGACGGCGTGCGCACCGAAAAGACCGGCGCGGGCGTACAGGGCGACGGCAGCACCGTCCGCCTCACCCGCAACGGCCGGCTGCTGGCCGAGTGGGAGTGGTGGAACCTCGATCAGCAGGACGCCACCTGGGCCGGTTCGGACACCGGCGACGCGGTCCTGTTCATCCCCTGGTACACCGAGGACAGCACCGAAAAAGACCCCACCGAAGCGGGCAAGATCTACCACTGGAACGCAAAGGGCGGCGAGACCACCTGGCAGGTCCCGGAAAACTGGGCCGACATCGACCAGGCCGACCTCTACCAGCTCAGCGGCGACGACAAAGAGCTGGTTGCCACCATCGACATCGTGAACGGCGAGATCACGCTGGACGCCCAGGCAGAGACCGGATACGTGCTGTATCCCCACGGTTCCCCGGCGCCGCGTGTGGCCGGAGATTTCGGCAGCGGCAGCGGCATGAGCAACCCCGGTTTTGACGACACCTCGCTGGCGGGCTGGGAGGTATCCGGCGACGCCGAGGCCGAGGTCGTCAAGGATTCCGCCACCTGGGAGACCCGTCTCTCGGTCACCGGAGAAGGCCAGACCTCCCGTCTCAGCCAGACCATCACCGGCCTGGAGCCCGGACAGGACTACACCCTTTATCTGTTCACGAATGTGGGCGAGGACGGGCAGCTCACCGTTTCGGTGGATGCCGGAGAGGGCGAACGCACGGCCACCGCGCTGCCCACCACCCTGCGCCACTATGACCAGAGCAAATATTTCCCCGCCGCCGGCGCCGGCGAATGGGACAACTTCCAGAAGGTGCGCGTCACCTTCCATGTGCCGGAGGGCGTCACCGAGGCGCAGCTGTCGCTGGAGGCCGCCTGCGGCACGGACGCCGTGCTGGTGGACGACGTGACCCTCTTCACCGATCTCACCACCCCGATCCTGGCCGGAGAGGACGAATACGAGGACTATGTGCTCTACGAGGACTTTGAAAACGTGGAGCAGGGCCTGGGCGCCTTCACCTACTCCTATCTGAGCGGCGGCTACACCCATCTTGCCGAGTACCGCGAGGAGATGGACCAGTTCACCAACTATGTGCTCAACGGCAATTTCTCGCTGAAGAGCAACGAATTCGGGCGGGTGGGCGAAGCCCTGCGCACCCGTGAAGATGTGGTGCTGCAGCCGAATACCGACTATGAGCTGAAATTCACCTACGAGACCGGCCTGACCGGTTACCACGAGATCGCGGTGCTGCGCCCCGACGGCACAAAGGTGTGCAGCCAGGTGCTGGAGGCCACTGAGCTGAACGAAGAAGGCAGGACGGTGACGCTTTCCTTCAACACCGGCGATACCGAGGGCTGCTATCTGGCGCTGCTGTATCTGAAGGATATCCAGAACGCGCCGGCCGAAGGCGAAAAGCCCGAAGGCAGCTACATGGAATACGCCTATCTCAGCCTGGACGACGTGTCCATCCGCGAGATGGAGAAGGACCCCTCCGAGGTCATCGCCTCGCTGGAGACCGTACAGGTCCAGACCATCCGGGAGGTCGCCCCCCAGCTTCCCGAAACGGTGAATGCCGTCTATGAGGACGGCCACACCGCGCCGGTGGCGGTGGAATGGGATGAGATCCCCGCCGACCGCTATGCACAGGAAGGCACCTTCACGGTGGAAGGATCGGTGCAGGGCACCTCGCTGCGCGCTGTGTGTGAAGTGACGGTGCTGCCCCGCACCGTGGTCGTGGACAAGGAAGAACTGCGCGAGCTGGTGGAATACGCCCGTGCCCGTCAGCAGGAAGAGGAGTACCAGTGGGTGATCGCCTCCGTGAAGGAGAAGCTGGAAGCGGCTCTGGAGCAGGCCGACGCGCTGCTGGCCCAGGAGTCGCCCTCCGAGCAGGAGCTGACAGCCTGCTACAACGCGCTGCTGGACGCGGTGCATTCGCTGAGCATGACCGGAAACAAGACCGCCCTGCAGGAGTTCTACGACCGCACCGCGGACGAGAAGCAGGACGGAGCCACCGACGAAGCCTGGCAGGCCTGGCAGCAGGAGCGGGAGCGCGCGAAAGCGGTGCTGGAAGATGCGAACGCGCTGCAGGACGTCATCGACCAGCAGCTGAGCGACCTGCAGGCTGCCTTTGACGCCATGCAGGCAAGCCGGCCGCAGCCCACTGCCGAACCCACCGCCGAGCCTACGGCCGAGCCCACCGCTCAGCCCACGGCAAAACCGACCGCCGAGCCGACGGCCCAGCCGACCGCTCAGCCCACCGATGAGCCGACCGTGCAGCCCACGGCCGAGCCGGTGCTTCCTCCCACGGGCGAAGCGCCTGTATACAGTTTCCTGCTGCTGGCGGGACTGTCCTGTCTGACGGCAGCCGTTATCCTGGTGCGGCGCCGCAGATCGTTCTGATCACTGGTATACCAGGGCAGTCAGCCTTTCAAGCAGACAGCCAGGCCGCCGCGGGGTTTTGATCCCGCGGCGGCCTGTTCTGTCTATCCGCTCAACTCCGCGCACACGGCGCGGGAATCATACCCTTCCTCGGTGTTTCATAAGCTGTAAAAAACACCAGGGGAAAGGGGAGACTACCCATGAAAGGCAACCCGGAGGAACGAGCGGCGCGCCTGGCGGAATATATCCTGGAAACAGGCGCGACGGTGCGCGGTGCGGCCATGCAGTTTGGAATTTCAAAAAGTACGGTACATAAAGACATCACCAGCCGTCTGCGGCGTCTGAACCCCGCGCTGGCGCGCCAGGTGAGGACGGTGCTGGCCAAAAACAAAGCCGAGCGCCATCTGCGGGGCGGCGACGCCACCCGCCGCAAATACCACCCGGACAGCGTCTGACCGGCGTTTTCGGGCGGCAAAAAACACACCGTGCGCCCGGGGAAGGGGACACGGTGTGTTTTGGTGTTGAAAAAGCGGGGTCAGTCGATGATGGTGATGGACTCGATCACCGGCTGGTTCTCTTTGGCCACGGTGCCGTTGTTGTCGGTCACCGGGGTGCTGTCGCAGATGGCGTCCACCACCTCCATGCCCTCGGTGACATGGCCGAAGGCCGCATAGTTGCCGTCCAGATAGTCGGCGTCGGCGTGCATGATGAAGAACTGGCTGCTGGCGCTGTCCATATCCTGCGCGCGCGCCATCGAGATCACGCCGCGCTCGTGCGAGATGTCGTTCTCCACGCCGTTTTCGGAAAACTCGCCCTTGATGGTTTCCTCGGAACCGCCGGTGCCGTCACCGTTGGGGTCGCCGCCCTGGATCATGAAGCCGCTGATGATGCGGTGAAAGGTCAGGCCGTCGTAGAAGCCGTCCTTGGCCAGATTCACAAAGTTGGTCACCGTGATGGGAGCGGTGTCGGCGTCCAGCTCCACCTTGATGGTGCCGTAGTCCTTCACCACGATCTCGGCGTGATGGGTGCCGGAGAGCAGATCCTCGCCGTCGGGCTGGGGAGTGGGAGCGGACGAGCACCCGGCCAGCAGGCCCAGCGTCACAGCGGCCGCCGCACACAGAGAAAGCAGACGTTTCATCATTCAAAAACTCCTTTTGTCAAAAAATACGCCGGGCCGCACAGGCCCGGCTTTTATCATACCACAAATTTGTGACAAAACAATGGGAAACGCCCCGTTATTCTCTGTGCTCCAGCCGGCGCAGCCGCCGCTCCAGATCCTCCAGATGGCTGTGCACCACATCCGGGATGTCGCGCTGGTTGAGGTCGTCGCTGGGGCGGATGCGCTCGCCGTCCAGCCGCACCACCGCGGCGGGAACACCGGCGGCGGTGCAGTTGCAGGGCAGATTCTGCAGCACCACGCTGCCGGCCGCGATGCGGGTGTTGCTGCCGATCACCACCGGCCCCAGCACCTTTGCGCCCGCGCCCACCAGCACGTTGTCGCCCAGGGTGGGGTGTCGCTTGCCGTGGTCCTTGCCGGTGCCGCCCAGCGTCACCTGGTGGTAGATGGTGCAGTTGCGCCCGATCTCGGCCGTCTCGCCGATCACCACGCCGCTGCCGTGGTCGATGAACAGCCCCGGCCCGATGGTGGCGCCGGGATGGATCTCGATGCCGGTGAAGCCGCGTCCCCACTGGCTCACGGTGCGGGCCAGAAAGAAGCGTCGGTGGCGGTACAGCCAGTGGCTCACCCGGTAAAACAGCAGCGCGTGAAAGCCGGGGTAGAGCAGTATCACCTCGGCCAGGCTGGTGGCGGCGGGGTCCTTGGAACGAATATTGCGCGCGTCGGACAGAAGGCTCATACGCTCACCTCGTCAAAGATGCCGGTGGACAGATATCGCTCGCCGGTGTCGGGCAGGATGGCCACGACGGTCTTGCCGGCGTTTTCGGGGCGTGCCGCCACCTGCGCCGCCGCAAAGGCCGCCGCACCGGACGAGATGCCCACGAACACGCCCTCGTGATGGGCCAGGAAGCGGGCGGTGTCCGTCGCGTCGGCGTCGGCCACCCCGATGATCTCGTCCACCACCGAGGCGTCGTAGTTGGCGGGCACGAAGTTCGCGCCGATGCCCTGGATCTTGTGCGGGCCGGCCTTGCCGCCCTGCAGCAGCGGGCTGGCAGAGGGCTCCACCGCCACCGCGCGCAGCGCGGGGTTCTGCTCCTTCAGCGCGCGGGCGGTGCCGGACAGGGTGCCGCCGGTCCCCACGCAGGCCACGAGGATGTCCACCCGGCCGTCGGTGTCGCGCCAGATCTCGGCAGCGGTGGCGGCGTGGGCGGCGGGGTTGGCCGGGTTGTCGAACTGACCCAGGATCACGCTGTTCGGCGTGTGCGCCTGCAATTCCTCGGCGGCCTTCACCGCGCCGGCCATCCCCTCGGAGGCGGGGGTCAGCACCAGCTGTGCTCCCAGCGCGCGCAGCAGACTGCGCCGCTCGGCGCTCATGCTCTCGGGCATGGTCAGGAGGCAGCGGTAGCCCCGGCTGGCGGCCAGATAGGCCAGCGCGATGCCGGTGTTGCCGCTGGTGGGTTCGATGAGGGTGCCGCCCGCGCGCAGCAGCCCGGCTTGTTCGGCGCGGCGGATCATCTCCAGCGCCGGGCGGTCCTTGGCGGAGCCAAGCGGGTTGAAACACTCCAGCTTGGCGATGACGGGGGTGACGGTGCGGTGCAGCCGGCTCAGGGCGGGCAGCTGTACAAGCGGGGTGTTGCCGACAAGCTCGGCGATGGACGAAGCGATCTTCACAGGACGGTCCCTCCTTTTATAAAATAGATATGACGGGTAAAGCGATTCCGTGCGGGGCATACTGTCAGGGATGCGCCCGGCAGCGTGCGCACGGAAAGGGGAAAACAGAGATGCAGACAGAATGGCTGCGGCTGCGGGACGAGATCGCCCGCAAAAACGGCGCGACGCCCGCCCAGGTGGAACAGGAGATCGAGGCGCTGATCGACGAGATGTGGAACGGCCGCGGCCGTGCCGAATTACTGGCGGCGGGCGGCGGACAGCGCCCCACCCCCATGCAGCTGATTTTGCACCTGGCCCGGTATGCCGCGGCTCACAGCGACTTGCCGAAGAACTCCACCGCGGGTTTCACCTGATCCATCAGGGCGGCGAACTGGGCGGGATTCAGGCTCTGCGCGCCGTCGCTGAGGGCGTGGGCGGGATCGTTGTGCACCTCGATCATCAAGCCGTCGGCGCCGGCGGCGATGGCGGCCATCGCCAGCGGCTGCACCATCCAGGAGATACCGGCCGCGTGGCTGGGGTCGATCACCACCGGCAGGTGGCTCATCTGCTTCAGCATCGGCACCGCCGAGATGTCCAGCGTGTTGCGCATGCTGGTCTCAAAGGTGCGGATGCCGCGCTCGCACAGGATCACCTTCTCGTTGCCGCCGGCCATGATGTACTCGGCGCTCATCAGGAACTCCTCCAGCGTGGCCGACAGCCCGCGCTTGAGCAGGATGGGCTTGTCGATGCGCCCCAGCTCCTTCAGCAGCTCGAAGTTCTGCATGTTGCGCGCGCCCACCTGGATCACGTCCACGTCCTCGAACAGCGGCAGGTGCTCGGTGTTCATGATCTCGGTCACGATGGGCAGGCCGGTGGCGGCGCGGGCGGCCTTCAGCAGCTCCAGGCCGTCCGAGCGCAGGCCCTGGAACGAGTAGGGCGAGGTGCGGGGCTTGAAGGCGCCGCCGCGCAGCAGGGCGGCCCCGGCCGCCTTCACGTCGGCCGCCACCGAACGGATCTGGCTCTCGCTCTCCACACTGCACGGACCGGCCATCACGGCGAATTTCCCGCCGCCGATGGGCACGCCGCCGCAGTCCACCACCGTGTCGGCGGGATGGAATTTGCGGTTTGCCTTTTTGTACGGCTCGCTCACCCGGCGCACATCGGCCACGGCGGGATTGGCGCGCACCGCGTCGATGTCCACAGACTTTGTGTCGCCCACCAGGCCGATGATGTGGGTGTGCTCGCCCTCGGATTCGTGCAGCTTGAGCCCCTGCGCTTCAAAACCGGCGCGCAGGGCGGCCACCGCCGCGGGATTGGCGTGTTTTTTCAGGATAACGATCATAACGATTTCCCCCTCTTGTGAAAATAAAAAAACCGGAGGCCCGCTGTGCGGCGGGTCTCCGGTTTTGCTTGGCGTCTGCAAAAACCGTGCGGTGCCGGACTATGCCGGCGCGCCCTCCTGTCCACAGCAAACAAGGCCCTTGCCATAATAACAGCAAAAGCCGCAAAAATAACAATACGCTGCGAACGGACGGTTCATATTTGGTCCTCCCTATGCGGAAAACTTGTGTTCAGTATACCCCGCGGCGGGCG
The DNA here is from genome assembly GCF_002160015.1 of Anaerofilum sp. An201. GTDB lineage: Bacteria > Bacillota > Clostridia > Oscillospirales > Ruminococcaceae > Anaerofilum > Anaerofilum faecale. The sequence goes on along the minus strand of NZ_NFJT01000019.1, from coordinate 16,645 downwards.
GCTTGTCAAGCGCGTTTTTGTCTTGCGCCGCGCACGAAGGCGTGCTAAGATAGGGAAAAGGGAAGCGTTCATCCCGCAAAAATCCAGGCAAGGAAAAGAAGGAAACAGTCTATGGCACAGCCAAAAACAAATGCGATGCGCCTTCTGGACAAGGCGAAGATCCCCTATCAGGTGCACGAATATTCCCACCGCGACGGCGAGGCGGTGGACGGCGCGAGCGTGGCCGCCCTGCTGGGGCAGGACCCGGCGCAGGTGTTCAAGACGCTGGTGACCAAAGGCGCCGGCGGCAGTTTTTATGTGTTCGTCATCCCGGTGGCGAAGGAGCTGGACCTGAAAAAAGCCGCCCGGTCGGTGGGCGAAAAGAGCGTTGCCATGCTGCATGTGGCCGACCTGCTGAAAACCACCGGCTATGTGCGGGGCGGGTGCAGCCCGGTGGGGATGAAAAAACAGTTTGTGACGGTGTTCGACGAGAGCGTGCTGGCCCAGCCGTCGGTGATGGTGAGCGCGGGAAAGATCGGCACCCAGATCCAGCTTGCACCGGCCGATCTGCTGGCCGTCATCCGCGCGCAGACCGCCCCGCTCACCGCCGGAGAGCCTTCGTGATTTCGACAAAAAACGCATCCGCTTTTTGTGCGGTTTGTTGCTTTGCGCCAAATTTGCCGTGCGGGGCGGCAAAGCGGCTTGATTTTCCCGGCGAAAACCACTATGATTAGGATAGGTATTTTGCTGTTTGCCTGCGCGGGACAAAGGTGTCCGGCAGGGGAAAGGAGCCTGTGCAATGATCTACGGCGGGCTGTTTTGCGGCCGCGGCGGCTGTGCGTGCCAGATGAACTGCTGGTGCGGGCTGCCCTGTCATCCCGGTTTTGCCAAAGCAGGGGCAAAGTGTAAGCAAAATTCCATATTATCGGCATAAAAAGGCTGTGGTGTATCCGTGAAAGGCGCCATTGCCTTTTTTATTTTTGCAAAAGCGGCCGGCCCCGGCCACCAGCGGAAGGAGAAACGATATGAAAAAAATTGCGATCATTATGGGCAGCGACAGCGACCTGCCCGTGGTAAAGCCCGCGTGCGACGAGCTGCGCCGTCTGGGCATCCCCTTTGAGGCCCACGTGATGAGCGCGCACCGCACCCCGGCCGCCGCCGCCGACTTCAGCCGGAACGCCCGCGCAAACGGCTTCGGCGCCATCATCGCCGCCGCCGGCATGGCCGCCCATCTGGCCGGCGCACTGGCCGCGAACACCACCCTGCCGGTGATCGGCATCCCGGTCAAGGGCGGCGCGATGGACGGTCTGGACGCGCTGCTGGCCACCGTCATGATGCCCAGCGGCATCCCGGTTGCCACCGTGGCCATCAACGGCGCCAAGAACGCCGCGGTGCTGGCCGCCCAGATGCTGGCCCTGTCCGACGACGAGCTGGCCGCCAGGCTGGACGCCGACCGCGAGGCGATGGCCGCCCAGATCGCCGAGAAAGACCAAAAACTCCAGGCCGCTCTGGCCTGACGGAAACGATCCGCAACAGTTTTGCACAGCAGGGAGAAAGGGAGTTATACCAATGATGGAAATGGAACAGTACCGCAGCGAGAAACTGCACGAGGAGTGCGGCGTGTTTGCCGTGTATGACAAGAGCCTGGAGGAGAACGTGGTGGCCGACACCTACCACGCCCTGTATGCGCTGCAGCACCGCGGCCAGGAGAGCTGCGGCATGGCCATCAACGACGACGGCGTCATCAGCTACCACCGCGACCTGGGCCTGGTGAACGACGTGTTCACCCGCGACGTGATGATGTCTCTGCCCCAGCACGGCCGGATGGCGCTGGGCCACTGCCGCTATGCCAAGGCGGGCATCCCCCGCCGCAGCGAGGCGCAGCCGCTGGTGGTGCGCCACGTCAAGGGCAGCATGGCGCTGGGCTTCAACGGCGCGCTGCTGAACGGCGCGGCCCTGCGTGAAAAATACGAGCTGGACGGCGCCATCTTCCACACCGGCACCGACGCCGAGGTCATCGCCTACGCCATCACCCGCCACCGCCTGAAAACCGGCAGCATCGAGCAGGCCGTCAGCCTGGCGATGGACGAGCTGGAGGGCGCGGTGAGCCTGGTGGTGATGAGCCCCCGCAAGATCATCGCCGCGCGCGACCGCAAGGGCTTCCACCCCCTGTGCCTGGGCCGCAAGGGCGACGCCTGGCTGGTGGCCAGCGAGAGCTGCGCCATCCACAGCATCAACGGCACCTTCGAGCGCGACATCAAGCCCGGCGAGATCGTGGTGATCGACGAGAACGGCCTGCGCAGCGACGACAGCCGCTGCGGCGGCAAGACCGGCCTGTGCGTGTTCGAGTTCGTCTACTTTGCCCGCCCCGACAGCGTGGTGGACGGCGCCAGCGTCCATAAGGCGCGCCGCCGCGCCGGTGCGCTGCTGGCCCTGGAGTGCCCGGTGCAGGCCGATGTGGTCATCGGTGCGCCCGACTCCGGCCTGGACGCCGCGCTGGGCTTTGCACAGCAGAGCGGCATCCCCTACGGCATCGGCTTTTTGAAAAACAAATACATCGGCCGCACCTTCATCCAGCCGGACCAGAAGCTGCGCGAGAACACCGTGCGCATCAAGCTGAACCCCATCGCCGACACCGTGCGCGGCAAGCGCGTGGTGCTGGTGGACGATTCCATCGTGCGCGGCACCACCTCCAAGCAGGTGGTCCAGCTGCTGCGCGACGCGGGCGCCACCGAGGTGCATTTCCGCGCCTCCAGCCCCAAGTTCCTGTATCCCTGCTACTTCGGCACCGACGTGGACAGCCGCGAGAACCTGATCGCCGTCAACCACAGCACCGAGGAGATCGCCGAGATGATCGGGGTGGACAGCCTGGGCTTCCTCAGCGTGGACAGCGTCAAGAAGATCCCCGAGGGCTGCGACCTGGACTTCTGCGTGGGCTGTTTCACCGGCGAATACCCCGTGGATTGCAGCAACTGCAGCTGTGAAAAAGATAAATGTGACCGCAAACTGTCTGAATAATCCCCACCCATCCAAGGAGGAAGATCATGGAGAAAAGTTTTTCCGAGAGCTATAAGGCGGCCGGCGTGGACATCACCGCCGGATACAAGGCCGTGGAACTGATGAAAGCGCATGTGGCCCGCACCATGACCAGCGGCGTGCTGGGCGGCTTGGGCGGCTTCGGCGGCCTGTTCGAGCTGGACATCACCAACATGCCGCACCCGGTGCTGGTCAGCGGCACCGACGGTGTGGGCACCAAGCTGAAGATCGCCTTTATGATGGACAAGCACGACACCGTGGGCATCGACTGCGTTGCGATGTGCGTGAACGACGTGCTGGCCTGCGGCGCCAAGCCGCTGCTCTTCCTGGACTACATCGCCTGCGGCAAGAACGTGCCCGAAAAGATCGCCGCCATCGTGGCCGGCGTGGCCGAGGGCTGTGTGCAGGCCGGCTGTGCGCTGGTGGGCGGCGAGACCGCCGAGATGCCCGGCTTCTACCCCGAGGACGAGTACGATCTGGCCGGCTTCACGGTGGGCGCGGTGGAAAAGACCAAGATCCTGGACGTCAACACCATGAAGGCGGGCGACGCCATCATCGCGCTGCCCTCCACCGGCGTGCACTCCAACGGTTTCAGCCTGGTGCGCCGCGTGTTCGACCTGGAGAACAAGGGCCTGGACCGCTATTCCGCCGAGCTGGGCCGCACGCTGGGCGAGGCGCTGCTGGAGCCCACCAGGATCTATGTCAAGCCCGCGCTGGCCGCCATCGACGCCGTGCCGGTGCGCGCCATCAGCCACATCACCGGCGGCGGCTTCTACGAGAACATCCCCCGCGCGCTGGCCGACGGCTGCTGCGCCCGCATCGACAAGGCCAGCCTGAAGGTTCTGCCCATCTTCGACCTGATCCAGAGGGTGGGCAACATCCCCGAGCGCGACATGTTCAACACCTTCAACATGGGCGTGGGCATGGCCGTGATCGTGGACGGCGCTTCCGCCGACGAGGCCGTGCGCGTATTCAAGGCCAACGGCCAGGACGCCTACATCATGGGCGAGATCGCCGGCGGCGAGAAAGGCGTGGAAGTATGCTGAACATCGCCGTGCTGGTGTCGGGCGGCGGCACCAACCTGCAGGCCATCCTCGACAGCGAAGCCCGCGGGGAGAACCCCCACGGCAGGGTGACGCTGGTGGTGGCCAGCCGCCCCGGTGTCTACGCGCTGGAGCGCGCCGCAAAGGCGGGCGTGGAAAGCGCGGTGGTGCGCCGGAAAGACTACGCCACCGCCGAGGAATTCGACGACGCGCTGCTCGAAACGCTGCACAGCCGCCACATCGATCTCGTGGTGCTGGCGGGCTTTCTGTCCATCCTGGGCCACAAAGTCATCGCGGCCTATCCCGACCGCATCCTGAACGTCCACCCCAGCCTGATCCCCAGCTTCTGCGGCGAGGGGTTCTACGGCCTGCGCGTGCATGAGGCCGCGCTGGAAAGGGGCGTGAAGGTCACCGGCGCCACCGTGCACTTCGTCAACGAGGTGTGCGACGGCGGCGCCATCATCGCCCAGAAGGCGGTGGAGGTGCACGAGGACGACACCCCCGAAACGCTGCAAAAGCGCGTGATGGTGGAAGCCGAGTGGAAGCTGCTGCCCGCCGCGGTGGCCTCCGTCTGCGAAAAGCTGGATGTTTGAACGATACAAGGAGGAAAATGCACATGCAGACCTTTGATCTGAACGCGCTGGTGCGCGAGAATGCCTATCCCGGCCGCGGCATCGTGCTGGGCCTTGTCCCCAGCGGAAAGACCGCCGTGATCGCCTATTTCATCATGGGCCGCAGCGCCAACAGCCGCAACCGCATTTTTGACCCCATCGAGGGCGGCATCCGCACCGTCGCGGCCGACCCCGCCAAGCTGGAGGACCCCAGCCTGATCATCTACAATCCGGTGCTGACGCTGGACAACTGCCACATCGTCACCAACGGCGACCAGACCAACACCATCTACGACTTCATGAAGGACGGCAAGAGCTTCGAGGACGCTCTGCGCACCCGCACCTTCGAGCCGGACGGCCCCAACTGGACCCCCCGCATCAGCGGTCTGGTGCATCTGCGCGAGGACGGCATGCGGTATAAGCTGTCGATCCTGAAAAGCGCCGACGGCAACGGCGAGAGCACCCGCCGCTACTTCTTCGAGTACCCCCAGCCGGTGGCCGGCGAAGGCCACTTCATCCACACCTACAAGTGCGACGGCAGCCCCATCCCCAGCTTTGAGGGTGAGCCGGAAAAGGTGGCCGTCTGCGAGGACGTGGAGCAGTTCGCGGCCGACCTGTGGGCCAACCTGAACGCCGACAACAAGGTGAGCCTGTTCGTGCGCAGCATCTCGCTGGAGAGCGGCGAGGTGAAGGACCGCATTTTCAACAAGTACGACGCTGTTTGTGAATAAGAGGGGAGAAGAGATCATGACCGAACTGGAACTGAAATACGGCTGCAACCCCAACCAGAAACCCGCCCGCATCTTCATGGAGGAGGGCGAGCTGCCCGTCACCGTGCTGAACGGCAAGCCCGGCTACATCAACTTCCTGGACGCCCTGAACAGCTGGCAGCTGGTCAAGGAGCTAAAAGAGGCCACCGGCCTGCCCGCCGCCGCTTCCTTCAAACATGTATCCCCCGCCGGCGCGGCGCTGGGCCTGCCGCTGGATGAGACGCTGGAGAAGATGTACCATGTGGAGGGCATGCAGCTCAGCCCGCTGGCCTGCGCCTATGCCCGCGCCCGCGGCGCCGACCGCATGAGCAGCTTCGGCGACTGGATCGCCCTCAGCGACGTGTGCGACGAGAGCACCGCCCTCATCGTGAAAAAAGAGGTGAGCGACGGCATCATCGCCCCCGGCTACACCCCCGAGGCGCTGGCCATCCTGAAAGCCAAACGCAAGGGCGGCTACAACGTGGTGCAGATCGACCCCAGCTATGTTCCCGCCCCCATCGAGCGCAAGCAGGTGTACGGCGTGACCTTTGAACAGGGCCGCAACGACCTGAAGATCGGCGAGGATATGCTGGAAAATCTCGTCACCGAGAACAAGACCCTCACCGCCGAGCAGAAGCGCGACCTGCTCCTCTGCCTCATCACCCTGAAATACACCCAGTCCAACAGCGTCTGCTATGCGCAGGGCGGCCAGGTGATCGGCGTGGGCGCCGGCCAGCAGAGCCGCATCCACTGCACCCGCCTGGCGGGCAACAAGGCCGACATCTGGCAGCTGCGCCACCATCCGAAGGTGCTGAACCTGCCCTTCCGCGACGACGTGTCCCGCCCCAACCGCGACAACGCCATCGACGTCTACATCAGCGACGACTGCGAGGATGTGCTGGGCGACGACGTGTGGGCCGACACCTTCACCACCCGCCCCGAACCCCTCACTGCCGCCGAGAAGAAGGAGTGGCTGAGCAAGGTGTCCGGCGTGGTGCTGGGCAGCGACGCCTTCTTCCCCTTCGGCGACAACATCGAGCGCGCCCGCCGCAGCGGCGTGACCGCGATCGTGCAGCCGGGCGGCAGCATCCGCGACGACCAGGTGATCGACACCTGCAACAAATACGGCATCGCGATGGCCTTCTGCGGCCTGCGCCTGTTCCACCACTGAGATGAACCAAGCCGTACAACGGCGCCTGGCCCGTGGTCTGCCCCTTGCGGGGCTGGCCGCGGGTATTGGCGTATCTTTGCTGGTTGTGCAGCGGGCGGGCGGCAGCGCGTTCGGGGCCCTGTGGTGCTGGCTGGCCGGCCTTCTGCTGGTCGGCCTGCCGGGCATAGCGCTGGCAAGCGTGCTGCACCGGGAGGCATCCGCGCCGGTGCGCGGCACGGCAGCGCTGGTGTGGGGGTTTGCGACCTTTGCGCTGGCGTGTGTGCTCGCCAGCCTGTCCGGCATCCATTCGCTGGTGTGGCTCCCCGCGCTGGCGGCGGTGATCGCGCTGGCGGTGCGCCGCCCTGCGCGCACGTTCCGCCCCCAAAATATCCGCCTGTGGCCGCTGGCCGTGTGGGGGATGGCGGTGCTGCTGTGCAGCCTGTCCGCTTCCGCCTTCGCCCATCCGTCTGCGGTGGGGGCGGTCACGCCCAGCCAGGATTTTTTCTGGAACCTGGGCAACGTGCAGAGCTTTTTGAACGGCATGCCGCCGCAGGACCTGCGCTTTTCGGGCGTGGTGCTGCGCTACCACTACCTCACCGAACTGCTCTATGCGGGCCTGTGCATGGGCACCGGCCTGCCCGCCTATGACGTCACCGCCTTCTACGGCGCGCCGCTGCTGCTGGCGGGGGCGGTGTTTGCCCTGTGTAACCTGGCAAACGGTCTGTTTGAAAAAAAATACCAGCGCGCGCTGTGCGTGTGCGGATTGTTCGTGCTGGGCTGTGCCGGTCTGCACAAGCTGCTTGACGCGGGGATCAGCCCCTTCTGGAACAGCGGCATCCAGCATCTGCTCACCAACATCAACGCCCACACCACCGCCGTGCTGCTGCTGGCGGCTTTTGCGCTGCTGTACCACACAGCGTCCAAGACCGGATTCGGCCTGCGCCGCGCCGGGACCTGGTGCGCCGTGTGCTGCTTTGCGCTTCTGTGCATGGCCAAGGGGCCGGTGGCGGGCATCGTGGCCATCGCCGCGGCCTGTGCCGCGCTGGTGCTGGCCCTGCGGCCCGGCCGCACCGCGGGGGCGCTGGTCTTTGGGCTGGGGCTGGCGGCGGGCTTTGCGGCGCTCTACTTCGGATTTTTCGCCGCCGGGGCCTCCTCCAGCATGGTGTTCAGCCCGTCCGGCACGCTGGAAAAATCCTGGTTCGTCAACTATATCCGCCTGTTCAGCACCCGCTGGCCGGCGCTGCGCGGCCCCATCCTGCTGGCCTTTGCCGTCTTACAGACCTTCTGCTTCTGCCCGCCGGTGTTTGCGGGCTGGCTGCTGGGCCTCTGGCGGGATCTGCGCGGCCTTGTCCGGGGAGAGCTCTCCGCGCTGCGCCTGCTGGCCAATGCGGCGGCGGTGGGAGGCTTCGCCGCCTTCTACCTGTTCGACCACTACGCCATGAGCCAGATCTATTTCGCCTTCTGCGGGATGTTCTTCATGGCGCTGCTGGCGGTGGACAATCTGTCGCACATCCGTGCAAAAACGCTGAAAGCACTGCTCGCGGTGCTGGCGGCGGTGAGCGCGGCCACCGGCCTGTGCACCTGGGCCTGCCTTGCCCGCGGCGGCGCACAGCTGCTGCGGGACGGCGGGGACTCGATGCGCGCATCGGCGCTGGCAGCGCCCTCCCGCCTGCCTCTCACAGACGACGAGGAAGAGGCCATGCGCTGGCTGGCCGGGCAGCCGGAAGGACTGTTCGCCACCAACCGCATCCACACCGGCACCGCGCTGGAGGGGCTCAGCAATGTCTATTCGGGCCTGTCCGGCCGGGGCGCGTATATGGAGAGCTTCAAGTACGCCGTGTCCAACATGGGCGTGCCGGAAAGCGAGGTGGTGGCGCGCACCGCCTGGGTGGAAACGCTGTTTTCCGATGATGCAGCGTATGAACAGGCGGTGCAGATGTGCCGGGAGGCCGGCGTGCGGTATGTGGTGTTCCGCGAGGGCGCGCCCGGCAGCGAAGCCGCCTTTGCGCAGCAGACGCCCGCCTTCACCTCGGACGATGTGCGCATTTATGTGATCGACTGACCGGCCTCACCGGCCGCGTTCGCAATACAAAAGGAGGAAACAATGAAGATTCTGGTAGTAGGCGGAGGCGGGCGTGAGCACGCCATCATCCGCAAGCTGAAAGAAAGCCCCGCCGTGGACAAGATCTGGGCCGCGCCCGGCAACGGCGGCATCGCGGCCGACGCCGCGTGTGTGGACATCAAGGCCACCGACGTGGAGGGCGTGGTGAACTTCGCCAAGTCGAACGCCATCGACTATGTGGTGGTGGCCCCGGACGATCCTCTGGTCCTGGGCATGGTGGACGCGCTGGCCGCCGCGGGCATCCCGGCCTTTGGTCCCCGCGCCGCCGCCGCCCGCATCGAGGGCAGCAAGGTGTTCTCCAAGAACCTGATGAAGAAATACGGCATCCCCACCGCCGACTACGCCGTGTTCTCCAACGCCGCCGAGGCGATGGCCTACATCCGGGAGAAAAACGAGTATCCGGTGGTGGTCAAGGCGGACGGTCTGGCGCTGGGCAAGGGCGTGCTGATCTGCCAGACTGAGGCCGAAGCCGCCGACGCGCTCAAGAGCATGATGGAGGACCACATCTTCGGCAAGAGCGGTTCCACCGTGGTGGTGGAGGAGTTCCTCACCGGGCCCGAGGTGTCTGTGCTCAGCTTCACCGACGGCAAGGTGGTCAAGCCGATGGTCTCCAGCATGGACCACAAGCGCGCGCTGGATAACGACGAGGGCCTGAACACCGGCGGCATGGGCACCGTTGCCCCGAACCCCTACTATACCCCCGAAGTGGCCGCCGCCTGCATGGAAACGATCTTCCTGCCCACCATCGCGGCGATGAACGCCGAGGGCTGCCCCTTCACCGGCTGCCTGTACTTTGGCCTGATGCTCACCCCGAAGGGCCCCAAGGTGATCGAGTACAACTGCCGTTTCGGCGACCCCGAGACCCAGGTGGTGCTGCCGCTGCTGAAAAGCGACCTGCTGGACATCATGCTGGCCACCACGAACGGCACGCTGGAAACCACCCCGGTGGAGTTTGCCGGAGAGAGCGCTGCCTGTGTGATCCTGGCCAGCGGCGGCTATCCCCAGAAATACGCCACCGGCAAGCCCATCAGCGGCCTTGAAAACGGCCAGCTGCCGGGCGCGGAAGCCGTCGTCTACCACGCCGGCACCAGGCAGACCGCCGAGGGCCTCGTCACCGGCGGCGGGCGTGTGCTGGGCGTGACCGCCACCGCCCCCACCCTGGCCGACGCGGTGCAAAAGGCGTATGCCGCCGCCGACAAGATCCGCTTTGAAGGCCTGCACCGCCGCAGCGACATCGGCAAGCGTGCGCTGGCCGCCAAACAGTAATCACACCAAAAAAGGAGAGTATCCCTATGGTTTATCGCGTATACGTAGAGCGCAAGCCCGGCTTTGACGGCGAGGCCAAAGCCCTGCTGGGCGAGGTGCGCAGCCTGCTGCAGATCGAGTCTGTCACCGGCATCCGCCTGCTGAACCGCTACGACGTGGAAGGCATCAGCGAGGAGCTGTTCCAGCGCTGTGTGCCCACCGTGTTCAGCGAGCCGCAGACCGACAACGCCACCTTCGCCCTGCCCGCCTGGGACGGCGCGATGTTCGCGGTGGAGTATCTGCCCGGCCAGTTCGACCAGCGCGCCGATTCGGCCAGCGAGTGCATCCAGCTCATCAGCCAGGGCGAGCGCCCGGTGGTGCGCAGCGCCCGCCTGTACCTGCTGGAGGGCGACATCACCGGCGAGCAGCTGGCGGCGGTGAAGAAATACGTCATCAACCCGGTGGAAGCCCGCGAGGCGAGCCTGGAGGAAAAGGCCACCCTGGCGGTGGAATACCCCATCCCCACCACCGTGGAGACCCTGAACGGCTTCATCGGCCTGTCCCGCGAGCAGCTGGCCGAATTCGTGGCGCAGTACGGCCTGGCGATGGATCTGGACGACATCGCCTTCTGCCAGCAGTATTTTGCCAAAGAGCAGCGCGACCCCACCATCACCGAGATCCGCATGATCGACACCTACTGGTCGGACCACTGCCGCCACACCACCTTCGGCACCATCCTGGACGAGGTGACCATCGACGACGCGCTGGTGAAAAAGGCGTGGGACAACTATCTGGACCTGCGCGGCGAGCTGTATGCGGGCCGCAGCAAGCCCATCTGCCTGATGGACCTGGCCACCATCGGCGCAAAATATCTGAAAAAGACCGGCCAGCTGAAGAATCTGGACGAGTCGGAGGAGATCAACGCCTGCACCGTCAAGATCAAGGCGGACGTGGACGGCGAGGAGCAGGACTGGCTGTTCCTGTTCAAGAACGAGACCCACAACCATCCCACCGAGATCGAGCCGTTCGGCGGCGCGGCCACCTGCATCGGCGGCGCCATCCGCGACCCGCTGTCCGGCCGCAGCTACGTCTACCAGGCCATGCGCGTCACCGGCGCGGGCGACCCGCTGGTCCCCGTGCAGGACACCATGCCCGGCAAGCTGCCCCAGCGCAAGCTGGTCACCACCGCCGCGGCGGGCTATTCCAGCTACGGCAACCAGATCGGCCTGGCCACCGGCCAGGTGGACGAGCTGTACCATCCCGGCTATGTGGCAAAGCGGATGGAGATCGGCGCGGTGGTGGGCGCAGCCCCCGCTTCCAACGTGCGCCGCGAGGTGCCCGCTCCCGGCGACATCGTGGTGCTGCTGGGCGGCCGCACCGGCCGCGACGGCTGCGGCGGCGCCACCGGTTCCTCCAAAGCCCACAAGCTGGAGAGCCTCGAGACCTGCGGCGCCGAGGTGCAGAAGGGCAACGCTCCCATCGAGCGCAAGCTGCAGCGCCTGTTCCGCGACCCCAACGCAACCCGCCTGATCAAGCGCTGCAACGACTTCGGCGCCGGCGGCGTGAGCGTTGCCATCGGCGAGCTGGCCGACGGCCTCGCCATCGACCTGAACGCCGTGCCCAAGAAATACGACGGCCTGGACGGCACCGAGCTGGCCATCTCCGAGAGCCAGGAGCGCATGGCGGTGGTACTGGCCCCCGAGGACGTGGACACCTTCATCAACCTGGCCCACGGCGAGAACCTGGAGGCCACCGTGGTGGCGAAGGTCACCGCCGAGCCCCGCCTGACCATGACCTGGAACGGCAGCACCATCGTGGACATCAGCCGCGAGTTCCTGAACTCCAACGGCGCCGAAAAGCACATGGACGCGCACGTCCTGCCCGGCAAGCTGTACCAGCCCCAGTGGCAGGGCAGCACGATGGCCGAGAAGCTGCACAGCCTGGTCACCGACCTGAACGTCTGCAGCAAGAAGGGTCTGTCCGAGCGGTTCGACTCCACCATCGGCGCGGCCACCGTGACCATGCCCTTCGGCGGCAAACACCAGCTCACACCCAACCAGGCGATGGTGGCCAAGCTGCCTGTGAAGGGCGAGACCAAGACCTGCAGCGCGATGGCCTGGGGCTATAACCCTTACATCATGGAGCAGAGCCAGTACCACGGCGCCTATCTGGCCGTGGTGGAGAGCATCGCCAAGCTGGTGGGCGCAGGCTTCCGGGCCGAGGACGCCTACCTCACCTTCCAGGAGTACTTCGAGCGCCTGGGCGCGAAGGCCGAGCGCTGGGGCAAGCCCCTGGCCGCGCTGCTGGGCGCGCTGCAGGCGCAGCTGGATCTGGGCGTGGGTTCCATCGGCGGCAAGGACTCGATGTCCGGCAGCTTTGAGAACCTCGACGTGCCCCCCACGCTGGTCTCCTTCGCGGTGGCCATCGGCAACACCGACAATGTCATCAGCCCCGAATTCAAGCTGCCCGGCAGCAAGGTGGTGCTGCTGCAGCCGGAATACGACGATGCCCTGCTGCCCAACGCCGACAGCCTGAAGGCTGTCTTTGCCAAGGCCGAGGAGCTGATCGCAGCGGGCAAGGTGCTGTCCGCCTCCACCCCGGGCTACGGCGGCATCGCCGAGCAGATCTTCAAGAGCGGCCTGGGCAACCGGCTGGGCTTCCGGCTGGCCGACGGCATCGACCCCGACACCCTGCTGCGTCCCGCCTACGGCAGCCTGATCCTGGAGCTGGCCGAGGAGACCGACGCGGTGGGCACCCTGCTGGGTGAGACCAGCGGCAGATACCAGCTGGAGGCCGGCGAGGTCATCGACATGGCCGAACTGCAGGAGGCCTGGGAGGCCAAGCTGGAGCCGGTGATGCCCTACCGCATCTGCAAGGGCGGCGAGGAGCTGCCGGTGATCCGCCACACGGTGGAGAAGCAGGCCGCGCCCAAGATCGGCATCGCCCGCCCGCACGCGCTGATCCCGGTTTTCCCCGGCACCAACTGCGAGTACGACACCGCCCGTGCGCTGGAGCGCGCCGGCGCCGAGGCCGAGATCTTTGTGGTGAACAACCTCACGCCCGCCGCCGTGGCCGAGAGCTGCGCCGCTCTGTGCCGCAGCATCGAAAAGAGCCAGATCGTCATGCTGCCCGGCGGCTTCTCCGGCGGCGACGAGCCGGACGGCAGCGCCAAATTCATCACCGCCTTCCTGCGCGCACCTGCTGTCAAGGACGCCATCCACGATCTGCTCAAGCACCGCGACGGCCTGATGCTGGGCATCTGCAACGGATTCCAGGCGCTGGTGAAGCTGGGCCTGGTCCCGTTCGGCGAGATCCGCGACATGGACGAGAACTGCCCCACCCTCACCTTCAACACCATCGGCCGCCACCAGAGCATGCTGGTGCGCACCCGCATCGCCAGCAACCTGTCTCCGTGGTTCAGCCGCATGAAGACCGACGAGATCTACACCGTCGCCATCAGCCACGGCGAGGGACGCTTTGTGGCCCCGCAGGCCGTGCTGGACCAGCTGGCCGCCAACGGCCAGATCGCCACCCAGTATGTGGATCTGAACGGCGCCCCCACGATGGACACCCGCTTCAACCCCAACGGCAGCCTGTGGGCCATCGAGGGCATCACCAGCCCGGACGGCCGCGTGCTGGGCAAGATGGGCCACACCGAGCGCAGCGCCGACAACCTGTACAAGAACGTGCCGGGCAACAAGTACCAGCCGCTGTTCGAGGGCGGCGTGGACTACTTCAAGCTGTGAGCCTTCGCACCATCGCAGAAACGCACGATCGCCCCGCCTTTCCCTCCGGAAGGGCGGGGCGATATTTTTTTCAAAAAAGGGGAAAAGGGAGTTGACAACTGCGTATATACTGTATATACTATATATACACAGTATACTTGCAAGAAAACCTGTGAGGTGACACCGAATTGAATTTGATCATCACAAACTCGTCAGGCCAGCCGATCTACGATCAGATCTGCACCCAGATCAAAGCCATGATCCTGTCCGGCAGCCTGCATGAAGGGGACCCGCTGCCCAGCATGCGCCTTTTGGCCAAGGAGCTGCGCATCAGCGTGATCACCACAAAGCGCGCCTACGAGGAACTGGAACGGGAGGGCTTCACCGTTTCGGTGCCGGGCAAGGGGTGTTTTGTGGCAAACAAAAATCCCGCGCTTGTGCGGGAGGAACATCTCAAGCGCATCGAGGAGCTGTTTGGGCAGGCGGTGCAGCTGGCCAGGCAGGCCGGCATCCCCGCCGCAGAGCTTGCCGAGATGCTGCAATTGCAGTTTGAAGGAGAATGAGCGATGAACGCGCTGGAACTTCGGGACATTTGTAAACGATACGAGGATTTCACTTTGGACCACGTCAGCTTTTCGGTGCCGATGGGCAGCATCATGGGTCTGATCGGCGAAAACGGCGCCGGAAAATCCACCACCATCAATCTGGTGTTGGGGCTCATCGGGCTGGACAGCGGCGAGATTGCGGTGCTGGGCGAGAACGGACCGGCAGTTTCGCCGAAGGTAAAGGCACAGCTGGGCGTCGTGCTGGACGAAGCGGGCTTCCCCGATTGCATGACCGCCCGCCAGGTGGGCAAAATGCTGCGCCTGGCCTATCCGAACTGGCAGCAGAAAACCTACGACGGCTATCTGGCACGCTTTGGCCTGCCGCCCCAAAAGCCGCTGAAGGACTATTCCCGCGGCATGAAGATGAAGCTGGGCATTGCGGCGGCGCTCAGCCACAACGCAAAGCTGCTGATTTTGGACGAGGCCACCAGCGGCCTCGATCCGGTGGTGCGGGATGAGATCATCGACATGCTGCTGGAATTCATCCAGGACGAGCAGCATGCGGCGCTCCTGTCCTCCCACATCACCAGCGACCTGGAGAAGGTCTGCGACTACGTCACCTTCATCCACCGCGGAAAAGTGCTGTACAGCGAGGAAAAGGACGCGCTGCTGGAGCGCATGTGCATCCTGAAATGCACCCAGGAGCAGCTGAAAGAGATCGACCGCCGCGCGATCCACGGGGTGCGCCGGGGAGCCTTCGGCGTCGAAGCGCTGGCCGAGCGGGACCGCCTGCCGGACGGCTGCGTGACCGACCGCGCCACGCTGGACGACATCATCGTATATGTGGCAAAGGGGGAGCGAAAATGAGAGCGCTGTTTTATAAAGATCTGTGCGTGCTGCAAAAAATGCTGCGGATCTACGCGCTGTTTGTGGTGCTGTATACGGGGCTGATGGTGTGGATGGAGGATTCCTCCTTCATGGCGCTGGTGATTCTGATCCTGTTCAGCATGCTGCCGGTCACCGCGCTCACCGGAGAGCAGAACACCAACTGGGGGCGGTTCGGCCAGACCATGCCGGTGCACCGCCGCACGATGGTGACCGAAAAGTATCTGCTGGGTTTGGTGGGGCTTGTGCTGTCGGCGGTGGTGAGCGTCGCCATGATCCTGGGAACGGCCGCTCTGCGCGGGCAGCCGCTCGACTGGGGCGGCACGCTGGTCCTGGTGGGCATCGGCGTTGCCCTGTGCGCGGTGCAGCAGGCGATCGCCCTGCCGCTGAGCTTCTGGCTGGGCGGTGAGCGCGGGCGCTTGATCCTGCTCGGCAGCATGGTGCTTGTGCTGCTGGCGCTGGGTGCACTGGGAAGCTGGGTGGAAGAGGGCCTGCCCGGCTGGCTGGTCGGCCTGCTGGCGTCGCCGTGGCTGCTGGCAGCCATCACGGTTGTGGTGTTGGCAGTGCTGCTGGTGGCCAGCTGGTGCATCAGCGCGGCGGTCTACCGGAACAAGGAATTCAACTGAACGGCACAGCTTTGCCTCCGCTCCATAAACCGTGAAGTGGAAAGGGGCTGTACTTGACAATGACGAGGGTTGATGGTATAATTTTATAAAATCTTGTGGAAAGCGGGGTGCTCAATTATGAAGAATAACAGGACCAATACAAAACCTGAATATCTGTTGAGGACCTCGGTTGCAGGATGAGCGTTTGTTGCAGAATTTTTGCCGTGGTTTCGTCAGCCACGGCTTTTTTGTTTGTTTTTTTAATGCAATCTTCTGTTCCTCATAGATGTTCATACAAGATCGACCGATTCAATCCGAGCAATGTAGGGAGAAATTTATGATTCATCTTAAAAAAATCACAGAGGAGAATTTTGTGGACGCATTTCATCTGAAACTTGCGCCGGAACAGGAGCGCTTTGTGTCCCATCCGATTCGCAGCCTCGCACAGGCGTATGTCTACAGGGAGCAGTGCCAGCCTTTTGGGATCTATGAAGGCGATACGATGGTCGGCTATGTCATGGTGATTTACGATTATGATGTCCCGGAATATGACATATGGCACATGATGATAGATGCATCGTATCAGAGACGGGGCTATGGGAAAGCTGCACTGGAACAGGTTCTGGATTATATTAAAACCAAACCGTTCGGCTCTTCCGATCGGGTGGCCTTGACCTGCCACAGAGAGAATGTTCAGGCGCTGCATGTATACAAAAGCAAAGGTTTTACAGAAACCGGAGCCGTGTACGAAGAGGAAATCGAGTTATCCTTGACGATGCAGTGACGAATTCCTGTTTCTCCTGTCAAGTCCTGTGCATGGGGGAGAGCGGGGAATAAGTAAAAAAAGGGGCTGTTGCAAAACAGGCCCAATGAAAAAATGAGATAGACTTCCCCGAAAGGGGTTGCCTATCTCATTTTTTGTTGTAATCTGAAATTGCAATGTACCAGAT
>NZ_NFJT01000018.1 GCF_002160015.1 Anaerofilum sp. An201 | reverse complement strand
GGCCCCCGCAGCCCCCGCCGAGACGCCCTCCCGCCCGGCTTCGGCAGTCTCCGCCCGCGGCCTGTACATCGTGAGCCGCCAGAACATCGCCAACAACAACACCGCCCTGCTCTATTACGAGGACGCCTCCTGCGGCGACAAGAGCATCGAGGTCTACACCGACAACACCGCCCGCCTGAACGAGCAGCTCTATGCCGGCCTGCGCAAGAACACTGCCAGCCTGCTGAGTTCCGGGTTCCTCGATCTGTTCGACGTCTATCTGGGCGGGCGACAGCTGACCCCGCAGAGTCTCTCGCAGTTCCCCTCCTTCCTGTTCTTCGACAGGATGGTCTCCCCGGCCCGGCTGGACCCCCGCTCGGTGAGCGTCGGCGGCCGCGTGACGGTGCTGCAGAAGGGCGAGGTCCACTTCCGCGCGTGATCCCGCAAGGCAGCGTCTGCCGGTGAAACCGGCAGGCCTGTGCAAGCGGCTCGGCTTCGACCTCATCCGCCCCGCGTTGCGGGGCACCTTCCCCTGCCAGGGGAAGGCTTGCCGTGCCGTTGGCTTCCCCCCTGGGGGGAAGCTGCCGCGCAGCGGCTGATGAGGGGGAAGCTTTCCGGCACCCGCCAAACCGCTTTTCAAACAAACAAAGGCTGCCGCCTTCCCAACGCTCTGTGCGCCGGGAAGGCGGCAGCCTTTTTGTATGGATCGAGGGGGCCGCGGTCAGACCCAGAAATACAGCACCCGGCGGCTTTCGTGGATGCCATAGGAGGACGCTTCCACCTGGGCGGACAGCTGGGCCACCTGCGCCCGTGCCTGCTCAAACACCGCCGCGCTGGGGAAGCGCAGCTCCAGCACGTTCTTTCCCTGCTGTGCCTGCTGCCGGTACAGTGCGGCCGCCTGCTCCACCTGGAAGGTCTCGGGCGCATAGCCGTGGGCGGCAAAATAGTCCCCGCCGCCGTCGGTGGTGGGGCGGAGATCGGCGCTGTTCTGCGCGGCGTGGGTCTGCTCCATCTCCTCCAGCGGCACGCCGCACCACATGTGGGGCACATACTCCCGTCCTGCGGCATCGGTGCGGTCGGTGTTGTCCCAGGTGGGGTCGAAATAGCGGGTGGAACCGTCGATGGTGACGGCGTTCCAGGAATGGTTCGGCTCGTTGCCGGTGGTGGTCACCGGCTCTTCGCTGGCATATCCGATAATGGTGTAGGCCTCCAGACCCATCCTGCGCCCCAGATAGGTGAACGCCTGGCTGAACCCGGCACAGACGCTCTCTCCCTCCGCCAGCGCCCCGTACAGGGTCTGGTCGTTCCATCCTCCGTCCGACACATACTCGATGTGCTCGATCAGCCAGTCGTGCAGATACAGCGCCTTGTCCTGCGCCGAGGCGTCGGCCGGAACTCCCGCCAGGAATTCCGCCGCCACGGCGTCGATGCGCTGCTGTGCTTCGGCGATCGCCTGCGGGGTGTCGTGGGTGTAGAGGAAGTAGACGTCCACCTCGGTGGAGGTGTAGCTGGCCTCGTATCCGCGCACCCAGAAAAACGCCGGGTCCTGCTGCACCAGCGTGTACGCCTCCAGAAACTCCTCATAGCTGCATTCCAGATGCAGCGGATAGGCGGCCTCGCGCAGCCCCTCGACCACCTGCCGGTACACCGCCGGCTGTTCCGGCTGCGGGGCGGCGGTGGAGACGGGCGTCGGCGTTGGGGTGGACTGCGGGGCGGCGGTGGCGGCGGGCGTCGGTGTTGGGGTGGGCTGCAGGTCGTCGCTGCTGCCCTGCCGGCGTCCCGCCTGCCGTTTGGCGGCGTCCTGCGCCGCGGCGGCACGGCGGCTTTCGATCACCTCGCCGGAATCCAGGCCCCCGGTGGGCTGCTCGGGCGCGGGACGCCGCCGGACCGACGCTGTCCCGCTGCCCGCCTGCGCCTGTGCCGCGCTCCGCCTTCCTTGATAGCAGCTGCACATGCAGAGTGCTAAACACAGGGTCAGCAGAACTGCCGCCAGATTTCTTGTCCAATGCTTTGCTCTCATCTTTTCCCTCCTTTGCCGCCGGACGCGGCACTCTTATATATACGATATGACGTTTCTTTTTATTCTATGCCGGGCAGGCTTCTCCGGCCTGCCGGGCGGAAAATCGCACAATTTATGAACAGAGTGTGTTACTTTTGTTAAAATTAGCACTCTATGCTTGACAGTGCTAAAATTCAGATGTATACTGTAGGTGTTCCAAAGGAAAGGCCCCCAGGGGCCTCCCCGCAGGGCATAAGATAAGCAATGAAACGGAGGAATGACTTATGTTGCCCAGCATTTTTGGTGAAAACCTGTTTGATGATTTCTTCAACGACGATTTTGCGATGATCCCCATGTGGAACAGCCGCAATGCGCTATACGGCAAGCATGCCAAGAACATGATGAAAACCGATGTGCGCGAGACCGATTCCACCTACGAGCTGGACATCGACCTGCCTGGCTTCAAGAAGGACGAGGTGAAGCTGGACCTGAAGGACGGCTACCTGACCGTCAGCGCCTCCAAGGGCCTGGACCGCGACCAGAAGGACAAGGAAGGCAGATACATCCGGCAGGAGCGCTATGTGGGCGCCTGCAGCCGCAGCTTCTATGTGGGCGACGTGCAGCCGAAGGACGTGTCGGCCAAGTATGAGGACGGCATCCTGAAGATCTCGCTGCCCAAACAGGCGCCGAAGCAGCTGCCCCAGAGCACGCTGATCGCCATTGAATGACCGGTTCTCTCCAAACCGCAGGCCGCCCCCGCTTGTACAAGCGGGGGCGGCCCTTTTCTGTCTGTTGTGTGGGATGCCTGCAAAGGGCTTCCGCCGCTTATTTCACCAGTTCCACGGTGTAGGTGAAGCCATACTCGGCCTGCAGCGCCTTCACCTTCTCCTCGTTGTCCTCGATGAAGGTGGGGGTGTAGACAGACTTGCCCTCCTTCTTGTAGTCCTCCAGGATCTGGTTCAGCTTCTGCCAGGCCTCCTCGTTGCGGGCCTCGTCGCTGTCTTTGCCGAAATCGATGATGAATTCGCGGTGCATGGGGATACGGGCTTTCATAGTTGCAGTCCTCCTGTTGTTTCAGATGTTCACGCCGAACAGCCGGGCGGCGTTGGCGCAGGTGATATCCAGCATCTGCTGCACATCCATTCCCTTGACCCGGGCCATCACCTCGGCGGTGAAGGGGATCAGGGAGGAATCGCAGCGCTTGCCGCGGTGGGGGGTGGGGGCCATGTAGGGGCAGTCGGTTTCCAGCAGCAGCCGGTCGGCCGGGATGGCCTCGATGGCCTTCAGCGCCCGCTTTGCCCCCTTGAAGGTGCATGCCCCGGTGAAGCCGATGTACATCCCCTGCTCCACCAGGCGCACCGCGTCCTCGGCCGAGCCGGAATAGCAGTGCACCACGCCCCTGGGGCGGTATTTCGCCAGCAGGGCGTAGGTGTCGGCGTGGGCCTCGCGGTCGTGCACGATGATGGGCATATCCAGCTCCAGCGCCAGCTGCAGGTGCGCCTCGAACATCGCCAGCTGGGCGTCTTTGGGGACCGGCCAGTGGTAGTCCAGCCCCACCTCGCCCACCGCCACCACCTTGGGGTGGGAATACAGCGGGCGGATGGCGTCCATCTCGGCTTTCCAGTCGCCGCCGAAGCGGGCGTTGGTGGAGGCGTCCTCCTCGATGATGCTCTCGGGGTGGATGCCGGCGGCGGTGTAGATCCACGGGTACCGCTCGGCCAGCGCGATGCTCTGCAGCGTGGAATCGTAGTCGGTGCCGCAGTCGACGACCGCCTCCACCCCCAGCCAGGGCAGCACGCTCAGCAGCTCGGGGCGGTCGGCGCGGAACCAGCGGCTGGTGTAGTGGGCGTGGGTGTCAAAAATATTGCGATACATAGACAGTTTCCCTTAGTGGATGGCGCTGCCGGGCAGCACGTCGTCCGGGAAGAAGGCCACCGAGGCGCCGCCGTCCGGCAGATCGGCCGCCATCACCATGCCCTCGCTGACGTATTTGCCTTTCAGCATGGGGCGCGGGGCGAGGTTGGCCACGATGCCCACGTTTTTGCCGATCAGGTCCTCCGGCTCGTACCACTTGGCGATGCCGGACAGGATGGTGCGCTCGCGCTCGCCGTCGAACAGGCGCAGCAGCAGCAGCTTTTTGCTCTCCTTCAGCTTCTCGCAGGCGGTCACACGGGCCACGCGCATCTCCACCTTGCAGAAGTCGTCGAAGGCGATCTCGGGCAGGTGCTCGATGGGCTGGGCCTTCGCGGCCTCCTCGGCGGCCTTGCGGGCGGCTTCGGCCTCGGCGGCCTTGCGCTTTTCCTCGTCGGCGGCGGCCAGCTCGGCCAGCTCCTTGGCGGCGTCGATGCGGGGGAACAGGGGGTCGCCCTTGTGCACGGTGTAGGTGGAGGGGGCTCCGAAGGTGAGGTTCGAGTAAGAGAGAGCGGCGGCGTCGATGCCCAGCTGCGCGGCCATCTTGGGCGCGGTGTCGGGCAGGAAGGGCAGCAGCAGGGTGGCGGCAAAGCGCAGGCTCTCGCACAGGTTGTACATCACGCCGGCCAGGCGGGCGCGGTTGGCCTCGTCCTTGGCCAGCTGCCAGGGCGCGGTCTCGTCGATGTACTTGTTGGCGCGCTGGATGCCGCGGAAGATCTCGGCCAGCGCCTGCGGGATCAGCAGCTTATCCATGCAGCCGGTCACCTTTTCGGGCATGGCGCAGATCACCTCGCGCAGCTCGGCGTCGAAGTCGCCCTCGGCGCGGCCGGAGGCGTCCGGCAGGGTGCCGCCGAAGTATTTCTCCACCATCGACACGGTGCGGGACAGCAGGTTGCCCAGGTCGTTGGCGAGGTCGGCGTTGATGCGGTTGATGAGCGCTTCGTTGGAGAAGATGCCGTCGTTGCCGAAGGGGATCTCGCGCAGCAGGAAGTAGCGGATGGCGTCCACGCCGTAGCGGCTGCACAGGACCACCGGGTCCACCACGTTGCCCTTGGATTTGCTCATCTTGCCGCCGTCCAGCAGCAGCCAGCCGTGGCCGAACACCCGGCGGGGCAGCGGCAGGTCGAGCGCCATCAGCATGGCGGGCCAGATGATGGTGTGGAAGCGAAGGATCTCCTTGCCCACCATATGCAGGTCGGCCGGCCAATATTTCTCGTAGTCGGCGTAGGCGTCGTTGCCGTAGCCCAGCGCCGAGATGTAGTTGGACAGAGCGTCCACCCACACATAGACGGTGTGGCTGGGGTCGAAGTCCACCGGGATGCCCCATTTCACGCTGGTGCGGGAGACACAGGTGTCCTGCAGGCCCTGGTTGATGAAGGCGATCATCTCGTTTTTGCGGGTCTCCGGCTGGATGAAGTCGGGGACTTCCTCATACAGCTTCAGGAGGCGCTCGGCGTATTTGCTGGTGCGGAAGAAGTACGCCTCCTCCTCGGCCTCGTACACGTCGCCGCCGCAGTCGGGGCATTTGCCGTCCTTCAGCTGGCTGTCGGTCCAGAAGCTCTCGCAGGGCTTGCAGTAGTGGCCCTTGTAGCAGCCCTTGTAGATGTCGCCCTGCTCGTACAGCCGCTTGAAGATCTTCTGCACGGTCTCGACGTGGTAGGGGTCGGTGGTGCGGACAAAGCGGTCGTTCGAGATGTTCATCAGCTTCCACAGCTCTTTGATGCCGGCCACGATCTCGTCCACATACTGCTGCGGCGTCACGCCCTTGGCGGCGGCCTTGTCCTGGATCTTCTGGCCGTGCTCGTCGGTGCCGGTGAGGAACATCACGTCATAGCCCTGCATCCGCTTATAACGAGCCAGCGCGTCGCAGGCCACGGTGGTGTAGCTGTGGCCGATGTGCAGCTTGTCGCTGGGGTAGTAGATGGGGGTGGTGATGTAGAATTTTTTGTTTTCCATGAATCCATCTTCCTTTCCCGCCGCAAAAAAATTCGCGCCGAATGAAAGCGCGCCGCGGCAGAACAATACATTGTATATTATAAAGCACCCCGGCGCAAAGTGCAACAAAAAAAGCCCGGCGGCTTTGCCGCCGGGCTTCCGCTTGTCGAAAACGGGATGATCTGCGCTGCCCGAACGCCTTCCCCTGGCAGGGGAAGGCGCCCTCGAAGAGGGCGGATGAGGTCGAGTCTTTCCCCTTTTCTCTGCACCCATCGCTCGGCGCAAAGGGACAAGCCCTCCCCTCATCAGCTGCCATCCGGCCACAGCTTCCCCCCAGGGAGGAAGCCTTTGGCGGGCCCCGCCGGTGCTTATTTCCGCGCGCTGAACTCGCACCCGCAGTAGTCCTGCCGGTACAGCCCATATTCCGACGAGAGCTGCAAACTGCGCTTATAGCCCTCTTTTTTCTTGAAATCACCCGGCAGCCAGCGCACCCCCTGCCGCTCGGCGGCCGCCATGCCCAGCCGGTTCAGGCGCTCGGCGTCCTTGTGCGGGCTGATGGACAGGGTGGTGCACACATAGTCGAATCCGTGCTGCGCCGCGAATTCCGCCGCCCGCTCCAGCCGCAGGGCATAGCACCGGGTGCAGCGCGCGCCGCGCTCCGGCTCCTCCTCCAGCCCCCTGGCGGCGGCATAGAACTCGTCCGGGAGATACCGGTCCTCCACCAGCTTCACGTCCCCCTCCGGCGCAAAGCGGGCCACAAAGGCGGCCAGCTCGTCGGCGCGGCGGCGGTATTCGGCTTCGGGCCAGATGTTGGGGTTGTAGTAGAGGATGGTGATGTCGAAGCGGCGGCGCAGCTGTTCCAGCACCGCGCTGGAGCAGGGCCCGCAGCAGGCGTGCAGCAGCAGCCGCGGGCGTGCGCCCTCGGGCAGGCCCGCGAGTGTTTTTTCCATCTCGCGCTGCCAGTTGACGGGATTTGCCATACAAAAACGCTCCTTTCGGCGAATTGTGAAACAGGTTTCACAGGATTTCTCGGACTGTTCAAACCCGCATCATAGTTTCTTCATACTCGTGGCATATACTAAGAACTGTAATCAAGAGGACGAACAAAAGCACGGACGCTTTTCTCTTTGATATACCTCGTGTGCATGCCGGGAAGCATCCCGGCAAGGCGCCTTCACTGCACCGCCCGATGCGAGGACCGGCAGGTTCATGGGCGGTCAGACCAAAAACATCCCGCCCCAAAACGGCCGGGTTTATATATAGATGTGCGCACAGGGCGCCCCGAAAGCAAACGGGGCGCCCCGTTTGCATTGTGGCGGGGGATGTGGTATCATATACAGCATATCCGCACGGCGAAAAAAGGAGGGACCGCCATGACCGAGGAAAAGATCCGCCGCATCAGCCAGCTGGCCCAAAAGAGCCGCACCGCCGCCGGCCTCACCGAAGAGGAAAAGGCCGAGCAGGCTGCCCTGCGCCGCGAATACATCGACGCCATGAAGCAGAGCCTGAAAGCCCAGCTGGACAACACCGTGGTGATCGACCCGGACGGAAAGCCGCGCCGCCTGCATCCCCGCAGCTGAAAGTATAGCACATCCCGCCCCAAAACGCCACCGGCGCGAAGGGCGGGTTTCCTTTGTGCCAACTTCCCGGTGCGCGGAATATGATATGCCAAGTTGTATAAAAATTGCTTTGTTTACTGAAAGGAGAAATCATCCATGACCGAATTCCTGCTGCGCCGCTTTGTGCGCGGCTACCCCGATGTGTCCCGCCCCGAATCCCGCACGGCCTGCGGCAACATGGCCGGTGCGGTGGGCATCGTGTGCAACCTGCTGCTGTGCGGCTTCAAGTTCCTGGCCGGCATCGTCACCGGCAGCGTAGCCATCTCGGCCGATGCCGTGAACAATTTGTCCGATGCATCGTCCAGCATCATCACCCTGCTGGGCTTCCGTATGTCGGCCAAGCCCGCCGACGCCGAGCACCCCTACGGCCACGGGCGCACCGAATACCTGTCGGGCCTGGCGGTGAGCGTGATGATCCTGCTGATCGGCCTCGAGCTGGTGAAGAGCAGCGTGGAAAAGATCCTCCATCCCGCGCCCATCGAGGCCGGTGTGCTGCCGGTGGTGATCTTGTCGGTGTCCATCCTCGTCAAGCTGTGGATGGCCGCCTTCAACCGCAAGCTCGGCCGTCTGATCGCCTCTCCCGCGCTGGAGGCCACCGCCGCCGACAGCCGCAACGACGTCATCAGCACCGGCGCGGTGCTCGCCGCCACCCTGCTGCAGATGGCCTTCCACTGGCAGCTGGACGGCTGGATGGGCCTCGCGGTGGCGCTGTTCATCCTGTACAGCGGCTGGGGCCTGGTCAAGGACGCCATCGCGCCGCTGCTGGGCCAGGCGCCCGACCCCGAGCTGGTGGCCCACATCCTGGAGGTCACCCGCGAATACCCGGGCGTGCTGGGCATCCACGACCTGATCGTGCACGACTACGGTCCCGGCCGGCGGTTCGCCAGCCTGCATGTGGAGATGGACGCCGCCGGCGACGTGCTGCGCAGCCACGACATCATCGACCAGATCGAGCGCCGCTTTCTGGCGCAGGACGGCCTGCACGTCATCATCCACTACGACCCCATCGTCACCGGCGACGGCCAGACCGCCTATGCCCGCGACTATCTGGCGCGCGCGGTGAAATCCATCGACCCCCGCCTGACCATCCACGACCTGCGGATGGTGCCCGGCCACACCCATACCAACCTGATCTTCGACCTGGTGGTGCCGCACGACTTCGAGATGCCCGTCTGCCGCCTGAAAGCCGAGGTGGCCGCGCTGGCCAAAAAGGAGAACCCGCATTGGGAGTGTGTGATGACGGTGGAAAATTCGTATACGTAATAGATAAAAATACTTGACAAATGTGGAAGAAAAGGGTTTGAAACAAGCTAAAGACTGATGGTAAATGGATATAAGTTTTTCCTGAGCGGAGCTTGGGGATGAAGGGAGACTGCGTATGAAAATTGGAAGGGTACTCTCCATAATGGTGCTGGTGCTGTGCGCCTTTTTGATGGTGTGCTGCGCTGCACAGACGAACACGGATACAGCAGAAGAATTCCTGACGAACTATTATACCAGCGATTACGAAGGCCGGTATTCTTCCGCTTCTGATGCACAGGCATACGGCGAAACATATGATGCGATTTTTGGCGCGCTGGTCAGTGAGGATGTGCTGGAGAGCTTGAAAGCCAACCGCACACCGTATAAGTACGATAAGCTGTGTGCAGAAAAAGGCGTGGAGACCGTCGTAAAAGAAGTTGCGTTAGAAGGCGGCGGGGAAACCTATACCTATACGGTTACGGTGGATCTAAACGGCGAAAGCGTGGATTTTTCCGGCCAGATAGAACTGGATCGAGACGGGAAGGTTTCCTATTTTCATGAAATAAGCAATTCCCTGGCTGAATAACGTCAAACAAATACAGCCCGGCGGCCCTGCCGCCGGGCTGTTGGGCTGTCCAGCAGACGATTCGCTTTGTGCGGCGGGGCGCTTCCCATTTCGCAAGTCCGCCAACGATAGCAACAGCCGGTCAGCGCCTTCCCATTTGTGGAAGGCGCTGTTTTTTTGCCTGCAAATTTGTATAATACTATATTGACATTTTATATTATATTGCATATAATATAAGAAAAGGAACAATATTGGACGGTGATCCAAAGGAGGCGATACGCAGATGGCATTCAATACAGGCGCGGCGCTTTTGGACGCACTGGTGCTGAGCGTGGCCAGCAACGAAGACACATACGGCTACAAGATCACCCAGGACGTGAGGCATGTGATGGCGGTGAGCGAGAGCACACTGTACCCGGTGCTGCGGCGGCTGCAAAAGGACGGCTGCCTGGAGACCTACGACCAGGCCTATGCCGGACGGAACCGCCGGTATTACCACATCACCGAGCAGGGACGCGGGCAGCTGGCGAGGTACCGGCAGGAGTGGCTGGAGTATGAAAAAAAGGTGCACACCGTGCTATTTAATGAGGTGGAATCATGACAAAACAAGAGTTTTTGCAGCGGCTGGAACAGCTTCTGGCCGATCTGCCGTATGAAGAGCGCGACAGCGCCATGACCTATTACCGTGAATATCTGGAGGAGGCCGGCCCGGAGAACGAGCAGGCGGTGCTGGCCGATCTGGGCAGCCCCGAGCAGCTGGCCGCCCAGATCCACGCCACCGCAGGCGCTCCGATGGGGCGGCGCACCTGGAGTCCGCCGCCGCGGCCCGGTTCGCACAGGGTGGAGCGCATCCTCGTGGTGGTGCTGATCGCACTGGTGGCCGCGCCCCTCCTGCTGGGCATTCTGGGCGGCGTGTTCGGGTTTGCCGTTGCCGGTGTCGTGATGGCGCTGGTGGGCCTGGTGTGCACGGTGCTGTCCCTGTTCCAGATCGCGGCGGCCGGCATGGACGCGCTGCTGCTGGCGGGCATTTCGCTGGCGGTGCTGGGCCTGGGCATCGTGTGGAGCGGCGGCGTATGGGTGCTGCTGCGGGCCGCTTTTGGCTGGCTGCGCCGCGGTTTTGCAAAAATGGAACGATGGATCAACGAATAAACCAAGAGCAGAGAAAGGAAGTGTGACGAATGAAGCGTGTGGAAAAGATGATTCTGGCGGCCGGCGCCGGCGTGCTGTGTATGGGCGTGGTGCTGAGCGTGGCAGCCTTTGCGATGGGCGGGCGTCCCTCCAGCATGGTGGTGCAGAACGGCATGCTGCGGGTGGAACGGTGGGACGCGCACGCGCCCTCCAGCTTCTCCCCCCAGCAGGGAGCGGACAGTCCGGTTTCCGTCCCCTCCGGCGTATCCTCTCAACCGGGCACAGACAGCTCGGTTTCCTCTCCCATCGAAGTCGACGGCTGGACCGAATATGCGCTGTCCGCCGCCGACCGGTTCGACGTGGAGACCGGATTGTGCGAGCTGGTGGTGAAGGCGGGCGAGCCGGGCAGCGAGCCGGTGCTGCGCGTGCAGAACATCCAGGAAAACTGGGTCCGCTGGAGAACGGACGAGGGATGGCTGGAGATCGACCTGTGCACCGATCTGCACGGGGCGCAGGTGCCGAAAAATGCAAAGGCCGAGCTGATCCTCCCGCCCGACAGCACCAGGGCGCTCAAGCTGCAGAGTGAGATGGCCAGCATCCAGGCCGGCGGGTTCACGCTGGAGAAGCTGGAGGCGGACGCCGAGCTGGGCAGCATCGTGATCACCGACACCACCGCACAGAGCGCTTCTTTCAGCGCCGAGATGGGGGATGTGACCTTCACCGGCGATCTGCCGGGATACACCGAGGCCGACACCGAGATGGGCGGCATCGAGCTGAACATTCCCCGCCCGCAGCAGTACGGCTGGCAGATCGAGACCGAGATGGGCAGCGTGACCATCGACGGGCAGGAATTCGGCTCCGGGACCCGCCAGAAAAACGGCTCCGGCACGCCGATGTTCGATCTGGAGACCGAGATGGGCAGCATCACGGTGAATTTCAGCTGACAGACCGGATCGCCTTTGCCGGGACCTGTGTGTGTTTCCAAGCAGCGGGAAGGCTTCCCCCTGGGGGGAAGCTGTCACGCAAAGCGTGACTGATGAGGGGGAAAGCCCCCGGTTCACACGATCCCCCGCAAAAGCACGATTCAGTAAGCGGGCAGGCTCTGTGCGGCGGGAGGGCTTCGACCTCATCCGCCCCCTGTCGGGGGCACCTTCCCCTGCCAGGGGAAGGCTTGCCGTACCGTTGGCTTCCCCCTGGGGGGGGAAGCTGTCACGCAAAGCGTGACTGATGAGGGGAAAGCCCCCGGCCCGCACAAACCCCGCAAAAACCATTTTTTCGGCAGGCCAAAGCGGCAGACCACAGGGTCTGCCGCTTTTTTCTATCCCCGCCTTCCAGTATTTGGTGCATGGAAAATGCTGCCGCAGCGTTGAAAACACCTCTTTTCTACCCTACAATCACAAAGGGAAAGCGCCCGTTGCGGGCGACTTTGAAAGGAGAAATTCAGATTGAAACGCACATATAAACAGATGCCCCTTCCGTATCAGGTGCGGCTGGACCGCACCCAGAAGCTGTATCTGGGCTGCAAGCGCGCCTTCGACACCCTCGCCGCCGCGCTGCTGCTCACGGCCGCCGCTCCGGTGATGGTGCTGGTGGCCCTGGCCATCAAGCTGGAATCCCCCGCAGAACCGGTGCTGTTCTGTCAGCCGCGGGTGGGGATCGGCTACCGCAGCTTCCGGCTGTACAAGTTCCGCACCATGCATGCCGCCGCCCCCCGCAGCTGCGCCACCTCCCAGCTGGACGACGCGCATCGGTACATCACCCCGCTGGGCCGCATCCTGCGCCGCGCCAGTCTGGACGAGCTGCCCCAGCTGTTCAACGTGCTGCGCGGCGAGATGAGCCTGGTCGGCCCGCGCCCGCTGGTCTGGACCGAGCGCGAGATGCGCCTGCTGCGGCGCTGGTATGGGGTGTACCAGGTGCGTCCCGGCATCACCGGCCTTGCGCAGGTGAGCGGGCGCGACCTGCTGGACAACTACGAAAAGCTGCATCTGGACCGCGAGTATCTGCGCCGCCTCGGCCCCGCGCAGGATTTGCATCTGGCATGCCGCACGGTGCGGACGGTGCTGTCCCGCGCCGGCTACCGCGAGGGACGCGCCGCGGCCCCCGCCCCCATTCTGGAGGTTTGATGCGCCCATGAAACTGCTGATCGTGACCCAGTGCTTTGCCCCCGACATCTACGCCGTCAACGACCTTGTGCGCCGGCTGGTGCAGAGGGGGCACCGGGTCACGGTGCTCACCGGCCTGCCCGACTACACCACCGGCCGCATCCCGCGCGAATACCGCTGGTTTCGCCGCCGCCGCGAGGTGTACGAGGGCGCGCAGGTGTACCGGGTGTCCACCATCGCGCGGCGCACCGGGCCGGTGTGGCGCAGCTTGAACTATCTGTCCTTTGCGGTGTCCGGCTGGCTGGCGGCCGGTTTTCTGCGCTGGCGGGACTTCGACGCGATCTATGTCTGGCAGGTGTCGCCTGTCACGATGGCCATTCCCGCCATCCGGCTCAAACAGCGGTATCACAAACCGCTGTTTTTGTATTGTATGGACCTGTGGCCGGAGAGCGTGAAGGCGATGGGGTTCGAGGAGGGCGGGCTGCTGTTCGGCACGGTGGCCAGGCTCAGCCGCTGGATCTACCGCCGGTGCGACCTCGTGGCGGTGTCGTCGGAGCCGTTCCGGGAGTATCTCGTGCGCACAGCCGGGCTGGACGCCGGGCGCCTCCCGCTGCTGTACCAGTACGCGCCGCTGCCCGAAACGCTGCCGGTGAAACCGCCGAACGGCCACATCGATTTTCTGTTCATCGGCAACGTGGGCAAGGTGCAGCAGGTGGACCTGCTGCTGCGCGCCTGCGCCCGCCTTGCGCGGGGCGGATGGACGCTGCACATCGTGGGCGGCGGCAGCGAGCTGGAGCGGTGCAAAGCGCTGGCGCGGCAGCTCGATCTGGGCGAGGCGGTGCAGTTCCACGGCAGCTGCCCGCCCGAGCGCACCGGCGGCTTCTACCGCCGGGCCGACGCCTGCCTGCTGGCGCTGCGGGGCGGGGATATGATCGGCCAGACATTGCCCGGGAAATTGCAGACCTACCTCGCGGCGGGCAAGCCGGTGCTGGCCGCCATCGACGGCGCGGGCAGGCAGGTGATCGAACAGAGCGGCTGCGGGCGGTGCGTGCCGGCGGGGGACGAGGCGGGATTTGCCGCCCTGCTGGCCGATTTTGTGCGCCGCCCGCAGGATTTCGCGGATTGCGGGCGGCGCGGCCGGGCATACTTTGAACAGGAGTTCACCGCCGAGCGCCATCTGTCGCGTCTGGAACGGATGCTGGAGGCGCTGCGGGAAGAAGGGAAGAAAACGCCTTGAAATACCTGTTCCTCAACGTGACGGCGGGCGGCAGCACCGGGCGGATCGCAGCGGCCGCCTGCCGCCGATTGCAGACGGCCGGGCACGAGTGTGTGCTGGCCTACGGGCGCGGGGACGCGCGCAGCTGCCCGGACGTGGACACCTGGCGCATCGGCACCGCCGCCGAGGCATGGCTGCACGCCGCCGCCACCCGCCTGGACGACGCCCACGGCTTTGCCGGGCGCGGCGCCACCCGGCGCTTCCTGGACAAGGTGCGCCGGTACGACCCCGACATCATCTGGATGCACAATCTCCACGGGTATTACATCAACGTGGAGATGTTGTTTTCCTACCTGAAAACCTGCCGAAAGCGCATCTTCTGGACCCTGCACGACTGCTGGGCCTTCACCGGCCACTGCGCCCATTTCCTGCCCGCAAACTGCAATCGCTGGCGCACCGGGTGCGGGGAGTGCCCGCTGCGCCGGTCCTATCCGGCCAGTCTGGTGGCCGACAGGAGCCGCCGCAACTTTGCGCGCAAACGGGCCGCCTTCTGCGGGGTGGAGAACATGACGCTGCTGTTTCCCTGCCGCTGGCTGGAACGGCAGGCGGCGGCCGGCTTTCTGGCCGAATACCCCCGCCGGGTGGTGCCGAACCAGGTGGACAAGCGCATCTTTCGGCCCACCGCCGGGGATTTCCGCCGCCGGTACGGCCTGGAAGACAAAAAGCTGGCGCTGGCGGCGGCGGGCAGCTGGGGCCCCGACAAGGGCCTTGCCGACGTATACCGCCTGGCGGGCCTTTTGGGCAGCGAGTGGGCGGTGGCGGCGGTGGGGCTGTCGCCGGCGCAGCAAAAACAGGCGCCGGCCGGGGTGCTGGCGCTGGGGCCGGTGGAGGACCCGAGGGAGCTGGCCGCCCTGTACACGGCAGCGGATGTGTTCGTGAACCCCACCCGGGCCGACACCTTCCCCACCGTGAACCTTGAGGCGGCGGCCTGCGGCACGCCGGTGGTCACCTACGACACCGGCGGCGCGCGGGAGACGCTGGACGAAAACGGGCGGGCGGTGGCCTGCGGCGACCTGGAGGACATGTGCCGCCAGGTGTGGGCGGCGTGGGAGAGGGGGCGGAGCGATGCGCGGCATACGGGCAGCTGACGCGGGCGCGGCGGCGGTGGCGCTGGCCGCGGCCGTGTGGTGCATGCTGGCGGCGCAGGGCGCGGTGTCGAACGGCCAGCTGGCGGCGGCGGGCGTTTTGCTCACGGCGCTGCCGCTCTGGACGGCGGTGCGGGTGCGGCGGCACTTTCCGCTGCTGGTGGTGGCGGGGCTGCTGCTGTATTTCCACTACAGCGTGGCCGCCGCCGTCTACTGGAAGCCGGACGCGGTGCCCGCCATCTTCGCCCGCTACTCCCGCGCCGAGCTGCTGAGCGGGGCGGGGGTGGTGCTGCTGTTCTGGGCGGCGCTGACGGCGGTTTTGCCGGGGGCGCACAGGCCCGACCTCGCCGTCTTTTCCCGGAAAAGCGCCGGAAACCCGCTGCTGAGCGCCCCCTGCGCGGCCTATATCGCGCTGGCGCCGGTGCTGTTCTACCGCAGCTCCGCCTTCGGGGTGCGCGGCAGCGGCAGCACCCTGTATGAATATGCCGTCATCGTGCTGGTGGTGGGGTTGTCGGTGTGCGGGCGGCGGCCGGGGCAGCTGGCGCTGCTGGGGGCGGCGTCGGGCCTCTACTGCCTGCACAGCCTTGTGTACGGCGAGCGCATCACCGTCATGCAGGCGGCCATCGTGTGGGGGCTGTACCTGCTGCTGCACCGCCTGACGGTGCGCACGATGCTGGCCGCGGCGGCGGCCGGGCTGGTGCTGCTCACGCTGGCGGGGATGTTCCGCGGCGCGGCCAGCTGGCAGCCGGGGGCGCTGCGCGAGGCGCTGGAAGCCCTGGCCGAACGCCGCCTCGCCAACGACACCGCCTATTTTGCCTACCAGTCGGGCCTGTCCATCCGGCGGCTGGAAGCCGTGTGGGGCTGGGCGGGGCGCCTGGGGCAGCTGGGGGCGTATCTTTTGTATCTGGTTTTTGGATCGGCGGTGCCGGACAGCAACCTCAGCGTGCTGGCGGCCGAAAACAGCCACAACTGGGGCGGCGGCTGGCTGCCCTTCTACGGCCATTTCTGGCTGGGCGCGCCGGGCACGGTGCTGCTGGCGCTGGGCGCCGCCGCGCTGCTGCGCCGGGGCTGCCGGCTGGACCGCGCGCACCCGGTGCGCTGCTATCTGGGGCTGTATCTGGTGGCCAGCTGCCCGCGCTGGTATCTGTATTCGCCCTCCCAGCTGGTGCGCGGCGCGGTGCTGGTGGCGGTGGGCGTGGCGGCAGCCGGCTGGCTGGACGCCCGGCTCAAGCGCAGCTTTCCGCGCACCGTGCCGTGAATGCAGAAAAAGGGGGGGATACGATGCAGCGCAGCTGGCGGGGGAACCTGATCGCCGCCTTTGCCGCCCAGGGCGCGGCGCTGGGGGTGAGCCTGCTCACCTCGCTGGTGGTGCCGCGCCTGCTGGGGGATGTGGAGGCCTTCGCCTACTGGCAGCTGTTCGTCTTTTACAGCAACTACGTCAGCCTGGCACAGCTGGGGCTGGTGGACGGCCTGTATCTGCGTCTGGGCGGGCGCGGCCTGGAAGGGCTGGAGGCCGGGCGGCTGCACGGCCAGTACCGGCTGTACCTCGCATTCCAGCTGCTGGCCGGGCTGCTGCTGGCGGGCTGGCAGGCGTTCCAGCCGGACGCCGGGCGGCGGTTCGTCTGGTTTGCCGCGGCGGCCTACCTGGTGCTGTACAACGCCAGCCGCTTTTTGGGATACCTGTTCCTCGCGGCGGGGCACACGCGGGTGTTCTCCGCCTCCTCGCTGCTCGACCGCGGCGTGATGCTGGGCTGCGTGTGCCTGTTGCTGGCCGGGCAGGTGCGCGACTGGCGTCTGTTCGTGCTGGCGGTGCCGCTGGCGATGGGGGTGTCGCTGGTCTGGCTGGGATACCGGTCGCGCTTTCTGCTGGCGGCCGCGCCGCAGCCGGGCGCGGCGCGGGCCTGCCTGACCGACATCCGCCGCGGCCTCCCGGTCACCGCCGCCACCCTGGCCGGCGCGCTGGTCACCGGCGCGGGCAAGCTCACCGCCGACGCCGGGTGGGGGCTGGAGGCCTTCGGGCAGGTGTCGTTCGCGCTGTCGCTGGCGGCGGTGCTGCTGGCCTTTCTGAACCAGGCGGGGCTGGTCCTCTTCCCGGCGCTGCGCCGGATCGACGCCCCCGCCCGTCGCGCGGCGCTGTATGCCCGCCTGCGGCGGGGGCTGGCGCTGGCGCTGCTGGCGGCATACGGGCTGGTGCTGCCCGCGTCGGCGCTGGTGCGGCTGTGGCTGCCCGCCTACGCCCAAAGCGCGGCCTGGTTCGTGCAGCTGGCGCCGCTGTGCCTCTTCGACGGCAAGATGCAGCTGCTCTACTCCACCTTCCTCAAGGCGCTGCACCGGCAGAAGGCGCTTTTGTGGCTCAACCTGCTGGCGGCGGGCATCAGCGTGGGCGGCTGCCTGCTGGCGGAGTGGAGCGGGCGGCTGGGCGGCATCGTGGCGGCGGTGGTGGCCGCGTCGGCGGTGCGGGCGATGCTGGCGGAATGGTATCTGCACCGCCGGTGCGGCCTGCCGGGCGGCGGCTGGCTGGCGGTGGAGCTGGCCGGCACCGCGGTCTTTTACCTGCTGGGGCGGCTCGGCGTCTGGGCGGCGGCGGGCGTCTGGACGGCGCTCTACCTGGCGGGGGTGGGCATCCTGTGGACAAGAAGGAGGAAGAGAGATGGATCTGATCGCATGCAATGAGCGGGGCAGCCGCCTGTTCTACCGGGGCCTGAGCGCCGCGGCCAGGGCGGAATACGCGCTGTCCGGGCGGCACAAATGGGGGCATATCCTGCAAAAAAACGCGCGCCTGCGCGATCTGCGCCGCCACGACACCTGCTTTGTGGTGGGCAACGGGCCGTCGCTGAACCAGACCGACCTGTCGCTGCTGGAGGGCCGGGACGTCATCACGGTGAACGCGATGGTGAACACCCCGCTGTTTGCGCAGCTGCGCCCGCGGGTACACCTGGTGCAGGACCGCGCGGTGCTGGCCGAGCTGGCGCCCCTCCTCGCCCGGCTCGCGCGCAGGCCGGGCAGCCCGGCCTTTCTGCTGCACCGCAGCGGGCTGCACGCGGTGGGCCTTGCGCCGAACGCCTTTTACCTCTACGGCACCCTGTCGCCCTGCTCGGCCGGCAGCATCCGCGCCGACCTCACCCGCCCGGCCACCGGGTTCATCAACGTGCTGCCCCAGGCGGCGCTCTGCGCGATGTATATGGGCTACCGCACGGTGGCGC
Source organism: Anaerofilum sp. An201 (assembly GCF_002160015.1). Classification (GTDB taxonomy): domain Bacteria; phylum Bacillota; class Clostridia; order Oscillospirales; family Ruminococcaceae; genus Anaerofilum; species Anaerofilum faecale. The sequence goes on along the minus strand of NZ_NFJT01000018.1, from coordinate 46,575 downwards.
TGGTGGGGAACGATTTCAGCTTTTTTGCCCGCCAGAAGCAGACCCATTTCTACGAGGAGACGGGCCGGGCGCGCACCGTCCCGCTCTACCGCGACCTGCAGGGGTGCGCCATCGCCTGCCAGCAATACCGCTGGCTCTACGCCTGGGCCGGGCAGCAGGGGGTGCGCCTGGTGAACGCCACCCCCGCCTCGCTGCTGGACGAGCTGCCCCGCCTGCCGCTGGAGAGCCTTGTGTGATTTTTGTGCATCCTGCCAGTTGCAAAACCGCCTGCCCGCCGCTATAATACCAGATGTAGCAATTTCGGAACGCAAAATACACTATATATAGAAATGAAAAGGCAGGGATTCAGATGAAGGTGCGCAAGAGGAGCGGGGCGATCGTTCCGTTCGACAAGGAATTCATCCGCCGTGCGGTGGGGCTGGCGGCGGCTGCCGCCGGCGAGCACGACGACGACATGGCCGCCGCCGCAGCCGACGCCGTGGAGGCAAAGCTGCTGCAGGACGGCGCGGATCTGGTGGAGATCGAGCAGATCCAGGATCTGGTGGAGCAGACGCTGTTCGAGCTGCACCGCTTCGCCACCGCCAAGGCCTATATCCTCTACCGGCTGGAAAAGGACAAGATGCGCGGCAGGGAGGAGTGGAAGGAAGGGCTGCTCAGCCGCGAGTTCCTCAGCCCCTACAAGCACGCGCCCAGCCCGATGCAGCAGCTGGGGTCGTTCGTCTATTCCCGCACCTATTCCCGCTATCTGCCCCGGCAGGGGCGGCGGGAATTCTGGTGGGAGACGGTGCGCCGGGCGGTGGAATACAACTGCTCGCTGGCGCCCACCAGCCGCGAGGAGGCCGAGGCCCTCTTTGATAACATCTACCACATGCGGCAGTTTTTGTCCGGGCGCACTTTGTGGGTGGGCCAGACGCCGGTGGCCGACGCCTACCCGATGGCAAACTACAACTGCGCCTTTGAGGTGATCGACGATTTCGCCGCCTACCACGACCTGTTCTACCTGCTGATGGTGGGCGCGGGCGTGGGCGTGCGGGTGCTGAAGGAGGACGCCGACAAGCTGCCCCCCATCCGCACCGACATCCAGATCCTGCACAAGGCCTATTCGCCCCGCCGCCCGGAGGACCGGCTGGAATACACGAACCTCTCCTTTGCCGGGGATGACGTGACCATCGCCATCGGCGACTCCAAGGAGGGCTGGGCGCAGGCGCTGGCCCACTACTTCGACATCCTCACCAACCGCGAATACACAAAGGTACATACCATCATTGTGGAGTACGACTCGATCCGCCCGCGCGGCGAGCGGCTGAAGGTGTTCGGCGGCACCGCCAGCGGCTATGAATCCATGATGACCATGCTGGACAAGATCCACCGGGTGATCGCCCTGGCGGGGGTGCGCAGCGGCGAGGCGCGCACCCGGCTGCAGCCCATCGACCTTTTGGACATCGCCAACATCATCGGCGAGAACGTGGTGTCGGGCGGGGTGCGGCGCACCTCCGAGATCGGCCTGGTGGACCAGGACGACCCCGCCTGCATCCAGGCGAAATCCAACCTCTACCGCCAGGTGAACGGCCGCTGGGAGATCGACCCGGCCATCGCCCACCGCCAGATGAGCAACAACTCCATCTTCTACCGCCGCAAGCCCACCCGCGAACAGCTGCACTGGCACATCGGCCAGATGCGCTATTCGGGCGAACCGGGCTGGATCAACGAAGAGGCCGGCCTGCGCCGGCGGCCCAATTTCCGCGGCTGCAACCCCTGCGGCGAGATCCTGCTGGACAGCCACGGCCTGTGCAACCTCACCACCGTCAACGTGATGGCCTTTGTGCAAAACGGGAGCCTGGACGAGGAGGGCCTGCTGCGGGCGCAGCGGCTGTCGGCGCGGGCGGGCTACCGCATGACCTGCCGCGAGCTGGAGCTGCACCGCTGGAACACCGTGCAGCAGCGCGACCGCCTGCTGGGCTGCTCGCTCACCGGCTGGCAGGACATGGTGAACGCCACCCGGATGGACCGCGAGGGCCAGGCCGCCCTGCTGGACAAACTGCGCGAAACGGCCCATGCCGCCGCCCGCGAGATGGCCGAAAAGCTGGGCCAGAATCCCCCGCTGCTGGTGACCACCGTCAAGCCGGAGGGCACCCTCAGCCTGCTGCCCACCGTGTCCAGCGGGGTGCACTATTCCCACGCGCCCTACTACATCCGCCGGGTGCGCATCTCCTCCAGCGACCCGCTCTGCCGTGTGTGCGAGGAGCTGGGGTATCCGGTGTTCCCCGAGGTGGGACAGGACCCCGACACCTGCAAGACCAAGGTGGTGGAGTTCCCGGTGCAGGCGCCGGCCGGCCGGGTGAAGGGCGACGTGAGCGCCATCGAACAGCTGGAAAACTACAAGCTGTTCATGACCCACTATGTGGACCACAACTGTTCCATCACGGTGCATGTGCGGGACAACGAGTGGGACGCGGTGGAGGAATGGGTGTGGAACAACTGGGACGATATCGTGGCCCTGTCGTTCCTCAGCTACGACGACAGCTTCTACGAGCTGCTGCCCTACGAGACCATCACCAAAGAGGAGTATGAGCGGCGCAAGGCGGCGATGAAACCCTTCAACCCGGCGCTGATCGCCAAGTATGAGCACGAGGAGACCGAGCTGGACATCGGCGCCTCCGACTGTGCGAACGGCGTGTGCCCGGTGCGGTGAATCCAACAAAACAGGCGCTTTCCCGGGCCGGGAGAGCGCCTGTTTTTTGCGTTCGGCTTATTGGTTCGCAGGGGGATGGGGCGCGGGGACGCCGGGCGGGTCGCCCGCTTTGGCCGCCAGCCGCAGCTCAGTATATTTTCTCGACATCGAACGAGATATGACCATTTGTAGCGATAGAGTAGTGGAAAATTACGTTATTTCTTACATAATAGAAAACCTTTGTTTGACCGACATTGCCGTTAAAAGAAGACTGTGTAGTAAAGCGATTAGCATAGGGGCTGGAAAGCTCCACATTAATGCTTGTAAAATATGCATTGTTTTCTGCCTGAGAAAAGACACCTTTGATGTCAGCTTTAGCGGTAGCCAAGAAATCGCCGTTGTCGCCAAAAAAATCAAAGGCGAAGCGAGCGCTGGTTTCCTTTTCGGGGTATCCACGTGTTGTCCCCTCAGAAACTCTGGTAACATAAACTGTAAGGTTATCACTCAGAATAAAAGAGCCGCCGAAGGTATATTCTGTACCGTCCTTATAAAATTTACTGCCAACGGGAATGGAAGCAATCTCAGGTTCGGTGGTGGGATCTACAATAGGTTCTGTTTCTGAAGCAAATGCGATACTGCTGAAAGAAAACACGAAAGTAAGCAATAACAAAAGGCTAAAAACACGTTTCATAAAACAGTCACACATCTTTCCTGAATGAAAACATATAGTAAAATAAACGAACATTAAATATTGATGTACATCACAATCACAATATATCATGCGTATTGTTTTATGTCAATAGAAAACAGAAGTTTTATGTGTAAGCACAGATGGGCGCGGCGATCAATGTGCCGCAGAGGACCTATGCCTACTACGAGAGCGGCCAGCGGATGATCCCGCCCCGCGTGCTGTGCGCGCTGGCGGATTTCTACGGGGTCAGCGTGGATTATCTCCTGGAACGCACCGACAAAAAATAAACAGAAGGCGGCCGCCCGTGTGCCCACGGACGGCCGCCTCTATTTATACAGGTTTCACAAAACCGGAACTCAGGCCTTGTTCACGCTGCCGAACAGCTCCATCTTCTCCTTGACGGTAGCCTTGATGGCCTCAAAGCCGGGAGCCAGCAGCTTGCGGGGGTCGAAGCCCTTGCCCTGCTGATCCTTGCCGGCCTCGATATACTCGCGGGTGGCGGCAGCGAAGGACAGCTGGCACTCGGTGTTCACGTTGATCTTGGACACGCCCAGGCTGATGGCCTTCTGGATCATCTCGGCGGGGATGCCGGTGCCGCCGTGCAGCACCAGGGGGATGCCGTCGGTGGCGGCGTGGATCTTGTCCAGCGCCTCGAAGTCCAGGCCCTTCCAGTTGGCGGGGTACTTGCCGTGGATGTTGCCGATGCCGGCAGCCAGGAAGTCGATGCCCAGAGCGGCGATCTTGGCGCACTCGGCGGGGTCGGCCACTTCGCCGGCGCCCACAACGCCGTCTTCCTCGCCGCCGATGGAGCCCACCTCGGCCTCGATGGACAGGCCCTTGGAATGGGCCAGCTCAACCAGCTCGGTGGTCTTGGCCACGTTCTCCTCGATGGGATAGTGGCTGCCGTCGAACATGATGGAGGAGAAGCCGGCCTCGATGCAGGCCTTGGCGCCCTCGTAGCTGCCGTGGTCCAGATGCAGGGCAACGGGAACGGTGATGCCCAGGCTGTCCACCATGGCGTCCACCATCGCGGCAACGGTCTTGAAGCCGGTCATGTATTTGCCGGCGCCCTCGGACACGCCCAGGATCACCGGGCTGTTCAGTTCCTGCGCGGTGAGCAGGATGGCTTTGGTCCACTCCAGGTTGTTGATGTTGAACTGGCCCACGGCATAGTGGCCGTCGCGGGCTTTTTTCAGCATTTCGGTTGCGCTTACCAGCATAATGTTGTACCTCCCAGAATTGTGCGGGCACCGGCCCGTTATTTTTCTAACATACAGTATAGCCTATCTTGCGCGCAAAATCAACGCAAACCGCCGCTTTGGGCCTTTCGTACAAAAAAATCGCTGCCGGATGTGCGGAGCATGGGCGGTTTTCAGGGCAAAAATCAGCACTGTTTCGTGTGCCACAGCCACCAGGAATACGCGATGGGGATCGCGATCAGCGGCAGGATGCCCGCCAGCAGAACCGCGCCGGCCACGGCCTCGGGCAGCGCCAGCCCCGCCGCGGCAAAGGCCAGCCCCGTCCAGAACCACAGCGGCCCGGCCAGGCGATGGGTGCGCCGCCAGTTTTCCGCGCTGGCCAGCGCCCACGGGGTTTTCACGCCGCAGAAATAGTTGTGCTTGAACTTGGGCATGAAATTGCCGATCACACACAGCAGCAGCCCCACCGCCGCCAGGATCAGGCGCCCGGCCTGCGGCGGCGCGGGCGCAAGGGCGGCATACAGCGTGATGCCCTGCATGAGCAGGAAAAACAGCACCATCGCCAGCCGCAGGATGCCGTACACCCGCCCGAACCGGGCATAGTTGTCCTTTTTGGGGTCGATCCTGGGCAGCAGGAGCATCATCAGGTGGATGCCCAGCGGCACCAGGGCCAGCCATATCAGCTGGATGCGCGGGCCGTATTCGTCCACCCGGCCCTGCATGTTCCAGTGGATGGGCACCTGCTCGGGCAGCCGGCCATACAGCGCCAGGGTGACCGCCAGCGGCAGCAGCGCCAGCACCCAGACCAGGATCTCGTATGTGCGTTTATGCTTCATCGTCGTTCCCTCCCCGCAGCTGCATCAGCCAGGCCATCAGGTCCTCCACGACGCTGGTGTCCAGCGTGTAGTAGATGTATTTCCCTTCCCGCTCGTCGCTCACAAGCCCCGCGCCCTTCAGCACGTTCAGGTGGTGGCTGATGGTGGCGCCGGTCAGGCCGAACTGCTCGCCGATCTCCCCGGCGCTCTTGCGCCCGCTGCGCAGCATTTGCAGGATCTGGCGGCGGGTCGGGTCGGACAGCGCCTTGAAGGTGTCTTCAAACCCCATGCGGACGGCCTCCTTTCTCCTGGGTAAAACAATTTGAATATCTTCTAAATGAATTATACACCCGCCCGCCGGGGCTTGTCAAATGTGGAAAATCCGTGGGAAAATGTGGAAAGAAAAAGCGGCCGACAAATTTCCATTTTTTGGTTTTTCGTGCGGCAAAAGAGCGGGCAGTTCGGGTAAATTTTACCAGAAAAGCAGGGGGAATTTTGCCGAATTTCCAATTTGACAGTCGAATATCAACGCACAGTTGAGTTTATAGTTTTCAACATGCTGTTGAGAACTATGTGCAAAACTCGCCTCCAACAGGGTAGAAATCCCAAAACGGTGGGGATTTTCCACTTTTTCAACTGTGTTTTCAACACGTGGAAAAACTGTCGGTTTTACGCAAGGTATAACCGGAGGGCGGCAAAGGGCGGGGCGGATTATCCAGCGGCGGTTTTGCCCATGCTGTACGGCGGAGGTGAGGTGTGGATGAAGGGAGTGAACCGGCGGGTGATCGAGCTGCACCCGCAGCAGAGCGACTGCATCGAGAGCATCTGGGTGGTGCTGCGCCCCGGCGCCGAACAGACCCATCTGGCCCAGAGCCGCCAGGAGGCCGAGCGGCTGGCCGGCAGCCTTGTGTGCTGGCGCCGCCGTCCGTGGCTGAGCCGCTGGCAGCTGGCGCTGCTGGGCGGCGCGGCGGCAGGCCTTGCGCTGCTGCTCGTCTGGATACTGTGAGACTGTGAAAGAAAACCGGCTCAAACGATGGAAAAGCATCGTCGTATCTGCTATAATGAAAAGCACAGGATAAAAAAACAGCCCCCGGGCGCTCTTGCGCCCGGATACATAGACGGAGGAAACAGATGGAACAGCGTACGAACAGACGTCCCGCCCGCGAAAACGCCCGCCCCGAACAGGACACCCAGCTGGTGTACGGCAAAAACCCGGTGGCCGAGCTGCTGAAGAGCGGCGCGGGGGTGGACACGGTATTTCTGGCCGACACGCTGCCGCCGCAGGTGGCGGCCTACTACGGCGCGCTGGCCAAGCAGGCCGGCGCGGTGGCCAAGCAGGTGCACGCGGCCAAGCTGCGCGGCATGTGCGGCACCGACAGCCACCAGGGCGTGGCCGCCTGGGCCAGCAGCATCACCTACACCGACCTGGCGGCCCTGCTGGAGCTGGCGCGGGAAAAGGGCGAGCCGCCCTTCCTGGTGCTGGCCGACGGCATCGAGGACCCGCACAACCTGGGCGCGATCATGCGCACGGCGCTGCTGTGCGGCGCGCACGGCGTGGTCATCCCCAAGCGGGGCGGCGCGCCGGTGACCCCCACCGTGATGAAGTCCTCGGCCGGGGCGGCCGCGCGGCTGCCGGTGGCCCGGGTGGCCAACATCGGCGAGACCATCCGCCGGCTGAAGGAGGAGAACGTCTTTGTCTACTGCGCCGACATGGACGGCGCCCCGCTCTGCCGCAACAACCTCACCGGCCCCATCGCGCTGGTGATGGGCAGCGAGGGGAGCGGCGTGTCGCCGCTGGTGAAGAAGCTGTGCGACGGTGTGATCTCGCTGCCGATGGCGGCGCGCGGCACCGGCGTGGACAGCTTCAACGTGTCGGTGGCGGCCGGCATCATTCTGTATGAGATCATGCGCCAGCGCGGCGCCGGGGAGGGAGCGGTATGAACAAGCAGCCTGTGTCCAGCACGGATGTCGACCGCATCCTGGAGAACCTGCGCCGGGTGGAGCCCAGCGTGCAGCGGCAGGACACGGTGGAGATCGACCGCATCCTGCTGAAGCTGGAGCAGCAACGCCGGGAAAAGGAGGCCGCCGAGCTGGTGAAGAAGGCGTCGGAGGCGCCCGCGCCGGAAAAAGAGGCCCCGGCCCACGCCCCGGTGCCGGATCTGCAGCCCACCATCCCCACCGAGGAGTTGATCCGCGAAGTGGTCACCGGGCAGTTCCCGCCGGCCGAACCGGAGGAGCTGCCGGAGGAACCCACCCGCACCGCCGGGGAGGCCGGAGAGAAAAAGCCGGAACACCCCTGGCTGAAAAAAGCCTGCGGGATGCTGGACGGCCCGCTGGAAAACGACGACAAGCCCCCCTACGCCGCGCCGGAACCGGAGGACGGGGAGGACGGCGAAGGGGAAGAGGACGACGGCGAGCTGGAGGAGTTTGACGACCCCCGCGACGCCGAGGCCGTGCAGGAGCGCCTGTCCGGCATGAGCGCGCGGTTTGGCCTGCGGGCGGTGCTGTGCGGGCTGTTCGGGCTGGCACTGCTGGGGCTGGGCCTGGCTGCCGGCGGGCAGATCACCCTGCCGTATGTCGACCCGGCCGGCGAGCCGATGCTCTTTCTGGGCGTGAACCTGGGGCTGCTGGCGCTGTGTGTGCTGCTGTCGCCGGGGACGGTGAAGAGCGGCATCGTGGGTCTGTTCAAGGAGCCCAGCGCCGACACCATGCCCACCCTCGCCGCGCTGGCCGCGCTGGTCCAGAGCGGCGCGCTGCTGGCGATGTCCGGCAGCTACGACCCCACCGCCTCGACGCTCCTGTCGGGCGTGGCGGCGCTGGGCCTGTGCACCAACGCGCTGGGCAAGCTGATCCAGAGCCAGGTGGTCAGCCGCAACTTCCAGATGGCCAGCACCCGCATGACCCACTGGGCGGCCTGTCTGGTCAAGGACCGCCAGCGGGTGGCGGCGGTGGCCAAGGGGATGGACGAGCCGGACCCGGTGCTGGTGGTCAGCCGTCCCACCGGGCTCGTGCGGGATTTCCTGCGCCAGAGCTTTTCCTGCCACGCCTCCGAATACACCTCCCGCCGCCTGTGCTGGGTGCTGCTGGCGGCGGCGGCGGCGTGCACCGGCTATACCGCCCTCTACCTCAAGGCCGGCGCGATGACCTCCATCACCGTCTGCACGGCGGTGCTCTGCCTGGGCGCCCCCTTTGCCAGCACCCTGCTGGCGGCGGTGCCCGCCCTGCTGATGCAGAAGCACGCCGCCCGGATGGGCGCGGTGGTGCCGGGCTGGAGCTCGATCGAGGAGCTGGGAAAGGCGAATATGGTGCTGGTGGAGGCGCGGGACCTGTTCCCGTCCGGCAGCGTGCAGCTGCGCGGCATCAAGACCTTTGAAAAGGAGCGCATCGACCTGGCCATCCTCTACGCCGCCTCGGTGGTGGTGGCGGGCGGCGACATCATGCGCGACGTATTTTTGCAGATCATCGAGCAGCGCACCGACATCCTCTACCCGGTGGAGCGGTTCACCCGGGAGGACGGGCGCGGCTATTCGGCCACCGTCAACGGAGACCTGGTGCTGGTGGGCAGCCGCGAGATGATGCTGGGGCACGAGGTGAACACGCCCGACGCCGAGTGGGAGGCGCACTACACCCAGAACGGACGCCGCCAGCTGCTGTATCTGGCGGTGAACGGCAAGCTGTTCGGCGTGTTCGGCGTGACCCACCAGCCGGACGAGGAGGTGCAGCAGGTGATCCACACGCTGCACCAGCGGGGCATCTCGCTGCTGGTGAAAGCGGAGGACTGCCTGATCACCAGCCGGATGATCGCCGAGGTGTACGAGCTGCCCGAGGGATGCGTGAAGGTGCTGGATACCGCCGAGCGCAAGGCGATCGGGGCCGAGCTGAACTTCCGCCCCGAGAGCGAGGGCCTGATGACCCATCAGGGGCCGTTTGCCAGCTTCATCGGCGGCCTGCGGGCAGCGGAAGGCGCGGCGGCGGGCGAAAAGCTGGCGATGGCGGTGCAGAAAGCGGCGGTGCTGCTGAGCTGCGTGCTGGCCGTGCTGATGACGGTCACCGGCGGGCTGAGCACGCTGGTGCTGCCGGCCGTGGTGCTGTACCAGTGCGCCTGGACGGTGCTGCAGCTGGTGATGCCGATGAGCCGCCAATATTGAGAAAAACGGAAAAGCGCCGGCCGGGACAGAGCGATGTCTGTCCCGGCCGGCGCTTTTTGGCCAAGATCGTGTTTTTGCGGCGGGCTGAACGAGGCTCTCCCTTTTTTCAGCAAACAACAGCGCCTTCCACAAATGGGAAGGCGCTGTGCATATTTGGCAATCGGTTATTCGGCGCTGCTGGCGTTGTCCTCGGCCGGCTGGCTGTCGCTCTGGGCGGCGCTGGACGGCTGGCTCTGCACCGCGCTGGAGGTCTGCTGCTGCAGCTGCTCCTGCAAAGCGGAGTCGGGGATGGGGTCGGTGGGCAGCGACGAGGGCGCGCTGCTGCTGGAGGCCACCTTCATCTGGCTCTCCTCGAGGGCAGAAAGATACCACACACCGTTCTTTTTCTGGAACAGATAGTCCATATATTTCTCGGGCGTGCTGCTGGTGGGCAGGCCGAACTCGTCCAGGCTGTAGGCCGACAGATACCCCACCGTCACGCGCAGCACCCCGTGCTGGGTCTTCATGCTCTCCACCTCGGGGTAGTACAGGCCGCTCTGGCTGGTGACCGGGATCTTATAGGCCTTCTTGTCCGGCATGTAGACGAACTCCAGGCCGTCGTTGCTGAAGGTGCCGTGCTGCAGCTTGTAGTCGGGGCCGTAGAGGGCGGCGGCAGCCGCGTCCACGTCCACCTCCGGCATGTACAGGCTCATGTCGTCGGGGTCGCGCTCGTAGAGGTCCAGCGTGCCGTTCTCGCGCGCGGCGGTGATGCCCGCCCACAGCGCGGCGGTTTTCAGGGTGTCGGGATTGGCCTGGTCCAGCGTGCCGAAGGGCAGCGGGTCCAGCATGACGAGGGTGTTCAGCCGGCTGGCGAACTCCTCTTTCTGTTTGGTGTTGTCGAACAGGGCGGCAACGGCGCGGCTGCTGGCGGCGACCACCGTCACCAGGCCCACCACCACCAGAACGCTCAGCACCACGCCCAGCGCCTGGCGGCGCAGACGGCGGTTGTGGCGCGCGGTCTCCTCCTTGGTTCTGAAATTATGTGCCATATCGGTTCACTCTCCTTGCAAAAGGGGGCGTTCAGCGCACCTGGCCATTGCCCCGGATGATGTACTTGTAGCTGGTCAGCTCGGCCAGACCCATCGGTCCGCGCGCGTGCAGCTTCTGGGTGGAAATGCCCATCTCGCACCCCAGCCCGAACTGGCCGCCGTCGGTGAAGCGGGTGGAGGCGTTCACATACACCGCCGCCGAATCCACCGCCGCCGTGAAATGCGCGGCAGCCGCTGTGTCGGCGGTGACGATCGCCTCGCTGTGGCCGGTGGAATGGGCCGCGATGTGGTCCTCCGCCGCCTGCACGCTGTCCACCACCGCCACCGCCAGGATGTAGTCCAGAAATTCGGTGTCGAAGTCGGCCGGGCCGGCGGGCGTTCCCTCGATGATGGCGCCGGCGCGCCCGTCCAGGCGCAGCTGCACCGGCACAAAGCCCTTTTCCTTTCGCTCCTCCACCAGACGGCGGCGGAGCATCGGCAGGAATACGGCGGCGACGTCGCGGTGCACCAGGCACACCTCGGCGGCGTTGCACACCGACGGGCGGCTGGTCTTGGCATTGTCGAGGATCTCCAGCGCCATGTCCAGGTCGGCGGCGGCGTCCACATAGATGTGGCAGATGCCGGTGCCGGTCTGGATGCAGGGCACGGTGGCGTTCTCCACACAGCTGCGGATCAGCCCCGCACCGCCGCGCGGGATCAGCAGGTCCACCAGGCCGCTGGCGGTCATCAGGGCGCGGGCGCTGTCGCGGCTGGTGTCCTGCACCAGCGACACGAGGGCGGGCGCGAAGCCTGCCTCCTGCACCCCTTCGCGCAGGGCGGCGACGATGGCGTTGTTGGAGCGGAAGGCCTCCTTGCCGCCGCGCAGCACACAGGCGCTGCCGCTTTTCAGCGCGAGGGCGGCGGCGTCGCTGGTGACGTTGGGACGGCTCTCGTAGATGATGGCGATGACGCCCATCGGCACCGCCGTCTTTTCCAGCACCAGGCCATCGTCCAGTGTGCGCCGCTCCAGCACCCGGCCCACCGGGTCGGGCAGGGCGGCCACCTGGCGCATGCCCGCGGCCATGTCCGCGATGCGGGCTTTGGACAGCGCCAGACGGTCGAGCATGACGTCGGGCACGGTGCCCCTGGCGGCGGCGAGGTCGGCGGCGTTGGCGGCGAGGATGCTCTCCTCGGCGGCCAGCAGCGCGTCGGCCATCGCGGACAGCAGACGGTTTTTGGCGCCGGTATCGGCCAGCGCCAGCGCACGGCAGGCGGCGCGGGCGGCCTGCAGCTGTTCGGTGATGCTCATACTTCTTCCCTCCTGCCCACGAACCGGGTGCCCACCGGCTCCCCGGCCACGATCTGATACAAAAGCTCGGGCTGGGCGCCGTTTGCGATCACCAGATCACACCCGGCGTCGGTGGCAATGCGGGCGGCGCCGAGCTTGGTGGCCATGCCGCCGGTGCCCATGCCGCTGACGCTGCCGCCGGCCAGCGCCAGGATGTCGTCGGTGAGCCGTTCCACCAGGCGGATCATCCGGGCGCTCGGGTCCGTGTGGGGGTCGGCGGTGTAGAGGCCGTCGATGTCGGTGAGCAGCACCACCAGATCGGCCTTCACCGACACGGCCACCACGGCGGCCAGCGTGTCGTTGTCGCCGATCTCGATCTCCTCGGTGGCGACGGTGTCGTTCTCGTTGATGATGGGCAGCGCCCCCAGCTCCAGCAGGCGGAACAGGGTGTTCTCCACATGGTGGCGGCGCTCGCCGGTGATGTCGTCGCCGGTCAGCAGCAGCTGGGCCACCGTGTGGCTGTACTCGGCAAACAGCTTGTCGTATGTATACATCAGCTCGCACTGGCCCACCGCCGCGGCGGCCTGCTTGGTGGGCATGTCGGACGGGCGGGGCATGCCCAGCTTGCCCGCGCCCATGCCGATGGCGCCGGACGACACCAGCACCACCTCATGGCCTGCGTTTTTCAGGTCGGCCAGCACCTTGCACAGGTGCTCCACCCGGCGGATGTTCAGCCGGCCGGTGGAATGGGCCAGCGTGGAGGTGCCCACCTTTACCACGATGCGCACACGTCTCCCCCCTTTGCACAGGGCAGAGCGCTGCCCCCTAAAATCACATATACGGTATGCCCTATTTGCCGTCTTTTTCGGTTGCCCCGCAAGGGGCGAGAAAAAGGGCATAAAAGATAACGGTATAATAGCCATACTGCGGCTATTATACCACAGCTTTGGGCCAAAATCAAAAAAACCGCCCTGTTTTTTGTTTCCTGTTTTGTGAATTTTTCATGTCCTTGCCACTGGCGCGCGGCGCACGGCGGGGGTATAATAGGGAAAAAACAATGCAAAAAGGAGCATTTTCGCCATGTATCGCTTTACCAACGACTATTCCGAGGCCGCCCATCCGGCCATCCTGCAGGCCATCGCCGAGACCAGCTGCGAGGGCAATTTCGGCTACGGCTGCGACGAACACACCGCCCGTGCCGCCGCGCTGGTGCGCGAGGTGTGCGCCGCGCCGGACGCCCTTGTGCAGTTCCTGGTGGGCGGGACCCAGACGAACCTCCTGGCGGCGGCAGCGTTCCTGCGCCCGCACGAAGCGATCATCGCGGCCCAGAGCGGCCATGTCTGCGTGCACGAGACCGGCGCGATCGAGGCCACCGGCCACAAGTGCGTGGCGATGCCGGCCGAGGACGGCCGCCTGACCCCTGCCGCCATCCGCGCGGCGGTGGAACAGCATCCCGACGAGCACATGGTGAAGCCCCGGATGGTGTATATCAGCAACACCACCGAGGTGGGCACCGTCTACACCACCGCCCAGCTGGAGGAGATCCGCGCGGTGTGCGACGAGCTGGACCTGCTGCTGTATCTGGACGGCGCGCGGCTGGGCAGCGCGCTGGCGCTGGGCTGCACCACCTTTGCCGACCTCGCCCGCCTGTGCGACGCCTTTTCGATCGGCGGCACCAAGAACGGCGCGCTGTTCGGCGAGGCGATGGTGATCGTGAACCCGGCGCTGCAGAAGGATTTCCGCTACATCGTCAAGCAGCGGGGCGCGCTGCTGGCCAAGGGCTGGCTGCTGGGCGTGCAGTACGAAAAGCTGATGGAGAACGGCGCGGCGCTCTATCTGGAGATGGCCGCCCACGCCAACGGGATGGCGGCGGCGCTGCGGGAGGGGCTGGCGGCGCACGGATACCGCTTTGCCCCCGAAAGCCCCTCCAACCAGCAGTTCCCGGTGCTGCCCGACGCCCTGCTGGAAAAACTGGAAGGCAGGTTCCACTGGGAGGTGATGGGCCGCGCCGACGACGCCCACACCGTCATCCGCCTGGTGACCAGCTGGGCCACCCGCCCCGAGGCGGTGCAGGCCTTTGTGGCGGCGCTGGACTGATGCCGCAGAATATAAAAATGCCCGCCGCATCCTGTTTTGCAGGACGCGGCGGGCGTTTTTTGTTTGGATTCAGTTCTGTTCCGGCGGCCGGTTGCAGGGATGGGCGGCGGTCCATTGCTCCACCGTCTCCACCATGCCTTTCAGGCTGCCCGGCTCGAACGGCACCGCAAAGCCGGCCGATTCCACCAGCCCGGCGTAGGTGCGGCGTCCGCCCTGGCGCACAAGGGCCAGATAGCGGGTCCAGGCGTCCTTCTTGTCGGCCAGCCAGGCCGCGAAGAACTGCAGCGCCACCGTCTGGGCCAGGCAGTAGTCGATATAATAGAAGGGGTCCTGGTAGATGTGGGTCTGGCGCTGCCAGCCCGCGCCCCGGCCGTAGAAGGGCAGGCCGTCGAAATCCACCCAGGGGCGGTATTTCTCCTCCAGCTTCTTCCAGGCGGCGTTGCGCTCGTCGGGGGTGAGGTCGGGGTTGGCGTAGACGATGTGCTGGAACTCGTCCACCATGCAGCCGTAGGGCAGAAACAGCAGCGCGTCCTCGGCGTGGGCCAGCGCGTATTTGCCGGTGTCGGGGCCGAAGAAGGCGGTGTGGTAGTCGCTGGTGAGGAACTCCATGCTCATGGAATGGATCTCGCAGCTCTCCAGGCCGGGGTTCTGCAGCTCGCCGGGCAGGTTCTCCTTATAGGCCATATAGGCGGCGAAGGCGTGGCCGGCCTCGTGGGTGAGCACGTCCACGTCGCCGCTGGTGCCGTTGAAGTTGGAGAAGATGAAGGGCGCGCGGTGGTCCGGGATGGTGGTGCAGTAGCCGCCCGGCGCCTTGCCCGGACGGGACACCACGTCGAACAGACCGTCGTCCATCATGCGGTCGATGAAGTCGGCGGTTTCGGGGCTGAGATGGTGGTACATCTCCCGCCCGGCGTGCAGGATGTCCTCCGGCTGGCCCATCGGGATGGGGTTGCCGCCCACGAACTGCATGTTCAGATCGCAGAAGGTGGGCTTTTCGATGCCCAGGCGCGCCATCCGGCGCTGCATCACCTGCGCCGCCAGCGGGGTGACGTCGGACGCCACCTGCGCGCGGTACTGCTCCACCTCGCGCTGGCCGTAGCCCAGGCGCTCCATGCGGATATAGCCCAGCGGGATGAAGTTTTCATAGCCCAGCTTTTTCGCCTGCTCGGTGCGGTTTTTCACCAGCTTGTCGTACAGCTCGTCCAGCTGCGCGCGGTTTTCGTCGAAGAAGCCCGCCTCGGCCTCGTAGGCGGCGCGGCGCACGGCGGCGTCGGGGGATTCCTTGTAGGGGCCCAGCTGGGAGACGTTCAGCACCTTGCCGTCGAAGGGGATCTTCGCCGAGGCATACAGCTTTTCGTAGGCGGTGGTGAGGGCGTTCTCCTCCTGGCGCAGCTGCAAAATTTCGGGGGTGGCGCTCTTCACGTTCACCTCCATCTTGTCCAGCAGGATCTGCCCGAACCGCGCGGCCAGCGCCTCCTTGTGCGGGTTTTGCAGGATGCCGCGGTAGAGCTCCAGCACCGCGTCCGACACCTGGGGCGACACCTGGTCGAACCAGTCGTTTTCGGCGTCGTAGAAGCTGTCGGTGGTGTCGCAGGTGTGGCGGATCATCACCAGCGAGGCGGCCGTCTCATACCCGGCGGCCAGCCGGTTGTGGCGCAGATAGATCTCCGCAAGGCGCTCGGCGTCGGCGCCGGCGGCCTGTTCTGCCAGCGCGGCGTACTCGTCCAGCAGGGCGGCCAGGTCCGGCCGCTGATAGGGCATCTGGGAAAATTTCATGGGCAGGTCCCTCCAGTTTGGGATGTTGAGATACAGTATGGGCGGCGCGCGGGGAGAAAAAACGTCCGCCCGCGGCGGATCATGCGCGCTGGCGGCGCAGCCGGGCGTCGATCTCCCAGACAAGCCGCGCACAGGCCAGCAGCAGGATGGTTTCGGGCAGCAGCAGCACCAGGTTCTTCACGATGCTGGTGACCACCGCCACAAAGGTGTAGCCCTTGCCGAAATACAGATATTTCCACACATTGTTCAGCCCGATGTTCAGCACCACGCTGACGGTGGCGCGCGCGCCCAGGCAGCGCCAGAAATTCGGCTTTGCGCCGTAGAGCCACACGCCCCACACCAGCCCCGCCAGGATGGCGGTGACGGTGAAGCCGGGATAGTAGGAGCCGCCGCCGGTGTTCACCAGCCAGCCCAGGATATCGCTGGCCGCGCCGGCGGTCATGGCGGGCACCGGGCCGAACAGCATGCCGATCATGGCGCTGGTGAGAAAGCCCACGCCGATGCGCTGCTCGGGGGTGATCTGGATGCGGATGTTCAAAAGATCCAGCGTCACGTTCAGCGCCACCAGCATGGCGGTCATGGCGAGGGTGCGGGGCTGGCGCAGGCCGGCGGCCGACGCGCAGAAGCGGGCATAGAGCTGTTTCATACAAAAGCCTTCCTTTCGGTGTGCGGCGGCACTGCAAGCGGCACCGCCTGTGGGATGCTGCTTGTACAGGAAGGCAAGGATTGCCCTTCTATATGGGCAGCAGCGGGATGCGGCCAGCGCACCGCAAGAAAGACTCTTTTCGTCCGGCAGGCAACTCCCCGTCCCGCCGGCACTTCACGCGCACTGGCCTACTCTGCTCCGGGCGCCGCAAAGCGCCCGTCGTACCCGTTTATTATACCCCAGCCTCTGCCGCTTTGCAACGGGAAAGCGGCGGGGAGAGATAGAAACACCGGTAAAGAACGCAGAGAATCGAGAACAGCTTGAATTTGCAAGTTTGGAGGACATGGTCCCACAGGAGCACTTGCTTGTGGACGGAACCCACATCAAAGCAAATGCCAATCTGAAAAAGCAGGCCAAAAAGGCAGTTCCCAAACCGGCAAAACGGCATACGAAAGAGCTGTTTGAGGAGGTAAACAAAGACCGGGGAAAGCCGTTTTCGGATGACAGTGACAAAAAGCCGCCCGAAAAGGAAACGGTGGTGTCCACCACCAACCCGGAAAAAGGGAGAACACAAAAAATGCTTTGCCTACAGAGCACACGCCGCCTGCGACAAACACCATTTTGTTCTTGATGTTCACGTCACTCCCGGCAATGTCCACGACAGTGTCGCGTTTGATCCTTTGTATGACGAATACTCTGATGATGTGATCTGCCCGGAGTATCGTGCGTTGCATGATTCCACCACAAACCGGGAATGCAAGAGCCGGGCCTATCTTTGCAAAGGCTGTCCCACCAGAGGGATGTGTACTGAAAATGCCAAGTGCGAGAAAACAGTCTTGCGCCATGTCTGGCAGAACTATGTGGAGATGGCGGAGCACGTCCGGCACATGGTGAGGTACAAAGAGTTGTACCGGCTGCGAAAAGAGAAGATTGAGCGTGTGTTTGCCGATGCGAAGGCAAAGCACGGTATGCGCTACACACAGTACAGAGGCTTGGCTCAGGCAACAAACCGGGTGAATCTTAAATTTGCTGCCATGAATCTGAAGAAAACCGGCCGCCCGGAAATGGAATAGCCGCCATCCGGCACCGGATGGCGGCAGACGGTCCGGATTGCGCGGAAATATTCCGGACATTTCGCTGTTTTTTCCCTTTTTGCTCCGGTTTGCAAACCAAAAACCTGCTCTGGCTTGATTGTACCAGCAGATTTTTCTACAGGCTGAGCTCCCCACAGGGGGAAGCGTTCGTACCGTCGGCACCCCCCAAAAAATGCAAATTCTACCATTCCGCCCCTTCTTCATGGTATAATAGAACAAACACAGCCGGACCCGGCCGCCCTGCTTTGGCGGGGATATGTAGGATATGGAAAAATCATCGAGAGGGGCTTGACGAAACGATGACGCGCAGGTATAATGTTAGCAGCCTAACAGAAAAAGACGAGGAAGCGGTGCACGTGCAGCCATTGGGAAGGCAGATCAAAATGACAGCCAATCTGATCGGACGGCGCATCGGGGCGATCCCGGCCGTGTACGACGGGGAGAACCTCACCATGATGCAGCGGATCATCATCGGCACCCTGTACGACCGCGCACAGGCCGGCCAGGACGTGTTCCAGCGGGATCTGGAAAAGGAGTTTTCCGTCCGCCGCTCCACCGTCACCGGCCTGCTGCAGCTGATGGAGAAAAAGGGGCTGATCGTGCGCGAACCGGTCCCCTACGACGCCCGGCTGAAACGGCTGCGGCTGACCCCCGCCGCCGTGCAGCTGAACGACGAGATCCGCCGCGGCCTGCGCGAGATGGAAGCGCAGCTGGAACAGGGCCTGTCGGACGGGGAGATCGCCGAGCTGCACCGCCTGTTGGACATCGTTGCAAAAAATGCCGCCCTGTGAACGGGGCGGCCCATTTTTTCGGGTGCGCTGTTAGGATGCTTACAGTACGAAAGCAAATGAATAAGGAGGGACCTCAAACATGGTCAAAAAACTGATGGCCTGCCTGGGCGACGCAAAGCGGGACGCCATCCTGTCGCCGGTGTTCGTGGTGGGCGAAGTGGTGATGGAGGTGCTGATCCCGCTGCTGATGGCCGACATCATCGACAACGGCGTCCAGATGGGCGACGCGGCCCGGCTGCGCTCCACCGGCCTGTGGCTGGTGCTGGCAACGGTGGCCAGCCTTGTCTGCGGCGCGCTGGCGGGGCATTTCTCCGCCCACGCCGCCGCGCGGTTCGGGCGGAACCTGCGCCGTGCCCAGTACAGCCGGGTGCAGCAGTTCTCGTTCGCCAACATCGACCATTTCTCCACCTCGGGCCTGGTCACCCGTATGACCACCGACGTCACCAACCTGCAGATGGCCTTTATGATGGTCATCCGCATCGCGGTGCGCGCGCCGGTGATGCTGCTGGCGGCGCTGGGCATGGCTTTTTCCATCAACGCGCGGCTGGGGCTGGTGTATCTGGCCTGCATCCCGCTGCTGGGCGGCGTGCTGCTGCTGATCGCCTCCCGCGCCCATCCGCTGTTTGAAAAGGTGTTCCGCACCTACGACCGCCTCAACCAGGTGGTGCAGGAGAACCTGCGCGGCATCCGCGTGGTGAAGAGCTTTGTGCGCCAGGACAAGGAGATCGAAAAATTCGACGGTGTTTCGCAGAAGATCTACAAGCTGTTCTCCCGCGCCGAGCGTCTTTTGGCCTTCAACTCGCCCAGCATGCAGCTGGCGATGTACACCTGCATGATCCTCATCAGCTGGCTGGGCGCGCAGATGATCGTGGGCGGGACCTTCACCACCGGCAAGCTGATGAGCATGATCAGCTACGCCATGCAGATCCTGTCCAGCCTGATGATGATCTCGATGGTGTTCGTGATGATCATCATGTCCCGTGCGTCGGGCGAGCGCGTGGCGGAGGTGCTGGACGAGGAGAGCACCATCACCGACCCCGAGCACCCCGTTGAGAAGGTGGCCGACGGTTCCATCGTCTTTGAACAGGTGGGCTTTGCCTACGGCAGCGGCCCCGAGACCCTGGCCGACATCGACCTCTACATACCGTCCGGCTCCACGGTGGGCATCGTGGGCGGCACCGGCAGCGCCAAGACCAGCCTGGTGCAGCTGATCCCCCGCCTGTACGACGCCACCCGCGGCCGGGTGCTGGTGGGCGGTGTGGACGTGCGCCGGTACGGCCTGCACGCCTTGCGCGACCAGGTGGCGATGGTGCTGCAGAACAACCAGCTGTTTGCCGGCACCATCAGCGAAAACCTGCGCTGGGGCAATGAAAACGCCACCGACGAGCAGCTGCGGGAGGCCTGCCGCATGGCACAGGCCGACGAGTTCATCCGCCAGCTGCCCGGCGGCTACGAGAGCCGCATCGAGCAGGGCGGCAGCAACGTGTCGGGCGGGCAGAAGCAGCGGCTGTGCATCGCGCGCGCTCTGCTCAAGCAGCCCCGCATCCTCATCCTGGACGACTCCACCAGCGCCGTGGACACCCGCACCGACGCGCTGATCCGCGAGGCGATGGCCCGCTATATGCCCCAGACCACCAAGCTCATCATTGCGCAGCGCATCTCCTCGGTGGAGCACGCCGACATGATCCTGGTGATGGACGGCGGCCGCATCGCCGCCAAGGGCACCCACGAAGAGCTGCTGAAGAGCTGCCCGCTCTACCGCGAGGTGTGGCAGTCGCAGCAGAAAGGAGACGAAGAGCATGAAAACTGAACGAATGCCGCACAAGCCGCGCCGGGCAGGCTTCAACCCCCGCACCGCGCGGCGGCTTTTGGGATATGTGTTCCGCCCCTATAAAGTGCAGATGGCGGTGGTGCTGGTCTGCATCCTCGTCAGCGCGCTGGCCGGCGTGGCCGGCTCGATGTTCCTGCAGCCGCTGATCGACAACTTCATCACCCCCCTCACCCGGAGCGAGACCCCCGATTTCGGGCCGCTGGCGCAGGCGCTGTGCATCATGGCCGGCATCTACCTGCTGGGCGTTGTGTGCACCTGGCTGTATAACCGCGCGATGGTCACCATCGGCCAGGGCGTGCTGCGCGACATCCGCGACGAGATGTTCGCCAAGATGCAGGCGCTGCCGGTGGGGTATTTCGACACCCACGCCTTCGGCGACGTGATGAGCCGCTACACCAACGATACCGACACCCTGCGCCAGATGATCAACCAGAGCCTGCCCACCCTGATCTCGTCCAGCGTGACGGTGGTGGGCGTGCTGTGCGCGCTGATCTACACCTCGCCGCTGCTGACGGTGCTGGTGCTGGCGATGGTGGCGCTGATGTTCCTGGTCACCCGGTTCATCGGCGGCAGGAGCGGCTATTTCTTCACCCGCCAGCAGAAGGACCTGGGCCTTGTGAACGGCTACATCGAGGAGATGATGGACGGCCAGAAGGTGGTGAAGGTGTTCTGCCACGAGGAAAAGGCGATGGAGCAGTTCGACCGCCTGAACGACGAGCTGTGCGCCAGCGCCGCGGGCGCCAACGCCTTCGCCAACATGATGATGCCCATCATGGCGAACCTGGGCAACCTGATGTATGTGCTGGCCGCGCTGGCCGGCGGCGCGCTGGCGCTGGGCGCCGGCGGGCTGACCCTGGGCGCGCTGGCCTCCTTCCTGCAGCTGACCCGCTCCTTCTCGATGCCCATCAGCCAGATCGCCCAGCAGACCAACTCGGTGGTCATGGCGCTGGCCGGCGCCGAGCGCATCTTTGCCATGATGGACGAGCAGCCGGAGACCGACGGCGGCGAGGTGACCCTGGTGAGCGTGGAGCAGAAGGACGGCCGCCTGGTGGAGACCAGCGCCCACAGCCTGCACTGGGCCTGGAAGGTGCCGGAGGGCGGCAGCTTCCGGTATGTTCCGCTGGAGGGCGACGTGCGGATGGAGAGCGTGGATTTCAGCTACCAGCCCGGCAAGCAGATCCTGCACGGGATCAACCTGTATGCCCATCCCGGCGACAAGGTGGCCTTCGTGGGGCACACCGGCGCCGGCAAGACCACCATCACCAACCTGCTGAACCGGTTCTACGACATCGACGCCGGCCGCATCACCTACGACGGCATCGACATCGCCCGCATCAAAAAGCCCGACCTGCGCCGGGCGCTGGGCATGGTGCTGCAGGACACCCACCTGTTCACCGGCACCGTGCTGGAGAACATCCGCTACGGCCGCCTGGACGCCACCGACGAGGAGTGTGTGGCGGCGGCCAAGCTGGCCAACGCCGACCGCTTCATCCGCCGCCTGCCGCAGGGCTATCAGACGGTGCTCACCGGCGACGGCGCGGGCCTTTCGCAGGGCCAGCGCCAGCTGCTGAACATCGCGCGCGCCGCGGTGGCCGACCCGCCCGTGATGGTGCTGGACGAGGCCACCAGCAGCATCGACACCCGCACCGAATCGTTGGTGCAGCAGGGCATGGACGCTCTAATGACCGGCCGCACCGTGTTTGTCATCGCGCACCGGCTGTCCACCATCCAGAACTCGGACGTCATCATGGTGATGGACGCGGGGCGGATCGTCGAGCGCGGCAACCACGAGGCTCTGATGGAGAAGAAAGGCCGCTACTACCAGCTCTACACCGGCGTGTTCGAGCTGGAATGACTTGCGGCCCGGCCCAAAACCTGCTATCATAGAGCCAGTGTACAGCCGCCCCGGCGGCGGAGAGGAGCAGCCAAATGATCTTTTTTATTCTGATGGCCGTGCTGGCCTTCTGGCAGGTGTGGAGCGGCGTGCAGATGATGCAGGGCAAAAAGAGCATGCCCGAAGCGGTGCGCCGCACCTTTGCCACCGACGAGCAGTTCCGCAAATGGTGCAAAAAACAGGGTGTTTCCCGCGTCTGCTTCGGCGCGGCGATCACCGCCACGCTGGTGTTCCCGTTCTCGGAAGCGGTGGGGCTGGCGCTGTGCCTGGTGTTCCTGGCGGCGGCGCTGGTCGCGCTGGCGATCCCCGTGAAATGAGAAAAAGAAGGCAAGGCCCCGGCTTTCCGCAAGGAAAGCCGGGGCCTTGTGCTTTTGCCGGGAGGGTTTGGGGAAGCCGGCGGCACGGCAAGCCTTCCCCTGGCAGGGGAAGGTGCCCCGCAAAGCGGGGCGGATGAGGTCGAATCTTTCCCCCTCCTCCGCGCCCGCGCTCGGCGCAAAGGGGCAGGCCCTCCCCCTCATCCGTCGCCATACGGCGACAGCTTCCCCCCAGGGGGAAGCCTTTGGAGAAAACCGCCCGGCGGCGCTTATTCGGCGGGGTCGGGTTCGGGGATGCGCAGCGCCAGCTGACGCATCGTGAGGAAAAAGGAGATCACCAGCGGCACCGCGCTGCCCACCCAGGCCATCGGGCTGGCCATGCAGGCGCCGGCAAAGCCCAGCGGCACCACCAGCCACACGGCGCAGGCGCCGCGCATCACCAGCTCCATCACGCCCGCAAAGGTGGGCACGAAGCTCTGGCCCAGCCCCTGCAGCGAGTAGCGGAACACAAACAGCAGCCCCAGCACCCACAGCGCCACCGCCACGATGCACAGGTAGGTGTAGGACAGGTCCAGCACCTGGGCGTCCTTGCCGACGAACAGGGTGGACAGCGGCCTGCCGAACACCAGGAACACCGCCCCCATGAACACCGCCCAGGCCAGCGACATGGCGCTGCACTGCAGCACTCCCTTGCGGATGCGGTGCAGCTTGCCGGCGCCGTAGTTCTGGGCCACATAGGTGCCGATGGCAAGGCCGAAGCTCATCAGCGGCAGGGTAGCCAGCGTTTCCAGCTTGCTGGCCGCCGTGAAGGCCGCCACCGCCGTACTGCCCAGGCCGTTCAGCGCGTATTGCAGCATCAGCGAGCCGATGGCGATGATGCTGGTCTGGAAGCCCATCGGCAGGCCCATGTGCAGGTGCTCCGCCACGTCCTTGCGGGTGATCTTCCAGCTTTCACGGGTCAGGCGCAGGATGGGGAATTTCACGTGGATATACCACACGCAGGCAAGGCCCGACACCACCTGTGCGATCACGGTGGCAACGCCGGCGCCCATCACGCCCAGCGGGGTGTAGAGGATCAGCAGGATGTCCAGCACCACGTTCACCACGCAGCCCACCACCAGGAAATACAGCGGCGTTTTGCTGTCGCCCAGCGCGCGCAGCACGTTGGACACGATGTTGAACAGCATGGTGGCCAGGATGCCGCCGAACACCACCACGATGTAGGCCACCGCGTCGTCCAGGATCTGGGGCGGGGTCTGCAGCAGCACCAGCAGGTCGCGCGCGAACAGCACGCTGGGCACCGTCAGGATCACGCCGATGATGCCGCCCAGCACCAGGCTGGCGGCGTAGCTGCGGCGCACGCCCTCGGCGTCGTTCGCGCCGAACCGCTGGGCGGTGAGCATCGAGAACCCGGCCGAAAGACCCTGCGCGAAGCCGATGATGAAAAAGGACAGGCTGCCGGTGCAGCCCACGGCTGCCAGCGCGTCCACACCCAGAATGCGCCCCACGATGAAGGCGTCGGCCATGTTGTACAGCTGCTGGAACAGGTTGCCGACGAACAGCGGCAGCGCGAACAGCAGGATCAGCTTTGCGGGCGAGCCGCTTGTCATGGATTTGACCATACGAAACACCTCTGTTTGTTGCTCGGGATGGGTGCGGGACGGCCCCGGGCAAAGGGGTGCGGCGGCCGTGTCTCCGCGATTTCAAACGCAATCTATCATATCGCAGCGGCGCAAAAAGTCAATGCGATTTTGCAAAGAAAATCCCCGTTTTGCCAAAACCGGAAAAGGGTACAAAAAAGCCCGCGGCAGACGCCTCTCCCGCGGGCATTTTGACAGGGGGGGATCCTCACCCGTTCAGCCGCGCCAGCAGCTCCTCCAGCCGGGTCTCCCCAAACACCTGTACTCCATTGGCGCACAGCAGCTCGGCGGCGGTCCCGTCGCCGCCGGTGAGCGTCCCGGTGAAGCTGCCGTCGTAGATGGCCCCGCAGCCGCAGCTGGGGCTGCGCTCCTTGAGCAGCGCGTACCGGCACCCGAACAGCCGGGCCAGCCGCAGCGTCTCCCCGGCGCCGCGGCGGTACTGCGCGGTGACGTCCCGGCCGTCTTTGGCCACCACCCGGCCGTCCTGCCGCTCGGCCGGGGTGCGCGGGGTGGGGAGCCCGCCCAGAATTTCCGGGCAGACCGGCACCGCCTCCAGCTCGCCGAGGCGCTGCAAAAGGGCTTCACAGGGCACGCTCCGGCCGTCGTACCGGCAGCGCACCCCCAAAAGACAGGCGCTCACCAGGATCTTCTCCATCCTTTACACCTCCAGCGGACGGCCGTCCAGCACCGCGCCGGT
This sequence comes from Anaerofilum sp. An201, assembly GCF_002160015.1. Taxonomy (GTDB): domain Bacteria; phylum Bacillota; class Clostridia; order Oscillospirales; family Ruminococcaceae; genus Anaerofilum; species Anaerofilum faecale. Next base: position 21,976 of record NZ_NFJT01000018.1, on the reverse strand, counting down.
GAGCGCGTCGCCTTTATAGACCAGCTTCAGCGAGAAAAAGCGCTCCCGCCGGCGCAGCAGGCGCAGGAATACCCGGTCGCCCTCCCACAGCGGCAGCTGTTCCACCTTGTCCTTCTCCACCCAGGCCAGCTGCCCTTCGGGGCAGTCGGCGCGCATCTCGCCCGAAAAGCCGTCGGCGGTGAACAGGTGCATGTATTCGGTGGGCCAGGTGTCCGACACAAAGGTCACGATCCCCCGGAACTGCCAGCGGGTCAGCACCAGGCCGGTCTCCTCCCGCACCTCGCGGCAGACGCAGTCGTCGGGGCTTTCGCCCGGCTCGAACTTGCCGCCCACCCCGATCCATTTGCCGGCGTTGGGGTCGTGCTGTTTTTTGGTGCGGTGCAGCAGCAGCCAGCGGCCGTCCCGCTCCAGATAACAAAGGCTCGTGTTCATGCTTCGCCCTCCTGCGGCGGCTTGTCGCCGTCGATGTAGATCCACAGGTTGCCCGCCTCGTCGAAGGCGGTCTGCATCAGCCGGTTGGGGGTGCCCACCGGGGTGGGACGGTCGTCCTCATAGGGCACGAAAAAACTCTGCGGGGCGTCCTCGCCCTCGTAGAACAGGTCGATCCAGCTGATGTCCCGGAAGCGCGCGATGCGCTCCAGCTGGCCCATCGTGGACACGCCGCTGGCGGTGGGATACACGCCGTCGGCCAGCGCCGCGATGCAGATCACCGCGTGCTCGAAGGTGGTGACGATGTTGTCCTCGCCGCTCGGGAGCGGGTCGTTCCAGTCCCACACATGCCCGATCTCCAAAAAGGGCACCAGCGGACCGGGCACCACCAGCACCTCGTCGTTTTCCATTGTCAGTTCCATGCGCAGCAGCATGCTCATCTCGTTTCCTCCCCGGCGCGGCAGCTCCGCGCAGACTCTATTGTATCACAGGGCGCGGGCGGGCGCAAAGGGGATTTTGGTATGGGCATTTGTGCCAAGCGGGAAAGCGCCGGATTGTACAAAAGTGAAAATCACAAAACTTCCAACATTTTTCGCTTGCTTTCGGGCGGAGGGTGTGGCATAATAGCTCCTCGGGTCCGGGGGCGGCCTGGCCGCTCCATGCTTTGGATGCATCCAAGATCCGGACGGATGTTTCTGCCAGCTGCCGGAACAGCTGACTGCGAGTTGGACCTCTCCCGCCGGGGGGAGGACGGCCTGTCGGCAGCCGCGGGCGGCGTTTTCTTGCGCCGTTTTGCGGCTGTAAGCCCGGACAAAAACATACAGGAGGGCAATGAAAAATGAAATGTGACGTTGTGATCGTTGGCGCCGGCCCCGCCGGCATCTTCACCGCGCTGGAGCTGGTGCGCAAGGGCGCCCCGCGCGAGATCGTGCTGGTGGAAAAAGGCCGCCCGGTGCAGCAGCGGCATTGCCCCAAAGCGCAGACAGGGCACTGTGTGAACTGCAAGCCCTGCTGTCATATCACCACCGGCTTTTCGGGCGCGGGGGCCTTCTCGGACGGAAAGCTGAGCCTGAGCTGCGAGGTGGGCGGCGAGCTGCCCGAGCTGATCGGCGCAGACCTGGCCCAGCAGATGATCGACTACACCGACGGCATCTATCTGGAGTTCGGCGCCGACCCCCATGTGGAGGGCGTCGGCCAGCCGGAGAAGGTCAAGCAGATCCGCCGCCGGGCCATCCGCGCCGGCCTGAAGCTGGTGGACTGTCCCATCCGCCATCTGGGCACCGAGAAGGCCCAGGAGATCTACTACGCCATCCAGCAGTATCTGGAGGAAAAGGGCGTGCAGATGCTGTTCGGCGCCGACTGCGAGGACCTCATCGTGGAAAACGGCCGCTGTGTGGGCGTGACGGTGCACAGGGCGGGCGACCCCGGCAAGGACCGGCAGGAGATCCGCGCGGCGCACACCGTGATCGCCGCCGGCCGCCGCGGCGCGGGCTGGCTGGAGGGGCTGTGCCGGGTGCACGGCGTGGAGCGCTCCAGCGGCAACGTGGACATCGGCGTGCGGGTGGAGGTGCGCAACGAGATCATGGAGGAGGTCAACGAGGTCCTCTATGAGTCGAAGCTGATCGGCTACCCCGCGCCCTTCAAAAACAAGGTGCGCACCTTCTGCCAGAACCCCGGCGGCTTTGTCAGCCAGGAGAACTACGACAACGACCTGGCGGTGGTGAACGGGCATTCCTATAAAGAGACCAAGTCCAGCAACACGAACCTCTCCATCCTCTGCACCCACCACTTCCGCGTCCCCTTCGACCGCCCCATCGACTACGCCCGCAAGGTGGGCGAGCTGACCAACATGCTGGGCGCGGGCCACATCCTGGTGCAGCGCTACGGCGACATCCTGGACGGCAAGCGCACCTGGCAGGAGGAGCTTTCCCGCAGCAACCTGCGCCCCACCCTGCCCGACGCGGTGGCGGGCGACATCACCTCGGCCATGCCCTACCGCACGATGACCAACATCATCAACTTCATCCAGGCGGTGGACCAGGTGGTGCCGGGCTTTGCCTCGTCCGAGACGCTGCTCTATTCGCCCGAGCTGAAATTTTACTCCAACCGCATTGAGATGGACCCGCAGTTCCACACCAGTCTGCCCGGCCTCGCCTGTCTGGGCGATTCCAGCGGCTGGACCCGCGGCCTGATGATGGCCAGCGTGATGGGCGTGCTGATGGGCCGCCGTCTGGCCAGCGAAGGGGACTGAGTTTTCCACAAGTTTTTAAAAACTTGTGGAAAACCGGGCGTGCCCGTCCGTTTTTCCACCAGATATAGGGAGGGCCTGTCCCTTTGCGCCGAGCGATGGGCGCGGAGGAGGGGGGCAGCTTCGACCTCATCCGCCCCCTTCGGGGGCACCTTCCCCAGGGGAAGGCGTTTGCTGTTCACCGGTCCCACTTTTCGCACAGCGCGTCGATCTGGCTGGCGAATTTGGCCAGGTCCTTGTTGGCGCCGCCCTGGTTGTGGCTGATGACCGTCATCAGGCGCTTGCCCGCCTCCACCAGGCGGCGGAACATCGTTGCGGCGCGCCCGGCCTCCTCGGTCCGGTGCTCCCGCCGCACCCGGTTGCCCTCGGCCAGCATCTCGCCGGTGACAAGGTCGTATTCCGCGCCGTTGTAGGGGCTGCGGGCGGCGTAGCCCATCCGGCACAGCTGGGCGGTGAATTCGTCGCACACCGCGTCGTCGCCGTGGTTCACATACACCTGGGCGGGCGGTGGGTCGAAATGCCCCAGCCATTCCAGCAGGCCCTCCCGGTCGGCGTGGCCGCTCATGCCCGGCAGACGGCACACCTCGGCGCGCACCTCGATCTTTTCGCCGAACAGCTTCACGTCGGTGGCCCCCTCCACCAGCGCGCGGCCCAGCGTGGCCTCGGCCTGGTAGCCCACAAACAGGATCGTGCTCTCCGGCCGCCACAGGTTGTGCTTCAGGTGGTGCTTGATGCGCCCCGCCTCGCACATGCCGCTGGCCGACAGGATCACCTTGCAGCGGCGGTCTGCGTTGATGGCGCGGGACTCCTCGCTGGTCACCGCCAGCACAAGGCCCGGGCAGCGCAGCGGGTCGATGCCGGAATCCAGAAGGCGGCGGGTGTCCTCGTCGAAGTTGGGGGCCGGGGTCTCGCGGAAGATGCCGGTGGCCTCCACCGCCAGCGGACTGTCCACATACACCGGGAAATCCTCGTGGCCGTGCACCAGGTTGTTCTGCTTGATCTGGCGCAGGAAATACAGCATCTCCTGGGTGCGGCCCACCGCGAAGCAGGGCACCACCACGTTGCCGCCCCGGTCGAAGGTGCGCTGCAGCACCTTGGCCAGCTGGGCCGGGTAGTCGGGCTGCGGGCCGTGGCTGCGCACGCCGTAGGTGGACTCCATCACCACCACGTCGGCGGCGTGCAGATAGGTGGGGTCTTTCAGCAGCGGCTGGTTCTTGTTGCCGATGTCGCCCGAAAAGGCGATGCGGCGCGTCTCCCCCTCCTCTTCCACGGTGAGCAGGATGCTGGCCGAGCCGAGCAGGTGCCCCACGTCGATAAAGCGGGCGGTGACCCCCTCGCACACCTGCACCGCCGTGTCGTATTCGCAGGGGCGGAACTGCTTCATGGCGTTCATCGCGTCCTGCACCGTGTACAGCGGCACATATTCCGGCAGGCCGGCGCGGCGGGCCTTGCGGTTGCGCCATTCGGCCTCGAACTCCTGGATGTGCGCCGAGTCGCGCAGCATGATGTCGCACAGGCTGGCGGTGGGCGGCGTGCAGAGCACCGGGCCGCGGAACCCCTGCCGGCACAGCAGCGGGATGCGCCCCGAATGGTCGATGTGCGCATGGGTGAGCAGCAGCGCGTCCACATCCCCCGGCGCAAGCGGCAGCGGCTGGTTCTCGTATTCGTCCGGCCCCTGCTCCATGCCGCAGTCGATGAGGATGTTTTTGCCGCCCGCCTGCACCAGCGTACAGCTGCCGGTGACCTCGTGGTTGGCGCCCAAAAAGGTGAGTTTCATACAAAATGCCCCCTTTCGTTGTGCATCGCTTCCTGCTTCCATTATACACGGTTTCACAGGTGCAGACTGCACAAATCGAAGGGGGCATTTTTATCAGCTGCCCGGCGCTCAGAGCAGCTCGCCGAAGGTCTTTACATACCAGCGCTTGGCCAGCCCCACCGTCAGCAGATAGGCCGGCACCGCCGCCGCCAGGAAGGCGAAATAGATCCCCGGCAGCGGCACAAGGCCCAGCCAGGCCCCGGCGGGCGTGTAGGCCGCCGCGGTGCAGAGGGCCAGCCCCGCCGCCGTGACCGCCCACACCACGCCCGACGCCCGGCTTTTGACAAAGGGCGTCCGGTGGGTGCGCAGCACGTGCAGCACCGCCACCTGCGTCCACAGCGCGAACAGGAACCATCCGGTGTGGAACAGCGTCACGAACTGCCGCTGTTCCACTGCCGGCGGGCAGACCACAAAATACAAAAAGGCGAAGCAGACAAGGTCGAACACCGAGCGGATGGCGCCGAACACCCGCATGAACCGCCCCAGCGTCCGGCCCGACCAGACGCACGGCCGGGCCAGCACCTCGTCGTCCACCCGGTCCCACGGCAGGGTCATGCAGAGGATGTTGTACAGCAGGTGCAGCCAGAGCAGCTGCACCGAGCTCATCGGCACAACGGGCAGCAGCACCCCCGCCAGCACGATCGACAGCACGCTGCCGAAGTTGGACGAGGCGGTGATGCGCACATACTTCACCATGTTCGCAAAGGCCCGGCGCCCCTCCAGGATGCCCTGTTTCAGCACGCCCAGATCCTTTTTCAGCAGGATCACGTCGGCCCATTCCTTGGCCGCCGGCACCGCCGTGTCCACCGAGATGCCCACGTCGGACGCCGCCATGCCCAGCAGATCGTTCATGCCGTCGCCCAAAAATCCCACCGTGTGGCCGTTTTCCCGCAGAAGGCGCACCACCAGCGCCTTCTGTGCCGGGGCCAGCTCGGCAAAGATGGAGGTCTGCTCCACCGCCGCCGCCCGCTGTGCGGGGTCCATCGCCTCCAGCTCCTCGCCGGTCAGCGCCTGCGCGGCGGGCACGCCCAGCTGCCCGCACACCGACAGCGCCACCTCCCTGAGGTCGCCGGTGAGCACCTTGACCCCCACATGCAGCCCGCGCAGCGCCTCCAGCGCGGCGGCGGCCGACGCCTTGGGCGCGTCGTACAGCGCCACGTATCCCAGCAGGGTCAGGCCGCTCTCGTCCTGCGGGCGCAGCCGGTCGAGGCCGTCCGCCGGGCGGAAGGCCACCGCCAGCACCTTCATCCCCTCCCGCGCCATCCCGTCGGCGGTGCGGCGCAGGCCGGCGCGGTTCCGGCGGTCGATGGGATATGCCTGTCCGTCGCGCCAGAAGGAGGTGCAGCAGCCCAGCACCTGGTCCACGCTGCCCTTGGTGAGCAGCAGACGCCCCTCGGGCGCATCCAGCAGCACGCTCACCCGCTTGCGCAGATGGTCGAAGGGCAGCTCGTCCAGGCGGTGGGTGCAGGCGGCCAGCTCGTGGAAATGCGGCTGCCGCTGGGGGATATGGCTGCATCGCAGGATAGCCTGGTCGAGGTGGTTCGAGATGCCCGAGTGATAAAAGCCGTTCAGATAGGCATAGTCCAGCACCCGGTCGCTTTCCTGCCCCGCCACGTCCACCCAGCGCGCCAGGTGCACCTCGTCGCCGGTGAGGGTGCCGGTCTTGTCCACGCACAGCATGTCCATGCCGCCGAAGCTCTGCATGGCGTTGATGTTTTTGACGATGGTCTGCCTGCGCCCCATCCGCAGGCCGCCCTTGATGAGGCAGGCGTTGATCGCCATCGGCAGCAGCTCGGGGATGAGGCCCACCGCCGCCGACAGGGCGAACAGCAGCGAGGCCAGCCAGTGCCCTTTGGTCAGGCCGGTGAACAGAAAGACGAAGGGGACCAGCGCGGCCATAAAGCGCACCAGCACCCGCGCGATCGAGGCCGAGCCCTGGTCGAAGCTGTGCTTGGTTTTCTGCAGCTCGTGGAGGTAGCTGCCGTAGACGGTGTTCGCGCCCACCTCCACCACGATGCCCTCGGCGGTGCCGCTGAGCACCACGCTGCCCATAAAGGCGAGGTTGGAAAAGCTGTCCAGCGAGGAAAGGCCGGCGGTGTCCAGCGGGGCGGCGCCCTTCTGCAGCACCCGGCTTTCGCCGGTGAGCACCGACTGGGAGACGAACAGCTCCCGTGTGCAGGTGAGGCGCAGGTCGGCGGGGACGCGGTCGCCGGCAGACAGCAGAACGATGTCCCCCACCGCCAGCTCCTCGGCCGGGATCTGCACCACGCCGCTCTGCCGGCGCACCTGTACGGTGGTCTGGATGCGCGCCAGCAGCGCGCCGGCGTCATGCCCGGCCCGCAGCTCCTGCGCCAGACGGATGACGCCGCTGAGCAGCAGCATCCACAAGGTGACCGCCACGGTGGCGCCGTTGCGGCTGAAACCGGCGGGCAGCAGGCGGTCGGCGGCGAAGGTGACCCCCGCCATCACCAGCAGGATGATGCTGAACGGGTTCACGAACGCGCGCGCGAAATGGTGCCACAGCGGCGCGCGCAGCGAATACCCCACCCGGTTGGCGCCATAGCGGCGGCGCATGCGGTCGGCCTGGTCTTCGCGCAGGCCGCCCGGCGACAGGTGCAGCTCCTGGCGGATCTCGTCGATATCCTGGGAGGCATACTTTTTCAGCCGCTGGTGCGGCGATACATTGGGCTTGTCCACGGGGCGTCTCCTTTTCTGTGGGTGGGGTTTGTTGCGGGATGCGTTCTATTGTATCACATAAATGTAAATTTTTCGCCCCTTTATACCGCCGGATTGGCTGTTTTTTGCGCAAAACACCCGTCCAAATTCTTCCGTCCCCCTGCGCGCACGCAAAAAAGCCGCAGCCCGATGGGCTGCGGCGACAGCGTATGGAAAATGAGATGGTCTGCGCTGTCCAAAGGCTTTCCCCTTGCAGGAGAAGCTGCCCCGCCGCGCAAAGACAGTCGCTGGTTCGTCAGGCATCGGGGAGGATCCGTTCGCCCACCTTGAAAAAGGTGCCGCCGCCCCAGCCCACCACCGGCTTGAGTTCGTCGACGGGCATCGGTCCTTTGTTTTCCCTGGCTTTTTCCGCAAACCGCTCTTCCACCAGCGTGTTCCGGATCTTGCAGATGTAAACTTCGCTGTCGTCCAGCGGGATCGTCTGCTTGACCTCCAGCTCAAAGATCCACGGGCTTTGTTCCAAAACCGGAACGTCCAAAACGCGCCCTTTGGAAATGGCGGCGTCCACCTGCATCTTGTCGGAATCGTAGCCGGATTTGGCTCCGAAATAGCTGGCAAGGGGGAGCAGCTCCTCCGTGACCAGATTGGCCGAAAACCGGCCGGTGGCGCGGATGCGATCCTTGGTCAGCTTTTCGCCTCCGATGCAGGCCATGACGCTCAGCTCTCCGTCCCAGCAAAAGCCGAACCAGCAGAACAGACCAAAGTTCGGGGTCCCGTCCTCCTTATAGGTCCCATAGGTGTAAAACGCCTGGGGGCAGCACGCGTTCGAGGGGACCGGCAGTGATACTTTCATGTTGTTTTCCTCCCGTTCAGGGCCTCGCACTCCTCCAGGTTGGCCAGGATGCGGGCCAGATAGGTCTCATGCTGTTGAATTTCCTCCTCGGTGAATCCACGGTAATACACTTCATTGATCTGCTGCAAGACGGCGTTGTATCCTTCGCGCAGGCGCTGCGCTTCCGGCGTGATGGAGACCAGGATTTCCCGCCGGTTCTCCGGGTTCTGCCGCCTTTTTACCAGGCCCCCCTGTTCCATCCGGTCCAGCATACTGGTCAGGGTGGTCCTGGCCAGCGAGGTGCAGTGGGCGATCCGCGAGATCGGGATCTCCCCCGACTCCCACAGCACATACAGGATCTTCCCCTGCGCGCCGTTGAATTCCCGGATGCCATAGTCCTCCAGCATCTGTTCAAAGATCCTGGAGCTGATCTGTTTGATCTGCGAGGTCAAAAATCCGCCCTGTGTTTTCATGCGAAATCCTCCTATATAGGATTATACTATATAATATTATTGATTGTCAAGAAGGCGGCCGGCCAAGCCTTCCCCCTCTGAATAAAAACACAGGGGGATTTGGCCGATCGTCATACCGGATCGGTTCAGAACAGAGAAAGACAAAAGAAAAATCCACAGCACGAGACCGTGCTGTGGATTTGACTGTAGACATTTCCGGCGTTTCGGCGGCGGGGGCCGAACTCTTGTTAGGTGTGGGGGGAATGCAATCCTCGTTTTTTGTATACGATGATTTCAGGGTCTGCGCCATTGCAGCCATACTCGCAGACAAGCAAAAAATGATCATCTGCAACGAGCCCGTAGCATCTGTCGCTGTTTTCTTTCTCCAGCTGATAGCCGAGATATACTTTCCTGTCATCCAGCAATCTGATTTTCTGCCCGCTGGGAAGGGTATATTCCAGGTTCACATAGGCGCCGTTCAGCTGGCAAAGCTCTGTCACCGTCGGCATATCGAGGATTCCAAGCGCATTAAAATCCTCGATGAGCCGATTTTTATATGCGCGATAACAGGTTTCTCCGCCCGATTTATAACATGCGGCCGCCACACATTCACTGCCGAACGGACGACCGCCTGTCTCTGCGCAGCCTTTGCAGGTCTCTTTCCAGCGGCACCCGGCACAGTCGATTCCACATATTGTTTTCATATTCCACCTGCTTGATCTTGTGAATCCTTTATTCCCGCATATCTGCATTCCAGTCAAACACGACGCCGGTTTTCGGGTCGATCTCAAATTCATACTGGATGCCTTCGTGCAGCAGCTCCCCCTCAAAGCGGCCGCGGCCATCTCCGCTTTCTTCCCAGATCCGTATATCCGCCGCATCGGAACCTGGCACCTTGCTTTGAATGATGCGCCTGGCTTCTTCCAGGGAAACGGGGCTTCCCCCCAGTTTGTCCAGCCATTCCTCGTCCACTTCATAATCGGCGCCTACGATCCGGCCGTCTGCAGCTGCAATTTCAAAATCATAGTCGCCATACTCGGTCTCAAATTCGACCTGGAAAATCGAAATATCGTTCTCCCGGTCCCGTTCCACCTGTACGTTATACGCATCCTCTTTCCGGACTCCGGCGTTCTCAAAAGCCAAACGCAGAGCGGCATCCCGGTCTATTTCCGCCGCTGTTCCGGCACTGCTGCTTTCCGGCGATCCCGCACCGCTCTGGGCCTCGCCCATTTCCGCATCCGCCTTTTGCGGCGCAGAGGATATCGCCTCCTCCGTGTTTCGGCTGCCGGCAGAACCATCGTGCGAAGGGGCTGATTCCGGCCCTTTCAGCTCCGTGCCGCATCCCGCCGCCAGCATACACAGCATGGCCAGTATAGCGGCCATCCATCTGTTTCTTTTCATATCATACCACCCGCAAAATTGTGTGTTGATCGCAGTTTGAACTTTCTCCTTTTCCAGACGGTTTTCAAACCCCATAACAGAAATGGAAAGGAATATCGCGTGAAACCAATGAAAACAGCTGCATTTCCATGCAGTTTTTACGCCCGATAATATTTTTGCCGGGGACTGCCGGGACGATCGGGGAGCGTCATTTTGAGCGTTCCCGCTTTCAGCAGCGGATTGACATACCGGCTGATGGCGTAGGAGATCGTTTTAACGCCCAGAAAGGCGGCGATCTCCCCCCGGCTGCGCGGTGTGCTGCAAAACTCCAGCAGGTCTGCCGCTTCCTCCGGCTCTTTCGCAGCCGGCTGTTTTGCGGTGCTGCCATTATACAGGATCACCACGAATTCGCTGCGGCGATTTTCAAACACGGGTTCCGGCAGACCATAGGCGGCCATCTCCCTCCGGATGGTGGGAATACCGGAATAGCGGTTCTCTGCATCGGTGAGAATTTCCGCCATCACCGCCAAAGCGGGATTGCGCCGATCCGGCCGTGCGTGTCCCAGCTGTTCCACCGTTGTGCGGCCGTACAGGCTGCCTGGGCTGTGCACCTCCAGCCGATCCGCAAAGAAGGCCAGCTGCACAGAGGTCCCCTCGGTATAAGGGCTGTAATCCCGATGGATCAGCGCGTTCAGAATGGCCTCGCGCAGTGCATGGATGGGGTATTCGGTTCGGTCGGTGCGGCGGCCCGTGAACGGATCCACCACGGTGCGGGTTTTCATGTTCCGTTTGCAGAAGGCGAGCGCCTCTTCGGTCATTTCCGCAATGGTGCCCTCGATCCGTTTGTTGTCCAGAAAACGCGCGGCATCGTCCTCGGCCACATCGCCGATCTCCGTTCCCGGCACCACGACCGCGCTGATGAAAAGCTGGGGGAGATACCCCTGCGGGTAAAGGCCAAAATTCAAAACAGCAGCCAAGGTCGGCACACCGCCGCGGGTGATATTCAGCATTTCCAGCTGCTGTTCTTCCGACAGCCTTCCAAAACCCGGGCGTTCCAATCGGCGGTCCAGCACATATCTCTGTATCGCATCCTGGTGCAGAGTGTCGAGCGCTGCCCGCTCGATGGGCCTCTCGTCATCGTGCAGATGCTTCCGAAACGCCTCGTAGCTGTACAATTCATAATCGGTCATGGGCAGGTCGGCATCGCCCACCCGCACATACGAACCTTTCACCCGCCCGGCCCCTTTGTAATAGCAGGGCCGTTCCGACAGGTCGATGGCGGGGATCTCCGCCGCGCAGACGGCAAGCCCCTCTATTTCCGCAATCGTAAACACGGCGCGCACCGGCGGTTCCATCTGCTTGCACTGCTCGGTCACCTTTTTTTGCAGAGACTGCAGATCATAGACGCCGACAATCTTGAAATCCTGCGTTTCGTCCAGCCCAAACAGCAGCACGCCGCCACTGTCCTGGTTGGAGAAGCTGGAAAGCGTATCATACAGCCGCTTGGGACAGTCCACATGGGCGGCCTTTACTTCCAGAACCTGGCTCTCGCATTTTTGGCGGGTTGTGCGGGCAACAAGCTCCAGCAATTCTTCTGCAAGCATAAAATCCCCTCCCTTCTGCTTTTTATTTTATTAGCATTTTTTTGAAATGTCAATGAAAAGCGTTCGATTCTTTTTGATTTTTGTTTTGTTTTTTCTCAATGATTTGAGTTTCAATTTCAAAAATTTAAATTTTTCCAAACTTTAATTTTAAGTTTTGAACAAATGAGAGAAAAATTTCATTTTTGGTTTGCCGGTTCTTGCAGTTTTCCATGATGGATTCATTTTTACAGCGGGGGATTTGGTCGATCGTCCGTTTTGCCGGATTGGTTCAAAGCAAAGAAAAACAAAAAGAAAAATCCACAACACGAAACCGTGTTGTGGATTTGACTGGCGGAGAAGGAGGGATTTGAACCCTCGCGCCGGTTACCCGACCTACGCCCTTAGCAGGGGCGCCTCTTCGACCTCTTGAGTACTTCTCCAGAGCAAAGTATGTGATATCTCTTCACTTGTCTGTTAAAAAGATGGCGGAGAGGGTGGGATTCGAACCCACGGCCCTTGCGGGTCACCGGTTTTCAAGACCGGCTCCTTAAACCACTCGGACACCTCTCCACAGTGGTTTTTGTCACTGCAATCTTTGTAACGCAAGAAAGATGATACCACATCCTGCCCGTTTTGTCAACGCTTTTTTTGATTTTTATTCTGTGTTTTCGCGCAGGCTCTCGGCAAAGCCGGACGAGAAGATCACCTCGCGGCTGGGCAGCATCCACATCGCTTCGGCGCCGTCGATGCTCTCGATCAGCGCCAGGCCGTCCTCCGGCGGCATGTTGAACAGCGCGGTGGACAGCGCGTCGGCCACGCCCGAATCGGGATACAATACGCTCACCGCGTTCGCCCACGCCGCCGGCTGCAGGGTGTCGGGGTCGATGATGTGGTGGTAGCGCACGCCGTCCACCGTGAAATAGCGCTGGTAGTCGCCGCTGGTCACCAGCGCGATGCCGTCCGACAGCTCCACCGTATATGGGGACACGGCATTCGGCTCCTGCGTCCACGGGTCCTGGATGGCGCCGGTCCATTTCTGATCGCCCGGCTTCTGGCCGATGGCGCGCAGGTTGCCGCCCACGCTCAGCAGCGCGCTGGTCAGCCCGCGCTCCTCCGCCGCCCGGGCCGCCAGCTCCACCGCGTAGCCCTTGCCCACGCTGCCCACGTCCAGCCTCATCTCCGGGTCCTCGAGAAAGACGGTGCCCGCCTGCTCGTCCACGATCACCCGGCTGATGTCGGTGTGGGCGGCGGCCTCGCGCAGCGCCTGCTCGTTTGGGACATAGGCCGCCGACGGATCGGCTTCGGCCGCTTCGCGGGCGTCGTGCCACAGCTCCAGCACGCTGCCCATCGCGATGTTCACCTGCCCGTCGGTCTGTTCGTACAGCCGCTTTGCCAGCAGGATCAGGTCGATCACCGGCTGCTCCACCTCCACCGGCGCAACGCCCGCGTTGTCGTTGATGGTCTTGAGGTTGTTCATGCCCTCGTAGGTGTTGTAGATATCGAACAGGCGGTGGTAGTGCTCCAGATCCTGGTAGACGGCCGCGGCCTGCTCGCTGAACGCGGCCTCGGTATCGGTGTAGCCCAGCAGGATGGTCACGGTGTCGAACAGGTCGAACCAGGTCACGCTCTGCCGCTGCGGCTGGCGGGCACAGCCGCCCAGCCCCGTCAGCATCGCCAGCGCAAGCAGCACACACAGGATGCGTCGCATGAAAAAACCTCTCCTTCCTTTCAAAAAAAGCGGCCGTCCCCCCGGGCAGGGAGAGGCCGCAGAGCACACAGGACCTTACGCCTGCGCGTTGGCGTCGGCCTTGGCAGCCGCGCCCAGGAACCCATACATATTGATGGTGCAGCCAGCCTTCAGGTCGGCGTCGGTGGCATAGCCGTCGGTCACGGCGCCGCTCACCTGGTCGATGGTCTTGCCGCGCATGAAGGCGCAGAAGGCGTCGGCCTGCTCGAACCACTCCAGACCGATGCCGGAGGCGTCCTTCATGTGGTAGTCGTTGCCCAGCGCGTACTTGGTGGTCAGGGTGACCGTGTCGGAGCTGGCCTCGCCGGCGGCGGTGAAGGCCAGGGGAGCCTGCACGGCGTCGGTGACGGCGCTGGTGATGGTGCCGTCGGCGCCGCGGGTGAGGGCCACCACGGTCACGTCCACCTCGGCGTTGCCGTCCGCCCCGTCGGCAGCCGCCTTGGAGTTGGTCTGGGTGTCGGCAACGATGCCCAGGCCCAGGGTGTCGCCGGCGGCGGCGCCGCGGCTGGTGGCATTGCGGGCAGCTTCGGCGATCACGCTCAGGTAGTCGCCCACCGCCACGGTACAGCCGGCCAGCAGGTCGGCGTCGGTGCTCTTGCCGTCCTCGCCCACAGGCATGGCGGCCACCTCATCGGCGGTCTTGCCCAGCACGTACTTGCTGAGGTAGTCGGCCTGCTCGAACCACTCCTTGCCGATGCCGGAAATATCCTTCATGCCGTAGTCGTCGCCGCGCTCGTTCTTGGTGGGCAGCTCCAGGGTGCCGTCAAAGGCCAGCTGGCCGTCGGCGGTGAAGGGAAGTTCGGTCTGCAGCACGTCCAGCTTGCAGTCCACGATGACGCCGTCCTGATCCACCAGGACAGCCGCCACGTTGAAGTTGCCGCCGGCCTTGCCGTTCTCGCCGTCGGCCGCGGAAGTGCCGCTGACGGTGCCGGCGATGGCCAAGCCGGTGTTCAGGTCGCCTTCGGCGGTGACGCTGGGCAGTTTGTTCACCGGGCCGCCGGTATAGCAGCTGGTGAAGCAGATCAGCGCCAGCCCCGCAGCCAGTGCAATTGCAATGAGCTTTTTCATGGAATTTCTCCTCTCGCATTCTCCTATTTTTCCCGCGCGCAGCGCACGCGCGGCAGATATGCATATAATTATTTTATTTTACAAAAAAACAGCGGTTTTTGTCAACCTCTGCCCGGGTTTCGGGATAGGCGGAGCGGCCGCGCCGCGGCCCGTATACCGCTTTTCTGTATGGCTTTTTCTCGCCCCTTGCGGGCTGGCCGAAAAAGATGGCGAATTATACCATTTCGCTTGCACCTCATGGTATAATAGAGATGCACAGCCCGGCGCTGCCGGCTGCAGAAAGGAGCGTTTGTATTCATGTCACAAGCACAAAGCCGCGAACAGCAGCTCGCCACCGCGCCGGTGGGAAAGCTGATGCTGAAGATGGCGGCTCCGGCCGTGATGGCCCAATTCATCAACGTCCTATACAATGTGGTGGACCGCATCTATATCGGCCATATCTCCGGCACCGGCGGTCTGGCGCTCACCGGCGTGGGGGTGACCTTCTCCATCATCATGCTGATCTCGGCCTTTGCGGCCTTTGCCGGCATGGGCGGCGCGCCGCTGGCCAGCATCCAGCTGGGCGCCGGCAACCGCGAGAAGGCCGAGCGCATCCTGGGCAACAGCTGTTCGATGCTGCTGGTGCTGTCGGTGGTGCTGACGGCGTTCTTCCTGGCCTTTAACCGGCCGCTGCTGTATCTGTTCGGCGCGTCCGACCAGACCATCGGCTACGCGATGGACTACATCACCATCTACGTCTGCGGCACCGTGTTCGTGCAGCTGGCGCTGGGCCTGAACACCTTCATCTCGGCCCAGGGGCGGCCGGGCATCGCGATGTGCAGCGTGCTGATCGGCGCGGTGATCAACATCGTGCTGGACCCCATCCTGATCTTCGGCCTGAACATGGGCGTGCAGGGCGCGGCGGTGGCCACCGTTTTCAGCCAGGCATGCAGCGCGGCCTGGACCGTGTACTTCCTGTGCAGCAAGCAGAGCAGCATCCGCATCCGCCCGCAGTACCTGCGCTCCAGCGCGAAGGTGATGGGCTCGATCGCGGCGCTGGGCGTGGCTCCCTTCATCATGCAGAGCACCGAGAGCCTCGTCACCATCACCCTGAACAGCGGCCTGCAGCGCTACGGCGGCGACCTCTATGTGGGCAGCATGACGGTGCTGCAGAGCGTGATGCAGATGCTGACTATGCCGATGCAGGGCATCACGCAGGGCGTGCAGCCCATCATGAGCTACAACTACGGCGCCAGAAACTACCACCGTGTGCGCCGCACCTTCTGGCTGCTGCTGCGCACAACCCTGTCCATCACCACCGTGTGCTGTCTGGTGGTGGTGTGCCTGCCGGGCGTGTTTGCCCGCATCTTCACCCCCGACGCCCAGCTGATCGAACTGGTGAAGCAGGTGATGCCCATCTTCTTCGCCGGGATCTGGGCGTTCGGCTGCCAGATGGCCTGCCAGAGCCTGTTCATGGGCCTGGGACAGGCGAAGATCAGCCTGTTTCTGGCGCTGCTGCGAAAGGTGATCCTGCTGGTGCCGCTGGCGGTGGTGCTGCCGCTGATCACCCACAGCGTGCTGAGCATCTATGTGGCCGAGCCGATCGCCGACATCCTCTCCAGCTGCACCGCGCTGGTGATGTTCCTGCTGAACCGCAAGCGCCTGCTGCCCGAGGGCTGAGCAGATCCGGCCGGAAAAATTTGCCTGTTCCCTCCCCCCCGCTCCGCTCCTGTTCCAGTAGCATGCCCACGCCACCCGCGGCACATACCCCTCCCCCCTGTTATTTTGCACGGGGGCGGCATGGGGCGGGCGAAGATACCGGGCGGTTCCCCGCCGGACCATAGCAGGTCCGGCGGTTTTTTTGCACGAAAAAGGCCCCGGTACGCGTCTTGCGTACCGGGGCCTTTGGAGCTGGTGGCAGGAATCGAACCCGTAACCTGCTGATTACAAATCAGTGAAATTGCGTTTTATTGCAGCCTGTATTGCGTTTTATCGCAATTTTTTCATGCACGAACCGCGCCAATTTGCAGGGCGCGGTAGTCAAAAAGTAGTCAGACGCACACCAGCGTTCTGCCGGTCGTGGTCTTCGCTGCCTTGGCATAGTAGGCGTTCAGCTGGCCGGCCGCATCCATAGCATCCTCTTCGGCCAGGCGCGTGTAGATGTTGGCTGTGACCTGGATGCTGCTATGCCCCATCAGCACCTGGGCGGTGCGCAGATCGACGCCGGCGCGGAACAGTGCCATGCAATAGCTGTGCCGCAGCATGTGCGGGTGCAGCGGCACAGGCGCCACGGCAGCAGCTTTTCGCCACATGTTCTTGAATCCCTGGTCAGTCATACGTCGGCCGTCAAACGTCGGCACCACCCACTCGCTGGTGTGCGGCGCTGCGGCGAGGATCTCCTGCAGCGGCTGCGGAATGGGCAGCGTGCGGTGGGCCGCCTTGGTTTTGAGCTGCATGCTTTCATCCACATGGCCGGCCGAAAACGCCACTGCCCGGCGCACCGTCAGCCGATCCCCTGCTATATCGCTCCACTGCAAGCCCAGGGCCTCCTCCTTGCGCAGTCCGCAGTACAAACATAATCCAACAAAGGCGAGCGGCCTGCGGTCTTCCAGCGTGCGCAGAGCGGCCACGAAAGTCTGCTGGTCCTCCACCTCCACCGATTTGACCTTATCGGGCGACGCATGAGCCGTGATTTTGACCCCTTCAGTGGGGTCAGCTGCTACCAGATGATTGCGCCGTGCCTCGGCAAAGAGCTGCCGCATGGTGAGCAGCACCTTGTGCTGCAGGCTCTCGGATTTGTCGGCTACCTTAGCCATCACCGCCCGGATATGCACTGGCCGCACGCTCTGCAGCTCCATGCCGCCCAGCGTGGCCATGATGTGTTTGTTGTAGGCGCCGCGATACATTCGCACTGTGTTTGGACGCAGGTTGGATTTGTACGTTTCCAGCCAGATTTTCGCCCACTCCCCCACCAGCGTGTGGTCTCCTACCTGCAGGCCGCTGCGGTCGGCGTCCCGAGCTTCGGCCTCGGCTCGGGCCAGCTCCGCCAGCGTGCGGCCGTACACAATCTTTTGGCGACCGTCCGATAGAGTAATCTTGCGCTGATAGCGTCCGTCTGCGCGCTTTTTGGGCATAGAAAAACCTCCTTCAGGGTGCACTTGTCAAAGCCTGCCTAAAAGAGGTATAATACAGTTGTTGGGCTGCTTTATCCTCTTTGGGTAAGCTGTTCTGTCATCCCGCTTTCCTGTTGGCGCAGGGGGCGGGATTTTTTGTTTATAAGTATCGCTTTACAACATCAATCAGCAAGTCTTTGTAGTTGCAGATGTTATTAATCGTATCGAGGTAATAACGAGTAAATTTTTTATTTTTGTCCGGGATAAGAAGCTGCTTCTGCTTCGTGTCGAAATTGATCCGGCAAATAGGTTTGCGGCTATTATCGTCGAAAAGGATGCCGAAATAGCTCTCGGTGTCTCGATGTGAGATTCTTTCAACCGGTACAGTTTCTGCCAAAAGGCCCCTGACGATATAAAATGCTTGCAATTCGTCCTCGGTCGTTACAATGCGACTTTTGGGTGTTTCTTCCACGACATCTTCAGTAGAGGGATCTTTACTGGTAGCATTGACGTGCTCTTCTTGACTGAGTGCCGAAGAAATCTTCTGGTTCACCAATTCATTCACAAATGAGGTAAAGGATTTTTTCACCAGCGGGCGATATTTGTCAATCACTTTTTGAGTTTTAGGACCATCATGCACAGTGGCGATAAGACACTTTACGAAGTCATCAGACGGCGAATCCATCTCGGCCACCAGACAGTCTTTGATGAGGCTGGTATACTTCAGATCAGACGCGGTGCTAAAAATTTTATCGTAGTCAAAAATATCTTTTCGGAATTTTTTGAGTTCTGGGATAAGGTTTTCTTTTAGGTCAAGGAAGTTGATCTCTAAAAATGGACGGGTATCCATTTTGTTGGTCTCGTCCAAATCGGTAAAAAACTGATAGATGATACCGTTTGTCAGGATAGCAAATTTAGCGGTGGTGACGCCAAAATAGCGAAAAAGCTGAGAGCCGTGCTTTTCGAGCTTTTGGTCACAGCTTTTGCACTCAATTAAGATTACAGGTTTGCCTTCCTGATCCAGGATAGCATAGTCTACCTTTTCGCCCTTCTTAATCCCGAAATCTGCAATGTACTCGGGGCAAAATTCCAACGGATTGAAAACATCGTATCCCAGCATGCTGAAAAACGGCATAATGAGAGATGTCTTTGTTGCTTCTTCAGTTTTGATATTGGGAGCCAACCGGGTAATGCGGTCGCTCAGCTCACGAGCGCTTGCGCTAAAATCCATGATAATCCTCCAACTATTTTCACGTCTTTGATGGGCGAACGGCTCCGTTTTAGTGTACAACAAAATGTACATATACACCAAAATAACTATTTACTACAACTTATAGTTGTGATATACTTGCTATAGAAAATAGTTCCAGCTTGGGATGCAAATTTCTGTGATTACTCACAGTATCATTTGCATTGGGTTCGCCTTAGGATTAAATCCCCTTTTGTGGGGTCAGAAATGAGGAGTGCATATGGACAAACAAAATGTCATCGACCAGATCGTGGAGCTTCTGAAATCCGCCAGCGCTGCTGAAGCGCAGATCACGCTGGAGTTTCTTCAACACCTTACCGGCCAGTAAGCCGTCTGGCCATCTTCTCCAGCAACGCCCATTCGTCCGGCCCCATCTCCGATAGCATCTCGATAAGCTGAGCCTTAAAACTGCCGTTTTCTTCGCGCATCAAGTCGCCGACGAAGGCGGCTATTTTTTTTTGTTTATCGAGATTCATCGGCATTTCGCCTTCACCGGTTCGGAGCCAGCTTTCATTTACAGCAAATTCGCGGCAGATATCAGCAATAGTGCGGTCACTGGGGGTACGTTCGCCTTTTTCGATCATCCACATATAGTTCCTCGTAAGACCTATCCTTTCGGCGAACTGCCCCTGAGTAAGTCCGGCCCGTTTGCGGACTTCAGCGATTCTTTCGTTCACAACTTCACCTCCTTGTTCATATAATATCACTTAAATCTAACTTGGTCAACTATTTTCGCAAAAAAAGGTATTGAAAAATCTAACTTTGTGTGATATTATATACTCACAAGGTTAGACATCTTGTGAATACAGCAGAATAGGAGGTGTTCTTATGAGCGAAACCATCAATACTTACGATCTGTCTCCGGACGAGACTATAACATTGGCCAGGATTGTGGCGATGGCGCTGCAGATGGACGATGCCAGCCGTCAGACGCTGTTGGAGGCGGGCAAAGCCATCCAGCTGGTGCGTGAACTGGAAGCAATGCAGCAGCACGACAAATCCCCCACCCCGGCGGCCTGAAGCCCGCCAGAAGAAAGAGAAGGAGGTGAAAGGCAATAACGATGGCACGTAACGTTTCTATCATATCAAAAAAAGACACCGTCGAAATTATTGTTGACGGCAATAAAATCGACGGCATCACCAGGTACAGTGTTGAGGAATCGGCGGAAAAGCCCGTTGAGGTTTCGATCAGCTTTTCTGTCACCGATTCCCTTGAAGCGCAGCTGTAACTGCGCTGGTAGTTACAGCTTTTGCTATTTCAGCAATATATCCAAGTGAGACTACTCCGGCCTTTTTCCCAATCTCTTTGATTTTAGCCCAATTTGTATCATCTCTGATTTGATTCAAAAACTCGTGTCCCTGATAGGTTAGACCACAAATAACAGAGATAACAGGCAAAGGCGATCTCAACTGCTTTACGGATTTAAGCTCGATATATCCTGCTTCCTGTAGCTTTATGCAGGTATACCACACCTCATCAAACGACCGTTCAATTTTGGCCACAAGCCATTCAACAGTAATTCTCTGTCTGAGGTCAGCTGATTCAATCGTAAACAAAACATCACGGACACATTCCGCATCAAGACGCATAAGTTTTCACCTCCCTTCTGGAGTTTATTGTAGCACGGGAGGGAACAGAAAGGAATTACACAATGAACGATTTGCAAATTTTCATCTATGGCGGCGAGCAGCTGCGCACCATCCAGCAGCCGGACGGCCTGTGGTGGGTGCTGCGGGATGTTTGCCGGGTTCTGGGGCTTAGCACTCCTGCCAGAGTGGCTGAACGCTTAGACGATGACGAAAAGGGTGTGAGTTTGATTCACACCCCTGGCGGAGACCAGAAAGTCACCATCATCAACGAACCCGGCCTGTATGCCGTGATCTTGCGCAGCGATAAGCCGCAGGCCAAGGCTTTCAAGCGCTGGGTGACCCACGAGGTGCTGCCCAGCATCCGCCGCACCGGCGCCTACGGCGTGCCGCCTGAGCGTCTGGCTCAGTTGAACGAGCTGCAGGCCCGGTTGGAGGAATGGCGCGAAAGGGAGCGCGAATTTTCCCGGCTGACCACCGAAAGCCGCAAGTGGTATGAATCCAACCGCGATTGGCGGGACAAATGCCGGGCGCATGTGCAGGCCTATGAAACGGCCATCGCGGCAGAGATCAAGGCCCTGCAGAACTGACGGGGCGGAAAGGAGGAAACCGTGGATCAGATCTACTTATGCGACCTCGACCGTCTGGCCGACCTGATCGCCGAAAAACTGGCCCAGCGGATGGAAGGCGCCGCTGGCCAACCGAAGCTGTACACTATCGGCGCGCTGGCCGAGCGGTACAGCACGTCTCCGGACACCATCCGCCGCCGGGTAAACGCCGGCGAGTTTGGCGAGGTGGTGCGCACCGGCAAGCGTGGTCTGCTCATCCCGGCTGATGGAGTACGGCTATACGACGCCACCCACACCGGCACTGTCGTAGCACCGGCGCGCCGGGCGCTGAAAAAGAGAACGACCCGGGAAAATCCCGGGCCGATCTGAGCGGCCGCCCCGGTGCCACAACACCGAAACGGCCAAAGGCGGATAGCTGTGAGAGCGCTGTCCGCCTCTATTATAACGAAATGGAGGATAACTATCAATGAGCTTGAAAGAAAAAGCCGATGCCCTGGCGGATGATATCCGCGCCACCGGCCAGTACACCACCGCACGCGGGGAGCTGGCCGTGCAGGCGCTGGACATGATCGAGAAAGCCCGGCGGGAACTTCCTGCCGCCGATTACCTGACTATAAAAAATCAGCTGCTGGAGGCGTTGAGAAAATGAACATGGAAAAGTTGGCGAAAGACCTTTACACCGGCGTGGAGGGTCTGCAGACCTTTATGGATAATTTTGCCGGTATCGACATCTTCGACAATGACCAGCTGGCCATGCTGGACATCATCCTGGCCAAAGCGGCCGGCTTCGTCGCCGGCATGGATACGGCCATACAGCTGGAGGGAAGAAAACAATGAAGGCGGTATACAAGGAACCGGGCAAAGCGGCCCGGATCGTGGAGATCGAAAACAGTCTGCAGGCGCTCCAGGAGGCGGTGGGCGGATATATCGAAACAGTCACCGCGTTTTCGGACGCCGCGATCCTGTGCAATGAGGAGGGAGGACTGCAGGGGATGCCCTATAACTGCACGGTGATAGGCGTGGATTTTGTCGGTCCTGTCCTCGCCGTAGGCGTTGATGGCTGCGAGATGTGCGGCTTGTCGGATGAGGCAGCGGATCTCCTGCAACGTATGTTGGAGGGCAAGGCATGAAAACAAAGTATATCTGCAAGTGCGGCCGGGTGGTGGAGAAATCCACCACCGCCGACAACACCGGCAACCGGGATACAGCCGGCTGCGAGGGCTGCCCGTACCTGCTGCCCTGGGGGCC
>NZ_NFJT01000017.1 GCF_002160015.1 Anaerofilum sp. An201 | reverse complement strand
GCCAGCGCCTCGCTGCCGTTCACACGCACGGCGGCCTGCCAGCCGGTGAGCGCGCGCAGCCAGCGGCTGCCCTCACCATAGACGGTGGTTTCGCCGGTGCGGATGACGCCGGAGCAGCGTTCGTAGAACCCGGCAGCCTGGCGCACCAGCGCCAGCTGCTCGCCGTCCAGTTCGTCCAGCGCGCCGGACAGGCACAGCCGTCCCAGAAAACCGCTGGCCAGACGGTAGACCATCTCGCGGCGGCTCTGGTCGGGGTTGATGACCGCCCAGATCTGCATCTGCCGCGGCAGCATCAGTCGGTGCAGACGTGCCGCCAGCACCGGGATTTCGGGACATTCATGGGCGTCGGAGAAGCTGGCCATCGCGCACCGCTGCAGGAATGGCGCGGTCAGTCGGTGCCCGCCCGAGGCACAGCTCTCGATCACAAGCTCGGGCAGTTCGCGGCGCAGCAGGTCAAAAAAGCCCAGCACCGCCTCTATCTGCTGCTGCAGTCCGTCGCCCGCGCTGCATCCGCCGTCGCATCCCACGCCGATGGAGCCGTTGTAGTCCACCTTCAGATAGCCGATTTCGTTGTCGCGCAGGAAATCCAGCACCTTTTCGCGCAGATAGGCGATGACGTCGGGGCGGCGGAAATCCCAGAAGCTGCGCCCCGCGCCGGTGACGATCACCTCGCCACCGCGATGCAGGTGCATCTCGTCGTATTCGTGCCCGAACACCCGCGCACCTTCGGTGGTCACCTCAAACTCGAACCAGATGCCGGTGACAAAGCCTTTTTCGCGCAGAGCGCGGCTGGTGGCCACCAGCCCGCCGGGGAATCGCTCGCGGGAGTATTCCCAGTCGCCGTTTCCGCCCTGCCCGAAGGAGTGGGGGATGACGTTGGTCCAGCCCGCGTCGATGACGATGTATTTCACCGGCGTGCCGGCCAGACGGTCGGCCAGTGCAAGCATCCGTTCGTGGCTGGGGTTGCCCCAGGTGGTGCACCACTCGTTGAACACCACCGGCAGACTCTGTTCGCTGGCCGGCTGGATTTTCAGCGGTGCTTCGTAGATGCCGGTCAGCGCCCGGCACACATCGTCCAAACTGCTGCCCGCCGCCGCCCAAGCGCGGGGAGCGGCAAACCGTTCGCCCGGCTGCACGGTGCGCTGCCAGCTGCCGAATTCGGCATCGGCCAGACCGCCGGACAGAGAATAGCAGTCGCTGTCGCGCGAAAGCTCCATCTGCCACGAGCCTGCCGCGGCCACACACGCGCCCCAGAACACCCCCGCGTCGGGGTCTTCCACCGCACACACCGGGAAATACCGCTTGACCGGATGGGAACCAATGCCGCCGAACCGCTCGCTTTCGGGGAAGGAATAGGTCCAGGGGGTGGCGAGGTTCAGCTGCTGCACATCCTCGGCGGTGTGCAGCCCCTCCATGCTCCAGCCGCCGCGGAAGCGGTGCAGGCGCAAACGGCTTTCGGCTGCCGTCCCGAAAGGACTGAGGTTGTCCAGCGAGAAGCTGGTGAGCAGGTCGAGGGTGAGGGGACGGGCGGAGTCGTTGCAGAAAACAGTGTCGATCTGCCAGCAGCTGCCGGTCCAGGTCAAATTGTGCTCCACATGCCAGCCATCCGCCTGCAGGCGGGTGGTGATGGTGTCGCCGGTGAGGGTCTGGGAGGCCAGACGCATCGCGCGCACCGAAGCGCCGTATTTCAGGGTGCAGCCCGCGCCGTTGCCCTGTGCGTCGCCGCGCAGCGACAGGTGGACAAGACTGCCCACCTGCCAGGCGGGCGGGTCCATCCCGATGCGCACCAGCTCCGGCACGCCCAGCATGGCGCGGCGCTGTGCATAACAGTCGGGACGATTGTCCGGCAGCAGTACAAGGCTCACCGCACCGGTGTCGCGGTCGGTCAGATAGCGGGCGACGCCGCCGGAAA
Source organism: Anaerofilum sp. An201 (assembly GCF_002160015.1). GTDB lineage: Bacteria > Bacillota > Clostridia > Oscillospirales > Ruminococcaceae > Anaerofilum > Anaerofilum faecale. The sequence goes on along the minus strand of NZ_NFJT01000017.1, from coordinate 72,660 downwards.
AGGCGTAGTCCTTTGTTTCCAGATGCATGATGGTTCTCCTTTTATGTATCGGATTTGCTTTGGGGCAGACGCCACACCGACAAAATCGTCGCCGCCATCAGCGCCGTGCCCACCAGAAACAGCGAGTTGATCCCAAAGGCAAGGGAGCCGCGGTCGATGGCGTCGATCAGCGCCGAGCATACCGAAGCGCCCACCAGACAGACGGTACCGCTGACCGCCGAGTTGGCCGAAAAATAGACGCTGCGGGTGGCAGCGGGACTGTGCTGCACCTGCAGGCGGAACAGCCCCAGTGTGAGGCCGCCCACCGGGATGGAGCCGAGCAGGGTCAGCACGGGATAGAGGACAGCGGCGGTGTCGGGCGTGATGCGCCACCAGCCGATCGCCAGCACCAGCGCCAGCGCGATGTAGACGGTCAAGGTCTTGCGCCAGCCCATCCGCTCGGCCATTCTGGCGGCGGGCGGGGTGAAGGCGGCGCGCAGCACGTTGCCCAGCGTGGACCACAGCATCACCGCGAAAAAGTCCATCTCCAGAATGCGCACGGCGTAGAGGTTGGACAGGCTGCCCACAAACACGTTGGCAAGGTTCCACAGGGTTCCGGCTGTCACCACCCGCCGGAAAACCGGCGACCGCAGCGGTCCAGCCAGCGCGCGCAGCGGCATGGCGGGTCCGGCGGCTTCGGGGTCGGGCAGGCGGGGCAGCAGCCGGGTGGCAGCGATCAGCAGCAGGGTGATGATGCCGCCGATCCACACAAAGCTGCGCTGCAGCTCGGTGTTCGTACCGGCCAGCGCCACCAGCAGCTCGGCGCCGCACATGAACAGGGTATACACCACCATGAACCAGGTTTCGCGCCGGGTGTAGAAGCTGGCGCCCACCTTGCCGTCCACCGCGTTGATTTCCCAGGCGGTCTGGGCGGGGGAACACAGCTGAAAGGCCACCTGCGCGCCCAGAAACAGCACAGCCATCGCCATGCCGCCCGCGCCTTGCGGCAGCAGGACGGTGAAGCAGGTGAGCGCCAGACAGACGCGCCAGGTGAGGTTGGAGGCCATCAGGTAGCGGCGGCGGTGCCGGGTGCGGCCATACCACGCGCCGCCCACCAGCTGCAGCATCAGCAGGGTGGAGGTGAGCTGGGTGATCATGTTGGACACGCCCAGCGGCAGCGCCAGATATTCGGTGAGCTTGGCCAGCACCGGCCCGGTGCATACCCAGTAGGCGGTCATCGACAAAATGTGCTCGGCCAGAAACAGCGGTGCAGGATTCTTTTCCATCGTATCTCACCCGTATGCAAGCGGCGTTTATTCTCCGTACAGGGCGCGCGAGGCCGCCGCGAAGGCGTCGGTCATATCGCGCATGTAGCGGTCGGTGATGTGCACGGCGTCGGGCTGGGGGTAGGTCTTGGCCATAAAGCCGCCGGCGGGTGTGGCCAGACAGTCCACCATCTTCGCCGCGCGGGCAAAGATGGCCTCGCGGTCGAACTCGATGGTGGTCTGGATATCGAGCGGGCAGAAAAAGCACACCTTGCCCGCAAACCGGTGCAGCGTTTCCAGACCCATGTTGTCCTGCTGGTCCATCTGGATCACGTCCAGGCCGCAGGCGATGTAGTCGTCCAGAATGCTGACGATGTGGCCGCAGGTGTGGGAGATCACATCCAGTCCGCGCTCGTGGGCAGCGGCGAACATGCGGGTGTAGAGCGGAGCGTAGATGTCGTGCCACATGGTCGGGCTGATCATCATGCGGTCCTGCAGACCCATGTCCTCGATCAGGATGATGCCGTCGGCGCCCGCGTCGGCGATGCGGTGGATGCAGCGGATGCACAGGTCGGTGAGGTTGGAGGCAAAGCATGCAAATTCCTCGGTGTTGCCCGCGATCTGGCACATGAAGTCCTCAAAGCCGAACAGGTGGATCATGATCTGGAAAATGCCGGTGGGCATCATCGCCATCATGTATTTTTCGCCCTTGTTTTCCTCGATCTGACGGCGCATTTCGTCGTAGCGGTCGGCGCGGTCAAAATCGGGCAGCGCGGTGCCCGAGTACTCCTCCAGCCCTTCCAGCGGGAACTCGGTGGGCTCGCCGAAGGTTTCGCCCATGCTCTTCCACACGCAGCCCCATTCGTCGATCTTGTCGCCGTCCTCGTTAAAGCGGGACTGGCTTTTGGCAAAGCACCACAGGATGTCGTCGCCGTAGCATTCGCGGCAGGGGGTGCGGTTGGAATCGTAGTTGCAGGGGATGCGGGGAGGGTTCTGGAAATGAATGGCGCGTTTAACAATTTCACGGCTGGTCATCGGAAATTCCTCATTTCTTTCTTGTACAGGATGGCCGCACGGCACAGGGCGTACCGTGCGGCGAAAACGATTCTGTCAGGCCTTTACGCGGGACAGCAGCACGCAGCCGGCGGGATTGTCCAGCATCTGGCGGCGGGAGATCTGGGAGATAACCACCCGGCCTTTGCCATAGCTGCGCTCGCACAGGATGGCGGCGGACTGCCATTTTCCGTCCGGACCCAGATTGCGGCTCTGCAGCACCGGTGCAAAGCCTTCGGCAGATACCGTGCAGTCGGCCAGCGGAGCGATGCAGTCCTCCTCGGAGGAATACCAGTGGCGGAAATCCTCCTGCACAAAGCCCTCGGCCCAGGGATGGCCGGTCTTTGCACTGGCAAAATGCATCGGTGCCATGCCGCTCTCCTGCACCTGCACGCGGAAGGGTCCCACCGTGTACTCGCCGGCGGCGGGTTTGTCGATCCACAGCACCTCACCGTTTTCGGCGGCGGCGAGATCGTCCTCGCTCACATCACCGATCGTGCGCACCCGCACCGGTGCGGGCGCTGCACAGGCGGGCAGCAGAGTGTATTCCAGCTCGTTCCAGGCGATGCATTCTCCGTCCCGCAGCAGGATGGCGCGCAGCTGCACGGCGGTGCGCTCGCTCACCTCCGGCAGACGGAAGGCGGCCAGTCCGGCGCATACCGCGTGCCCGGCGGTCAGGTGGGCGGGCTGCTCGGCAGAGGCGATCACCTTGCCGTCCTGCACCAGCTCATACCGCAGCGTGCAGGGACCGTCCTGGGCGGTGTCGTTGCACAGCCAGCCCTCCGCCACCGCTGTTTCGCCGCCGAAGAAGCGGGTCTTGTCGGCGCGCAGGCTCACCAGCACCGGCTCCAGCGCGTCGCGGTAGGCGAAGAAGGCGGGCTTCGGGGTGCGCTGGCAGTCCATGATCGTCTTCATCCAGCCGGACGGGAAGGCGTCGATGAACAGATGGATGGCAAAGGTCACCATCCGGTCGTCCCGACGGAAGGCCTCGGTCATCATCCGGGTGGCCAGCTTCTGGAATTTCTGGCTCTCGGCCACCCACTCGCGCGGAGTGGCGGGACGGTCGTAGAAGAAGTGGTAGAAATCGGCGGTCTGGGCGCGCACGATGCGAGCGGGGTCCCAGTCGGTCTCGGACTCGCCCGGACGTACCAGCCAGTCGGCCGGATAGGCGGCCTGCATCAGGTCCCAGTCCTCCAGACCCTCACACCCAAATTCGCCGCAGCCGTAGTACCAGCCCGGCTTCACCGGCATCCAGTGGCCCTTGTGCAGCTTGCCGATGTCGATGCCGTGGCCATTGTACCACATGGGATAGCAGTGGTTGTCCGGCAGGGTGGCAGAGGGAGGATCGTAGTCGCCGTCCACATGTTTGATGACCCGGTCGGGGTTGGCAAGGTGCACCACGATGTCGGCCGCGTCGAAGAATTTTTCCAGCTCGGGCCGCTCCAGATTCATGTTGGGCAGGTTGTTGGCGTTGGGGAACGGCTCGTTGATATAGGTAACAAGGATACAGCAGGCGTGGCGGCGGATGTGGCGCTCCATCTCCTCCGCCTGGCGCACCGCCTCGCAGAACTGGTGGCGGCGCAGACAGCCGAACAGCGGCAGGTCGGTCTGCACCATCAGGCCCAGACGGTCGCAGAAATCATACACCTTCTGCTGCACCGGGCGCTGGGTGATGCGCCAGAAGTTCATGTTGCACAGCTTGCCCAGCAGGATGTCGTCGATCAGCTGCTCGTCGTCGCCGGCCATCACGTCCTGCTGCTCGAAGCCCATCGTGTTGGCGCCGCGCAGACGGACGGGACTGCCGTTGAGGTAGAACATGCCCTTCGGCTCGCTTTCGGTGTCCTGCGTGAAGGTGCGGCGGCCGAACTGCTGGCAGAAGGTGTCCAGCAGATTGCCGTTTTCGTCCAGCAGACGCAGCTGTACCTGATAGAGCCACGGTTCATCGGGGGTCCACCACTTCATCCCCTTCGCCGGGATGCGCACCTTGTACAGGTTGCGTCCCTTGTGGCAGGGCAGCGGCAGGCTGGCGTTCAGGGTGCCTTCCCGCCGGGCGCGCACCTCGGTGAAGGTGTCGCCCAGACCCAGCTCCTTGCCGGTGCTGGGCACAACATGCAGATGCTCCACCACTGTCTGGGACAGGTTCTGTCCGTAGACCGACAGATCAAAGGAGACGGTCTGCGGCTGGTAGAGGCTGCATCCGGCCTCGATCCAGAACTCGATCTCGTCCTCCAGCGTGCGGGCGAACACCTCCTGCACGAACACCGGCGCGCGCAGCTGCACCTGCACCGTGTCCAGCAGGCCCATGCCCGGGGGACAGTGGTGCCAGCCCAGCGCGGCGTCGTCGTAGCCCGGACCGGTAGCGGCGTAGATTTTGTCGCCGAAGATGGTGGTGGGGTCGTCGTCGCTGCGGCTGCCCAGCATCACATAGTCGTTGTCCAGACGGATGAGCAGCTCGTTTTCGCCCTCGTGCACCAGATCAGTGACGTCGAACTCAAAGGTGGCGAAAAATCCCTCGTGGGTACCGGCCAGCTCGCCGTTCACATACACGGCGGCCTTGTAGTCGGCGCCGTTCACCACGAGGAACACCCGCCGCCCGGGGAAGGCAGGCAGAGTGAAGCTGGTGCGGTAGAGGGTGCGGGCAGCGCCCAGCGGACCGCCGTAGTGGGGCAGGGTGACGGTGGTCCAGCTGTCGTCCTGCGCCTTTTTCCAGCAAAAGCTGTGCAGGTCGATCACCTCGCGGCAGCCCTCCAGCGCCGGGGCGTGGTCGGTGAGGAAGGGGGCGGCCCACTGGCGCTTTTCCTCCAGCGCGGCCTGCAGCTGGGCGGCGGTGTGTATCTTTTCGGGCACCGGGGTGGGCTGCGCGGCGCACGGCTTCAGTGTGACGGTGCTGTCCGGCAGCGGCGCGGGCGCGGGAGTTTCCAGCAGCTCACGGCGGCCCTGGATGCCCGCACGGGCGATCTGTGCAAATGTATCCATGGTGTTTGAACCTCTCTTTTGTGACGGTGTCGTTTTTTGAACCCTCCAAAGGGGAAGGCCCGATTGCGATTTCATCTTATACCGTTATATAGAGCCGGTAAACCCCAAAAACAAACCCGGTTTGCAATTTGAACCAGAAGCGCAATTTTGAACCTGTCGGACAGAAAAATCCCCGTCCGTTTTGCCGGGCGGGGGATTTTTTAACCTCTTGTTCACGGCTCGTCGGGGCGGTCCAGCAGACTGCGGGAGATGCGGTAGTTGCTGGGGCTGACGCCGAATTCATTCTTGAACAGGGTGTAGAAGTATTTGGTGTTTTCAAAGCCCACCTTGCGCGCGATGGCTTCCACCGAGAGGTTGGTATCGGTGAGCATCTGCCGCGCGCGCTCCAGACGCAGCTGCTTGAGGTACAGCGCGATGGTCTTGCCGGTCTTCTGCTTGAACAGGCGGTTCAGGTAGGGCACCGAGATGTGGTGCTCCTGCGCGATGGATTTGCTGGACAGGTTGTAGTCCGCAAAATTCTGGTCGAGGTAGTGCACCACGTCGTCGGCCAGCAGGTTGGCGGTTTCGCTGTCCGACGAGGCCATGTAGTCCATGATGCGGGTGAGCGGGAGGTCCACCGCCTGCCGTGCTGCCTGTGCGCTGTGCGCGCCGGTGACGGCCGAGAAAAACTCGTGGTAGTCGATTGCCGGGAAGGCCGGCTGGCTGGACTGCAGCTTTTTCATCACGGCAATCAGCCGCGAGGCCAGCATGTTCACCGAAGCCTGGGCGGCTTCAAAGGTGTGGGACTGCAGGGTGTCGAAATACTCGTCCAGCAGACGGGCACAGGCGTCGGAATCGGCCGCACGCAGGGCGGATTCCATCTGTACCAGGTCGGGCAGAGCGGGCAGCTCGGCGCTGCGGGATTCGGGGTCGAAGTCCTCGGCGCGCAGGATCACGCCGCCCGTGTAGAAATACTGGTACCGTGCCATCTCCTGCAGCTGGTGCATGGCGGGATACAGCGCCGACGGCTGCTGCATCGGCGACGAGAGGAAGAAGGACAGCGAGATCTCGAAATACTGCCGGAAGGTATCCTGAATGCCCTGCAGCACGGTCCGGACCTTTTCGGGAGCGGGCGCATGCTCGAAGCTGCACAGGAAAGCGATGCCGTTTTGCTCAAAGGGGACATCCAGAATCGACAGCTGCTCGTCCAGCAGCTCGTGGAATACGTTGGACAGCGCATAGCACAGCATCCGCTGATCGTCCTGCGATGTGTCGGACATGGCGCTTCTATACCAGTAGGCGTATGCCAGCACGAACTGGTCGCCGGGACGGCAGGGAAGCTCCTGCTGGCGGCAGTGCTCCCAGAAGGCGTCGTCGGAATAGCGGTTGTACAGCAGCTGCTGCTTGAGCAGGGCAGACTGGTTGGAGGAGCGATGCTTTTCGCGGTATTCAAAAAGCGTTTCCAGGCGGCTCACTGTCTGCTGGATGGACTGCTGGATATAGTCGATCTCATCCTTGGGCTTCTGCTCGGGGGCGTCCGGAAGCATCCGGGTGAGGCTGCCGATGGGGGCGTAGAGCTTGTTGCTGATTTTCAGGTTGATAAAGATGGCCAGGATGCCGCCCAGCGCTGCAATCACGATAAACAGCACTGCATACGACAAAAAACTGGTGACCAGATCGCTGCTGGGGATGATGGACACCAGCTGGCAGTTGCTTTCGGCATCGTCCAGAACACTGATCTGATAGCGCCCCTGTTCCAGCCGCACAGAGAAGCTGCCGTTCCAGTCGTACTTGCTCAGGGCGGACCGAAGGGCAGACAGATCGTCTGCGGTAAGGGTGGAGGAGGGGTTGTTGGAGTAGATGGGATCTTCTTTATTAAAAAACACAAGGTAGTCGGTGCTGGCCCCCTTGTAGGCGGTGGAATCACTTTGCAGGCTGCCGAACACCTTGTCCAGCAGCAGGTTCACCACCACTACATCGCCGCCGCTGGTGTACAGCATACGGGTGCTCACTTCCGACGAGGCAGTGGTGTAGCAGGAATTGGCCACCGTGCGGGCAAAGGCGGAGGCGGGAGCGAGCGACGGGTCCTGCAGAATGGATACGATCTCGCGGTCGAAGAAGTGGTCAAGGTCGGACTGGAGCAGGTCGTATCCGAATGTATAGATGCGGTCGGTGTCGGAGTTGTAGAAGTACACCGAATGCACCAGCGGGTCCTGCATAATGAAATAGTCGATGTCGCGCATGGCGCGCAGCTTTTCGGTCTCCTGCGCCGCGGTGGAGGCCATTAGGATGGTGCCGCTGGAGGAGGTGTAGGCGTTCAGCGCATTCTCGTAGCTGCTGTTTGTCTGGTAGCGGATGTTCACAACCGTATTGGACATGAACCGCTGGTTCACGCCGTCCAGATAGGACAGGGTGGTGTAGTAGAAGGTGGCGTAGAGAATGGTGAGCGCCGTGAACAAAACGCCCGATGTGCCGATCAGCACCGTTTTGAAAATTCTTTTAAAATATGTGGACTGCCATTGTGGAGAAGATGCCTGTGCTGCAGATTTGGACGTTTCCATTTTTCCACAATCCTCCCGGTTTGTTTGCCAATATTATACCGAATAATCCACGGTTTACCAAGCAAAAACTGCTTTTTTGAACTAAATTGCGGAATTTGAACCCGCAGTTTGAACTAAAAGCGAAATGTGTTTACTTGTTGGACTGCCCCTGCCGGCCTATACTGGTGCCAGAACGAAACCGAACCCAAATGAGAAAGGATGGAATCTATGCTAAAACAATTGTCCCGGCAGAATGCGGCAGGCAGAAAGCGGAAAGACCGGGGCCAGGCGCTGGGTCTGTTCCTGATGGCACTGCCCATGATGATCGTGGTGACGATCTTCTCCTATATACCTATGGGCGGCCTGATCGTGGCCTTCAAGGATTACAGCTACAGCGACGGCTTGCTGAAAAGTCCCTTCAGCGATCCGTTCTGGAAGAACTTCGAATTCCTTTTTAAATCGCCCGATACCTTCCGCATCATCCGCAACACCCTTGGCTACAACCTGGCCTTCATCGCGCTGACGCTGGTGATCTCGGTGGCCATCGCGCTGATGCTGAACGAGATCCGCAGCCGCAAGGCCCTGAAGGTATACCAGACCACCATGTTTTTCCCCTACTTCCTGTCTTGGGTGGTCGTTTCCTATATTGTATATGCCTTCCTGAATCCCCGTCTGGGTTACCTGAACGCCATCGCAGCCCGCACCGGCGGCGAGACGCTGGACTGGTACAACACTCCCGAGGCCTGGATCTTCATCATCATCTTCCTGCAGATCTGGAAGACGGTGGGCATGAACGTACTGATGTACTACGCCAGCCTGATGAGCATCGACTCCTCCTATTATGAAGCCGCCGCCATCGAGGGCGCCACCCGCCTGCAGATGATCCGGCGCATCACGCTGCCCTTCCTGTACCCGATGATGATTATCCTCACCATCCTGGCGGTGGGCAAGATCATGAACTCCGACTTCGGCCTGTTCTACCAGGTGCCGATGGACTCCAAGACCCTGTATCCCACCACCGACGTGCTGGAAACCTATGTATACCGCGCCCTGATCCAGAGCGGCAACATCGGCATGAGCTCGGCGGCAGGCTTTTTGAAATCGGTAGTCGGCTTTATTCTGGTACTCTTCACAAACAAGGTTGTGAAGAAGATCAATCCCGACTACGCGCTATATTGATTCTGGGGAAAGGAGCAAGCACATGATTACCAACAAACGCCACGAACGCGTGGTCAGCATCCTGCTGAACGCCTTCTTTATCCTGCTGTCGGCTGTCTTCATCATCCCCATTCTGTCGGTGGTGTTCATCTCGTTCACCAGCGAGGCATCCATCAGCCAAAACGGATATCCCTTCTTCTTCCGTGAGTTCAATCTCAATGCATTCAAGTACATTTTCGATAACCCCAAAACCATCGTGGACGCCTACAAGGTGACCATTCTCATCTCCTTCGGCGGCACCTTCCTGTATCTGCTGCTGGCCACGATGGCGGCCTATGTGATCTCCCGTCCCGACTTCCCGTACAGAAAGCACATCACCTTCTTCTTTTTCTTCACGATGCTGTTCAACGGCGGTCTGGTGCCCACCTACATCCTGATGAGCCAGACGCTGCACCTGAAAAACACCTACGCGGCGATGATCATTCCTCTGCTGGTGAACGTGTGGTACCTCATCATGCTGAAGACCTTCATGGCCGATATCCCCAACGAGATCATCGAGTCCGCCCGCATCGACGGCGCCGGTCACGGCACCATCTACCTGCGCTTCATCCTGCCGCTGTCCAAGCCGGCGCTGGCCACCATCGGTCTGCTGACCCTGCTGGACTACTGGAACAGCTGGCAGCCCGCCATGCTGTACATCGACGAAAAGGAGATGTACCCGCTGCAGTACATGCTGCAGGTGATGCTGCGCAACATCATGGAGATCCTGAAGGAGATGCAGAACAACATCTCGCTGGGCGGCATGGAGAATCTCCCCAGTGAGAGCGCCCGCATGGCCATGTGTCTGCTGGCTGTCGGCCCGATGCTGTTCATCTTCCCCTTCTTCCAGAAATACTTCACCCGCGGCCTGACCGTCGGCGCGGTGAAAGGATAAGTTTGAATTGCGCGCCCTGTGCGGCGTGTGATACGATAAAAACATCATACCAAGGAGGACATTATGAAAAAGAAACAACTGTTTGCACTTGCTATGGCAGGCGTAATGGGCGCCGGTCTGCTGGCTGGCTGCGGCAAAGGCGGCTCTTCCGCTCCCGCTTCCGGTTCGGCCGGCGGCTCCAATGAGGAGACCACCGAAATCGTGTGGATGATCCGCGGCGATGAGCCCAAGAACTACGACAGCGTGATGGCTGCCGTCAACGAGAAACTCAAAGAAGACATCAACATGACCCTGGACCTGCGCTTCATCGCTCCCGGTGACTACGACACCAAGATGCAGATGGCGATGGCCGGCGGCGACGACTGGGATCTGTGCTTCACCTCTCACTGGGCCAACAACTATGTGAATGCCGCCGGTAAGGGCGCGTATCTGGAGCTCACCGAGGATATGCTGAAGGAGAACGCTCCCAACATGATGGGCACCATTCCCGAGAAGTTCTGGGACGGCATCAAGGTGAACGGCAGCATCTACGCCCTGATGAACTACCAGGTGATGTACGACCAGGCCGGCTACATGATCCTGAAATCCGCTGTGGAAGAGCAGGGCATCGACGTGAACGCCATCGACAGCTGGGAAGACCTGAACGCCACCCTGGAAACCCTGAAGACCGCCTATCCCGACAAGTACGCCACCCGCGGCGGCGGTGTGATCAACCATGACCTGATGTTCATGGAAACCCCGGAGAGCACCATCATGAACGTGCCCTTCCTGACCTACGATCCCGAGACCAAGAAGATCTCCAACACCAAGTACTTTGAAGACATCGAGGAAGACCTGAAGTCCATGAAGCTGTGGAAGGACGAAGGCTATATGCCTGCCGACGCCGCCACCATGAAGGACGAGCAGACCATGCTGAGCCAGGGCCAGATCCTGTCCCGCTACTCCCGCATGAAGCCCGGCAACGATGCCTCTCTGCTGGCCACCTATGGCAACGAGTGGGTATCCTTCCCCCTCAGCGACGGCGTGATCAACACCATGGCCGTACAGAGCACCCTGACCGCTGTCAACGTGAACTCTGAGCATCCCGAAAAGGCCATCCAGCTCTACGACTACATCTTCGGCAATGTGGAAGTTTCCAACATGCTGTTCTACGGTCTGGAAGGGCAGGACTACGAGATGGTGGACGGCCGCGTGAAGAAGCTGCCCGACTGCTGGACTGCCAGCGCCTGGATGCTGGGCAACCAGTTCAACGCCTACCTGACCGAGGCCGACGTCGAAGGCGTGTGGGAGGAGACCATGAAGGGCAACGAGGAAGCCGCTCTGGATCCCCTGTTTGGCTTTGTGCCTGACCGCACCCCCATCGAGACCGAGATGGCTACCTGCGAGGCCATCTGGCTGGAGTACAAGGACATCCTCTACTACGGCCTGCAGGATTACAACACCGTGATCCCCGAAATGATGGACAAGCTGAACAAGGCCGGTCTGGAGAAGGTCACCGCCGAGCTGCAGAGCCAGGTGGACGAGTTCCTGGCCAGCAAAGCCTGAACCATACCATCCATACCATAACCGGAAAGCGGGCAGGTGCGAGGAGACTTGCACCTGCCCTTTTTGCAGGAAACTGCCGGAAAAGGCAGGAGGACGCACTATGAAAATCATCGAGATCAACGAGGCGGAAGCCATCATCGAGCCGTTTTTCGACGGCGGCACCAGCGATTACGAAGACCTCGATCCCCGCTACCGCGTGCTGGACGAATACGAGGTACAGCCGCTAAACGGAGCGGTGGCGCGCGCCGAGCAGGCGTGGGCGTTTGCCAACCTGTGCGTGGACCGCACGGTGGCGGACAAGCCGGTGCTGCAGCTGCGGCGCCGCTGCGACATCGATCTGACCGATTACGACACCTTCATCCTGTTCGGCAGCCTGCCGAAGGATTTCCGCCTGTGGGTGGACGCCGAGATCGACGGCACCGTCCGGCGGCTGCTGGACGGCGTGCCGGGCACCGGCACCAGCGACGAATACACCGCGCGCTTTGAGGGCGCGCGGATGACCGCGCTGACCATCACCGTCGCCAGCCGGACGGACGGCATCGAGGGGAACCTGTGCTGGCTGGGCCTTGCCCACAGCGGACGGCTGGAACAGATGCTGTCACGCAAACCGCAGTACCCCGCCGACTGGCCCGGCTGCTTTGCGGAGAATCCTCCCGCCAGCCCGGTGCCGGACATCGGCATCCTGCTGGGCGCAGAAGACCTGCCTGTCCTGCGTGAGAAGCTGACAAAGCCTCCCTTTGCGGCGGTGTATCAGCAGAAAAAGCAGCAGGCACGGCGGGATATGGCCATCTGTCCCGAGAGCTATATCGGCCGCTTCGTGCCCCACTACGACCGGCGCTGGAACCGCAGCCGGGACAAGGCATGGGCACCGGATCTGTCCCAGAATGCCTGCGGCATGCACACCGCCATCGAGAATCTGGCCTTTGTGGGCATGGTGGAAGGGAATGTGGAGATGCTGCGGATGGCGGCGCGGCATGCCCTGTCGTTGGCGCACTGCGAATACTGGTGCGAGTCTCCGATGGGGGTGCTGCCCGGCGCCACCTGGCATCACCGCAGCTTCACCGAAACCATCTACTGCAAGACGGTGGCGCTGGTGCTGGACTGGTGCGGCCAGCTGCTGACCCCCTTTGCCAAGCAGATCCTGCGGGACGCGCTGGCCATGAAGGGCCTGCCGCGCATCGAATCGGATTTCCGCCGGGTGGAGTACATCCGCCACATGAACCAGGGCATCGTCTTCAGCTACGGGCGGGTGTTTGCCCAGCTGGCGCTGCTGCCGCGGTATCCGCGCTATACCCGCGACCTGGAGCAGTCGGAGGCGGACCTGAAAGAGATGATCAACAATTATGTGCAGGCCGACGGCGGCGTGCTGGAAGGCCCGGGATACTGGATGTTCACCTTCAACGAGGTGCTGCCCGCCTTCTATGCGCTGGCCCGGATGCACGGCCAGCCCTTCACCTTCTACCGCGACATCTTCGCCGGAACCGGCGCGTTTGAGCTGTCGATGCTGTCGATGGAGGACGACTCCACCGTGCTGCATCCGGTCAACGACGCCCATCCCCGCACCCATGTCAGCTGTGCGCTGGCGGGCAGCTTCTTCCAGTTCACCGGCGACACAGCCTGGAAGGACCTCTACGAGCGCCTGCTGGCACAGGGCGAGATGGACAAGGACACCTTCGCCCTCATCGCCTGTCCGCTGCCGGACGGCCGGGTCAGCGGCGGGGACCATATCTGCCGCATCTTCCCGGTGACCGGACAGCTCGGTTCGCTGCGCACCGGCCAGGATCTGACCACCCGGGTGCACCTGTGCACCGGTCCCACCTATCCCACCCATTTCCACGCCGACAAGGGCAGCCTGCTGCTGGAGGCGGGGGGATACACCCTCTGCCCCGACTGCGGCTCGGCGAACTATTTCGAGTCGGAGCTGTTCTATCTGCGCCACGCGCGCAGCCACAGCCTTCTGTACCCGATGCGCGCCGACGGTGTGCTGTCGGTGCAGGGACGAAATGAGCGGGGCGGCACTGTGCTGAACGCCACCGAGTACGAAGGGGCGATTGATTTTGCCAGCGATGACACCGCTGCCTGGAGCGACGGCGTCTACAAGAGCGTGCAGCGGCGGATGCTGTCCGCCTTTGCCGAGCTTGCGGTGGTGGAGGATACCTTCACGCTGGGCCAGGCCGACCATGTGGAATTCCTGCTGAACTGCTTCGGCGAATGGAAGCTGGAAAACGGCCAGGCCGTCGCCCGTGTGGGGGATGTCACCCTGCGGGTGGTGCCGCTGAACTGGCAGTGGAGCGCGCCCTATGTCCGCGATCTGCAGGACGGCGAACACCGCCCGGTGTGGCAGCTGTGTGCCCCCTATACCGCCGCGCGCGCCGGTCGTCTGCTGACGGCGCTGTGCATTGAAAAGACGATGCAGGTGGAGATCCGTCCCTGTGCGGGCGGATGGGAGTTTGCGCACGGAGAAAAAACGGTCTGCCTGCAGGAAAATGAAAACCAGGCAGAATGGAAGGCCATCTGACAGATCTGCAAAGAGAGGAAAACCATCATGGAACAAACAGTGAAAGCCATCCTGCTGGGGGCGGGACAGCGCGGCGCGCAGGTATACGGCGCCTATGCGCTACGGCACCCGGAGGAAATTGAATTTGTGGCGGTGGCCGAGCCGGACGCCGCCCGTCGCGCCGAGTTCTGCCGCGACCACGGCATTTCCCCGGAAAACGCGGTGGAGGACTGGCGCGAGCTGCTGTCGCGTCCCTGCATGGCCGACTGCGCCTTTGTCTGCACCCAGGACAACCAGCACATCGCCCCGGCACTGGCGGCCCTGGATGCGGGATATCATGTAGTGCTGGAAAAGCCGATCAGCCGCAGCACTGCCGAGCTGGCCGCCCTGTGTGAGCGCGCCCACAGCACCGGTCGTCTGGTGACCGTCTGCCATGTGCTGCGCTACACCCCCTTCTTCAGCAAGGTGAAGGAGATTCTGGACTCCGGTGTGATCGGACAGGTGCAGAGCATCCAGCAGATCGAGAACGTCGCCTACTGGCACCAGGCGCACAGCTTTGTGCGCGGCAACTGGCGGCGGGAGGACGAGACCAGTCCCATGATCCTGCAGAAGTCCTGCCACGACATGGACATCCTGCTGTGGATGGCGGGCAGCCACTGCGCGAAGGTGTCGTCCTTCGGCAGTCTGGGTCATTTCAAGCCGGAAAACGCCCCCGCCGGTGCCCCCGACTACTGTCTGGACGGCTGTCCCGCCGCCGACAGCTGCCCCTACAACGCCGAGCACATCTATCTGCGGGACACCGGCGTACATGTGCCGGTCATCCGCAAGGTTGTCAGCCTCGACGACACCGACGAGGCGGTGCGCGAGGCACTGCGCCGCGGTCCCTACGGACGCTGCGTCTACCACTGCGACAACAACGTTGTGGACCACCAGGTGGTGAATCTGGAGTTTGACAACGGCATCACCGCCTCCTTCACCATGTGCGCCTTCACCTGGGAGGGCAGCCGCACCGTGAAGATCATGGGCACCCACGGCCAGATCACCGGCGACGTGGAAGAGAACAAGATCCGCGTGGTCCGTTTTGCCGACGGCGACACCCAGGTCTACCATCTGGATGGCGGTCTGGAGGGACATTCCGGCGGCGACAAGGGCTTTATGGAAGATGTCGTGCGCCAAATGCGCACCGGCGGCGTCTATGCGGGCGGCACCGGAGTGGACGCCTCGGTGGAGAGCCACCGCATCGCGCTGGCGGCCGAGGAGTCCCGCGTGACCGGCCGCACCATCAATATGAAGGATTTTGCATAAGAAACGAGGTACCGTATGGAACGCTCAGCGCTGCTTGCAGCCTATACTGCCGCCTGCCGCAAGGCGGCGGCCAACGCCCGTGTGATCGGGCAGGATCTGCGGGAATTTCCCGGCCAGATGGACGGAAACTACTTCGCCCCCGCCCGCGACAGTCTGCGCCCGGTGGAGCACATCTTCTGCTGGACGCCCAGCTTTTTCACCGGCATGGCGATGCTGGCCGCCGAGCACACCGGCGATTTTTCGCTGGTGCGCTGGGTGGAAAGCCTGTATGAGCCCTACCGTGCCAAGGTGTTCGACACCCCCCAGGACACCATGCACGATCTGGGCTTTATGTACAACCTGTACAGCACGATGGCCTACCGCCTCACCGGCGACGCACGGATGAAGGCGCTCTCGGTGCGGGCGGCCGAGGTGCTGGCCCACCGTTTTGTGCCCAACGGCCGGTATATCCGCGCCTGGGGACGGATGGACGACAGCATCCCCGCCTACATCGACGACCAGCTGCGCAAGGACAACTTCTTTGCCAACAGCCGCGGCCTTGCCATCATCGACTGCATGATGAACATCCCGCTGCTGTTCTGGGCCGGAAAGGAGACGGGCGACCCCTTCTTCACCGAGGTGGCCATTGCCCACGCCGACACCACCCTGCGCCACTTCATCCGCCCGGACGGCAGCGTCTGCCACGCCTGGCGGTTCGATCCTGACACCGGCGAGTCGGTGGGCGAGTTCAACGACTGCGGCTATTCGGTGGGTTCTCACTGGGCGCGCGGCACCGCCTGGGCGGTGTATGGCTTCTCGGTGGCCTGGCGGTATACCGGGCAGGTGCGCTACCGCGACGCGGCGGAAAAGCTGGCCGCCTGCTATCTGGACCAGTGCGGGGAAAACGGCGTGCCTGTGTGGGATTTCCGCCTGCCTGCCGACCAGCCCGCCCGTCAGTGCGGCCGCCAGACCGAATGGCCCTACTGGGACGTCACCGACCCCGCCAACCGCACCCGCAACGTGGACACCTCCGCCGCCGCCATCATGGCCTGCGGCATGCTGGAATTTCTGACACAGGAGGAAAACGAACCCATGCGCCGTTATGTGGATGCCGTCACCCGCACGCTGACCGGGCAGTATATGAACACCGACGAAACCTGCGCCGGCCTGCTGCGGTGCCAGAACGGAAACGACAGCTACACCAGCTTTGGCGACTACTACCTGATAGAGCTGCTGGCGCGGCAGCTGGGCACCGGCATCCTGCCCTGGTAAAGAGAGGACACACGATGGAACAGTTTGATCTCGCGGCGCTGGGCAATTGGCTGTACAGCTGGGTGCAGCCGGACGGCGCCATCTACGGCTTTCACAATCACTCGGTGTGGGGGGACAACCCCATCCGCTGGGCCGATTACACCAGCGGACACTCCACCTTCGCCGCCCCGATGCTGCCCGCGCTGGCGATGCTGCTGGAAAAAGGGTACGATGCGCGCGGCGCCGAATTGCTGGAGCGGATGATGCGCCACCAGGCCCAGGATATGCGCCCGGACGGCGAATACAATCACATCGGCTTCCAGACCGGCGAGCTGGCCAAAACCGGCCTGATCCACAACATGGTCCCGGCGCTGTCGCTGGCGCTGGCGGTGTGCCACGGCAAGGCGTTTCTGCATCCCGACACCATCGAGGCGGCGCGCCGGTCGGTGCACCGCGCGCTGGACGAGGGCGGTCTGCACTACGGCGGCGGACGGGCCGGGAAACAGGCCTGCTGCAACCAGGACTATGCCCGCATCTGGGCAAGGCTCTTGGTGAAGCCCGCCTTCGGGGAGGACTGCTATGAGCAGATCGCCCGCGAGGACCTCGACTTCATGGTGGAGCACTTCCATCTGCCGGGCGTGCCGGACGCCGACTGCGACGGCACCCTGCGTGCGCTGGAGGGAAAGGACCAGTATCTGCTGGAACCGGCCGAGTACTACGGCCTGATGATCGCGCCGCTCTGTCTTGCCTGGCGGCAGTACGGGGAAAAGCGCTGGCTGGATGCCGCGCTGCGCCTGTCCCGGCATGTGGCGCGCAGCAGCTTTGTAGACGAGCGGGGATGCCGCCGGGTGCACCGCGCCTACTATTCCCGCACGGACGGCAGCTGGGGCCGCCTGACCCAGCCGATGCAGGTGCAGGGCAACGGCCTGACCCTGCTGGCGGTGCGGGAGTGCGCCGCCCTCTCCGGTGATGCCGAGCTGACCGCCTTTGCGCAGGAGCTGGAAGACACCATGTACCGCTACCAGACCGAGCGGGGCTTTCTGTGCGCGGCCACCGGCTGGAACACCGAGGCCGACGCCGTTCCCTGCACCGCCTGGCAGAGCCATGATTTTCTCTGCGCCGCCCAGACAGCACCCGCTCCGGACAAAGCTTTCTGGGACCGCTTCTTTGCCCCACAGACCGAGTGCAGCGTAGTGCTGGCACCCAACTGTGTGTGGATGGAGCAGGGAGAGCGCTGGGCCATTCAGGACTATTTCAGCCGGTCGGCCTATCAGATTCTGGGCCGCAAGGACCGGGTCCGCTTCGGGCGGGACCTGGCCTGGACCGGCGAGGAAAACGCGGTGGACGCCAGCTATCACTGGGATTCCATGCCGGTGTTCGTGCTGGATGGTGATACAGTCACACCGCTGCGCCCGCTGGACAAACAGGTGAAGGTATACAATTTCTCTCCCTATTGCTGGGAGGCTGCCTATAAGGAGGATGTACAATGATTTCTGCAAAAGAACGCGAATATCTGCGCACACTGGCCGCGCGCCAGAAGGAACTGGCCGAGAGCGACCGCAACCGGGAACTGGAAAAACGCTGGACCGCCCACAACGCCCTGCAAAGCGGCGACCCGCTGGCGGTGATTGAGATCGAGACCTTCTGGAAGGAAATCTGTCCCGCCCTGCGCTGCACCGACCCCGACGCCCGCGCCATCGAGGAGCGGCTGCTGTTCCATCTGGTACCGGCGGAGCTGATCGGCGACGACCGAGTGATTCCCGCCGCCCACCGTGTGCCGCTGCAGGTACAGGTGGAGGAATTCGGGCTGAAAAAGGAGAAAGAGACCTCCTCCGACACCTCCAGCGCGGCCTACCAGTACAAGCACCCGCTGCAGGACCTGGAGACCGATCTCGAGCTGCTCAAGCCCTCCACCTTCTCCCACAACCTGCCCGCCGCCCGTGCGCAGGCGAATCTGGCCGAGGACATCTTCGGCGACATCCTGCCGGTGGAGATCGAGAACCAGAGCCTGCTGTGGCATGTGATGCCCACCCAGAAGGTGGTAGACCTGATGGGTATGGAGAACTACTTCGTGTCCATGTACGACACCCCCGACGAGCTGCACCAGCTGATGCGGTTCATCACCGACGACCTCATCCGCTGCATCCGCTGGGAGGAAGAGGAGGGCATCCTCACCCCCAACTGGGGCAGCCACTACGCCGGGTCCAGCAATTTCGGCTATACCAATCTGCTGCCTGCCTCCGAAAAGAAAAACACCAACCTGCGCCGCGGCAAGACCGATATCAAAATGCGCGATCTGTGGCTGAATATCAATTCGCAGGAATCGGTGGGCATCTCGCGTGAGATGTTCGAGGAGTTCGTGCTGCCCTACTATAAGGAGCTGTGCGCCCAGGCGGGACTCGTCTACTACGGCTGCTGCGAGCCGGTGCACGGCATCTTTACCGGCGGGCTGGACCAGATCGGCAACATCCGCAAGCTGTCCATCTCGGCCTGGTGCGACGAGGCCTCCATCGCCGAGCAGCTGAAGGGCAAAAATATCATCTATTCCCGCAAGCCCAGCGCCAACTTCCTGGGCGTGGGCGAGCAGCTGGACGAGGACGCTTTCCGCGCCTATATGCAGAAGACGATGGACGTCACCCGCGACCTGAACGTGGAGGTGATCTTCCGCGACGTCTACACCTTGTCGGGCAACACCGGCAAGCTGAAAACCGCGCTGCGCATTCTGCGCGAATGTGCCGCCAAGCGGTGACAGCACACATTTTTGTGGTATAATCAAAACAGCGCCCGGCGGGGACGGCATCGGCTGCCCCCGCCTGTTTTGCGAGCGGACAAAGGAGGCAGTTTTGATGAAAAGCTATCCCAATGTGTTGTTTCTGATGAGCGACGAACACCGGTTCGACGTCAGCGGATTTGCCGGCAACCCCATCGTGCGCACCCCCAACCTCGACCGTCTGGCACAGGATGCGGTGGTGTTCGACAACGCCTATTCGCCCGGCCCGGTGTGTGTGCCGGCACGGCAGTGCATGGCGGTGGGGAAATACCCGCACCAGTGCGGGGTGATGCGGTTTGAGGACGATCTGCCCCCGCAGAGCAACACCTTTGCCCGCCGCTTCACCGAAACGGGTTACCGCACGGTTGCCTCCGGCAAGCTGCACCACCACGGCATGGACCAGATGCAGGGCTGGCAGGTGCGCATCGCGGGCGACTGCGAGATCGACCGCCGGTTCTTCACGCCCGGTCCCGCGCCCGCGCTGGCTCCGCCGGTGCCCGGACGCAAGTGGAGCGAAAGCCGCGAGATTCTCCGCGCCGGTCCCGGCGACAGCGCCTATGCACGGCGCGACCGTCTGGCGGTGCAGGGACTGAAGGACGGCATCTACGAGCAGTTTGTGGACAGCTACTACGATCGCGCCGACCCCAACCAGCCGGTGCTGTTGTATCTGGGCCTGCTGAACCCGCACTATCCCTACATTGCACAGCAGGACCTGTTTGACTACTACCTCAACCGGGTGCAGCCCTATCCCAACAAAACTCCCTTCCCGCATCCGTTCTTGGGCAAATGCCCCAACGACGGTCCGGTGGTGATCGGCGAGCAGGTGACCGAGCGGGAAGCCCGCCGCGCGATGGCGGCCTACTATGCCAACATCGAAACCATCGACCGGCAGTTCGGCGAGATCCTGCACGAGCTGGAGCAGGCCGGGCAGGACCTGGACGACTGGATCATCGTCTACACCAGCGACCACGGCGAGCTGCTGGGCGAGCACGGCGTCTGGGAAAAGCAGAAATTCTTCGAGGGCAGCGCGCGGGTGCCGCTGTTCATCCGGTTCCCCAAGCGCTTCGCTCCCCGCCGCGTGCAGCAAAACGTGAACCTCGTGGACCTGTACGCCACATTGTGCGAGCTGTGCGGGGTGCAGGCGCCGGCGGACATCGCCAGCCGCAGTCTGGTGCCGCTGCTGGAAGGAAACGCCGCGCAGTGGAACAACGAGACCTTCTCCGAGTGGGACGACAACCTGATGGTGAAACAGGACGCGCTGAAATACCACCTCTATCCCGACGGCAGCGAGCTGCTGTTTGACCTTGCCGCCGACCCGGGCGAAACCCGCAGCGTGCTGCACGAGGAGGCATATGCCGCGCCGCTGCAGCGTCTGCGGGAACGGGCGCGGCAGTTCCTGCAGGAATAAGTCACAGATGCTCGGCACGCCAGCGGCTGGGCGATACCGAAAAATGCCGCGAAAAACAGCGACTGAAATAAAACGGGTCGGAAAAGCCGCACGCCGCCACCTGCGCCACCGGAAGGTCGGTGTCCAGCAGCAGGTCGCGGGCGCGCTCCAGCCGCAGATGCATCCGGTACTGCCCCGGGCTGACACCGGTCACCCGCCGGAACGCCTCCAGAAAGGCGGACTTTTTCAGATGGGCCGCGGCGCACAGCTCGTCGAGGGACCAGGGGCGGCAGGGGTCCTGCCGGATCTGCTGCACGACCTTTTGGATGCGCAGCGTCTCGGCGGGGCAGTCGGCCTGGTGCACCTGCACCGCCGCTTCGTACAGGATCTGCTGCACCAGCAGGTCCTGTTTCCATTTGTACAGATAGGGTGGGTCGCGGTAATCCTCCAGCAGCTGCCGGAACAGCGGCTGGAGACGGTGCGGGCTGGGCAGCGACACAAAGCGCGGCAGCGCGGGCGGCTCGAACCCGCCCAACGGGGTGAAGTGCAGGCCGTAAAACTCCATGCAGGGTTCACTGTCCACCCACAGCCGGTGCCGCACCCCCGGCACAAAGCAGATAAAATCCCCTGCGCGAGCGGTGAAGGTGCGGTCGTCCCAGGCGATACGGCCCTCTCCGGCCGTCACCAGCACCAGCTCGAAGTTGTCGATGGTGCGCGGCCCGATGGTCCACCCGCAGTGGGTGACGCGGTGAACAAGATAGTCCAGCTGCACGGCAAAAGACGGCTCCATATTCCTCATCCTTTCCGATATAGCCTTGTATAAATTATGCCGGAAGATTGTCCAGCTTGTAAGCACCTGTGCATGGAATTGCGGGCGGGAGATGCTATACTGAAGAAAAAACACAAGGAGCCGACTGCCATGATCTGGAACCGTGAACGATACATCGCCCACAGCCTGTTTGAGGACACCGGACGCGAGATGTTCTGCGAGCTGTTCGGGCCGCTGGCGCCGCTGGAAGCCGAGTGGCGCAGGCAGGGTGCGAGCGAAAAGGAGATCGCCATGACCGCCTTCGACTGGGACTATGTGCTCAAGACCTTTCTGGCGGGAAACTGCAAGGCGGTCACCGGCATCGAGCCGCAGGTGCTGGAGGACACGCCGGAGCACACCGTCCTGCGGGACGCCTTCGGCTGCAAAGCCAAGCTGTGCAAGCAGAGCGCCACCATCCCGCTGCCGCTGGAATACCCGGTGCACTCCGCCGAGGACTGGGAGAAAATCAAACACTGGTACGTTTTTTCTGAGCAGCGGATAGACGCCGAACGCCTGCGGCAGCAGAAGGCGCTGCGGGACAAAGGGTATCTCACCATCCTGGAGATCCCCGGCGGGTTCGACGAGCCGCGCGTGCTGATGGGCGAGGAGGAGCTGTGCGTGGCCTGCTATGAGGAGCCGGAGCTTGTGCACGACATCCTCCACACGATCACGGAGCTGTGTGTGCAGGTGATCGAGCGGGTGGGCGCAGAGGTGCCAATCGACTGTCTGTTCGTGCACGAGGATATGGCGGGGAAGTCGGGGCCGCTGTTCGGCCCGGCGCAGGTGCGCGAATTCATGCGCCCCTACTACATGCGGGTGTGGCAGTGCGCCCGGGCATACGGCGCAAAGCTGTTTTCGCTGGACAGCGACGGCAACATGGACCCCATCCTGGACGATATCCTCGCCACCGGAATCAACTGCATGCACCCCTTTGAACCGGCGGCCGGGATGGACATCGTGCAGGTGCGCCGGAAATACGGCAGCCGTCTGTGCGTGAAGGGCGGCATCGACAAATTCGCGCTGCGCAAAGACAAAGAAGCCATCCGCGCCGAGCTGGAATACAAGCTCTCCCCCGCCATGCGGGGCGGCGGCGCGATCTTCGGCCTCGACCACCGCATCCCGAACGGGGTGTCGCTCGAGAACTACCGCTATTATGTGAATCTGGGCCGCGAGATGCTGGGGCTTGGTCCCATCGCGGGCGAGGGCTGGGAACGGATGGCGTTCTGAGTTTGCGGATCTGTCTGTACTTGCGTGACGAGATGTGCTATCATGGTTTCCGAAAAAACAATATGCGCTTTGCGGAAGGAAGATCTGTATGGAATCGAATTTTCTGTTCTTGAACAAATACTGGCCTTCTTTGTGCGAGATCTGTATGTCGGCAGAACGTCATTTATATGATTCCCCCGCCACATCTGTCATCGAGCTGGGGCGCTTTGCCGAAGCGGTGACAGGGGAGATTTTGTCCTCGGAGCGCCTTGTCCTGGACGAGGACAACCAGTTCAACCGCATTGTCCTGCTGGAAAGAAAGGGCGTGCTGCCGAGCACAATTGTGGAGGCGCTCCACCAGATCCGCATGGCGCGCAACGCAGTCAGCCATGGCCGGGGAAATGTGACGGCAGGCGCGGCGTGCGGTCTGCTGCGCAGCGCCTACATACTGGCGGTGTGGTTTATGAAATATTACGACCGCACTTTTTCCGCAGACAGATTTTCCCTGCCCAAACCGGGAGAAACTATTTCTGACGAACCGTATACAAAGGTGTCTGCTCCTCCCCGTCTGGAGCCACCAGTGCATACAGCTTCTTTCCGTCCAGAGATTTCCCCCCCTGCCCAAAAGCCCGCGCGGCAGACCGATGGCAGGGTTCCTGTCCTGGCCATCCTGTTGCTCATTTCAATACTTTTTAATCTGTATCAATACTTTCTCCTTTGCAGCCGCTGAAAAAAGCATAAAGCCGCAGGCCGCCGGCGGTACAGCGCGTACAGCCGGCGGCCTGTTTTCCTGCTATATCCCGGATTTCACAGCCCCCGGAAGGCCTCGCGCAGCTGCTGCGCGGCGGCTTTGGGGTCGGCAGCCTTCATGATGGCGGACACCACACAGATACCTTTGATGCCGGTGCCTTTCAGCACGCCCAGGTTGCTGTGGTTCAGCCCGCCGATGGCGTTCACCGGGATGGGAACCGCCGCGCAGATGTCGGCCAGCGTCTCGGTGGAGGTGATGACCGTCACCACCTTGGTGGTGGTGGGGTAGATGGCGCCCACGCCCAGATAGTCGGCGCCCTGCTGCCAGGCCTCCAGCGCCTGGGGCACCGTCTTGGCGGTGGCGCCCACGATCTTGTCCGGCCCCAGCAGGCGGCGGGCGATGTCCACCGGCATGTCGGTCTGGCCCACGTGCACGCCTTCGGCGTCCACCGCCAGCGCCACGTCCACCCGGTCGTCCACCAGCAGCGGCACGTTGTAGCGTTTGGCCAGCTCGTGCACCCGGGCGGCCAGATGGATGTATTCGCGGGTGCTGCGCTCCTTTTCCCGGATCTGCAGCAGGGTCACGCCGCCCTGCAGCGCCTGTTCGGTGCGGGCGAGGAACTCCGGCTCGGTCAGGCCGGTGCTGTCGGTGACGAGATAGAGGGTGGTGTCAAGCGTTTTCAAGATGGTATTCCTCCGTATGCTGGGATGAAAAGACGGTGCGGCCGTCCAGCGTGGACAGCTCGTCCATCAGGCGGACAAAAAAGGTGCCGCTGCCGCGCGGTGTTTCGGCGCGCTCGCCTGCCACGCCCAGTAGCACACAGGCGGACACCGCGGCCTCGAAGGCGGGCGCCGCCGCCAGACAGCAGGCGCACACCGCCCCCAGCATACAGCCGGTGCCGGTGATCTGCCCCAACTGCGGTGTGCCGTTGTGCACCAGAACGGTGCGGGAGCCGTCGGTGACGATGTCCGCCTTGCCGCTGGCCAGCACCACCGCGCCGTACCGGCGGGCAAGCTCGGCCGCGGCGACGGCGGCCGCTTCCAGTGTCAGGCGGGCGTCGCCGTCCACCCCCGAGGCGGTGTAGTCGGGGCAGACCAGCGCCCGGATCTCGGGATAGTTGCCCTTGATGACGGCGGGCGGGGTGCGTTCCAGCAGCGACAGGGCGTATGCCCGGCGCAGATCGGAGCAGGCTGCCCCCACCGCGTCCAGCACGGCGGGGATCTTCTGTTCCCGGGCGGCGCGGGCGGACAGCGCCATCGCCTCCATCCGCACGTCGGTGATGTTGCCCAGGTTCAGCAGCAGCGCGGCGGCGGTGCGGGTGATCTGCGCTGCCTCGCGCGGGTGCTCGGCCATGATGGGGCGCGCGCCCAGCGCCAGCACCGCGTTGGCGCACTGGGTGATCGAGATGGGGTTGGTGATGGCGTGCACCAGCGGCGCTTCGGCGTGCAGCCGGTGCAGGATGGGGGAAATGTGGTCAGTCATGTGCTTCGGTTCTCTTTCTCACAGATTGGAAAACGAAATAGCAAAGGGCGGCCAGCACGCCCGCCGCGGCGATGCCGTTCGACACCATGCCCCAAGCCGGTGCCTCCGGGTGCAGCGCGCCGTCCAGCACCTTCACCACGATGCACAGCACCACACCCAACGCGGCAATGGCAGCGGCGCTGGAGAGGGGCGAGGTGCTCTCGGCATAGCTCTGGGTGCCCAGCGCGGCCTGGAAGCGGGGCAGCACCCCGTTGCGGCAGAGCTGGCGCAGGAAAACAAAGGCTACCGAGCCGCCCATCAGGGTGGCGATCAGGAAGGACGGCACATAGAACAGCCAGGTCAGGCCGCTGCGGTTCATCAGCAGGGCCATCACCGGATAGGAGACGATGGCCCCGATGATGCCGGTGCCCACCACCTCGCCGAGTACGGCGAACAGCAGCTTGCCCTTCGACGCGCGGTAGAGCACGCCGGACAAAAACGCGCCGAACACAGCGCCGGTCAGCGCCAGCGGCGGGATGCCCATCGTGCTCATGCGGATGATGCCGATGAGGGTGGCGCACAGCAGCGAGTACCACGGGCCCAGCATCACCGAACACACGATGTTGATGAAGTGCGCGGTGGGGCACATGCCCTCCACCCGCAGGATGGGCGAGATGACCACGCCCACCGCCACCATCATGGCGAGAAAGACCATGCGAAGAAGCCTTTTGGAACGATCGGAACGATTCATATTGGATACAACTCTTTTCATTGTGTTTTTTACGAGGGCAGCGCCCTCGCACGGTCAAGACTCGATTGTCTCCTCTCACCCCGAAACACGGGTTCCCATCGCATGCTCTCTTCGGCACAAGGCGCTCCCCTTGCACCCGCCTGTTGTATGTCCCGGCGCCGGACCTCCTTTTGTCAGTTGTGCGGGGGAAGATCCTCCCGCGGGGTGCAGCTCATCTCCCAGAAGCCCAGCTCCAGCCGGGAACACTCCCGGAAGATCTCCATGCAGCGCGCAAGGCGCGCTTCGGGCAGACCCTCGCAGACCCTGTTGCCGAAGTCGATCCACCGCCGGCAGATCTCGTCGTAGCTGTCGTCGGCGTAGTCCCGCACCAGCGGCCAGTATACGGTATCCCGCACCACGGGCGCGCGCTCCAGCAGACGGCGGAAGATCCACCCGTAGCTCAGCGTGCAGGGCAGGCTGGCCATCATGCACTCGGGAATCCCCTCCCGGGCGGCGGCGAGCATGTAGTCGGTATAGGCCTTGTTCTGCGGGCGCTGGGGCAGGCGCTGGATCTGCTCGTCGGTGAGGCCGTACCGCTTCAGGTACTGCACCCGCGTGGCGCCCTCCCCCTCGTTGACAAAGGCGAGGAAGGAATAGAAGGTGCGCAGCGCGTCGGTGTCCTGCGCGTGCAGGATGCCCCAGGCGAACACCTTGGCGTACTGCCAGAGATAGAGGCTGTCGTCTACGATATACCCTTTCAGGCAGTCCTCCGAGAGGGTGCCGTCCTTCAGGCGGGTGAGGAATTCGCTGTGCAGGCACTGCTCCCAGATGGGCAGGCTGTCCCGGATGCATTGTTCGACAAAGTTCATTGTACCGTTCCTTTCTGTGCAAGGGCGGAGAGGCGGCGCAGCGGCATTTTCAGCGCCAGCAGCAGGGTGATGATGCCTTCGGGGATCTTGCCGCTGAGGTGGAACACGATGCTGTAGCCCCATGCGCCCCATCCGTCCCAGGCGTACTGCCCGAAAAAGACCGCGCCGCTGATCGTCTGCGCGGCGATGCGCAGCACCACCGCCAGCACAATGCCCGCGGCGATCTGCTGTTTGGTCTGGGTGCCGAAGATAGCGGCGTATCCCAGACAGGAAAAGATGGTGAGGTATTCGAGGAAAAACTGCGCCCAGTGCACCAGCGACCAGCCCGGCAGCAGAAACGGAGCCAGCGCGCCGCACACCATGCCGGCCAGCATCGCCAGACGCTTGTCGTAGGTCAGCGCCAGCAGGATCAGCGGCAGCCAGGACCCGGCGGTGATGCTGGCGCCGGTGGGCAGCGGGATATAGATGAGAGACAGCACACAGGTGGCGGCGATGGCGATGGCGCCCAGACACAGCGCCCGCACGGTGAACCGGAATCCCCGGCAGAGCCACAGGGTGGCGCCCAGGTATCCCACCGCAAACACCACAGCGATGAGGTTGGTGATCATTCGGCAAACCCTCCCCGCAGGGCAAAGGCATGGTTCATCGGGCCGCTGCCCTGCCCCAGGTCCAGCATGTCCGCCAGCGCGCCGGAGATATACTCCTTGGCCCGCTGCACCGCCTCGTCCAGCGGCTTGCCCTTGGCCAGGTTCGCGGCGATCGCGCTGGACAGGGTGCAGCCGGTGCCGTGGGTGTTGGGGTTGTCGATGCGTTTGCCGAGGAACCATTTCGCCTCGCCGTTTGCCACCAGCAGGTCGTTGGCGTCGTTGATGCTGTGGCCGCCCTTGCACAGAACGGCGCAGCCGTATGTCTCGCTGATCTGCCGTGCCGCCTGCTCCATCTCCTCGGCGGTATGGATGGTCATGCCGGACAGCACCTCGGCCTCCGGGATGTTGGGGGTGACGACAGTCGCCAGCGGCAGCAGCTGTTCTTTCAGCGCCTGCACCGCATCATTCTCAATCAGTGCCGAGCCGCTGGTGGCCACCATCACGGGGTCCACCACGATGTTCTCGGCCTTGTAAAAGCGCAGACGGTCGGCAATCACCTCGATCAGAGGTACGCTGGAAACCATGCCGATCTTCACGGCGTCGGGGCGGATGTCGGTGAACACCGCGTCGATCTGCTTGGCAAGGAAGTCCGGGTCCGATTCCAGGATGGCCGCCACACCGGTGGTGTTCTGTGCGGTGAGCGCGGTGATGGCGCTCATGGCATATACACCGTTCATGGTCATTGTTTTCAGATCTGCCTGGATCCCGGCGCCTCCGCTGCAGTCGCTGCCAGCGATTGATAATGCTGTTTTCATTGCTTTTTCTCCTTTTACCGCATTATTTTTGTAAAGCGGCAGAGAGTGGTGCCCCCGGCCTGCCGCTGCATCCAAACAAAAAAGCGGAGACCACCCAACCGGACGGCCTCCGCGCACGTATGACGTGTTGTCTTCCCTACGTTGGCATTATCCAAATCAGGTGATCGGTCTAAGGTTTTACCTTACTCTCAGCCTGTAACACAAGCTCCCGTTTTTGTATTCAGATGCATTTCAGTTATACACCCTGCGGCAGCGTCTGTCAAGGGGACATGGTTTGCCAAACGGCGTTTGTGTGGTACAATAAAACCATCGCAGTTTCGCGCAAAGAAGGAGAACGGTATGCAGGATTGGATCGAGATCGAGGATATTTCGCGCCCTGAGCTGGACGTGTTCGCGCGGCTGACCGAAACGCAGCTGCGCAGCCGCAAGGAACCCGACAAGGGCATTTTCATCGCCGAGAGCACCAAGGTGATCGGCACGGCGCTGGACGCGGGCTGCCGGCCGCTGGCGTTTCTGATGGAGAAGGAGAAGGCGCTGGGACCGGCGGCGGAGCTGCTCCGCCGCTGCCCGGGGGTGCCGGTGTACACAGGGCCGCGCGAGGTGCTGGCCCAGCTGACCGGCTATGCCCTCACCCGGGGGGTGCTGTGCGCCATGCGCCGCCCCGCTGCCCGGACGGTGCAGCAGGTGTGTGCCGGCGCCAGACGCATCGCGGTGCTGGAAGGAGTGGTGGACGCCACCAACGTGGGGGCGATCTTCCGTTCGGCGGCGGCGCTGGGGATGGACGGCGTGCTGCTCACCTCCACCTGCTGCGACCCGCTCTGCCGCCGCGCCGTGCGGGTGAGCATGGGCACCGTGTTCCAGATCCCCTGGGCCTGGATCGAGACCGGCTGGCCGGCGCAGGGGATGCAGCAGCTGCGGGACGTGGGGTTCCAGACCGCCGCGCTGGCCCTGAAGGACGACTCGGTGAGCATCGAGGACCCCCGTCTGGCGGCGGCCGAACGTCTGGCGCTGGTGCTGGGCGCGGAGGGGGACGGTCTGCGGGACGACACGGTGGCCCACTGTGAGTATACCGTGCGTATTCCGATGTCGCACGGGGTGGACTCGCTGAATGTGGCCGCGGCGGCGGCGCTGGCCTTCTGGGAGGTTCGTCCGCGCGGCCGGGCGTGAATTTTACCGATAAAATAAAAAACAGGCAAGTATACAAATTGTATATTTGCCTGCTTTTCTTATGCTCCGTGCGGATGGTGCGGCTTGCCGGTCATGGGCGGGAACTGCAGCCTGGTCAGACACAGCGCGAACAGCACCGAGCTGATGGCCCAGGTGATGGGATAGGCCAGATAGACCACCCGGATGTTGGGGATGAAGTGCACCGTCACCGTGATGTAGGCGATGCGCAGCGCGCACCACACCGCCAGCATGATGGCCATCGGGATGACCGGGCGTCCCATGCCGCGCAGGATGCCGGCGCAGCAATGCGAGAAGGCCAGCAGAAAATAGAACAGCGACACGGTGCGGGCGTCGTTGACGCCGAACACCATCACGGCGGGATCGTCGTTGAAGGCACGGATAAGCAGCGGCGCAAAGGTGAATACCACCAGTCCCACCGCCTCGGCCAGCAGCGGACTGGCGATCAGGCCGAACTTCATGCCGGCTTTCACACGGTCGTACCGTCCCGCGCCGATGTTCTGGCTGACAAAGGTGGCCAGCGCCATTGCAAAGCAGGTGATGGGCAGAAACGCGAAGCCCTCCACCTTGCTGTAGGCGCCGCAGCCTGCCATCGCCGCCGCGCCGAAGGCGTTGATGTTGCTCTGTACGATCACGTTGGCCAGTGCAATCACCGAGTTCTGCACGCCGGACGGAATGCCCAGCGTCACCACCTGGCGCAGCATCGGCAGATCAAATTTCACCTGCCGCCAGCACACGCGGTAGCATTCCTGCGTGCGGGACAGACGCCGGAAACACAGGAAGGCGCTCATCACCTGGCTGAAGATGGTGGCCAGCGCAGCGCCTGCCACCCCCAGATTCACCACAGAAACGAATACAAGGTCGAGCACGACGTTCACCAGCGAGGAGATGATGAGGTATTTCATCGGGCTGCGGCTGTCGCCCGCCGACTGCAAAATGCCGGCGCCCATGTTGTACAGCACCACCGCCAGCGAACCGAGGAAGTAGATCCGGAAATACAGGATGGAGTTGGGCAGCACCTGCTCGGGGGTTCCCATCAGACGCAGAATCTGGGGGGTGAGCACCACGCCCGCAACGGTGAGCACCGCACCTGCGGCAATGCCCAGCGCCACCGTGGTGTGGATGGCGCGGCGGAGGTTTTCGTGGTCCTCGGCACCGAAAAAGCGCGCCACCAGCACGCCGGCACCCAGCGAGATGCCGTTGATGAATCCCACCATCAGCATGATGAGGTTGCCCGACGAGCTGACCGCCGCCAGTGCGTCCGGTCCCAGAAAGTTGCCCACGATCAGCGAGTCCACCGCGTTGTACAGCTGCTGGAACAAGTTGCTGAAAAAGATGGGGATGGCGAACAGCAGCATCTTCTGGATGACGCTGCCTTCGGTGAGCGAGGTCGAATTCGGTTTCATATAGTATGCTCCACCATCCTGTCTTTTCAAAATTCGCATAGAAAGGCAGAGGGGCCTCTTTGCGGGAAGAGACCCTCTGCCTTTCGGTGTAAAATTATTATACTTTGTTTTTGATGCAGACGCAAGGGTTTGGCGGGAGCAGCAGGCAGATCGGGAACGGGTTGAAACGGGATCGTTTTGCAGAAAAATGTAAAGAATTTGTCACCTTTTGCGCGACGGATCAGACGCTGGAAAAAAGACATCAGAATACGAAGATTTTCTCGTGGAAATCCCTAAAATCAGGAATATTTGTGCACAATGTTTTCGTGCGAAAATTGTAGAAAGAAGTTTGGCAAACAGGGATGCGAGTGGTATAATAAAAAAATAGGATATCTGTATCTGTGTCATAGATTTTGCAGCACACGCACAGGCAGCGCGGCTGGAATATACCGAACGCTGCGTGCGGTAGCTGCCGCTGTGCACCCACGACATCCCGCCCGGAAAGCGGAGGAACCTCAAAAGGAGAAACTACATGCTCTCAAACAATTACGTTCTGATCTTACTGTGGACCGGTGTTCTGGCGGTTCTGTATTTTGTCATGCCCGGCGTGCGCCGCGTTGAGCTGGTGAACGGCCGCCAGGCCGAGCGCGTTGCGCCGTGGTTTGCCGTGATGGCTGTGCTGCCGCTGGTGTACTTTGCGAGCGTGCGAGGAGCGGAAGCAGGCGATACTGTAATGTATATCGAAGCATACGCAGAAATGCCCAGTCGGTTGTCCGGGTTGAGCGAATATATTTCCACTGTGCAAAAGGACCAGGGATTCTATTATGTTTCGGCGCTTATAAAATGTCTGATTGGTGATCGTGTAGCGGTTTATTTCTTTATTGTTGCAGCGATTCAGTGCTTTTTGATTTTCAGGATTTTCCGAAAATATGCACCGGCATTTGTTACGGTATTTTTCCTTTTTATTGCATCGTCCGACTTTTTTTCCTGGATCTTCAACGGTATGCGCCAATTCACTGCAGTGGCAATCACCGTGGCATGCTTTCCGTTTATCTTAAAGAAAAAATACGTTCCTGCCATTATCGGCATTTTGATTGCATCGCTGTTTCACCAGAGTGCGCTCCTGGTGATTCCGTTTATTTTTATTGTGCAGGGGAAAGCGTGGAATAAGAAAACCATCTTCTTTATTGCTGCCAGTATCATCGCGGTTTTGTTTATCGACCGTTTTACGGGTGTTCTGGATGCCATGCTTGCGGAAACGCAATACAAAAACGTAGTGTCTGACTGGCAGGAGTGGAACGACGACGGCACGAATTTTCTGCGCGTGCTGGTATACAGTATGCCGGCGCTGCTTTCGCTTGTTGGAATTCGGTATGTGCGCTACAAGAATGATCCGGTTATCAATATTTGCGTGAATATGTCCATCGTATCGATGGGCCTGTATATTGTATCGATGTTCACCAGCGGAATTTTTATCGGCCGTCTGCCGATCTACTTCTCCCTGTACGGGTATATATCGCTGCCCTGGCTGATCAAACACATGTTTACAGATAAGTCTGCCAAGATCGTGCAGCTGTGTATGATAGGAGGATATCTGGTGTTTTATTACTACCAGATGCATCTTACCTGGGGACTGTTCTAAAAAGGAGACAAAATGGCTATACAGATTCTGCACGTTGTAACATATATGGGCCGCGGCGGGCTGGAGACGATGCTGATGAATTATTACCGCCACATAGACCGTGATAAGGTTCAATTTGATTTCTTGGTCCACCGTGATTTTGAGGCGGATTACGATGCAGAGATTTTGTCGCTGGGCGGGAGGATCTATCACATGCCGCGCCTGATTCCCTGGAGCCTCAGCTATCGGAAGCGGCTGAAGGAATTTTTTCGCGCGCATCCGGAGTACAGCATTGTACATGTGCATCAGGATTGCCTGAGTTCAGTGGCACTGCAATGTGCGAAAGAATGCGGTATCCCGGTTCGGATCGCGCACAGCCACAATAGTAATCAGGACAAAAATTTAAAATATCTGATTAAGCGATACTATATGAAAAAAATTCCCCGCTACGCAACGCATCTTTTTGCTTGCGGTAAACAGGCAGGCGAATGGATGTTTAACGGGTTGCCTTATACAATCCTTGCAAATGCCGTCGATACGGCATCGTATATATATTCCCCGAAGGTATCGGATCAAGTGCGCAGGCAACTGAACTTGACGGAAAAGTTGGTGGTAGGGCATGTGGGAAGATTCAACCCGCAAAAGAATCATGAATTTCTGATCGATGTATTTCATGAGATTGCCAAAAGAGATCCAAACGCACAGTTGCTGCTGGTTGGTGACGGTGACGGGAT
The DNA here is from genome assembly GCF_002160015.1 of Anaerofilum sp. An201. GTDB lineage: Bacteria > Bacillota > Clostridia > Oscillospirales > Ruminococcaceae > Anaerofilum > Anaerofilum faecale. The sequence continues at coordinate 39,890 of NZ_NFJT01000017.1, read as the reverse complement.
ACAGAGTATCCGCGAAAAGGCAATCGCCTGCGGAATTGAAAATAAGATAACATTTGCCGGGGTTCGCTCGGATGTTTCAGATTTGATGCAGGCTATGGATGTGTTTGTATTTCCATCATTGTACGAAGGCCTGCCGGTAACGTTGATCGAGGCGCAGGCGGCGGGCTTGCGCTGTATAATTTCGGATACGATTTCGAGAGAGTGCGTTGTATCTTTGGGATTGGTCACAAGTAAATCACTTGCGGATTCCCCGGCAGAGTGGGCGGCTCACATCATAGAACAAGCAAAGTATACCCGTACAGACCATACAGGCGAGATCAGAAACCACGGGTATGAAATTACGGATGCTGCGAAAAAATTAGAGAGATTTTATCTTGAGCAAGGGGTGTAACAATGCCTTTTCTTACGATTTTCACTCCGGCATATAACCGTGCACATACGCTTGCACGTACATACGAAAGCCTGCGCCGGCAAGACTGCAAGGATTTTGTTTGGCTGATCGTGGATGATGGGTCGACAGACGAGACCGCAGACAGAGTTAAAGCGTGGCAAAGTCAGGAAACTGAATTTGAGATCCGCTATTTATATAAAGAAAATGGCGGTATGCACACAGCGCACAATGCAGCATACGAGGTCATTGATACGGAATTGAATGTTTGTATCGATTCGGATGACTGCCTGGCAGAAGGCGCTGTGCGGAAAATCAAAGCGGCATGGGAAAAGGTTCGGGAAAAAGGCTATGCGGGTTTGATTGGCCTTGATGCGGATATGGATACAGGAAAAATAATCGGTACAGGATTTCCACCGAATCTTGCAGACACCACGTTGGGAGGATATTATGCCGGAGGGGGCGCAGGAGATAAAAAGCTTGTGTACCGCACAGATGTGATAAACAGTGTGCCGACGTATCCTGTCTTCGAGGGAGAAAAGTATGTTGGTCTTGTTTATAAATACACCTTAATTGACCAGAAGTACAAACTGGCAGTATTGGACGAAGTGTTGTGCGAAGTAGAGTACCAGCCGGATGGGTCCACCGGTACGATGTTCCGGCAATATTTGAACAATCCAAAAGGATTTGCCTTTTTAAGAAAGGTGAATATGCAGTATCCGCAGTCTGCAAAACGGCTGGTGATGGATTGTATCCACTACTGCTCCAGCAGCCAGATCAGCAGGAACAAAAACTATATCAAGGAATCACCGAAAAAATTGCTCACGGTTCTTTGCACGCCGGCAGGGTGGCTTTTGACGTATTGGATCAGGAAGAAAGCAGGCTGAATTGGAGCGGAAGGAATCGGTAGTGGTAGGAAACCCTGGTGGTATTCATAGCAAAGAAAATGCTGTGGATGGCTATGTCAATTTCCGCGTTTAATTGCTGACTAATAGTGAGTGGTTATGAAGAGAAAGAAGATATTGATTGTATCCCATTTTATGCACATCGGCGGCGCCGAGAGAGCTTTGCTGGGCCTGTTGGAAGGAATCGATCAGGAAAAATATGAGGTGGATCTTTTTCTGTTCCGCCATGAAGGCGAGCTTTTGCCATACATTCCGGACAGCATAAATCTTCTGCCCACGATTGAAGGATATACAATGCTGGCATGTCCGGTTAAAAGCGTTACAAAAAAGCGGCATTTTGTGATAGCGGCAGCACGGGTCTTGGGAAAGACAGCGGCGAATATTTATAGCAGATGGCATAAATATGGGCCAAACAGTGCGGTTGGAATCGAATACAGCCACAAATTTACTCGCTGGTTCCTGCCAAAAATCAATCCGGGCAAAAAGTATGATTTGGCAATCAGTTTTTTGACGCCCCACTATTTTGTGGCGGATAAGGTCACAGCCAAAACGAAGATCGCATGGATTCATACGGATTATTCGACGATTCAGATCGATACGCCTTCCGAACGCAAGATGTGGGACGCGTATGACTATATTGTTTCGATTTCCGCGCTGTGTTCCAAGGCCTTTGCAGAGGCGTTTCCGTCGCTTGCACATAAGCTGGTGCAAATAGAAAATCCGATTCCAATTGATAGTATCTTGTATCAGGCTGATGAGGAAGATGTAGTATTTCCGGATAAAAAGAGCGATCAGATTGCGTTGCTTTCCATAGGGAGGTTTTGTTACCAAAAGAATTTTGATAATGTCCCCGACATATGCCGCAGAATCCGTCAGGAAGGGATAGATGTTATCTGGTATTTGATTGGATTTGGAAACGATGAAGGGCGTATCCGGGAACAGATCAAGCTCCACAATATGGAAACATATGTGGTTATTCTCGGAAAAAAGGAAAATCCCTATCCCTATATTCGGGCCTGCGATTGGTATATCCAGCCGTCTCGTTTTGAAGGCAAAGCGGTCACTGTTTCTGAAGCATTGGCGCTGCATAAGCCTGTGATAATCACCGCTTATCCAACTGCACAGAGCCAGCTGCGCGAGGGGATCGATGGCTTGATCGTGCCGCTCGAAAATGCAGAATGTGCCCATGAAATTGCCGCCGCCTTAAAGGATAAACAGCTGCGCCAGAAACTCATCGGCAATACATATTTGACGGACTATTCCGGACGAACGCAGATTGAAAAGCTCTATGCATTGATGGAGGATTGAAATGATTCCTAAAATCATACATTATTGCTGGTTTGGAGGAGAAAAGCCGAACAAAGTGAAAAGGTGTATTGAAAGTTGGAAAAAAGTTCTTCCAGACTACGATGTTCGAGAGTGGAATGCGGAAAATTTTGATATAAATGCACTTCGTTATACGAAGGAGGCATTCGCCGCCAAAAAATACGCTTTTGTGAGCGATGTGGCGCGAGTGAAGGCTCTTTACGAATGCGGAGGAATTTATCTTGACACCGATGTAATGGTGTATAAATCCTTTGACTCTGTGCTGGATAACAGGTGTGTACTGGGATTTGAAGAGGAGAACTATGTAGCTACGAGTTTCATGGCTGCTGAACAGGGGCATCCGCTGATGAAACAGTTCTATGATGCATATGCAGACTTGCCTTTTTTTGACGCCGACGGAAATATCATTCTGGGAACGAATGTTTCCAAACTGACGCAGATGATGACAGAGCGCGGACTGATACGGAATGATAAAAAGCAAGAGCTTTCCGACGGAATTGTGGTATATCCGCAGGAGTATTTTTCTCCGTATGATTACAGCAACTGCATTCATCACACAACCCAAAATACAATTTGTGAGCATCTGTTCTTTGTCTCTTGGATGCCTTGGACTACCCGTGCCAAGAAAATGATAAAACATGTTATCGGGCCGGTGCTTGGAAAAGACAGGATGAATCAATTGAGAAGTAAAATCAAATGATCGGAAAAGGAGTATTTTCGATGCCGGCTGTTAGTATTGTAGTCCCTGTATACAAAGTTGAAAAATATCTGCGGCGCTGTGTTGAGACTCTTATGCGGCAGACACTACACGATATCGAAATAATTCTGGTCGATGACGGTTCGCCGGATAACTGCCCGGAGCTGTGCGACCAGTTGGCAGCAGAAGACAGCCGAGTCCATGTTGTACATAAAGAAAATGGAGGACTCAGCAGCGCGCGAAATGCGGGACTTTGCATAGCCACCGGGAAATATGTCGGGTTTGTGGATTCGGACGATGATGTTGAACTTGACATGTATGAAAAACTGGTGCAAAAAGCCGAGCAATATGCCGCGGATTTTGTCATGTGCGATTATCGACGCATATTGTCAGACGGCGCAACCTCTCTCGTTACAAAATCCCTGAGCGGCGGTTTCTATGAAAAAAAGGATATTCGAGATCGGATTTTTCCCGTTCTGATTATGGGAGAGAATGTGGACTATGGGCCGTTATTGTCTGTGTGGCATTGCCTGTATAATCGAGAATTCCTGCAAAACAATAAAATCGTGTTTGCCGAGGATGTGAAATGGTCTGAAGATAATCTTTTCAGCGCCTATGTGGGATATCATGCGCGGCGATTTTACTATATAAAGGGCGAAGCGCTGTATCACTATTATCAGAACGCTGACAGCATCACCACCAGCTATCGCGCAGGCGCCTGGGAGATCTATTGCCGCATGAATGAATATTTGCGGGAATATTTTTTGGAAAAAAAGGACTTCGATTTTTCGAGGCAGATCCAATTGCATATTTTGTATTACGCCTGCAATGTTGTGGGGATGGAATGCAAAAATGCAGCCAATTTGTTGGATGCGGTAACGCGGACGAAAAAGGTGTTGCATACACCTGTGTTCGTGGATGCAATGAGGAATTTTGAGCTTCCCAGTGTCTCTGCCAAACTCCGGCTGCAGTTGTTTATGATGAAGAACAGAATGGCCTGGCCGCTGGCGATTGTCCTTTGGAGGTGAATGCTTTGCCCAAAGTTTCAATTCTCATGCCGGTATATAATAAAGAAAAATACCTCCGAAAAACATTGGATTCGGTCCTTGCACAGTCTTTTCAGGACTATGAACTCATTGTGATAAACGATGGATCAACAGATTCCAGCGGTGCAATCGCAGAGGAATATGCATCAAGGGACAAACGGATTCGAGTGATATCGGTTCAGAACGGCGGCGTTTCTCAGGCCAGAAATATTGGCATGCAGATGGCAGCGGGCGCATGGATACAATTTCTGGATGGCGATGATACCATTCTGCCGCATTATCTTTCTGCCGCGTATGAACTGGGAGAAACGCAGAAGGCAGACATTGTTTTTTCTGGGTTTGCAATGGTGGACCCATCAGGAAATGTGCTGTCGGAAAAGAATGTTGCTGTGAATGAATTGGTGAATCAGGAACAGCTGTGTAACCTGTTTATACAGTACCAATATAAGAATGGCTTTTTCGGATATATCTCAAATAAACTTTTCAAACAAGACCTGTTGAAAAAAACCAAAGCCATTTTTCCGCGCGGCGTTACGCTGGCAGAAGACTTGGATTTTTATGTTCACCTGTATTGTGGTGTAGAAAGAGCGGCGTTTTGGCAGGGAAATAGTTTCTGTTATCTTCAGACAGATGAAAACTATCTTTTAAATGCGAATATAAACTATCACCATCAACTGCAAATCCAGAAAAATATTCGAAAATGGTTCATCCAGTCTGGGATGTATCAGAAATATCATGAAATATTGGAAGGTAAGATTGCGGACTACATTTATTATATTTTATTCGATGCCAGTGAGCGCGGTGAAAATCTTCGCGGAATCTGTGAAGAATTATTGTGTGAGCCGCTGCATTTGAAATGTGCAGAGCAATATCGACATAGTAACGATAAATTTGAAAAAGTTGTGTTGTTGGCTTTTTCAAAAAAGAAAAGCCTCTGGGTGGAAAGATTATTTTTAACGCGGAATTTTTTTAGAAAAATTTACAGGAAGTGCAGATAAATATGTTGGAATATATTATCTACAATCATGGCGGAAGTGGAAATCATGGCTGTGAGGCTTTAGTGCGCACCGTAGCTGGTCTTCTGCAAAAGGTAACGGCAATCTACAGTGAAGCCCCGGATCAGGACAGGAAATATGGTGTGGACAAGCTTGCTGCAGTGTGGCCGGCTTGCAGCAGTTATTCCAAAGTGTCGGCCGATTTTCTCAAAGCTTATTTGAACCTGAAAATAAAAGGCGATTATTTTGGCATGGATATATTGCCATATCGAGCTGCTATTCAAAAAATGCCTTCCGATGCCGTGGAAATATCCATAGGAGGAGATATCTACTGCTATGAAGATTATCCCAAGTTTATCCGTTTGCATCGGATGATTGCAGCAGGACATAAAAGCGTATTGGTAGGCTGCTCTCTGGAGAAAGAGCTGTTTGCGGACCCGGCGTTTGTGGAGGATATGAAAACTTACGACCTGATCACAGCCCGAGAGTCCTTGACCTATCAATTCCTGCTTGATGCGGGCATTAAAAATGTGAAGCTGATCCCGGATTCTGCGTTTACGTTGCCCAAAGAGATGCTGCCGTTCCCGGATGGGTTTCATACGGAGAATGTTGTGGGTATAAATATCAGTCCGCTGGTTTTGCGCAAGGAGAAACAAAGCGGTATCGTTTTGGAAAACTTTACGCGTCTGATGAGGTATATACTGGATCAAACAGATTATACGATCGCGCTGATCCCGCATGTTGTGTGGGATGACAACGATGACAGGAGTGCGCTCAGACAGCTGGCGGATTCGTTCGGCGTGAATGAACGGATAGCGGTGATAGACGATTGCAATTGCATGCAGCTGAAAGGCTTTATTTCCAGGTGCCGCTTTTTTATCGGAGCCCGGACCCATGCCACGATTGCGGCGTATTCAACGGGTGTGCCTACGCTTGTTTTGGGATATTCGGTAAAGTCAAGAGGAATTGCGACAGACTTGTTTGGCACAGATGAAAATTATGTGGTGCCGGTCCAAAGCATCGATCATCCGGATCGGATTCGGCAGGCATTTTGCTGGCTGCAGGAACACGAAGCAGAGATCCGCAAGCACTTGGAACATATCATGCCGGATTATATGCAGAAAGCCTATGCTCTTACAGAAGCCATAAACACGATATGAAGGTGTGAAACAGATGGAACTGATCAGTGTTATTGTTCCGATTTATAACATTGAAAAATACTTGCCCAGATGTTTGGATTCTATCTTGCGGCAGAGCTATCAGAATCTGGAGATCATTCTGGTGGACGATGGGTCCACAGACAGAACTGTAGATATTTGTAAGCGGTATATGGCACAGGACCCAAGAATATCGCTGATTGTGAACGCCGGCAAAGGTGTGAGTTCTGCGCGGAATGTGGGTGTCCGCTCTTCGCATGGTGCATACATTGTTATGGTGGACAGCGATGATTATATCGCGCCGGACATGATCGAAGTTCTGCATGATGCTCTGGCTGAAAAACAAGCAGATATGGCGGTTTGCGATTTTGTGCGCGGCAAAGAAGAACAATATGCGTTTGCGCCTTTTCGAGGGGGAATTAGAACGGTCGGTCCCAATGAAGTTCTGCACCGAATTTATTTGGATGATCACAACAAACTCAGATATGTGGTTCCCTGGATCAAACTTTACAAGCGGGAACTGTTTGAAGGGATCGAATACCCGGACGGAAAAATATTTGAAGATATTTATACTACACACAAGCTGATTGCCAAGTGCGCGACAATCGCTGTGGTGGATTGGCCGATGGCGTATTATTATCAGCGTCCAAACAGCATTATGAACCATGCGTTTCACTTGAAAAAGCTGGATTATCTGGGGGCATTGGAGGAGCGTATTCAATTTTTTCATGATAGAAATCTGCTGGATTTGGAAAAAAGACAGTATGACGAGCTGCTGCACTCACTGATTTGGGAATATTCCCGTGTGAGAGATATTCTGCATGATAAAAAAGCACAGGCTTTTATTCACGCAATGTTTAGGAAACACTATAAGAAAAACTATGAAAGTTCCTACCCGTCAGACACAAAATTTTTGTTATGGCTGTTTTATAAAAATCCCGAGTTTGTGATATTGTATTGGAAAATATTTGGGAGATTAGAGAGGATAAAAGAGAAATGTCTGAAATGAATCGGCCGTTAGTAAGCATCATTACGCCCTGCTATAACGGAGAGCGTTTTGTAAAACGCTATTTCGACTGCATTTTGGCGCAAACATATTCTCCGCTGGAACTGATCTTTATCAATGATGGCTCCACAGATCACACCGAAGAGATTGCTTTATCCTACCGCGAAAGATTGGAGCAGAAAGGCATTCGTTATATATACGAATATCAGGAAAATGCAGGACAGGCTGCCGCGCTCAACCGGGGCTTGAAGCTGTTTACGGGAGAATACTTGACTTGGCCGGATTCCGACGATGTGATGACGCCGGACTGTATTGAGAAGAAAGTGGAATTTCTTTTGGAAAACCCGGATGTGGAGATGGTTCGCAGCAATGCCTTGTTTATTGATGAAATTACGGGAGAGAAAAAAAGGGCGTTAACAAAACGGCATGAAAAAAAAGAGAATATTTTTGAGGACTTGCTGTTAGTGAATGAATATGGCGGATGCGGATGCTATATGATTTCCCGAAAATTGTTCCTTCGCTGTTATCCCGATCGCGATATATACATATCCAGAGCTGGACAGAATTGGCAGTTGCTGGTTCCGGCAGCAAGTTATTCTTTGTGTGGATACCTTGACGAAGATCTATACTGGATATATGAGCAGGGGCAAAGCCATTCCCGAAAAAAGAGAACCTATGCACAAATGTATGTGCGCTGGGATGATTTTACGGATATTCTGCTTCATGCACTGCAATACAGTTTGTGCAATCAGGAGTATTTTGTAAAACTGGTCCGTGAAAACTGTGCCCGTCAGAAATTTTATTATGCTGTGGAAGAGAACAATAAGCAGATGATGAAAACATGTATCAGAGAAATGAGACAGTATGGTAAGGTGACGATAAGGGAATATTTGCTTTTTTGGAAAAAGATGATCCAATAATAGAAAAGCTGGGAGAAGAAAACAATGATACTACTTAAAATGCGTGATATTTATAAGCAGGCTTGTCAGGTTCATATTCTCCGATATCTATATCTGAACTATTTTTGCAAAAATGTTCAGCGGTGCGGAAAAGGGAAAATTATTCCCTATAAAGGTGCTGTCATCAATTTGGAACCGGACTCTCAAATCGTAGTTGGAGAAGAGAATGTCCAAATCGGAACCAATAAATTGCGGGGTTCTAAAGCAGAAACATATATCCGTCTTCGTACAGGTGCACATTGGAATGCGAACGGGAGATGCTTGATTTCGTATGGGGCAACGATAGAAGTTCTGCAAAACGCTGTTCTTGAAACCGGATATTTTTCTATGAATAGCTTTTCCGTCCTGATTGCGGCACAAAAGATAACAATAGGACAGGACGTTATGATTGGAAGGAATGTCGTGATTTACGATAGTGATTTCCATAAGATCAATAACGATAGTTCTCCTTCCAAGCCGGTTTGTATTCAGGATCATGTATGGATTGCTTCAAATGCAATGATTCTGAAAGGGACTGAAGTTGGAGCGGGTGCAGTAATTGCAGCCAATACATTGGTGACAAGAGATGTTTCAGATCGGGTGATGGTTGCCGAAAAGAGGAGTTTGACTGTGCTGGGAGAGAAGGTTAGCTGGCAGAGATAAGGAGAGAATATTTTATGTATTCGTTCATATACAAAATATATTTTTTCCTGCAGCGAAAGCGGAAAAAACACAGAGAACAAGCGGGAAATGCAGAGGGTATTCTTGAAAAGGCAATTCGATTTGTGCTTGGATATATCGAAGCATATTATAATATTTTTGTAGTAAAGAGTTGGAGAAAACATCCCTCTCAAAAGTTTGGGCTAAACAAAAAAGAGCGAGAACAAAAAATTATTGTGTCTCTTACGTCATTTCCAGGCCGAATCGACACGCTGTGGATTACGATCGAATCCATTCTGCGGCAAACTGTAAAACCGGACAAGATTCTTCTGTGGCTGGCTGAATCGCAGTTTGACGGGTTGGAAAGTCTGCCGGACTCGCTGCTTTTTTTGCAGAAGAGAGGATTGACGATTCGCTTTTGCGATGATCTGCGCAGCCACAAAAAGTATTTTTATACGATGCAGGAGCATCCGGATGATTTGGTGGTATTGCTGGATGATGACATGATATATCCGTTTGATACCATCGAAAAACTTATGAAGCTGCACTATAAATATCCGGCAGATATTTGTACGATTACAGGTCAGGTGATCGTGCCGGGGAAACTTCCTTCTCAATGGAGAAATCCGATGCTGTCAGAAAAACTTGAACATTCGGACGAGCTGCAGATTTTTTCGGGCAGTGGTTCGCTCTATCCGCCGCATACTGTGCATAAAGATGCTTTTGATAAGAAAAAAATACAGGATATCTGCCCCTATGCAGACGATTTGTGGCTCACCTATATGGGAAAACGCAAGAATACAAAGATAACTGCTTTATATCCCTGGCGGGCTTTTCCAGTTACAATTTACGGCACATCGCAGGGAAGTTTATGGGAAATCAATGCGGCCCAAGGACAAAACGATATACAATGGGAAAGTCTGTTAAACTTACATGTGAAATAGATAATATAAGGACAAGTGAAAACAATGCGAACTAAAATTTTGTGTGCGATTCAAAAATGTCCCTTGTTAGTGCAGATCTTACAGAATCTGTATAATAGAATTTCTAAAAAAGGGAATTTGGTTGATTTAGGAAATCAACTGTCAGTTCTGCATAATAAGATCTATTTACAAGGAGTAGGAAATAAACTACAGTTCGTCAAAAATAATAGGGTTCGTGAAAACCAAATCTGGGTAAACGGTAACGATAATACGGTTGTTTTTGGCGCAGATGTTCAGATGTACGGAACGACAAATCAACAAAGCATTCATATAGAGGGCAGTCGAAATCAGATTGTTGTGGAAGATGGATCGACTCTGCGTTTTGTAAATTTATTTATTTGGGGTAATGATAATTGTATCCGAATTGGAAAAAACTGCTCTGTTACGTTGACTGGTATTCATATGGAACAGTCAAAGAACAGTTGCATCATTGCCGCAGGAAATACGATGCATGGACGCGATTATAAAATGGTTCAATTTGAGCTTGATGAAGGGACAAGGATCTTTGTTGATGAAGATTGTATGATTTCCAACGATGTTGTATTCCGTTCCAGTGACTCACACAGTATTGTAGATGAAAATGGGAGTCGAACAAATCATGCCCAAAATATCACAGTGGGAAAACATTGCTGGATCGGAATGCGCAGTATGATTATGAAGGGCGTTTCTGTGCCGGACCATTCCGTTATAGCAGCCGGAAGTATAGTGACAAAAACTATTAGCGAACCCAACGTAGTTATAGCAGGCGTACCGGCAAGAGCTGTAAAATACGGCATTGACTGGGATAGGAAATTTGTGGACAATATACAGCGGACACAACAATAAAAATGTAAGGAGAAAAATGGCGATGAACGGAAAATATCATACTCATATATCTTCACGACATAAGTGGTATGAATTGCATTTAAAAGAAGTTTGGCAATACCGGGATCTAATTGTACTTTTTACAAAACGTACTTTCACACTCACATATAAGCAGACAGTTTTGGGACCGGCCTGGATTTTTCTGAATCCTTTGATCAGCAGTATCATTTATGCGTTCGTATTTGGCGGCATTGCGGGAATTGGCACGGAGGGTGTTCCACAGATTCTGTTTTATCTGAGCAGCAATGCAATCTGGATCTTTTTCTCCACTTGTGTGACTAAAAATGCTACCACATTTACAGCAAATGCAAACGTATTCGGAAAGGTTTATTTTCCACGGTTAACAATTCCGCTGTCGAATGCGTTGGCTGCAGTAATCCAGTTTTTTGTACAGATGATTCTGGTGATTGTTTTTCTTGTGTATTATGTAGCAACAGGTGCCGTACATCCCAATTGGGCCGCGTTCCTTTTGATTCCTTTTGTCCTGCTTCATTTGGGAATGCTGGGACTGGGCTGTGGTATTATTATTTCCAGTCTTACTACAAAATACCGTGACCTTGCCATTTTGGTTACTTTTGGTGTACAGCTGTGGATGTATATTACACCCATTGTGTATCCTATTTCGCAGCTTGAAAATGAATTTGCCAGAGCCTTGCTGATGATCAATCCGGTCACAGCTCCGGTTGAAGTATTTCGTTATGCAATTTTGGGCCAAGGCACAATTATGCCGGGATATATTATCCTTTCTGCATTGTTGACAGTTGTACTTGTAATTGTAGGCGTGATGATTTTTAATAAGGTGGAAAAGACCTTTATGGACACTGTGTGAGGAGGAGTACTGTGAGCAACAAGAATGAAGACCGCGAGGTTGCCGTGCAGCTTTCCGGTGTGAAAAAGATGTATAAGCTGGGCCAGATTGGCGGCGGTACCCTGCAGGGGGATATCCAAAGCTGGTGGGCCAGAGTGCGCCATAAAGAAGACCCCAATACAAAAATCGGTACAGATCAGCGTTTGATTGGACAGACCTTTATGGCGCTTAACGGGATCGACCTGACTATTTATAAAGGCGAGGCGCTGGGAATTATAGGTGGCAATGGTGCTGGAAAAAGTACATTGCTGAAACTGCTCAGTCGTGTTACTGCTCCGACAGCCGGCGAGATCGATATCTACGGGCGCATCGCCTCCATGCTGGAGGTTGGCACCGGATTTAACGGGGAGATGACCGGGCGCGAAAATGTATACATGAACGGTGCGATTCTGGGGATGACAAAAGCCGAGATCGACGCCAAAATGGAGGACATTATTGAATTCTCCGAAGTCCGGGAGTTCATTGACACGCCTGTAAAACGGTATTCCTCCGGTATGTATGTAAAGCTGGCTTTCTCGGTGGCAGCACATCTGGATTCAGAAATTATGATTATGGACGAAGTGCTGGCTGTGGGAGATATGGCTTTCCAGAAAAAATGTCTGGACAAAATGCGCGATGCCGCCAAAAAACAAGGCCGTACTGTGCTATACGTCAGCCATAATATGAATACGATCCGGCAGCTGTGTGACCGGTGTGTGGTACTGAACCAGGGCAAGGTTGTGTTCGAAGGTGGCGTAGAAGAATCCATCAGTATGTATATGAATAGCAGCAAGTCGCTGGCTGTGGTAAACGATTGTTCGGGAGAACGTAAGTCGAAGTTCACAGATAAAAAAATACATATTGATACTGTGACATTTGTAGGAACGGATTTTCCTGTATATCAGACAGGAGATACTATACATGTAAAGGTAGACTACAATTCGAAGGAAAATATGTCGAATCTGGCGATGAGAATGACCGTTTTGTCGCCTGATAAGAATGCGGTGGGATTGGCTTCATCGCGCCCGTGTATTGTTGCCACAGAAGGAGAAAATACCACAACGCTATCTTTGGCATTGGATTGGCTTGCTCCGGGTAAGTATATAGTCAAATTGACAGCGTATTCTGTCAATGAATTTGGCATGAATCAAATGCATGATATTGTGGAAGACTGCTTTGCATTTGAAAAAGTACAGACATTGAACGACAATAACCGCATGAATTGGAATCATAGTTGGTGGGGATATATCATGTTCCCTGAATTGGAAGTTAAATAAAAAGAAAGGATCGCTATGCCTACTGATATTTTATATCCGTTGCGTTGCTTTCATGGTTTTTTGCATGAACAAAAAGAAAGATATGTATTAAAAAATACTATTTTAAAAGAGTTTTATGCAAAACGAAAAAAAAATCCCAAAACAGTATTTTTGGTTTTAACGCCTGAGCATGGAAATTTGGGGGATCACGCAATAGCGCTCTCAATAACAAACATTTTAAAACAATGCGGAATTAATTATGTAGAGATTACCGGAGCTCAGTTGTATAAAGCAAAGCAACATAATATTTTAGGGCTTTTTAACAAGTATCCCATATTGATAAATGGAGGAGGAAATCTGGGAACACTGTGGTTTGGGATAGAAGATATTTTTAGACAGTTGATTTTAAAGAATGCCCAATCACCAATTATATGTTTTCCGAATACTATTTTTTACCATTCTACACAAGATGGCCAAAAGGAATTTGAAAAGTCTATACAAATTTATAATAAGCATAAAAATTTGCATCTGTACGCTCGCGAAAAAATATCATACGATATAATGAGGAAGGCCTACAAAAATGTAGATTTGGTTCCGGACATGGTGCTGGCGCTTAACAAAAGTGATATGCAACAAAAGCGCGAAGGGTGTCTTTTATGTTTGCGAAACGATTGTGAAAAAACCAGAACCAAAACACAGGAACAGCAAATACGCAATCAAGCTGAACAATTGTTTGGTAATGCAGTTAGGGATACAGATATGATTGCGGAACATAATATACCTGTTACTGAACGTGAAACGGCCTTGCAAGAAAAATTTGAAGAGTTCTCTAAAGCGCAACTTGTAATTACGGATCGGTTACACGGTATGATTTTTTGTGCTGTTACGGGAACACCTTGCATTGTGGTGGATAGCAAAAGCCCGAAGGTACACGGTTGCTATGAATGGATTAAGCACTTGAATTATATTTGCTTTGTGGATGCTCCTGAACAAATTGTACAAACGTATCGTTCAATTCCCGATGGACCGCACAAGTACGACAATAGTGATCTTATGCCATACTACGATAAAATTGCAAATGATATACTGGAAATTTTGAATTGGAAGTGATATTTTGCCAGCTATCAGTGTCATTGTGCCTGTATACAATGTAGAACCGTACCTGCACCGTTGTGTGGAAAGCATTTTGCAGCAAACTTTCACAGACTTTGAATTGATTCTTGTGGATGATGGCAGCCCGGATAACTGCCCTGCGATCTGTGACCAGTACGCTGCGCAGGATAAGCGAGTGCATGTGATTCATCAGAAAAATGGGGGACTTTCTGCTGCGCGTAATGCGGGCATTGATTGGGCCTTTGCACACTCGGACAGCGAATGGATCACATTTGTTGACAGCGATGATTGGGTGCACGAACGCTATCTGGAAAAATTATATAAAGCTGCTGATTTATGTCAAGTTGATTTGTGTGCTTGTGAATTTCAAGCAATTCAAGAAGGCGAGGATGTACCAACTAATAAAGAAAGTACGCCGCAGAAAATGTCTGTGAAATTTTTTTACAGTCTTGAACAAACAAAAATTCATACAATTTCTGCTTGGGCTAAGATATATCGCAAAAAACAGTGGGAAAACATTCGATTTCCTTTTGATAGAATACACGAGGATAGATTTACTACGCACAAACTGATTTTTCAGAATGAATATATTGGGATTGTCTATGAAAAACTATATTATTACTATTTAAGTGAGCAAAGCATTCTGCGCTCTGCTTGGACTCCCAAAAGATTAGATGATTTGCAGGCCGTTAAAGAGCAATTTGAATATTTTGAAAAACGAAAATTGTATGAGGCATGGAAGAAGACAGCAGTATCTCATTTAGGTGTGCTATGTGGTATGTTGAAGGATATTTCTAAATCTTCACCATATTATGAAACGTATCATCCAATTTTAAAAAAACAATTACGAAAAGCTCTGCGCGAATATCGAAAAAAAATAGATTTGCCAATTAAAAAGTATGGTTATATCTACGATATGGCATACCCTTTTTGGATGCGGCAATATTGGCGTGTACAGAAAATACTGAAGCTTTTGCATCTTAAATAATAGCTGAAAGCATCATTAAAAGCAAAATAGTATATTGCGCCAGTTAAAAAAGTATAAAATGCGTATTTGGAAGTTCTTTCCCAATACACGCTATTGCCTTGGGAAAGGTTAATACAATCATCTATGGAAGCTAAGATGCGTATTGGTACCAAGGAAAATAGCGACCCCCTCCAGACACCGCTCACCCTCTTTGCGCCCAATTTGATACACGCGCTCCAGCTCGGCCGGGTCTTTTTCGCCGGCGCCGATCTTCAGCGCTTCGGGAGGCCGGATCACAAAGATCCGGCCTTCTTTTTCGGCCTGCTCGATGTACTCCATCGTCTCGTTGTAGCGCAGATGGCGGACGGCAAGCGCGTGGTACAGGTTCGGATAGTTCCGCAGGCCGATCTTGAGCAGCCACAGCAGCTTGTTCTTTTCCTTGCGGAAATGCGGCGGCTGGGTGAGGAGCACGACGTTCCGGTCGTATCCGATTTCCTCAAAATAGCGCAGGGGCACCGAATCGGCCGAGCCGCCGTCCGAATAGGCGCCGCCGTCGATCTCCACCATGCGGGACAGCAACGGCATGGAGGCCGACGCGCGCATCCACAGGATGTCCTGGTCGTCGCCGTTGTCGAGGCGCCGGTAGACCGCCTTGCCGGTGTGGGCGTCGGTGGCGACCACGTAGAACTCCATCGGGTTTTTCCGGTATGCGTCCTGGTCGAACACATCCAGCTCTCTGGGCACCACTCGATAGTCGAAATCCACGTTGTACAGGTCGCCGGTTTTCAGCCAGGAACCAAAGCTGCAATACCGCTTGTCGGCGCAGAAGCGCTTGTTGTAGCGGATCACCCGGCCGATCTGCCCCGACTTGTAGTTGCAGCCGAATACCGCCCCCGCCGACACGCCGATGGCCCCGTCGAAGCGGATGCCGTTCTCCATCATCACGTCGAGCACACCGGCGGTGAACATCCCGCGCATGGCGCCGCCTTCCAGAATCAATCCCGTTTTCATCCCGGATCTCCCCTCGCTTGCTGTTGAGATCGCAGTGCCGGTCCCGGCCGGCGCTGCATCGAATACCATCATATCCCGTTCTCCGTTTCCCGTCAAGAAGGGGGGGAGTTTGCGGGCTTCGTCTGTTTTCCCTGGCCGGAACAGGCACTGCGCGCCAACATCCACGCGCAGATCAGCCTGGCGCTGAACCGCGTGTATACCGAGTGGTACCCCAGCAAGGGATATAACTTCAACATCACCAACTCCACCAGCTACGACCAGTATTACGTGCACGGCCGCGAGGTCTTTGACGTGATGCGCCGCATCACCGACGACATCTTCAACACCTATGTGCGCCGCCCCGGCACCATCGACCCCTACTACACCGAGTACTGCGACGGCAAGAGCGTCACCTGCAACGGCATGAAGCAGTGGGGCACCGTCACGCTGGCACAGAACGGCATGAACGCATTGCAGATCCTGCAATACTACTATGGCAACAACATCGAGATCGTGCGCACCAACCGCATCCAGTCGATCCCCGAAAGCTATCCCGGCACGCCGCTGCGCATCGGCAGCACCGGCACCTCGGTGCGCACCATCCAGCGCCAGCTGAACCGCATCGCGCGCGACTACCCCTCCTTCGGCACCGTGACGGTGGACGGCGTGTACGGCCAGAACACTGCCGACGTTGTGAAGAAATTCCAGAAGCAGTTCGGCCTGACGGTGGACGGCGTGGTGGGGCGCAACACCTGGTACAAGATCAGCTACATCTATGTGGCCGTGAAGGACCTGGCCGAGCTGACCAGCGAGGGCGAGGCCAACACCGGCGAGCCGGTGGACGGCGTGTACCCCGGCACCTCGCTGCGGGAAGGCAGCACCGGCGCCGCGGTGGAGCAGGTCCAGTTCTGGCTCAGCGAACTGTCCGAGTTCGACAGCAGCATCCCCAGCGTGAATGTGGATGGCATCTTTGGTCCCGCCACCACGGCGGCTGTGCGCGCCTTCCAGGAGAGATACGGCCTGACGGTGGACGGCATCGTGGGGCGCGATACCTGGAACACGCTCTACAATCAGTATAATTCTATCGAAGAAGATCTCGATTCCGGTGGTGCGGGAAGCTATCCCGGAACGCCCCTGCGCCGCGGAGACCGCGGGGAGAGCGTGCGTCTGGTGCAGTTTTATCTGCGGGTGGCCGCCACCAACTATTCCACCATCCCGGTCATCGCGGTGGACGGCATCTTCGGCGGCGGCACCGAAAACGCCGTGCGCGCCTTCCAGCAGTTCTTCGGCCTTTCGGTGGACGGCGTGGTGGGCCAGCTGACCTGGAACAAGCTGTATGAGGTCTACACCGACGTCACCAACGATCTGATGGCCCCCGACCAGCGGCCCGGCACCTATCCCGGCAGCCCGCTGCGGCAGGGCGATACCGGCAAGGCGGTGCGCGAGGTGCAGTATTATCTGTACCTGCTGTCCGCCTACTACGACTCCATCCCGGCCATCGCCTTCGACGGCGTCTTCGGCCCCGCCACCACGGAGGCGGTCCGGGCGTATCAGCAGCTGTTCGGTCTGACGGTGGACGGCGTGGTTGGCCCCGCCACCTGGAACAGCATCTACGCCCAGTACCAGCGCCTGCGCACCGCCGACGGCCCGGCGCTGTCCTTCCAGCTGTACCGCTGGCCGGGTGAGGTGTTCAGCTTGGGCAGCGAGAGCCGCTGGGTGGTTTATCTGCAATTTCTGCTGCAGTTCATCGGATTTTTCTACGAAACGGTGCAGGGCGCCGATCTCACTGGCCTCTACGATCCCGAGACCCAGGCCGGCGTGGAGAGCTTCCAGCGCACCTTCGGCCTGCCGGTGACCGGCGTGGTGGATGAGACGGTGTGGAACGCGATGGTGATCGTCTACCTCAGCCTGGCGGCGGGCAGCCCCGCCATCCAGACTGCCGCCGCGGAGGGCGAATATCCCGGCTTTGTGCTGCTGCTGGGCAGCGCCGGCGAACCGGTGCGCCAGCTGCAGACCTATATGAACGACATCGCCAAGCGGTACTGTCAGGGGTACTTTGTGCCCGAGACCGGCGTGTACGACGAGCAGATGGTGAAGGCCGTCACCGAGTTCCAGCGCGGCCTGGGCCTGACCCAGACCGGCGTGGTGGACCGCGCCACCTGGGACGCCATCGTGGACCTGTGGCGCACCGACCAGAACGCCGGTCTGCCCGGATAACTTTCCACTTTGCATTTTGAGAAGGAGGGAACTCATATGGCAAAATTATTCGTATACGATGAGTATACCAACAAGCTGCTCACCTACCAGCTCAGCGAGAACGACGTGATGCCCTTTGTCTACGGCAGCACCATGCGCCTGCGCGAGTTCCGCGGCAGCAGCAAGTCGCCCACTCTGTGGACCACCATCCGCGCGATGGAGGCCTGGAACATGACCCGCCGCAGCTATGGCCGCGGCATCCACATCGGGTACGCCTTCAAGCGCATCTGGGAGGGCGGCCACGGCACCGCCAGTCAGCACTACGCCGGCGTGGCCTTCGACGTGGGCCAGAACACCACCAGCGCCAACCGCCGCCAGATCTGGAACGCCGCCAGCAACACCGGCGCCTGGGGCTATGTGGAGCCGTTGTCGATGACCCCCACCTGGGTGCACTTCGACCGCCGCTATTTCACCCCCGCCTGCTCCGGCACCACCGCCGGCTATCCCACCCTGCGCCGCGGCTCGGTGTCCACCTATGTGCTGATCCTGCAGGACGCGCTGAACGCCCTGGGCTACAACACCAACACGCTGGACGGCAAATTCGGCAGCAACACCGAGCGCGCGGTCCGTGCCTTCCAGAGCAACGTCAGCCTGGCGGTGGACGGCATCGTGGGCTGCAACACCTGGAAAAAGCTCACCGCCGCGTCGGTGGGCATCGGCCGCACCAGCACGGTGATCGACTGATGAAAAATGTGCAAACAATAAAAAGTTTTCCACTTTCGTATTGAAAAAATGTGGACATAGCGGTATAATAAAGCCGTGGACGGCGGCCGTTTCCGGGCCGCGAACGCCAGCGAGGAAAGGATGTGTGGAGCATGGCGGATAATCTGGTGATTTCGATTGGAAGGCAGTTCGGTTCGGGAGGCCGCGAGATCGGCACCCTGGTGGCCAAAGAGCTGGGGATCGCGTTTTACGACAAGGAGATCCTGGCCGGGGCCGCCAAGAAAAGCGGCATCGTGCAGGAAGTGTTCGAGAACATGGACGAAAAGCCCACCTCCAGCCTGCTGTACAGCCTGTCGATGGGCGGCAGCTATGCCGCGCCGCTGTTTTACGGCCACTACACCGACAGCATGCCCACCAGCGACCGGCTGTTCATGTGGCAGGCGCAGACCATCCGGCAGTTCGCGCAGGAGGGGCCGTGCGTCATCATCGGCCGCTGCGCCGACTATATCCTGCGCGACAGCACCGCGCTGGTGAGCGTGTTCATCCACGCGAACATGGATGTGCGCGCCGCCCGCATCGTGCGGCTGTACAACCTGCGGGAGGACAAAGCGAGGGTCCTGATCCGCAAGACCGACAAGTCCCGCGCAAACTACTACAACTTCTCCACCGACCGCAACTGGGGCGCGCTGGAAAACTACGACCTGTGCCTGGACAGCGGGAAGCTGGGCGTGGAGAAATCGGCAGAGCTGATCTGCCAGTATGTGCGGATGCGACAGGAATTCGCCAAAGGCTGAAGACCGGCCGGCGGGGCGGCGCGCCGCCCCGTTTCGGCCTGCCGAAAAAACGATGGTTTGTGCAGTGCGGAAGCTCTCCCCTCATCAGTCGCCGGCGGCGACAGCTTCCCCCCAAGGGGAAGCCTTTTGAGAAAAACGACGATGTGGCGTCTGATCGGAAGCGCTCCCATTGTGTGAATCTGCCGACTTACTCAACAGTCTGCGGCGGGGCGGCGTGCTGCCCCGCCTTTTTTTATAAAGGAGAGGATGGACATGACATATCCGGTGGTGACGCTGGCCAGGCAGTTCGGGTCGGGCGGACACGAGGTGGGCGAAAAGCTGGCGGCCCGGCTGGGCATCCCGCTGTACGATCGCGAGATCCTGCTGCACGCCGCCCAGCAGAGCGGCATCTCGGCCGAGATGTTCTGCGAGGCCGACGAAAAGCCGGGCAGCAGCTTGATCTATTCGCTGTCGATGGGGGCGGGAAGGGGCGCCCTGTTTGCCGATTTTGAGCAGAAGATGCAGCGCGAGAGCGTGTTCAGCTGGCAGTGCCGCACCATCCGGGAGCTGGCCGACAAGAGCTCCTGCGTCATCATCGGCCGCTGCGCCGACGACATCCTGCGCGGCCGGCCGGGCCTGGTGAGCGTGTATGTGCACAGCCCGCTGGAGCTCCGGGTGCAGCGCATCGCGCGGCTGCGCAACATCGACGAGGACGCCGCCCGCGACCTGGTGCGCAAGACCGACAAGACCCGCGCCAACTACTACAGCTTCTACACCGACCGCGAATGGGACGCCGCCGCCAACTACGACCTGTGCCTGAACACCGCGCGCCTGGGGGTGGACGGGGCGGTGGAGATGATCGCCGCATTTTTGAAAAATTGCCGCTGAGGACAAAAAATTTTCCCATTCGGCTTGACAAACCACGTCCCAAAGGCATACACTGAGAAAGCGCCCGCCGGGTCTCCGGCGGTCTGGTTCGCTGTGCCCGCACGGCGGACGCGCCCTATCTTTTTGGAATTTCTACGTAAGGAGAGTGAACACGCATGGATGGCGACCCGAGATGTCGATTATCCAACCAAACCGACGCACCGCCCGTCCATGTGTGGGCTGCCGCCTGAGCGCGGCCTGCCGCATGCCTGCACGGGGGAAAGGGGAGAGTGCGTCCTCATCCCAATGAAAGCAGGTGTATGCAAATGATTTCCATTTACCAGAGCGACGACGGCCGCGTGGCCGAGAAGCAGACCATCACCCCGGGCACCTGGGTGCATCTGTGCGAGCCGGAGGAGGCCGAGATCGAGCGCGTGTGCGCCGAGCTGCACGTGGACCCCGATTTTGTCCGCGCCGCGCTGGACGAGGAGGAACGCAGCCGTTTGGAAGTGGAGGACGGCGTGACCCTGATCCTGGTGGATACCCCCACCGTGGAGGCGGAGGGGCGCAGCTTCGTCTATTCCACCATCCCGTTCGGCATCGTGCTCACCCCGGACAACATCCTCACCGTCTGCCTGAAGGAGACCGCCCTGCCGCGCGCCTTCTCGGAGGGGCTGGTGAAGGGCGTTTCCACCAAAAAGCGCAACCGCATGACCTTGCAGATGCTCTACCGCAACGCCACCCTGTTCCTGTTCTACCTGCGCCAGGTGGACAAGGCCAGCAGCCGCGTGGAGAACGAGCTGCACATCTCGATGAAAAACAAAGAGCTGATCCAGATGCTGGGGCTGGAAAAGAGCCTGGTGTACTTCTCCACCAGCCTGAAAGGCAACGAGCTGGTGCTGGAAAAGCTGCTGCGGATGGATTTCGTCAAGGACTACCCCGACGACACCGAGCTGCTGGAGGACGTCATCATCGAGAACAAGCAGGCCATCGAGATGAGCAACATCTACCGCGACATCCTCAGCGGCACGATGGACGCCTTTGCGTCGGTCATTTCCAACAACCTCAACATCGTCATGAAGCTGCTCGCTTCGCTCACCATCATCCTCACCATCCCCACCATCGTGTTCGGCCTGTGGGGCACCAACGTGCCGGTGCCGTTCGCCGAAAACCCGTTCGGGTTCTGGATCGTGCTGCTGATCTCCGCCGCGCTGACCGGGGTGTCGATCCTGTTCATGATCCGCAAAAAATGGCTGTGATCCGGCCGGCTGCGTGCCGGGCGGTGCGCCGCAGACCCTCTGTTCTATCAGGGGTGTCTGCGGCGCTTTTTTTGTCTGTTTCTGTAAGCGGTAAAAGAGCAGATGTGCCTCTTGCAAATACACGGTTTCTGCTTCAAAGCGAGCCGAAATGTCAATAGGTATCCCGTATAATCTTTTTTGTAAAAATTTGTATATTTAACACGAAATGGGGAGAAACCTTCTGCATATTTTAGATATTTAATACACAAAACTCTTGAAAAATACCAGAAAAATGATAGTATATTATATAAGAAAAACTATAAGGCAAAAGGAGGGGGACACCATTGGAAACCAGGAGGAATTTCGATGCGGACTTGCCCATATATTTATTTAAACAGGGGACAAACTTTGAGGCGTATCGCTTTTTAGGATCTCATCTGGAACAGCGCGACGGGGAGGACGGCGTGGTGTTCCGCGTGTGGGCGCCCCGGGCAAAGGCGATGAGCGTGGTGGGCGACTTCAACAACTGGCTCCCCGGCGACACCCCCATGAAGCAGCTGGCCGACAGCGGCATCTGGGAGTGCTTCGTGCCGGGCCTGAAGGAGTACGACATCTATAAATACTGCGTGACCACCCCCAGCGACGAGCTGGTCTTCAAGACCGACCCGTATGCCTTCCACACCGAGACGCGCCCCTCCAACTGCGCCAAGGTATACGACATCAACGATTACAAATGGGGCGACGGCAAATGGCAGAAGGCCCGCGAAAAGGCCGACGTCATCAACAGCCCCATGAACATCTACGAGCTGCACGCCGGCAGCTGGCGCACCTATCCAGACGGCAATCCCTTCGGGTACCGCGCTCTGGCCGACGAGCTGCTGCCCTACATAAAGGAGATGGGCTATACCCACATCGAGCTGATGCCGCTGACCGAATACCCCTTCGACGGCAGCTGGGGCTATCAGGTGACCGGGTATTTCGCCCCCACCAGCCGCTACGGCAGCCCCAGGGATTTCAAATACTTCATCGACCGCTGCCACCGCGAGGGGATCGGCGTCATCATGGACTGGGTGCCCGCCCACTTCCCCAAGGACCAGCACGGCCTGTATAAGTTCGACGGCACCAACTGCTACGAGGACCAGAACCCCCTGCGCGGCGAGCACAAGGAATGGGGCACGATGGTGTTCGATTTCGGCCGCAACGAGGTGCAGAGCTTTTTGATCTCCTCGGCGCTGTTCTGGCTGACCGAGTACCACATCGACGGCCTGCGGGTGGACGCCGTGGCCAGCATGCTGTATCTGGACTACAACCGCCGCGGCGGCGAGTGGCAGCCCAACAAGCACGGCGGCAACGAGAACCTCGAGGCCATCGAGTTCCTGCGCAAGCTGAACACCGAGGTGTTCGCGCGCCATCCCCACGCGCTGATGATCGCCGAGGAGTCCACCGCCTGGCCGATGGTGACCAAGCCGGCCGAGGACGGCGGCCTGGGCTTCAACTTCAAGTGGAACATGGGCTGGATGAACGACATGCTCAGCTATATGAGCACCGACCCGCTCTTCCGCGCCGGCAACCACAACAAGGTGACCTTCAGCTTCTTCTACGCCTTCAGCGAGAACTTCGTGCTGCCCATCAGCCACGACGAGGTGGTGCACGGCAAGTGCAGCCTGATCGGCAAGATGCCGGGCGAGTACGACGATAAATTTGCAAACCTGCGCACATTTTACGGATATATGATGGCCCATCCCGGCAAAAAGCTGCTGTTTATGGGCCAGGAGTTCGGCCAGTTTTCCGAGTGGAGCGAGACAAAACAGCTCGACTGGATGCTGCTGCAGTACGACCGCCATGCCCAGCTGCAGCAGTATGTGAAGGACCTGAACCGCTTCTACCTGGACAACGACGCCTTCTGGCAGGTGGACTACAGCTGGGAGGGCTTCCAGTGGATCGTGCCGGACGACAACCAGCAGAGCGTGGTGGTGTTCCTGCGCAAAAACCGCCAGGGCAAGCAGGTGATGGTGGTGTGCAACTTCAACCCCGTCCTGCGGGAGCATTACCAGATCGGCGTGCCGGTGGCGGGCTGGTATCAGGAACTGCTCAACAGCGACGACGTGAAATACGGCGGGACCGGCGTGCACAACAAGAAGATGCGCAGCAAAAAGGGCAAGATGCACGGGATGGAGAACACCCTCACCCTGACCATCCCGCCCCTGAGCACCATCTACTTCGAGGTGCCGCAGCCGGCCGAGAAAAAGCCGAAGAAACCGGCGGCCAAAAAGGCCGCGCAGCCCAAGACCGCAGCCAAAAAGTCGGCGGCCAAAAAAACGGCCCGGGCAGCCCAAACCAAGGCAAGCGCAGAATAACGATTCTGCCTGCATGATAAAAAGCGGCGCCGGTTGAAGGCGCTGACAAGGGGAGAAAACTATGAAAGAATGTATTGCTATGCTGCTGGCCGGCGGGCAGGGTTCGCGCTTGTATGCACTGACCCAAAGGCTGGCAAAACCTGCGGTTCCGTTTGGCGGAAAATATCGCATCATCGATTTTCCGCTGTCCAACTGTGTGAACTCGGGCATTGATACGGTGGGCATCCTCACCCAGTATCAGCCCCTTGTGCTGAACGAGTACATCGGCAACGGCCAGCCCTGGGACCTCGACCGCCTGTACGGCGGCGTGCATGTGCTGCCGCCCTACCAGAAGGCCACCGGCTCCGACTGGTATAAGGGCACCGCCAACGCCATCTATCAGAACATCAACTTCATCGAGCGCTACGACCCCGAGTATGTGGTCATCCTGTCCGGCGACCATATCTATAAAATGGACTACAGCAAGATGCTGGAGTTCCACAAGGCCCACAACGCCGACTGCACCATCGCCGTGATGGAAGTGCCCTGGGAAGAGGCCAGCCGCTTCGGCATCATGAGCGCCTCCGACGACGGCACCATCACCAAATTCCAGGAGAAACCCAAGAATCCCGAATCCAACCTGGCTTCGATGGGCATCTACATCTTCACCTGGGACAAGCTGCGCAAGTACCTGGGCGAGGACGAGGCCGACCCCACCTCCGACAACGACTTCGGCAAGAACATCATCCCCAACATGCTGGACGCCGGCGAGCACATGGTGGCCTATCCGTTCGAGGGCTACTGGAAAGACGTGGGCACCATCGACAGCCTGTGGGAAGCCAACATGGACCTGCTGGACCCGAATGTCCCGCTGGACGTGTGGGATGACGACTGGAAGATCTACAGCCGCAACTCCGGCATGACCGGCCATTTCGTGAGCGACACCGCCGATGTCCAGAACAGCATGGTCACCGAGGGCTGCACCGTGGAAGGCAAGGTGGAGAAGAGCGTTCTGTTCGCCGGCGTGAAGGTGGGCAAGGGCGCTGTGGTGGAGGAATCCATCGTCATGCCCGGCGCCGTGATCGAGGAGGGCGCCCATGTTGCCTACACCATCGTGGCCGAGAACGTGGTGGTCAAGAAGGACGCCGTGGTTGGCTGCGCGAAGGAAGAGGCGGAGGACCCCGAGAAATGGGGCATCGCCGTGATCGGCGAAGGCGTCACCATCGGCGAGGGTGCGAAGGTGTACCCCAAGGCAATGGTGGTTAAAAATGTGGAGGACGGTGACATCCAATGGTAAATGTGAACGCGAATGCCCTGGGCATTATTTTCCCCAACTCGTTTGACGGCCTGGTACCCGAACTGGTGCAGAACCGCACCATGGCCAGCGTGCCCTTTGCCGGCCGGTATCGTATGATCGACTTTACCCTGTCGGCGATGGTGAACGCCGGCATCGACAACGTGACCGTCATCACCAAGGAGAACTACTACTCCCTGATGGACCATCTGGGCAGCGGCCGTGAATGGGACCTCACCCGCAAGCGCGGCGGCCTGAACATCGTGCCCCCCTACGCCCAGGCCCGCAACAAGATCTACCACGGCCGTGTGGAGGCGCTGAACAGCGTGGTGAGCTTCCTGTCCCGTCAGAAAGAGCGCTATGTCGTCATCAGCGACTGCAATGTGGCCTGCAACTTCGACTATGCCGCCTTCATCGACGCCCATATGGCCAGCGGCGCCGACGTGAGCATGGTGTATGAGCGCACCGAGATCCCCGAGGCCGCCAAAGCCGACAACTACACCCTGACCATGAACGAGGACGGCCGCGTGACCGAGATCCTCACCAACGACTACCGCAGCGGCGAGCAGAACCTGGCCATGAACATCTACATCATGGAGCGCGAGGCCCTGATCACCCTCATCAAGGACGCCATGGTGCGCAACCTGGTCTACTTTGAGCGCGACATCCTGGCCCGCAACCTGCAGCTGCTGCATGTGCAGGGCTACCGCTACGACGGCTACCGCGCCCGCATCTGCAGCCTGCAGAGCTACTTCGACGAGAACATGCGCCTGCTCGACCCGGCCAACCGCGCCGCCCTGTTCTCCGAGAAGAAACCCGTCTACACCAAGATCCGCGACGACGCCCCCACCCGCTATGTGCAGGGCTGCCGGGTGAAGAACGTGCTGGCCGCCGACGGCTGCGTGCTGGAAGGCGAAGTGGAGAACTGCGTGCTGTTCCGCGGCGTGAAGATCGCGGCCGGCGCCAAAGTGAAGAACTGTGTGCTGATGCAGGACACCGTGGTGGAGGCCGGCGCCGTGCTGGACAATGTCGTCACCGACAAGAACGTGACCGTGTCCGCCGACTGCCAGCTGATCAGCAACGGGTCCCCCATCTATGTTGGAAAAGGCAAAAAGGTGGGTCCGAGAGGCTGACCGGGGCATCCGCCCGTCTGTGCGGGGCAAGGGCGCGGGCGCCCTTGCCCCCCTGTGTCTGAGGCGTTTCCGAGCGGCGGACGCCTGCCGCGCGCAAAAAGGCCGCGCAGCCGCCGGTTTTTGGGGAAATGTCCGATCATAAAAAAGGAGTTTGCGATGAAAGTTCTGTATTGTGCAAGCGAAGCAAAGCCCTTTGCCGCTTCGGGCGGCCTGGGCGACGTGGCCGGCAGCCTGCCGATCGACCTGGTGAAAGCCGGGGTGGAGTGCCGCGTGGTGATGCCGCTGTACGGCGACATCAAGGAGGAGATGCGCAGCAAGTTCACCTATCTCACCAACTTCACCGTCCCCGTGGGCTGGCGCAACCAGTACTGCGGCCTGTTCGAGTATGAGCACAAGGGCGTGAAGTTCTATTTCCTGGACAATGAATACTACTTCAAGCGCGGCGGCCTGTACGGCTTCTACGACGACGGCGAGCGCTATGCCTTCTTCAGCCGCGCCATCCTGGAGATGCTGTTCTACACCGAGTTTGCCCCCGACGTCATCCACACCAACGACTGGCAGACCGCCCTGGTGCCCGTGTACCTGAACCTGTACTACCGGCACCTGGACAAGTTCGCCAACATCAAAACGGTGTTCACCATCCACAACATCCAGTACCAGGGCAAATACGGCCTGGAGATCCTGGAGGACACCTGCGGCATCGGCGCGCGGGACGCCCACATTGTGGAATACGACGGCTGCACCAACTTCATGAAAGGCGCCATCGAGATGGCCGACCGCGTTTCCACCGTCAGCCCCAGCTATGCGAACGAGATCCTGGACCCCTGGTTCAGCCACGGCCTGGACGACCTGCTGCGCCAGAAACAGTACAAGCTGTGCGGCATCCTGAACGGCATCGACGTGGAGAGCTACAACCCCGAGACCGACCCGAACCTGGCGGCCCACTTCAACGCCGACACGGTGGAAGAAGGCAAGGCAGCCTGCAAGAAAGAGCTGCAGGAGATCTTCGGCCTGCAGCAGGACGGCAGCCCCGTGATGGCGATGGTCACCCGTCTGGTGTCCCACAAGGGTGTGGATCTGGTGCGCGCGGTGGCCGAAAACATCCTGGGCGAGGGCATCGAGCTGGTGATCCTGGGCACCGGCGAGTACGCCTATGAGAGCTTCTTCTCCGAGCTGGCCTCCCGCCATCCCGGCCGCTGCGGCGTGCGCATCGCCTTCATCCCCTCGCTGGCCAGCAAGATCTACGCCGGCGCCGATATGTTCCTGATGCCCTCCAAGTCGGAACCGTGCGGCCTGGCCCAGATGATCTCGCTGCGCTACGGCACCATTCCCATCGTCCGCGAGACCGGCGGCCTGCGCGACTCCATCCGCGACTCCGGCGACGGCCAGGGCAACGGCTTCACCTTCAAGAGCTACAACGCCCACGACATGATGCACACCTGCTGGCGTGCAAAAGAGGGCTACTATCACCACGAGGGCTGGATGCAGCTGGTGAAGCGCGCCATGGGCTGCGACTTCAGCTGGCGCGCCAGCGCGGCCAAGCATGTGGAGATGTACGAGCAGGTCTGCCAGCTTTGGTGAAAACCGACAAAAAAACACGGGCTTGTATAAAACACTTGACAAATTTTGCGGTCTGCTTATAATGTAACATAAGCAAACCGCAGGAAAGCGCCCTTGTCCCAACTGTGGGGCAGGGGCGCTTCGTGGTTTATCGAGGAGGGGAAACCTATGGAAATGAGAAGCGACGCAGTGAAAAAGGGGCCGGAGCGCGCCCCCAACCGCAGCCTGTTCTATGCGCTGGGGTATACCAAAGAGGAGCTGGAGCGCCCGCTGATCGGCGTGGTGAGCGCCTACAGCGAGATCGTGCCCGGCCACCAGCACCTGGAACAGCTGGCCCAGGCCGTGATGGACGGCGTGCGCATGGCGGGAGGGACCCCGGTTCTGGTCCCGTCCATCGGCGTGTGCGACGGCATCGCGATGGGGCATCTGGGCATGAAGTATTCGCTGCCCAGCCGTGAGCTGATCTGCGACAGCGTGGAGACGATGGCGCTGGCCCACGGCTTCGACGGCCTGGTGCTGGTCCCCAACTGCGACAAGATCGTGCCCGGCATGCTGATGGGCGCCATCCGCCTGAACATCCCCGCCATCGTCTGCTCCGGCGGCCCGATGCTGGCCGGCAAGGTGGGCGGCGAGAGCGCCACCCTGTCCAAAATGTTCGAGGCGGTGGGCAGCTATAAGGCCGGCCTGATCGACGACGACCAGCTGCTGGAATTTGAACAGAACACCTGCCCCGGCTGCGGCAGCTGCGCCGGTATGTACACCGCCAACAGCATGAACTGCCTGTGCGAGGCGGTGGGCATGGCGCTGCCCGGCAACGGCACCATCCCGGCGGTATACGCCGCCCGCACCCAGCTTGCCAAGCACGCCGGCATGCAGGTGATGCAGCTGGTGGAAAAGGATCTGAAACCCCGGGATATCCTCACGCCCGCCGCCTTCCGCAACGCGCTGGCCACCGATATGGCACTGGGCTGCAGCACCAACACTGTGCTGCACCTGCTGGCCCTGGCGCACGAGGCGGGTGTTTCCATCGACCTGAACACCATCAACGAGGTCAGCTCCCAGGTGCCCAACCTGTGCCACCTGGCCCCGGCCGGCCCCACCCATATGCAGGACCTGTATGCCGCGGGCGGCGTGCAGGCCGTGATGGCCCAGCTGGCCGAAGGCGGATACATCGACACCACCCTGCCCACCGTCACCGGCAAAACGGTGGCCGAAAACCTGCGCGGCGCGCAGAACAAAAATCCCGCCGCCATCCGTCCGCTGGACGATCCCTATTCCCCCACCGGCGGCCTGGCGGTGCTGTTCGGCAACATCGCGCGCAACGGCTGCGTGGTCAAGCGCAGCGCCGTGGCCCCTGAAATGCTCACCCACACCGGCCCCGCCCGCTGCTTCAACAGCGAGGAGGAGGCCATCGCCGCCATCTACAGCGGCAGCATCCAGCCCGGCGACGTGGTGGTGATCCGCTACGAGGGGCCGAAGGGCGGCCCCGGCATGCGCGAGATGCTCAACCCCACCAGCGCGCTGGCCGGCATGAAGCTGGACAAATCGGTGGCCCTCATCACCGACGGCCGCTTCTCGGGCGCGTCCCGCGGCGCGTCGATCGGGCATGTGAGCCCCGAGGCGGCGGCGGGCGGCGAGATCGGCCTCATCCAGGACGGCGACTCGATCACCATCGACATCCCCGCCTACTCCATCCACCTCAACGTCAGCGACGAGGAGCTGGAAGCCCGCCGTGCAGCCTATGTGGCCCCCGAAAAGCCGCCGGTGTCCGGCTGGCTGAAGCGCTACGCCCGCCTCGTGACCAGCGCCAACACCGGCGCCGTGCTGGAAAGCTGAAATTTGCTCTGCCTTCTTCCCCCGGCCCCCTTGCGGGCCGGGGATTTTTTGTTTGGGCGGAAGGCTCACAACTTTTTTTACGTTCGCCCTTTCAAGCCCGGCAAAGCTGTGGCATAATGGCAGTATGAAAAAATGCAAAGCGGGCAGCCCGGTGCGGCGGCCCGCTTTGTGTTTGCAGAAAAAGGAGGTGTTTGCAGCTGGCAAAAACAGATTGGGACTACTGGGGCAGCCCGGACGGCTGCGCGCAGCTGGAACAATGGGCGCGGGAAGGGCTGGGCGTGGGGGCCATCGCGCGCAAGGCCGGCATGACCGAACGCGCGCTGCGCGCCCGGTGTGCGATCGCCCCCGCGATGCTGAACGCCGTCTGTGCCGACAGCCAGGCCGCCGACCGCGTGCTGGAACAGACCCTGTTCGAGCTGGCGCGGGGGTTCGAGTACACCGAGCGCCGGGTGGAGACCAGCGAGAGGGGCGAGAAAGAGGTGGTCACCCACAAGCGCGCGCCGGCCAGCCTGTCCGCCATCCAGTTCTGGCTGAAAAACCGCCAGCCGGAGCGCTGGGGCGGCCACGGCGCCGAGGAGGAGGACGAAAACGACGGCTTTTTGCAGGCGCTGGGCCAGCAGGCCGCCGCGCTGTGGACCGGCGGAGAGGATGACGCGGGCGGATGAAAGGAGGGTTTCGGTTCCGGCGCCTGTCGGAAAAGCAAAAGCAGGTGCTGTGCTGGTGGACATCCGCCAGCCCGGTGCGAAACGCCAACGGCATCATCGCGGACGGCGCCATCCGCTCGGGCAAGACGGTGAGCATGGCGCTGGGGTTTCTGCTGTGGGCCATGACCGAGTTCGACGACCAGAATTTCGCCCTCTGCGGCAAGACGGTGGGCAGCCTGCGCCGCAACGTGGTGGCCGAGCTTTCCCGCATGGCGCGCGGGCGGGGGTTTTCGGTGAAGGACAAGCGCAGCGAAAACCTGCTGCTGGTGCGCAGCGGGCGGCGGGAAAACCGGTTTTACCTGTTCGGCGGCAAGGACGAGGGCAGCCAGGACCTGATCCAGGGCCTGACGCTGGCCGGGGCGCTGTTCGACGAGGTGGCCCTGATGCCCGAGAGCTTTGTGAACCAGGCCACCGCCCGGTGCAGCGTGGCGGGCGCAAAATGGTGGTTCAACTGCAACCCGGCCGGGCCGATGCACTGGTTCAAGACCGGGTGGATCGACCGGCGGCAGCAGAAGGGGCTTTTGTACCTCCACTTCACGATGGAGGACAACCTCAGCCTGTCCGACGCCATCCGCGCGCGGTACCGCGGGCAGTACCAGGGGGTGTTCTACCGCCGGTATATCCTGGGCCAGTGGGCGATGGCGGACGGCCTGGTGTATCCCGGCTTCGACCCCGCCCGCCATGTGCGCACCGAGCTGCCGCCGGAGGGCGGCGAGTATTACATCAGCGTCGACTACGGCACCAAAAACCCCTTTTCGGCCGGGCTGTGGCAGCTGCGGGCCGGGACGGCGGTGCGGCTGCGGGAGTATTACTACGACGGGCGCAAGAAGCAGCGCCCCCGCACCGACGAGGAGCACTACGCCGCGCTGGAACAGCTGGCGGGCCAGACGCCGGTGCGCTGGCTGGTGATCGACCCGTCGGCCAGCAGTATGATCGAGGTGATCCGACGGCACGGGAAATTCCGGGTGAAGCAGGCGGACAACGACGTGCTGGCCGGCATCGCCAACACCGCCACCTTTCTGGAGCAGGGGCGGCTGCAGTTCATGGACTGCTGCACCGACTGCATCCGGGAGTTCGGGCAGTACCGGTGGGACGAGAAATCCCGGCAGGACAGGGTGGTCAAGGAGTACGACCACGCGATGGACGATGTGCGCTATTTCTGCCGCACGGTGCTGCGGCGCGAGGTGAAGTTTGCCCAGTGGGAGGACGAGAGATGAACAGACTGAACAAATGGCTCAGCCGCTGGCTGCCCGACTGGGCGGCCGAACAGCTGGAAGCCGAGAACCGCCGCCTGGCCGAGCGCGTGCGGGAGTTGAAGGGGGAGAACGCCCGCCTGCACGCCTATCTGGACGGGCTGGAGGTGGGCCTGCGCGCCCAGCGCAGGGTGATCGTGCAGACCGGAGGAGGGGAGAGCGTATGAGCATGCTGCGGGGGCTGGAACAGGCCTTCCCCGGCGCGAAGGACTGCACCGGCCCGGCGATGCAGGCGGCGGTGGAGGACTGGTTCCGGCTGTATTTCGACGATGCGGTGACCGAGGAGGAGGACCCCTGCCAGCGGCTGCCGGTGGCGATCGTGGGGCGGCTGGGCCGCGCCTGTTTTTCCGAATACAGCGCCGCGGGGCGCAGCGAGTTTGCGCGGCAGGTGCTGCGCGGTCTGGAAACGGTGCGCCGCAAGGCGGTGCAGCTGGCGCTGATCGGCGGCGAATGCTGGCTGAAGCCGCTGCCCGGGCCGGACGGATTTTCCTTTGCCGTCATGCGCCGGGACGCGGTGGCGGTGCTGGGACGGGACGCACAGGGAGAGGTAAACGACCTTGTGTCTGCCGAGGTGACCCGCCAGAGCGGCAAATGGTATACCCTGCTCGAGCGCCGCACCCAGACCGCCAGAGGGGTGCGCATTGAAAACCGGCTGTTCGTGTCCCACAGCGCGGGCAGCCTGGGCAGCCCGGTGGGGCTGGCGGCGCTGCCGCAGTACGCCGCCCTGCAGCCGGTGCTGGAGCTGCCGGGGGTGAGCGGGCTGGGCCTTGTGCCGCTGCGGATGAGCCTGGAAAACTGCGTGGACGGCAGCAGCGAGCCGGTGAGCGTCTACGCCGCGGCGGCGGGGCTGATCCACAGCATCAACCGCAACGAGCGGCAGCTGGCCCGCGAGTTCGACAACGGGCAGAGCCGGGTGTTCGCCTCGGCCGACCTGCTGCGCCGCCGCCCGGGCAGCAGCAGAGCCGAGCTGCCGCCGGGCCTGTTCGTGGGGCTGGACGACGACCCCGAGACCACCGGCCTGACCGTCTTTTCCCCCGCGCTGCGCCAGCAGAGCTTCCTGGAGCGCAAACGCGAATATCTGCGCAACCTGGAAAGCCTGATCGGCCTGAAGCGGGGCCTGTTGGGCGAAGTGGAGGCCGCCCCGCGCACCGCCACCGAGGTCACCAGCAGCCAGGGCGACTACGCCCTCACCATCCAGGACCTGCAGCAGATGTGGGAGACGGCGCTGCGCCGGACGCTGGTGCTGTGCGGGCAGCTGGGGACGCTGTACGGCGTGCCCGGCGCATCCGCCCTGAACGACGACGACGCGGCCGTGGAGTGGGGCAACGGCGTGCTGTACGACAAGGACAAGGCCTGGGCCGAGACCATGCAGATGGTGAAGGACGGGATGCTGCGGCCGGAGATCGCGCTGGCCTGGAAATACGGCCTGCCCTGGGAGAGCGAGGCCGACCTCGCCGCCGTGCGCCAAAAGTATATGCCGCAGGGCATACTGTAAGCTATTCAAAGCATCTCACGAAAGTTAGCGAGCAGTAGGCCGCTTTTGTTTGTCCCATCACAAGCTTTCGCGCGTGCAAGGTTCAGATTTCGACTTTTGCAAAACGCAAGGCTCACCGCCCACCCGGGCGGCGGGCCTTTTTCTATGCCTGTTCACCCTGCATGAAGGGGGGGCGGGCCATTTTTATCCCTGTACATTACCCCTTTGCCCGGGGGACAACAAATGGGGCACCGCAATACGGGGACTGGCCCGACAAAAAGGACAGCGGAGAAAGGAAAACGTATGCTGGAATGGTTGAAAGGCATCCTGGGGGAAGGCTACACCGAGGAGATCGACAGGGCGGTCAGCGCCGAGATCGGCAAAGGCTTTGTGGCCAAAGCGGACTTTGACGCCAAGAACACCGAGCTGAAAACCCTGCGCGGGCAGATGGAGGAGGCAAACCGCACCATCGAACGCTACAAGGCGCTGGATGTGGAGGGCTTGCAGCAGGCCGCCGCCGCGTGGGAGGAAAAAGCCCGCCGCGCCGCACAGGAGGCGCAGGAGCAGGTGGCCGCCGTGCGGTTCGACGCCCGGCTGGACGCCGCCATCGGCAAGGCCCGCGGCCGCAGCACGAAGGCCATCAAGGCCCTGCTGGATCTGGACGCCCTGCGCAGCAGCGCCGACCCCGACGCCGACATCCCGGCCGCGCTGGATGCGCTGGCCAAAGACAGCAGCTACCTGTTCGAGCCGGCCGCCGCAGCAGCCTATGCGGGCGGCACCGGCACCACACCCGCGGCATCCGATCCCGGCGCGGCCCTTCGCGCCGCCTTCGGCCTGCCGGCACAGTCTGTGAACTGAGAAAGAGAGGAAACACGCAATGGCAAACAACATCGCACTCGCCAAGACCTTTGTCCCGATGCTGGACGAGGTGTATAAAACCGCCGCCCTCACCGCCGTGCTGGACGGCTCGCCCGAACTGGTGCAGCAGGGCGCCAACGCCAACGAGCTGGTGATCCCGATGCTGGAGATGCAGGGGCTGGGCAACTACGACCGCAACACCGGCTATGCCGCCGGCGACGTCACCCTCACCAACGAGACGGTCAAGTGCAACTTCGACCGCGGCCGCATGTTCAGCGTGGACCGCATGGACGATGCCGAGACCGCCGGCATCGCCTTCGGCCAGCTGGCGGGAGAGTTCATCCGCACCAAGGTGGCGCCCGAGCTGGACGCCTTCCGCTTCGCCAGCTACTGCGCCAAGGAGGGCGTGGGCGAGGCCGAGGAGACGCTGGAAAACGGCGCCGCCGTCATCGCCGCGCTGCGCAAGGCGGTGAACGCGATGGACGAGGCCGAGGTGCCCGCCGAGGAGCGCTATCTGTTCATCACCCCCACCCTGCACGGCATGATCGAGGACATGGACGGCGACGCCAGCCGCCAGG
This sequence comes from Anaerofilum sp. An201, assembly GCF_002160015.1. GTDB lineage: Bacteria > Bacillota > Clostridia > Oscillospirales > Ruminococcaceae > Anaerofilum > Anaerofilum faecale. The sequence continues at coordinate 4,929 of NZ_NFJT01000017.1, read as the reverse complement.
TGCTGGCGCGCTTTGCCGGGGTGGCGCTGGTGCCGCACACCCGTTTCTACACCGCCATCAAGCAGAAGAGCGGCCGCACCGGCGAGACCGAGGGCGGCTATGAAAAGGATACCGGCGCCGCCGACATCAACTTCATGGTGATCCACAAGGGCGCTGTGATCCAGTTTGAAAAGCATGTGGCGCCCAAGATCATCGACCCCGACCAGAACCCCGACGCCGACGCCTGGAAGTTCGGCTACCGCAATGTGGGCATCGCCGACGTCTACCAGAACAAGACCGCCGGCGTGTATGTGAGCCACAAGGCCGTGGGGTGACGGGATGGACTACGCCTTTTATCAGAACGTCTACCAGGGCGACAGCCTGCCCCCCGCGCAGTTCGACCGTCTGGCCGCCCGCGCCGAGGACGTGCTGCAGCGCCTGGAGCGGGTGTATGTGGTGAAGGGCGAGCAGGAGGCCAGACAAAAGGCGGTGTGCGCGATGGCTGACGCGCTGTACTTTTTTGAGCAAGCCGACGCCGCCCGCCTGGCCGGCAGCGTGAAGGTGGGCCAGACCAGCGCCAGCCACACAAACGCCACCCTGCCCGACACCTCCCCCGCCGCCCAGAGCAGCGAGCTGTACCGCTGCGCCGGGCTGTATCTGGAGATTTTCAGGGGGTGCGGCGGATGAGGAACGTGCGCCCCGGCGGCCCCGACTACCGCCTGTGCGACCAGACCGTCACCCTGTACCGGGCGTCGTTCGGGCAGGGCGGCGCCTTCTCCTGCCGCAAATGGGTGCTGCCGCGCGCCTTTCTGGACATCACCGCCACCGAAAAGCTGAACGCGGGCGAGTACAGGCAGGAGCGGTCGTTCTTGCTGGTGGTGCCGCTGGGCGAGGGGATGGAGCTGCCCCGCCCCGGCGACCGGGTGCTGCGCGGCGAGGGCGAGGCGGTGACGTCTCCCGCCCAGTGGGACGCGCTGTGCGAGGGCGGCGCGGTGACGCTGGAATGGGTGCGGCAGTGCTTTTGGGGCACGGAGCCGTGCCACGTGGAAGCGGGGGGTTGAGATGGAACAGATGGAAGCGGTCCGCGCCTGGCTGGCCGGATGGGAGGGCGGCGGCCTGGAAGGTCTGACGGCCGAGCAGCTGGACAGAACGCCGGCGGCCGGCCTGTTTTTTGCGGGGAGCGAAGCGCTGGAGCGCAGGGAGAGCATCTGCGGCGGCGCCTGTGTGCGCACCCGGGCGGCCTTCTGGCTGCTGCGGGCGCTGTATGCGCCGCCCGGAAGCCCCGCTGCGGGCGAGATGGGCCAGTGGATGCTGGACTTTCAGGGCTGGCTGCGCGGCCAGAGCGCGCGGGGCCTCGTGCCCCGGCTGGGCGCCTCGCGCACCTGGGCGCAGGCCGAGAGCGCGGGCATCCTGCGCGGCCGGGCGGACGGCGAAACGGTGTGGCGCATCCGCGTCACCCTCGAATACGAAACAGAGGAAAAGGAGAGCTGATTTATGGCAAAGATCGAACGCAAATACATGGCCCACTACGTTGACGCGGCGCTTCCCGCCGCGCTGGAGGAGGGCGAACCCAGCTATGTGCGCATCGGCAAGGACCTGGAGGAATACGCCCCCGAGATGAGCGCCGACGTGCAGAAGACCAAGAACATCCTGGGCGAGACCAGCGTGCTGCTGGCCAGCTACGAAAAGAGCGGCAGCGTGGAGCCCTACTACGCCGAAAAAGGCGACCCGCTGTTTGCCCGCCTGCAGGCGATCGTGGACGGGGGCCTGGTGCTGGACGACTGCAACACCACCGTCGTCGAGGTGCACCTGTGGGAGGAAAAGCAGACCAACGGCTTCCCCGCCGTGAAGGACGACGCGGTGATCGAGGTGAGCAGCTACGGCGGCGATTCGGCCGGCTACCAGATCCCCTTCACCCTGCACTACAAGGGGGCGCCGGTGGCGGGCTTCTTCGACCCCGACACCAACGCCTTCTCCACCGAGGCGGGCGTGTGAGAAAGGAGAGCGGCGATGCAGGAACTCACCATCGACACCGGCGTGCGGGAATACCGCGTGAACGGGCGGGGCGTGCTGCGGTTCAACCCGGCCGACCCCGCGCTGTACAGCCGGTTTCTGGAATGCAATAAAAAGCTGGAAGCGATGCAGAAAACCGTCGCCGAACAGCAGAAGGCCGGGCCGCAGGGCCCGGCCGCTCTGGCGGAGCTGGCCCGCGCGGACGGGGAACTGCGCCGGCTGCTGGGCGGGATGTTCGGAGACCTGGACCAGCTGGAGGCCGCATTGGGCGGCGCGGGGCTGTTCGCGTTGGCCGAAAACGGGCACACCGTGCTGGGCAATCTGCTGGAGGCGGTGTGGCCGGAGATCGAGCAGCACGCCATGCGGCGGATGCAGCTGCGGGCCCGGCAGGCGGTGGCCGAGGCGGACGAGCGCCGCGCCGCCGCCGGACAGTGAGCGGCTGGAGCCTTCCCCGCAGCCTGGAGGTGGGGGGTGAACCGCGCGCCATCCATGCCGACTACCGGGACGCGCTGGAGATCCTGCAGCGCCTGGACGACCCGGATGAGGACGAGCGCGAGCGGGTGTATATCTGCCTTGCGCTGTTCTACGACCGGTTTGAGGAGATCCCGCCGGCCTTCTGGCGGCAGGCGCTGGAGCGGATGCTGTGGTTTCTGGGCGGCGGGCAGGAGCAGAAGGGCCCGGCCGGGCCGCGCCTTGTGGACTGGCAGCAGGACGAAGCGCTCATCGTGGCCGACATCAACCGGGTGGCGGGGTGCGAGGTGCGGGCGCTGCCCTTCTGTCACTGGTGGACCTTCCTGGCCTGGTACGGGGCCATCGGGCAGGGGCAGCTGGCGGCGGTGGTGTCCATCCGGGACCGTCTGCGCCGCGGAAAAAAGCTGGACGACTGGCAGAGGGAGTACTACCGGATGCACAGGGCGCAGGTGGAGCTGAAAAAGCGGTATACCGCCGAAGAGCTGGCCGAGCAGCAGCGGCTGAAACGACTGCTGGGAGAGTGAGGGGAAGGAAATGCTGGAAGAGCTGGAGCAATACAAAGACCAGGCACAGGAGCTGGCGGGGATGGCGGCGCGCCTGGCGGGAGAATACCGCCGCGCCGGGATGAGCCAGTCGGCCGCGATGAAACGGGCGTGGGCGGAAACCAAAAAGGCCGCGCTGTCGGCGGCGGACAGCATCGGCGAGGCGGTGGAGATCCACATCAGCCTGCCGCTGGAGCAGAGCGGCGAGGCGGCCAAAACGCTGGGCGAGCTGCTGCGCGGCGCGGGCGAGGACGGGAAGGACAGCTTTGTGCAGCTGGGGGAGCGCCTGCGCGATCTGCAGGTGCAGCTGCGGGAGGTGTTCGACGGGGCCGGGCAGCTGGCCGAGCAGTTCGCCCGCACCGAGGCGGGGGATTTCGGCCTCACCGGCATGCAGGCGCGGGAATACCAGCAGCGGTATCTGCTGCTGGGCAAGGCGCTGGGCATGACCGAGGAACAGGCGGGCAAGGTGTCCCGCACACTGGCCGGCCTTGCGGGCGACGCGGCGAAGCTGTACGGCATCTCGCCCGACCGCGCGGCCGAGGCGCTGGCGGGCATCCTCACGGCCGACAGCGACGCGCTGGAGGTGCTGGGCATGCGCTTTGAGGGGCTGGCCTGGCAGCAGTTCCAGATGCAGCAGGGCGTGGGGCAGGTGTACGACGAACTTTCGGCGGCCCACCGCGCCACCGTGCGCTATTCCTATGTGCTGACCCAGCTGCGGGACGCGATGGGGCTGGTGGAGCGCACGCAGGAGAGCTGGGCGGGCCAGACCCAGCTGCTGGGCGCGCGCTGGAGCGACTTCTGCGCGCTGGTGAGCCAGACGCTGGGCAGCGTCCTGTGGCCGGCGGTGCAGCTGGTGAACGAGCTGCTGGCGAAGATCAACAGCGGCCTGGCCGCGCTGGGCGAATGGCTGGGCATCCAGTTCGTGGGCATCCCCGAGCGGATGGAGGTGCTCACCGGCGTGCAGGCGGAGGGGGCGCAGGCGGCCAAGGCGGCGGCCAGCGCCCAGAACAGCTACGCCTCCGCGGCCAAAAAGGCGGGCCAGGCGGCCAGCCGTGCCACGGTGGGCATCGACGAGCTGAACATCTTGCAGCGGGAAAGCGCCGCCGCGTCGGGCAGCGCGTCGGGCGGCACAGGCGGAGCGGAGGACATCGGGGATATCCAGCTGATCCGCAAGCCGGGCGTTGCCGCGCGGAACGCCGGGTGGCTGAAAGCCTGGTGGAGCGACGCGGCCGGGTGGCTGAAGGACAGGATCCCCCGCGCCTTTTTTGATATCTTCGGCGCCGCCCGGGACAGCGCGCAGACCGCGCTGGAAAGCGGCGGGAACCTGCTCGAAGCGCTGTGGCAGGACCTGCAGCCGGGCTTTGCGCTGCTGGGCGAGATCGGGACCGACATGCTGGAAGGCATCGGCGCGGCGTGGGATGCCTACGGCCGGCCGGTGCTGGAACACTGCCGCACCGCCGTGGAAAAGCTGGGCGACACCGCGCAGACGGTGTATGACAGGATGATCGGCCCGGTGCTGGAACACCTGATGGAGCAGCTGGACTGGCTGTGGACGGAGCATCTGAAACCGCTGTGGGACCAGGCCGCGCAGATGCTGGGCGCGGTGGGGGAAGCGGCGCTCTCGCTGTGGAACGGCGCGCTGCTGCCGCTGGGCAAGGCGGTGGCGGAGGTGCTGGGCCCGCTGGTGGAAACCACCCTGAACCACATCACGGACACCTTCGGCACTTTGCTGGCGGCGGCGTCCGACCTGCTGGGCGGGGTGCTGCGGGTGCTGGAGGGGCTGTGCGAATTCGTGAGCGGCGTGTTCACGGGGAGCTGGCAGAAGGCCTGGAACGGCGTGAAGGACATCTTCGGCGGCGTGTGGGACGGCATCGTGGGCATCGTGAAAGGGGCGGTGAACACCGTCATCGACCTCATCAACTGG
>NZ_NFJT01000016.1 GCF_002160015.1 Anaerofilum sp. An201 | reverse complement strand
GTGGGGGTTGGGGTGGGTTTGGTGCTCTTCTGCACGGTGATGGTGATCTCGGCCGTGGTGCCGCCCACCTCGGCGCGCACGGTATAGTTGCCTTCCTTCGGCCACTGCACCGTGAAGGTGGCGCCGCTGCCGGTGGTCCCGTTGATGTCCCACTTGACGTCCTCCGCCTTCGCGCCGGTGACGGTGGCGGTGAAGGTGGTGCGTTCGCCCACGAAATAGGTGGCGGGGTCGCTGTCGAGGCGCAGAGTGACGGGCGGTTTGCCGAGCGAGATGGTGTAGTCGATCTTGGTGCGCATCTTCACCTTGGTGCCCGGCTGGATCGACTGGCTGATGATGGTGCCCTCCGGGACCGTGGTGCTGTATTCCTCGGTGGCGGTGCCCAGCAGCAGGTTGGCCGCAGACAGCGCCTTGGTGGCGTCGCCCAGCGACAGGCCGGTGATGGTGGGTACCTCGCGCTCCGTTTCGATCTTGGGCTGGGCGATGTACAGGATCACCGTGTCGCCGCGCGCCACCTGGGTGCCTGCCACCGGGTCGGTGCGGGTGACGGTGTTCATGGCGGCCGAGCTTTCACGGTCGGGACGGATGCTGATATTCAGCCCCACTTCTTTCATCTTCTGCTGGGCGCTGTCGCGGGTGAGGGTGTCCACGTTGGGCACCTCCACATACTCCACGCCCTTGCTGACCTTCAGGGTGACCGTCTGCCCCTGTTTGACCTCCTTGGGAGGACGGGGGGTCTGCTCGTAGATCACGCCCACTTCATAGTTCTTGTTGTATTCTTCCTCGAATACCAGCGTGAAGTCCTGGCTGTACTGCTTGTTGCCCTCCACCTCTTCGCGGGTCATGCCCACAAAATCCACCAGGTCCACGTCCGGCTTTTTGCTGAACAGGATGTTCTCGGAAGTGGCGAAGATCTGGTAGCACAAAAACGCCGAGCCAAGCGCGAAGGCCAGCGCCATGCCCAGCATCACCGGGATGACGATGCTGTGCTTTTTGGGGCGTTTTTTGTGGGCAGGCGTTTTTCCCTTCTGCGCGCCGCCCTGCGGCTGTGTGCCGCCTTTTTTCGTCTGATTTACCACGTTCTCATTCCTCGCTGTTGCATCGGCCGGCGGTGTGTCGAACCGGATGCTGGGGTTTTCCTTAAAGCGTTCGATGTCGGCCAGCATCTGGGCCGCCGACGGATATCTCTGCGCCGGGTCCTTGGCCATCGCACGGCAGGTGATGTCCGCAAGGCCGGCGGGGATATCGGGGTTCAGCTGGGTGAGCGGCTGCGGCGTGTCCTGGATCTGCTTCATCGCCACCGACACGATGCTGTCGGCCTCGAAGGGCAGCCGTCCGCTGAGCATCTCGTAGAGCGTCACACCCACCGAGTAGATGTCGGCCTTGGCGTCGGTGACGTCGCCCTTGGCCTGCTCGGGGCTGATATAGTGCACCGACCCGATCGCCTTGTCGGTCATGGTCTGGCACTCGGAGCGGGACAGGCGCGCAATGCCGAAATCCATGATCTTCACGCTGCCGTCCGCCATCAGCATGATGTTCTGGGGCTTGATGTCGCGGTGGACCACCCCATTTTCGTGGGCGTGCTCCAGCGCGCGCAGGATCTGGCAGGTGAAATGCACCGCCTCCCGCCAGGTGAGCGGCTGGCCGCGGCGGCGCAGGTACTCCTTGAGGGTGATGCCCTCCACGTATTCCATCACGATATAATACACGCCGCCGCTGGTGGATACGTCGTACACCTTGACGATATTGGGGTGGTTGAGGATCGAGATGGCCTTCGATTCGTTCTTGAACCGGCGCACCAGCTCGTCGTTGTTCAGCGATTCCTCCCGCAGCACCTTCACCGCCACCGTGCGGTCGTGGACAAGGTCCTGCGCACGGTAGACGTTGGCCATGCCGCCCACGCCGATGAGCTCGTCGAGGCGATACTGCCCATCCAGGGTCTTTCCGATCAAACTATCCATTCATTTCCTCCTCGGTCACGCGGAGCACCACGGCCGTGATGTTGTCCGGTCCGCCGGTGGCCAAAGCCAGCTGCACCAGCTCGCTTGCCTGGCTGTAAAACGGGGTTTCGCTGAGCACACGGGTGATCTGGCGGCTGGTGACCTGGTTGCTGAGGCCGTCGCTGCACAGAAGGATCTCGTCGCCCGGCTGCACCGGGATGGTGCCCAGGTCCACCTTGACGCGCGGCTCCACCCCCAGCGCCCGGGTGAGCCGGTTGCGCTCGGGATGGTAGCGGGCCTGCTGGGCGGTGATGCGGCCGTCGTCCACCATATCCTGCACGCGGGAGTGGTCGCGGGTGAGCTGCACCAGGGCATGGTCGCGGCACAGATAGATGCGCGAATCGCCCACATGCACATAGTAGGCGTCGCCGCCCCGCACCAGCACCGCCACGATGGTGGTGCCCATGCGGTAGGTGTCGCTGCCGCCCTCGCAGGCGGTCTGGTAGACCACCCGGTTGCTCTGCTTCACCGTTTCCCGCAGGCGCTGGCCGGCGTTGATCTCCTCCAGAGGGTCGGGCTCCTGCAGCTGCTTCTGCATGCTGTCCACCGCCGTGGTGCTGGCCAGACGGCCGGCATTCTCGCCGCCCATCCCGTCGCACACCACCGCCCACAGGCTGCCGTCCTGCCGGCAGCCGGCGCGCCAGGTGTCCTGGTTTTCGCTGCGCACCCGGCCGATGTCGGTCTTGCCCGAGATCATCATGTTTCCGCTTCCCTCCTTGCCTCCCGCCGCAGCTGTCCGCAGGCGGCGCTGATATCGCTGCCCAGACGCCGGCGCACGGTGGCGTTGACACCCAGCTGGGTGAGCAGCTGCTGGAACCGCCGCACATTGGCGGCGTCGGTGGCGGAATAGGGGCTTCCGTCCACCGGGTTGATGGGGATGAGGTTGACGTGCGCGCCCATCCCGCGGATCAGGCGGGCCAGCTCGCGGGCGGTGGCCTCGCTGTCGTTGACCCCCTTCACCATCGAATATTCAAAGCTGATCCGCCGCCCGGTGGTGTTCTGGTAGCGGCGGCAGGCCGCGATCAGCTGGGCCACGGGATAGGCGTTGTTCACCGGCATCATCCTGCTGCGCATGGCGTCGTTGGGCGCGTGCAGCGAGATGGACAGGGTGAGCTGGAGCTTGCGCTCGGCCAGCTTGTCGATCATCGGCACAAGGCCGCAGGTGGACAGGCTGATGTTGCGCATGCCGATGTTCGCCCCCTCGGGGCAGGAGATGATGGTGAGAAAATCCATCACGTTGTCGAAGTTGTCCAGCGGCTCGCCGATGCCCATCAGCACGATGTGGGAGATGCGCTGGCCGATGTCGGCCTCGGCGGCGTAGAGCTCGGCCGCGATCTCGCCCGCGGTGAGGCTCCGCACCAGGCCCGCCTGGGTGGACGCGCAAAACCGGCACCCCATCCGGCAGCCCACCTGGGTGGACACACAGACGGTGTTGCCATAAGTATAGCGCATGACGACCGTTTCGATGCAGTTGCCGTCCGGCAGGGTGAACAGAAATTTCACCGTGCCGTCCTTCGACTGCTGGCGGCGCGCCGTTTGCAGCTGAACGATCTCGAACTCCTCCTCCAGCCGGGCCAGCAGCGTTTTGGGCTGGTCGGTCATCTGGGAAAAGGAGGACACACGCTTCTGGTGCAGCCAGCGGAAGATCTGTTTTGCCCGGAACGCCGGCTGCCCCAGCTGTGCCATCAGGCCGGTCAGCTGGGGGATGGTGTAGTCATTCAGCAGTTTCTTTCCCATTGTATCACAATCTCTCCATCGTTGCCACAAAAAATCCGTCGGTACCGGTCAGATCGGGCCGAAGCTCGACCATGCAGCCGGTCTGTATGCTGCCCGGGAGCACGACCGCCGGCTCCGCCGGGCGGAAATCCGGGTGTGCTGCGAGAAAACGCTCCACCTGCCGGCGGTTCTCGTCGGGGTTGAGGGTGCAGGTGGAATAGACCAGGCGGCCGCCCGGCTTGAGGTACTCCGCACAGGTGTCCAGAATGGCGGCCTGCAGGGCGCACAGCTCGCCCAGACCCTCCAGCGTCTTGGAGCGGATGTCCGGCTTTTTGGCCAGGATCCCCAGGCCGCTGCAGGGGACGTCGCACAAAATGCGGTCGGCTCCGTTCCACTCCTCCACCGGCCGGCTGGCGTCCTGCCAGCGGGTCTGCGCGATGGTGACGCCCAGGCGGCGCAGAGTCTCGTCGATGAGCTTGACCCGGTTTTTGGCCCCGTCGCCGCAGAAAAGGCGGCCTTCGTTGCCCATCAGCTGGGCCAGGGTGGCGCTCTTGCCTCCCGGTGCGGCGCAGACGTCCAGCACCGTTTCGCCCGGGCGGGGCGCGAGGTTCAGGCAGGCCAGCTGGGAGGCAAGGCCCTGCACATGGAACCTGCCCTCGGCAAAGGCCCGGGTGTGCACGATGGCGCCGCTGCCCGCCGCGATGACGCTGCCCTCCAGCGGACCGGGCGACGCCTGCCAGCCCTCGCTCTCCAGCTGCTCGCACAGCTGCTGCGGGGTGTTTTGGAGCGTATTGGCGCGCAGTGCCAGCTGCGGCTTTTCAAAAAATCCGTCCAGCACCTTTTGGGCGTCCGGGCCGTACCATTCATAAAAAGCGGCGGCCACTGCCGGGCTGACCGAACAGCAGACGCTGAGCCGCTGCACGGGATCGGCAAAGCGGGAGGAGTCGGGCCGGAGGGTGCAGGCGCGGCGGAGCACCGCGTTGACAAGGCCCGCGGCGCTGGATTTGCGCAGGGCGCGCACCAGCTGCACCGACTCGTTCACCGCGGCGGCGTCCGGCACGCTGTCCAGATACACCGCCTGGTACAGCCCCGCGCGCAGCACGGCGCGGACCGGGGCGTCCAGCTTTTCCAGCGGCTGCCTGAGGCAGCGGGAGAGCATCCAGTCCAGTGTGTACAGCCGCTCGATCACGCCGTAAAAAACCGCGCCGGCAAATGCTTTTTCCCGGGCCGGGGCGTCGCTTTGGCGCAGCACGCCGTCCAGCACGAGGTTGGAATATCCATCCTGCTCCTGCCGCAGCAGCGCCTGCACCGCCAGCCGGCGGCCGGCGCTCACGCGCTCAGTCATCGCGGCGGTTGCCGAACAGCAGGATCAACCGCAGAAGGTTCGCAAGGCTCACGATCAGCGCGGCCACATAGGTGAGGGCGGCGGCCGTGAGCACCTTGCGGGCGCCCGCGTTTTCCTGGCCGGACAGCATGCCGGTGCCCTCCAGGATGGTCAGCGCGCGGCGGCTGGCGTTGAATTCCACCGGAAGGGTGACCAGCTGGAACACCGTCATCAGGCTGAACAGCAGGATGCCGATCGCCACCAGCGGCTGGAATCCAAAGATATAGCCGATCAGGATCATCGGGATGGACAGCTGGGAGCCGATGTTGGTGATGGGGATGATGGCGCTGCGGATCTGCATGGGGACATACGAGTCCGCATGCTGCAGCGCGTGGCCGGTCTCGTGCGCCGCCACGCCCACCGCCGCGATGGTGGCCCGGCCGTACACGTCGTCCGACAGGCGCACCACCTTCTGGGTGGGGTCGTAGTGGTCGGTGAGCTGGCCGGAGATGTGCTCCACCCGCACGTCGTACAGGCCGTTCGCATCCAGGATGCGGCGGGCGGTCTCGGCGCCGGTGAGGCCGGAATAGGTGCGCTCGCGGCTGTAGCGCGCGAAGGTGCTTTTCACCCGCATCTGCGCCCACAGAGCAAGCAGTGCAGCGGGCAGCACCAGCAGGATATAGTATTTGTCGGGCAGCCAGAAAAATGGCATAGCGGTCATTCTCCTTTTTGTGTGGATTGCCGTGCGGGACACAGGCCGCCCCGCACGGCATCAGTATCCCCCGCGCGGGACCGGAGCATCCGGCCGGGCTGGAAGATATTGCAAGAATACCAGAAAAATGTGAAAATTTCTTGCTCTTTCGATGTCGGACCGGATACAGGATCACCGTTACGGCAGCTGCTGCCCCACCGCAAAGCGGCGGCCGGCCGCCCAGGCGGCGCCCTCCATCGGGCGCTTGCCCTCCGGCACCACCTCGCACAGCTCCAGCGCGCCCTCGCCGCAGGCGATCACCAGCGGCCTGGTGGACAGGACCTGCCCCGGCGCTCCGGCGCCCGGCGCGATGCGGGAGCGGGTGACCTTGACCTTCTTGCCCTCACAGACAAAATAGGCCATCGGCCAGGGATTCATGCCGCGCACCAGATCGTGCAGATGAGCGGCGGCGGCGGAGAAATCAAATTTTGCCATCTCCTTGGTGAGGGGCGGCGCCAGCGTGGCCTTGCTGTGGTCCTGCGGGACGGCGCGGGCGGTGCCCGCCGCGATCTCGTCGATGGCCTCCAGCAGGGTCTCGGCGCCCTGGGCGGTGATCCGCTCGAACAGCTCGCCGCTGGTCTCCTCCGGCCCGATCTGCACCGGGGCCACCTTGAGGATGTCGCCGGTGTCCAGCCCCTCGTCCAGGTACATGATCGACACGCCGGTCTCGGCGTCGCCGTTCAGCACCGCCCACTGCACCGGCGCGGCGCCCCGGTATTTGGGCAGCAGCGAAACGTGCAGGTTGATGCAGCCCCTGGGCGGGATGGCCAGCACCTCGGGCGGCAGGATGCGGCCGTAGGCCACCACCACGCACAGCTCGGGCGCAAGCCGGCGGATGATGCGGGCGGCCTCGCCGTCCCGCAGGGTGGCGGGCTGGTAGACCGGGATATTATGCTCCAGCGCCACCTGCTTGACCGGCGGCGCGGTGAGCACCTGTTTGCGGCCCACCGGCTTGTCGGCGCGGGTGAACACCCCGCAGATGTCGTGCCCGGCCCCGATCAGGGCTCGCAGGCTGGCCGCCGCGATGTCCGGCGTGCCCATGAACAGGATGCGCATCTTATTCCTCGTCCTCCCCTTCGGGATAGTCGTCCTCGTAGAAGCTCTGGGCCAGATCCATGATGGTGATGCCGTCCAGATGGTTGTTCTCGTGGCAGATGCAGCGGGCCAGCATATCCTCGGCCTCGATGGTGAACACGTTGCCGTGGCGGTCCTGCGCGCGGGCTTTCACCTTCTGCGGGCGGGTGATGGCGCCGTTGTGGCCGGGGAAGGACAGGCAGCCCTCGTACAGAGTGACCTCGCCCTCCTGCTCCAGGATCTGGGGATTGACGAACTCGAGGAACTTGGGCTCCCAGCCCTCGGGGATCTCCCCGTCCTCGGGCAGGTCGCGGTCGTCCAGGCAGACGAACACGCGGCGCATCACGCCCACCTGCGGGCCGGCCAGGCCCAGCCCGTTGGCGTGCCACATGGTCTCCTTCATGTCGTCCAGCAGCTGGCCCAGACGGTCGTCGAACTTGGTGACGGGGCGGCAGACTTTTTTCAGGATGGGGTCGCCGTCCTGTACGATGTTGCGAAGTGCCATAGCAGTAAACCTCCAAAATTTCTGTGTGCGGGCGGCGGGCGCCCTGTTTATAGATCGGCGTCGGAATGAAAATCCAGCGCCAGCGATGCCTTGCCGGCAAGGCCCTCGTTCGTGTAGGCGTCGAGAGCGGCGGCCAGCAGAGCGCGTGTCTGTTTGCCGGCGCGGCATTTGATCGTGAGCTTATAGCGATAGCGGCCGTTCACCATCGCCACCGCCATCGGGGCCGGGCCGAGGATGCGCAGCGGAAGGCCGGGCGTTTTGGCCGCAAGCCGGGCCAGCAGCGCGCCGAACCGCGCGGCGGCGGCAAGGGTCTCGTGCTCCTTCTCGCCGTGGAACAGCGCCATGCAGATGGTGCAGAAGGGCGGGTACAGGTTCAGCCGGCGGAAGGCGATCTCCTGCCGGTAAAAGGCCGGGTAATCCTGCGCGGCCGCCAGGCAGAGCACCGGATTGTCCGGGTCCACCGTCTGGATGAGCGCGCGGCCCGGCGTGGCGGCGCGGCCGCTGCGGCCCACCACCTGGGTGACCAGGCTGAACACCGTCTCACAGGAACGGAAGCCCTGCGCGAACAGCATCTGGTCGATGCCCAAAACGCCCACCAGCGTCACCTTTTCAAAGTCGAGGCCCTTGGCCACCATCTGGGTGCCCAGCATGATGTCGTATTCCCCGGCGGCAAAGCGGCCCAGCAGGATCTCGTGGGCATCCTTTTTGCCGGTGGTGTCGAGGTCCATCCGCAGAATGCGGGCGGACGGGAAGGCCTCCTCCAGCTCCTCCTCCACCCGCTGGGTGCCGAAGCCGGTGTAGCGCAGCCGTCCGCCGCAGGCCGGGCACTGGGCGGGCGCGGGGTGGATGCTGTGGCCGCAGTAGTGGCAGAGCAGCTTTTCCTCCGCCTTGTGGTAGACCATCGGCACGCTGCACCCGGTGCATTTGAGCACCTCGCCGCACTCGGTGCACATGGCCACCGTCTGGTAGCCGCGGCGATTGAGGAGCAGGATCGACTGCTGCCCGGCCGCAAGGTTGGCGGCCAGCTCCTCCCGCAATGCGGCGCTGAGGCTGGTGGCGTTGCCGGACGAAAGCTCGGCCCGCATATCCACCAGCCGCACCGACGGCAGCGGCGTGCCGGCATACCGGCGGGGCAGCTCGAACAGCCGGATGCGCCCGCTCTGGGCGGCGTAGTAGGTTTCGGTGCTGGGGGTGGCGCTTGCCAGCAGCAGCAGCGCGCCGTGCGCCGCCGCGCGCTGGCTGGCCACCTCGTGGGCGGAATAGCGGGGGCTGGATTCCGAGTGGTAGGTGTGCTCCTGTTCCTCGTCGATGACGATGAGCCCGATGTTCTCCAGCGGCGCGAAGATCGCGCTGCGGGTGCCCACCACGATGTCGGCGCCGCCGCTCTGGATCTCGTTCCACTGCAAGAGGCGCTCGGTGTTGCTGAGGGCGGAATGCTGCACCGCCACCCGGCTGCCGAAGTGCTGGCGCAGGCGCAGGATCATCTGCGGCGTGAGGCCGATCTCCGGCACCAGCACCAGCGCCTTTCGTCCCTGCTCCAGTGTGCGGCGCAGAAGCTGCAAAAATACAAGGGTCTTTCCGCTGCCGGTGACGCCGTGCAGCAAAGCGGCGTGCGCTTTGCCGTCCAGCAGGGCGGCGAGGCCCTCGTATACCGCCTGCTGGTCGGCCGACAGCTCCACCGGCTGTGCAGGCGGCAGCGGCCGGGCGGACAGCTCGGTGGCGCGGTCCACCTTGCGGCGGGTGAGCAGGCCTTTGGCGCACATGTTTTCCAGCACCGGCCGGCTGATCCCCAGCGCGGCCAGCTGGCTGGCGGTTTTGGGGCCGTCCGCCAGCACAGAAGCCGCCAGCGCCTGCTTTTTGCCCGGCTTGGGTTTCTCGGGCAGCGGCGCGGGAAGAGTGTATTCGTCCTCCGTATGGCGGGTGATGCCCTTTTTCAGCACCGGGCGTCCGTTTTCGGTGCCCGCTTTGTACTGCGCGCCGTAGGGGATCACCGCCTTCACCGCCTCGTACCAGGTGCAGAAGGTGCGCTCCTTGAGAAAGCGCACCAGCTCCATCAGCTCGCCGGTGAGGCGGGAGGACTCCGGCGCAGCATCGTATATTTCCTTGAAACGGGGGTCGTCTTTCTCCTCGCGCAGCTCCAGCACCACGCCCATACGGGCGCGGCTGGCGCGCCCGAAGGGGACCAGCACCATGCTGCCGGGAAACACCCTGCCGCACAGCGCGGCGGGCAGACGGTAGGTGTAGAGACGGTCGAAGCTGAAATTTGCTCCGCTCACCGCCACCTGCGCCGTTTGGACCATGCCCGCCACCTCCTTATGTATCATACGACAGACAGGGCGGCGTTATTTCAGCCCTTCGCAGATCAGCTGGTAGATCTCCTCGGCGCACTGGTCCACCGTGTCGTTCACCACCACGCTGCTGTAATCCACGGCATACTCCATCTCCTCCACCGCGCGGGACAGGCGGCGGCGGATGGACGCCTCGTCCTCGGTGCCGCGGCTGCGCAGACGGCGCTCCAGCTCGTCGTAGCTGGGCGGGCGCACGAAGATGGTGTTGCAGTCGGGGTAGAGGCGGCGCATATTGGCGGCGCCGTCCACCTCGATCACCAGGATGACCGTGATGCCCCGCTCGATGCGGCGGTCCACCTCGGATTTCGGGGTGCCGTAGTAGTTGCCGCAGTATTCGGTGTATTCGAGGATCTCCCCGGCGGCGATCTTCTCCTCGAAGTTTTCGCGGGTCATGTAGTAGTAGTTCACGCCCTCCTGCTCGCCGGGACGGGGCGCGCGGCTGGTGGCCGACACAGACACCTCGATCTCGGGATGCAGCTGGATCAGGCGCTGGGCCACCGTGTCCTTGCCGGTGCCGCTGGGGCCGGAGATGACCACCAGATGGCGCTGCTTATTCATGTTCTTCCTCCTCCAGTTCCTCGTCTTGTGCGGTATCGGTCATGCGGTTGGCCACCGTTTCGGGCTGGATGGCCGACAGGATCACATGATCGGAGTCGGTGATGAGCACCGCGCGGGTGCGGCGGCCGTAGGTGGCGTCGATCAGGCGGCCGCTTTCCCGGGCGTCCTGCACGATGCGCTTGATGGGCGCCGATTCGGGGCTGACGATCGCCACCAGCCGCCCGGCGCTGACCAGATTGCCGAAGCCGATGTTGATGAGTTTCATGGGCGGTTCCTTTCCGGGGGCTCCCCGTTATTCGATGTTCTGGATCTGCTCGCGGATCTTTTCGATCTCGGCCTTCATGTCCACCACCAGGCGGGTGATCTCCAGATCCTGCGCCTTGGAGCCGATGGTGTTGGTCTCGCGGTTCAGCTCCTGGGTGAGGAAATCCAGCTTGCGGCCCACCGGCTCGGACAGTGCGAGGATATCGCGGTACTGCGCGATGTGGCTGTGCAGGCGCACCGTCTCCTCGTCCACCGCCGTCTTGTCGGCAAAGATGGCCGCTTCAGTGAGGATGCGGCTGTCGTCCACCGCGCGGTCCGCCAGCAGCTCCTGCAGGCGGGCGTAGAGCTTCTCGGTGTAGGCCGACACCCGGCCGGCGCTCAGCTGCTCGATGCGGCCCACCATCTCCTCGATGGTGCACAGGCGGGCGGACACATCCTCCTGCAGACGGGCGCCCTCCACCCGGCGCATCTCGCAGAACTTCTCCAGCGCGGCGGCGCACACCGTCTGCACATCGCCCCACAGCTCATCCTCGTTTGTCTCGGCGCGGCGCACCGTCAGCACGTCCGCAAAGCGGGACAGGGTGGACACGGTGGTGTCGTCCTCCAGACCCAGCTGGGAACCGATCTGGGCCAGCGCGCTGCGGTAGCTCGCGGCCAGCGCGGTGTTCACCTCCACCACCGTGTCGGCGGCTTCCAGCGTTTGCAACGTGAGGCTCAGCTCCACCTTGCCGCGGCTGATGGACGCGCCCAGCTGTTTTTTCAGCCGGTCGTCCATAAACGCGCAGCTGCGGGGCATGCGGGAAGAATATTCAAAATAGCGCGAATTTACGCTCTTGATCTCCACGGCGATGCTGCGGCCGTGCAGCACGGCCTCGGCACGGCCATAGCCGGTCATACTTGCGATCATCTGGGTGTCATCGTCCTTTCCTGGTTGGGGATTCACATAGCGCATATATAGGTATCATTTTACACGTTTTGCCAGAAGATTGCAAGCGTACTCCCCGCAGAGCACCGAGGTGAACGGGTTTGTGTTTGCCTCGGGCGGTTGACACGGGCGGCGGGCTCTGTGCGGCGGGGCAGCTTCGACCTCATCCGCCCCGCAAAGCGGGGCACCTTCCCCTGCTGGGGAAGGCGTTCGAGCGGGCACAGCGCCGGCGGTTTGCTTCAAAAACATCCTTTTCACAAATAGAGGCGAACGGAAACCCGCTCGCCTCTGCTGTATCCCGCGCATTTCAGTCCAGATAGCCGCACAGCCCGCGCACGCTGACCTCGCCGCTGTTCAGCACCATCGCCGTGCCGTCCGGACGGCGCACCAGCAGCGAGAAATCCTCCTGAATGGCTTCGGCCGTCCCCTTCTGCATCCCCTGTGCCGTCTGCACGCACACCGCCCGGCCCACCGTGATGCTGTCGGCCCGGTAGGCCTGCCGGTATTCCTCCATGCGCGACGGCCAATCCTCCCGCATGCGGTCCAGACGGCGGATCAGCGCCGCCGCCAGCTCGGCGCGGGGGACGGTGCGGCCGATCTCCGCCGCCAGCGAGGTGGCCTGTCCGCGCACCTCGGCAGGGAGATCCTGCGGCATGGTGTTGACGTTCAAGCCGATCCCCACCACCACATACTGCACATGGCCGCTCTCGGCTTCCACCGAAAGCTCGGTGAGGATGCCCCCCACCTTTTGGGAGGAGAGGATCAGATCGTTCACCCATTTGATGCCCGGACGCACCCCGCACACCTCCTGCACCGCGTCGCACACCGACACGGCCGTCCAGGCGGTGAGCGCCGCGGTGGCGGCGGGGGCGTCGGACGGGCACAGCAGCATCGACAGATACAGTCCCGTGTCGCGGGGGGAATAGAAGGTGCGGCCCCGGCGTCCCCGCCCGGCGGTCTGGCTGTTGGACAGCACCACCTGCCCGGCCGGCGCTCCCTCGATGGCCAGCTGGCGCAGACGGCTGTTGGTGGAATCCACCGTATCCAGACACAGCACCGTTTCCATCCGCCGGGCGGACAGAAAGGCCCGCAGTTCACCGGCCGACAGACAGTTGGGCGAATGGGCCAGGCAATAGCCGCGGTTGGTGGCCGAGGTGATCCGATACCCCTGTGCGCGCAGCGACTTCACCGCCGCATTCACCGCCGCCCGGCTGATGCCCAGCTGCTGGCTGATGGCCGCGCCGGACACATATCCGCCCTCCTTTTTTAATATGGCGAGCACTTCGTCTTTTGTCATCGGCCATCCCTCCTGGGTGCAGTATACCATATCCGTGCGGGGCTGTAAACGATTGTAAATCTGATCGATTTTTACATTGACAATCCTGTGTACGGCGTGGTATCCTCATTGTAAACTCAAAACGAAAGCAGGTTTACAATGAGAAAGACACGTGATTTGGTTTTAACGGCTTTGTTTGCAGCACTGGTGGCGGTGGGCGCCTTTCTGCGGGTCCCGCTGCCGGCGATCCCCTTCACCCTGCAGTTCCTGTTCACTGCACTGGCCGGTATCCTGCTGGGCAGCCGGCGCGGCGCCATCAGCGTGGCCTGTTATGTGATCATCGGGCTGGTGGGTTTCCCGGTATTCACCGCAGGCGGCGGTCCCTCCTATATCTTCCATCCCACCTTCGGCTATCTGCCGGCCTTTATCGTCGGCGCATGGGTGATCGGGCGCATCGCGGAGCAGAGCCCTGCCCCTTCGGTGAAGCGGCTGCTGGCGGCTTCGCTGATCGGGCTGGCGCTGGTCCTGGTGATCGGCGCGGTCTACTACTGGATGATCTGCACCTTCTATCTGGGCACCCCGGTGGGCGCACGCGCGCTGGCGGTGACCTGTTTCCTGGCGGTGCTGCCGGGAGACCTGGTGCAGTGTGTGCTGGCCGCTGTGCTGGGCAGCCGGTTGGCGCCGGTGCTGCGCAGAGGGGAGGCGGCCCGGGCATGAATGTGCAGGAGCTGAAGCAGAAGGTGCTGAACGGCGGCCTTTTGGACCGCAGCGAGGCACAGTGGCTGTGCACCGCGCCGCTGGACGAGCTGTGCGCGGAGGCCGATGAGATCCGGCGGCATTTCTGCGGCGATGCGTTCGACCTGTGCACCATCGTGAACGGCAAGTGCGGCCGGTGCAGCGAGGACTGCAAATACTGCGCCCAGTCGGCGCATTACCCCACCCATGTGGAGGAATACCCGCTGCTGTCCACCGAGGAGATCCTGCGGCAGGCCCGATACAACGCCGAGCGGGGTGTGCTGCGGTATTCGATCGTGACTTCCGGCAAGCGGCTGAGCGACGCCGAGGTGGATCGCGTCTGCGAGAGCATCCGGGCGGTGCGCCGGGAGGTGGGCATCGAGGTGTGCGTCTCCTTCGGGCTGCTGGAGGAGGAGCAGTTCCGCAAAATCAAACAGGCCGGAGCCAGCCGGGTGCACTGCAATCTGGAGTCCTCCCGCCGGTTTTTCCCCTCCGTCTGCACCACCCACACCACCGACCAGAAGATCGCCGCCCTGCAGGCGGCGCGGCGCGCCGGCCTGAGCGTGTGCAGCGGTGGCATCATGGGGCTGGGCGAGACGATGGACGACCGCATCGACATGGCGCTGGAGCTGCGGCAGCTGGGTGTGAAATCGGTGCCGGTGAATTTTCTGAATCCCATTCCCGGCACTCCCTACGCGCACAACCCGCCGCTTTCCGATACAGAAAAGCGGCGCATCATCGCCATCTATCGCTTTTTGCTGCCCGACGCCTCCATCCGCCTGGCCGGCGGGCGCGGGCTGATGGCAGACAAGGGGCGCGCCTGTTTTGCGGGCGGCGCCAACGCGGCGATCTCGGGCGATATGCTGACCACCGCCGGCATCTCGATCCACACCGACAGGCTGCTGCTGGACGAGCTGGGATACCGTCCCCAGCTGTGGGACAAATAAAACCGGGGCGTACCTTCCGCACAGGAGGGCACGCCCCTTTCTGATCGCGCAAAAGCCACCGCCGAAGCCGCTCAGACCGGCGGGGCTCCCGATATTTGTCCTCCGGCTGCCGGCCCGTTCCGAAAAAGAAAATCCCCGGACGCAACATGCATCCGGGGATCTGTGGAGGTTCCGGGCGGATTTGAACCGCCGCATAAAGGTTTTGCAGACCTCTGCCTTACCACTTGGCTACGGAACCATATTGGTGGAAGTTAACGGGCTCGAACCGCTGACCCTCTGCTTGTAAGGCAGATGCTCTCCCAGCTGAGCTAAACTTCCACGAATGGAGCGGGTTACGAGGCTCGAACTCGCTACCTCCACCTTGGCAAGGTGGCGCTCTACCAGATGAGCTAAACCCGCAAAAATGGTGCCTCCGATCGGAATCGAACCAATGACACGGGGATTTTCAGAACCGGACCAGAGGCAGAAAAATAGCCGCAAGGAACTAAGGATTTCCGTGCGGTAAATCCGAAAAATTGCTGCTATTTTAACGCTTTTGACGTTTGATTGAGGATAACCCTCTGTCAATGAATCCTGGACAATCAAAATTGGGAACGATAACGTCCAATGGATTATTTGACTTACTTCAAAGGCTCATTTGCTTTTCAGCATAAGGCCCTCTCGGTGTTACTATAATAGCATTTGGAAGCATTCTTGTAAACCCCTTTCAGAGCATTTTATTAAAATTATTCATCTGGCATAAAATCAACCACGAGTTTTATAATTTTTTGGCCCTTTTGCTTACGCTGAATCGTGGGCCGCTGTCGCCAATCGCTTTCTGTTTTGCCTGCTCTCTCGCCCACGCGAGGAAATCCTCATACAAAACATAGTGCCGGCTTTTGATACGAAACGAGGGGAAATCCGGCCGGGCCAGAAGCTCATACAATGTGTTATTGTTGCATCCCAAAATCTCCTTGAGCTCTTTTGCCGATAAAAGAACTTTTCCTTTTTCGTTTTCCATAAAAACCTCCCAAATGGTTTAGTTCAAAAAAAAACCAGCCGTGGAGACCACGGCTGGTTTTCGTGCTTTTAATGGCGGTGCTGCATTGACTTCGCAGCATTCAATATTCTGAATTCCTTACTCGAAACGAACTTCCTGTGTGTAATCTTCCGTCTGAGAATCCGTCCACAAAATGGCTCGAATATCCTCACCGATGGGTTTTTCCAGGAGTACACGCGGGTTAGAGAGCCTTTCACTCTCCTTATCGCTATTATCCGGCTCGAACTCCACATCAATACCAGGATATTCGGGGTCGCAACTGGCCGTTGCGATAATGTAGCCGCTCTCAACCTTGACGCGCATTTCTGTAACTCCGTTAATCATTTGGAACACCTCCTTGTTCCGTTCATTCTCTGAACCGGCATTTAGTATTGAATCAACAAACATTTTTCCATGCGCGGAGCACGGATTTTCTTCGGGGCGTATCCCATGATATTGCCTTCCTTGTCCAGAATAGCGGAATCAATCGTCTGATTCCGATACCACGGACGGAACACTATTGTTCCAGATTGGACACTCATTGCATCGGCCTTCTTGAAAGCCTTTCCGTCCTTTGTTCGAGCGGTCCGCAGAGCATCCCACTGGGTAGCGCAGCCATCCCGAATAACAGCCCCATCTTCTAAAACCAGTTTCCACATAGTTTTGCTGTCCCCTTTCGTTATACCCACAAATTCGATTTGATAACTCCAATGAGCTCATCAGACATCTGCTCCAGGTCAGAAATGTCGATGAAGCAATCGCCAAACTCTTTCTCTACCGATTCTTTGTTCCGGCCAATACCTGCCGCGCAAACAATATAGTTTCTCCGTCGTGCTTCTCGAACGATGTTACTCAGCAAATGCTCTCCGTCACTGAGCATACGATTATCTCCGCTCTGACCATCAGTGACAACGATAAGCAGACGAATATCTGCCGGGAGGGTTTGCATCCGCTTCAGCATGTAAGCCATAGCAGACGCCGTAGGCGTACCGCCTCGACCCACCATACCAGTAATTCGATACCGGTTTCCTCCGTCGATTTCATGCGGCTCGGCATAAGAGATAATACTGGCCGAGTTCTGGTAATTCCCAGTCGTATAGCCGTAAATAAGATGCGGAATATCGAGAGACCGACAGAAATCCTCGATGACGAGGCTGGTACGCATTGCTGCAGCAATCAGCGGCCCTTTTGTGGACCCACTCTCATCAACCAGTAGTCCGACGCCAAGGCGCGGCTTTTCGGTCGGGAGCTTGGTTTTGGAAAAGTATTTCCCATCCCCATGAATGACCGATGTGACCTCGAGCCGCCGGCCGAAAGGCAGATTTTTGAGCTTTCCGCCTGCTCTCCGGTCTTTCAAGACTCTGCGGATGTCTCGCTGTAAGTCCCTGCTTGCACCGATTACATCATTCTCAAGGCCCTCATAGACCTTGATGTTTTCTCCCGATACATCCTCTGCACGCGAAACGGAAACGGAAATATTCGAGTCAAGACCATAGTCGCTGAGGCTGATGCCCTTACCTTCCTGATTCAACTCCTGCGTACGTTCGGCTTCGGCCTGCCGATTGGCAGCCGCTTCAGCAATCTGGTTGATGATGTTCGACAGGCTCTGTTCAGCTGCGCCATGAATGGCATTGGCAGCCATGCTGCCACGAGAAGAACTGCCACTGGGGGCGCCAGCAGGTTCTTGGCCGTCGGACTTCCCGCCGGGTTGTTGCGATTCGCCGTTCATATTCTGGCTCTTCGTCGGATTGTTATAAGCTCTCGTATCCATATTGGAATGGTCGCTCTCTCCGTTGACAGATTGGGCGATTTGACCAATACGGTTACGGAGAGCATCCATAACAGCATCGGACACTCCACTTTGAGCTTGGTTCCCTTGTCCGGACTGAGAGCCCGAACCGTTGCCGCTCGAAGAAGAGTTTCCCTGTCCAGCTTGACCGCTGCCGCCGGGGGCTCCTTGACCATTCTGTTGGCCCTGGCCTTTCTGAGACTCCTGGCGTTTCTGCTCCTTCTGAATTGCATCATTGAGATACGGGGCCAGCAGGCAAAGCAGTTCATTTACGCCTTCGATGCGCTTAAAGGGAGAGCGCTGAAATCCCACATCATCAATGATTTCGATAGCCTCTTCCAAAACCGGAATAAGGGCTCCATCATAATCTCCGTAAAAGCACTGTCCAAATTCAGCGTAATACAGAATCTGATTAAGAAGGATGTCGAAATCCTCTTTTTTTGCTGCGATGTCTTCTTCAATAGTGAGTGCATTCTCGATGAGCTCCAAATTCATCGTAGCAATGTAGGCCCGGCCATTCCCCGGGCACATCTCTCCGATTTCCCGTTCGATATATCCGTCTTCAATGCAGTTATTTACCTCGCCGGCCAAATAACTGAGTACATTGCAGAATCCACCATCTTCCATATTTTTGCCCAGGAGGACTCCATCACCGGTTGTGATTCGCTGCGGAGAGTTCGGGAACCAAACGCCTTTTCTCAGCTGTTGTTGCCAAGCAGCTAAGGAAGGATAATCAGAGAACAGCAGATGGCCGACTTCATGGTACAAGAGGCCCAAGAGAGCGGCGTGCTGCCCAGCTCTGGTTTCCTGGTACGTTACGAAACCGCACCCGGCATTCAACCGAATCATTGTTTTCCTGTGCAGCTTATCAACTCCGGCACAAGCAGTGAGCCCATTTTTCGGGTCGCAAAAAATTTCGATTTCCAGACTCTGAAGCAACTTGTTTTCTTCACTTTGGGATACGTTGAACCCATGCCGGCGCAAAGAATAGAAAGCGCCGCTGATGATGTTCACTGTTTTGTTCCAGATGAATCGTGCATATTCAGAGGAAGTAAAAATTTGCTCCATCGTGAGCTTTTCCTTTTTGTCCTCGACGAGTTCGCGGACACGGCTGTAAATATCCATAAAAAGTCCTTTCTGCCCGTTTTGTTGGGCGATGTAAATATGTACTCAAAGAAAAATGCGAACCCCGCATTCGTTTCCGAAACACAGGATTCGCATTTAATTCTTTGATACCTTTTATTATAAAGGCTTTTCGGGGCAACAACAACGAAAGGCAGTAAAAAGAAAACGGCGGTGGAAAACCACCGCCGTTAAAGAAGAGCTCAAGAGGAGTTAAGCCGGGAAGCTATCCTCCAATTTTTCCTTCATTTCTGCGATACCACGTGCATCCGAGGTTGCGCCCGGGATAATGGTAATTTGGGCAGACTGGTTCGGGTTCTCCGTCACCAGCGTGCTGAGCACCCAATCGGCCAGCTTACGAGGGCCGATAACCCCGTCCTCCAGACGATGCTTGCGGGCGATTTCCTGCAAACTCCGATAGACGGAAATAAAGCGGTCCAAATCAACGATTTTGCTATCGTTGGTCTCGTCCCAGTTCACCATAGATTTCACGCGGGCCTTCAGGACCTCTTCGGTCGGTTCCGGCAGGTCGATGATGAGCTGGCACCTGTCCTGCCATGCCTGATTAAGATTGCGACAACCTTCGAGGTCGAGGTTGGTCGTGCCAACAAAAATGCAATCCGGGTGACGCCGAACAATTTCGCCGGTCGGCAGCGTGATACTCTGCGTTGCATCCATAGCGGGATTCAGCGCCGGAACTACGCCGGGATTCTGGGGAAGCGTAACTTCATCGAATCCCCACACCCCTCCGAATTTCATTGCTGTAATCAGTTGACCAGGCACAAATTTGAATCGTTGCTGGCCGGAAGGCGTTGCCGTCTGCTGAGACGCTTTGGTAAACGCGGCAGCCATGCAATCAAGCGATGTAGCGTCAGACTTTTTTTCGCCTGTCAGCTCCTCATAGGTGTAGACCGGGTCCATACTGAAATCCTCTACGGATGGCATATCCTTCAGGATTTGCCGCAGGCTCATCTTTCCTCCGCACTGCTCGCCATTTTCGTCCACCGGGACAAATTGACCAAAAAGGTCAAACGGCTCTGTCATAGCGTTGGCGGCGAAGGTGTAAAGCGGCAGATGGCACCCGGCGGCAATGCCGGTGTACATCTCACTCTTACCTACGCCCGGAGCGCCGCGCAGCAGGATGTTACGAACCGGACGGGGGCGGCCAGTCGTTTTCTGAATGTGCTTGCAAACCAGGACCAGCCACTCATCCACGATATAGCTCTCAGTGAGCTTCGGAACGAGTTTTTCCTGTTCAGCGGAAAGAGGCTCGGTGCGGAAAGAGAATTTTCCACAGAAGTCCGCTGTACTCATAACACGGCCATCAGGATTTGCGCTTTTATTCCGGCCTCTCGTTACCTGACCGAAATGGGCCAGGATGCCGGTGTATTGTGCCGGCTTGGTAGTCGATGAGCGCATCCGGGTTTCCGTCAAATCACGGATTTCATCTTTGTCACAGCAAAGAAATTTATCGGATTGAACGTGCTCATAGACCATATCGGCCAAAACGCATGCCATAGAACGGCAAACATCCTCGTTCATCGGAGACTGCTTCCATTCGGTACAAAAATTGTTGAATGTGGGGGCGAAATCCGGCATGCTTTCCATAAAATAATTCCAAAGAGCAAGGAAGTATGGAGCGGAGCCATTCGTCTTGTGGTCGTACCCGGAGCTTTTCAGGAACTTGCCGGTAGTGCGGTCATAGAGCACACAAGCCACAAGCCCGTTCGCATTGATGGTTGTTCCAGTGAAGGTTCCATCCAGTGTCATCTCGCCCATTGCATAGCGGTCGTTCAGGCCGAACCCATCGGCATTGGCGCCGGAATCAATCATAGCGGCACGAATCAGGGCTTTCATAAAGCCATTCGTAACTTTGCCGGAACGATTTGAAGCGATTGCCTGTTTTGTGTTCCTCCAGGATGTAGGTAAGCCACGGAGCGATACATATTGTCCGATGAACATTTTCGAATCTTGCGCCCAAGCAGGAAGGTCAGCGTCAAAATTGGAATTCCAATCAAAAAAGAAGATTTTCTTAGTAGGCATTCTGTTTTCCTCCAGTATGTACACCCGCGCAAAGCGGGTGAGTTTTAATAGTTAATGAGTGGCATATTCTTTGCGTGTGCAGAGAAAATCGCCATCCTCGTCCAGTTCCAGGTGCCACAGGGACCCCTCGTTAAAAATCGAAATCAGCGCTTGTTTATCGGCATTGGGGGGGATTATTTCGAGATTCCCCAGATATGCCCGGTTGTAGTTCTTGGCAGCCAGCTGACAGAGCCATTCGTTGATGGCGCTCCATCCAATTTTCACATACCAATCTACCGTTTCCTGCGCGCTCATAAAAACACCCCCAAACAAAAAACAAAAGAATGGGGACGGATAAAATCCATCCCCATTCTTGGTTCGTTATGCGAATTTAGAAGGGCAGGTCCTCGCTGTCGTCGATTGCCGCATAATCATCGTATGCGGGCACATTCGCGCTCTGAGCGGGCGCAGTGGCCTGAGCAGGAGCAGCATTCTGAGCGGGGGCCGCATTCTGGGCAGGAGCGGCGTTTTCACGCTTCTGGGTACGAATGGGTTCGAAATCGAACGCAGTTGCGGTCAGAGAATAGCCGACGGAATTGTCGCGACGCTGGAACTCCTCCAGATGAGCCTCACGGATGAAGAACATGTAAAGGTCCTTCTCCTGCGGGTCGAACTTCATCAGACGCTCGCCCGCCTTGTCCCACAAAGCGATGCGGACGGTCAGCCCACGGGTCTCGGAGCTTACATCCTTGCCAAAGAAATACTGGATTGCTTTGACAAAAGTCTCATCGGTGTGGTAGAAGCCTTCCACATTGACCACCTTGCGTTTGGTGGGATTGCCGTCTCTGTCGCGGCCATCCACTTCACGCATGGTGAGGGTGGTCTGGCTGCCGTAGGGCTTACGCACAAAGAGCTTCAGACCGCCATGAACGACATCGACGATTGCGCCGCCCTTACCCTTGGCGATGCCCTTTGTCAGCTTCAGCATATAAGCGTTGGAAGTGTTGTTCGCATTGTTGTTAGCCATAATAAATACCTCTTTCTCCCGTGTCTTACGGGCTATTAAAATATGTATCCAGAATAAACAAGAAAAGGGCGTTGGGAGACAGCCTTTCTGTATTTCCCAAACACCCAATTCCGGTTTTATTCTTTGATGTCTCTTAGTATACGGACTTTTCGGGGCGAAACAAGCCTCTGGATTCCCCCAAAACAAAAAAGCCCGCAGGCCCCCGATTTTTCGAGAGCGCTGCGGGCAAAAGGGCGCAAAAGCGCCGCCAATCAGCTTCTTTGTTCTCCGGCCGTTAGAGCATCTCGCATCTTCGACAATTTTGCGTACGCCTCCACGTGATTGGGAGCCACAGTGCGCATCAACATGCTTGCAGTGTAGCCATTTACGACGACGCAGTTTGATTTGGGCAGCTCGAATTCATCTCCGTTAAGACCGGCGACGAATTCGCTGCGGATATCGTTATATTTCAGAATAGCCTCAGAAAGGGCATGGACGTCGCCAGTGGGACCAACCATCTTTTCCACTTCTTCCTGGACACGGCGACGATAAGAACGGTATTCTTCGATTTCATCTCGGATGTCATTGCCAATGAGAATGGAAGAAGACGCCGGATTCATTACAAACTCTGCACCGGGCATCCGGGTAAGCAGCTCCTTTGTATACACTCGCACAAAACGGGCGCGGAGACTGGGATAAAACATCCTTGCCTCAACTGAATCGGAGAAAATGTAAAAAACATCTTTCTCCGCTCCATCAATATAGCCTTTTTCCATCTTGGGCATATCCGAATCATTCGGAGACGGGAAATAGAGTACGCTGGCAGCACAGAAGGCACGAGAAAATCCGTCTGCGGCTTCCTCATACCCCCTCTCATCTCCTTGGAGCATTTTCATAGTCATTTCGGCAACAAGGCGATTCAACGCGGCGCCATCCGTATCTTCGGGAGCAGCGAACATCTCCGCTTTCATCGAAATGCCAGACGCGCCCTTATTGATAGAAACGGTTTTGGCTCCATACCGGACGAACATTTCAAACACAGACCCGTTGTAAATCGGATGTTTTTGCACTTCCACCGGAAATGCGCGTCGAGCATAGTGCAACCTCGCTCTTTCGGCAAACTGTTCGTTCGTAAAAGCATACGCTTTACCTTCGTGGATGAAAGGAATGTTGAATCCGCGACAGGAAAGAAAATACCAGTTCGGAAGAGATTTTGCCTGCACAATAAACTGCTGCACATCATCCGCATTTACCGTTCCGGATTTGGTTTGTGCTTCATGGATGGACGCGAGTTGGGCCTCAAGCGACCGGTCGATGGTTTTGTTATCCATAAAAAACGCCTCACATTCTATTGTTTGGCTCGAATAGAGCCAGATTTGTTTCTTCATATTCCAAATGGTATTTGGAATTGATGGACAAATAATCGTACAGCGGCGAACTGGTGTCCACAAGAATCGCGTCGAAATCATACCGGGTGAGGATTTCTTCGGGGTTTCCCGTAAGAGTAGAAAGCTCTTTTCCATCCCGTAGGACTTCCTCTGGATACAAGTCAGCCCGGCTGTCGATAAAAACAGGGATACCGTAATATATCAGCATCCCGCCCGTATTATAGTCGTTATACAAACGCTTATAATGACCGGATTTGATTTCGTTTGCCATTGTGTCACTGACATGCCAGGATGCTTTCTTCCATGTGTCTCTCGTTTCCGAGAAATGAACCCCGCCGTACAGAAAGAGCAGTCCGGAAATGCAAAGAAGGACACCCCACAGTATTCCTTTTTTTACCGGCCGGCCGATGTCGCCGGTATACCTGGCAAGGCTGTTTGTGAGGAAAAACGACATAGCGATTCCAAGATAGGGTGTTCCGCGCACATACAGTAGCGTAAGCCCACCGCTGAGAATAACCGGGACAATCGAGACAAGTGTGAATTTCCGGTTGGAAAAAGCGATGATGACTGCGAACAAAGCGAGGAACACCAAGCCAAACCCAGAATAAATCGTGGCGGGCATCCACTCCTGAATTCCTTCTTTGCATGCACTGTTGTTATATAGGAACGAATAAAGGAATAGCTTGAATCCATACGGATTTATCAGCATCGTTATTCCCGAAAGCCCTGTTGCTGCCGCAAGATGAATTTTCCGCTTTCTCGGTGTCTCATTGAACGTGAACTGACCCGCTTCAACGCGGACAAAAGACACCAGTAGAGTTCCTGCACAAAACGCCAGCATCATGGGTGCCGTACCGCCATGCAGATTCGCCCAGAGCAAAGCAATCAGCGGCAAGAAATAGACCCGCAACACACTCCCCTTTCGTTTCTCCCATAAACGTAAAAGGTAAAGCGTCAGTGCAAACAGAATATACCCCATGGCCTGCGGGCGCGGAGAAACAGTGACTGTACACAGCGCAGGGAATATGGCAAGTAGAGATGAGACCGTAAGGTCACTGCCGAGGTCCGAAATATCTTGGCGCTGAACAAAGAGCAAAACGCCAAATAGGATAGCGTAAAAGCAGAGTTCATACAGAATCGCTCCTGCATGCTGATATGAAAAATACCTGCCGAGCAGTGAGAACAGATAAATCACTACGCTACCGAGCCACGAATGAGCGAATTCTGTGACCGGATACTCCTGCGCCGTCCAAGAGAACGTATCCGCTTCCATAATGGATTGATGCTGAACTATCCATTCTCCAAGTTTCACATGCCAAAAGTAATCCGGTTCGAGTTGAAGTCCGCAGAAAGCAGCTGATAAAGAAAAAAGCAGCACAGCCAAGCAGGCGAGTGCCGTCTGGCTTTTCAGCCAACGCCTGTAAATTGCCGCCGCTGAATCTGAAAAAAACACTATAAAAATCCTCCAGAAAAAGAAAAGGACGCCGCAAAATAGCAGCGTCCTAAAAATTACTCACGGGCGTTCTTGAGAACGCCATTCCCACGGTTCAGAAAATCGGAAACTTCTTGAGCATCCTTCAGCCCGTTTTTCTGCCGGAGATGATAGCACCTTCGGCACATTCCGAGCGTAATGGCGGGGCGTTCCCCGCACACAGTACAAAGAGTATTGGAATATTTGTTGCCTTGAACTCGGCCACAACGTCGCAGCCCTTTCCCGTACTCAAAGAAGTAGCGGTAACACGCCCGGCACAGGCCCATCCCACGCACAAGCACAGGAGAGGTTCCGCACAGCCAGCATGTTCCTTCGTTTTCGCCGCTTCCGTATTTCTCTCGCAATTCTGAAAACCGCTGTTTTACTGGAGCAAGGTCCATTTCTTTGAGATGGCCTTCGTACGGAATGGTCATTTCACGCAGTTCTTCCCATTCCTCCTGAGAAAGCCGGCATCCTGGCAACTTGTCGTCGAGTTTATAAAGCATAAATATCGCCTCATTGTTTTTTCATGGAACCCATCAGTTCTTCCAGCTCAGAGCCGGTATTCCTCCGTCTCTTCCCCCTGTTCGCGCTGGCCTTTCCCGGCGGGGTCCTGTGATTAAAATTCTTTGGTTTTGTCCCGTTTTGGGAAGGATTCAGCTCTCCCATTAGTGGGTCCGCTTCGGCAGGTTCCTGGTTTTTCCCCTGCGTATCCTTGTCGGTACGCTTGACCTTTGGCTCCTTCTTGGAGCGAGAAGGATTCAAGTCTCCAAACAGAGGGTCAGCCTCGGCCGTGTCAGGTGCGTCTTTCGGCACATCTGCCCGTTTTTTGCGGCTGTCGTCGGAAGGTGTAACAGGGTTCGACGCCGGTTGAGAAGCGTCTTTTTTCTTTCCAGCCTTTTCGGCATTTTCGACCGCGTGCAGTTTCTCCGGGGGTGTGAGCTGGGCCTCGGAAGGCATTCTCTGCGAGAAGGAATCCTGTTCAAAAATATCTGTTTCAAGCGCTCCTTCGCTCGCTGGTTCCGCTTCTGTATCCTGTGCCACAGCGGTGTTCGCGTCGGTATCCCGTACTACATCCGAGAAATTAGCGCTAAGGTCCTCGGCCCGAAAGAGAGCGGTAGGGTCCTCATCAACTGGCTTGGCCGGTTCCGCCTCCTGTGAGATTTCGAGAGAAATACGAAACAAGTTTTTTTCCGTATCACTCCATGTCTCGTACCCTGCGGGAAGCTGGATTCCGTCCTGAGCAACAGGACTTCCCTGCTTCTTGCCGAATTCCTTTCCCTTAATTATAACAAAAAAACGAGAGCTTGTCCATTTTTTATATGGGCGGTTCAAAGCGGCCAGAGCAAAGGCCAGCAAAGACAAGATAAGGCTGAAGAAGCCAGCTGCGGACAAAAACATAAGAGACAGACACGCAAGCGCGATTTCGATGACGGGAGCCAATGTCGCCCACTGTTCCTGACTAATGCGTAACGGCAATTTTAATGCTGGTAAATCCAGCGAAGGAACGGCATTTTCCTTGGGAGCAAGCATATAGCCGTGCTCCTTTCCATTCTCTACCCGAAGCAGAAGAATCTCCACGGGCACTGGAGGGACAAAATCCGGAACGTGGATTTCAACATCCTTTTCCTCCCCAGGAACAACGCACATTGCCAGATAGCCGCCGGTTTCCGCCCAGACAACGTCCCTGACGGCCGCCTTTACCAGAGCGCTTTTTCGAATGTACACAGTTCCGTTGACAATAGAGTACAGATATGAGCGATTTGCTGTGTTCCAAATAGTCGCTCCGAGCGCCAGCAGGAGGATAGCTGCTGTCAAAATGTTAAACACCATAGACCATTCCTCCAGTTTATTTATTTCGAAAATCAACTCGGATTGTCTTTGGGGATTCCAGTTTATCTGGTTCAATTTCAAGTTCGTCCTCAAAGTCGTCTGTCATTTTTGCCGACGCGCTTTCCATTTTCTCTTCCGAGGCCGCAAACTGCATAGGGTTAGGCGGAACCACTCCAGACGCAATAAGCATTTGTTCCGTGTATTGTCCATCATCCGTTTTGCGGAACAACATACAGTACAACTCACCCGGTCGAAATTTCCTGAGCGGGGCCCGGATGAACAGGCTGACCTCGCCCTTATTTTCATCGTCATTCAGCAGTGCGTTTACGCTACTTTCTGTATCTGCCCCGGAGCTCATAGCAATAAAACGATACAGAGGATTTCGCTTAGCTCGTTTTTCGACCCAGGTTTGCTCCTCAACATCTACACACTTGGCATACACTGAAATAATTTCGCCCCTTTTCGTTTTGGCATAGACGGAATAGGCCGTGTACCCATACCAAAGAGCGATTGCCAGTCCAAACAGAATCATTTGCGGTGCATTCAGGAACATCATCATGACGATGCTGAGGATGAGGGCTGCCAACGCGCAGAACCCCACCTTCAAATAAAATCGGAGGAGAATACTTTCTTCCATACTCTGGCCCTCCAACTCAAACACTCGGGCTGAACTCGCCCAGAGCAATATCCCGTTCAACACCGTCATCACCCTTCACCCGGGCAATAATCAAGACGGATTCTGCGTCATCGGGGATGTCGCCGACCCCACTCACAGAGGCGGTTACTTCCGGGCCAGAGAACGATACAGCGTTTTTCTGGGCCGTCTGATACCCAGCCACAAGGACAGCTTCCGCCAGGAGCACCGCAGCGACTGCAATAGCTGCTGCTTTCCCGGGCGACATGGGAGTCTTCGTCGTGGACTCAGGGTCTTCCTTCTGAGCATTCAGCTTTTCTTCTTTTCGCTTCTGCTTTTCGTCCAGCTTTTTTTGCTTTTTCTGGGCTTTACGTTCCTGACGCTCTTTCTTTCGGTTGGCTCTCGAGGTTGCCTCCACCGCATCTTGGGCAGGCGCACCGCTTTTCGGTTCGGGTTCGCCCTGAACAGTGGACTCTTTCAATTCAGGCTCGCTCGGAACAGCAGGCTTATCCGTTTTGTCTAACTCCTCAGCAGTATCTTGCGCCGACGCGACAGGCGCTTCAGATACCGGTGCAGACACAGCCGGCGATGTCTCAGGCTCAGTGGGGCCAGCGGGCTCAGCGGCCTCAGTGGGCTCAGCTGGTCCCTCGCTCTCGCTCTCGGTTTGTTGTGCGGGAGTCGTCGCCAAGAGCTTTTCCTTAATTCCCTGAAAAGTTTCTTCTCGCAGGCGGCGCATCGTCCCATCCGGCATCTGGATATACCCGTCCGCAGTTACAGGGACCGATACTGGGGCATCGTTCCATTTGATTTTGACCTTACCGATGATTTCCATAATATTTACTCCTTTCGTCCGGTGCCACTTTTGCGGCACTTGCACATCTTTTGCTGTTCAGTTTCCCACTGTGCCATGCGCTCCTTGAGGTATTGCCGATGTGCCTTTACATGGGTCTTTTTCCATGTAGGATAATAAGCACGGTAATCAATACCAAGCATCTTTGCGTGTTCTCTTTCGAAAATCGACGTCATCGTTTTCCGCCGCTCGTTTTTTGCCTTTCTCCGCTGCCATGCTTCTGCGTCTGCCTGTCGTTTTCTTTGTTTTGCGCAATCCGGGCAGTACATTGTGTTGGGAGAATCTGTTTCGATTTCCCGTCCACAGGCTTTGCATCGTTTTACCAAACCGACTCACTACCTTCCATTCCGATTCGCGCTCCCATGAAGAGAGCAAAAAAGATGCCGACAGGACATCCTGCCGGCACAGACAAAAAGAAAAGCCCTCCCCAAGAAAGGGAGGGCCTCGCCTCAGATGAACTCTGCGATTTTGATGCACAGCGCAGCCTGCGTCTGCGGGTTTTCCTTGCCCGCGTAATGGATAGTCACGGCGCCAGGCGTCTGCGAGTTGATGAATGCCACTGTGGCATTGTAATCGTCCGCATTCGCTACAAGGCGCTTTTCCTTCAAAAGAGTTCGCGTCATATTCTGTATAACCCCCACGATATGCTGCGGGTCATGTTTGATTGCCTGGGGCAGGCCATCCGTGATGCCGCCCGTTTCCCACACGATGCAGGACATCCGGGGGTGTTCTGCCGGAGCGGGAGCCTGCGGTTCAGCCTCACCTGCCGGAGCCTGGTCCTGCGGGGCATCCTTGTTTTCGCCCGTGTAGCCGGGAGCACTGCAAACCATCGTCATGTACTCCTGATAAGCGAACTCAATCGCTTTTGCAAAGCATACGAGGTCGCCCGCGCTGATAGGGACAAAAATGGATTCGCGTTTAGCTCCAGAAACAGGCTGAATGCCGCCGGTCGAGGTTTGCTCGCCTGCACAGGTGAGCATACGCAGGACGTATTCCGACGCCGTACCACAGAGTACAGCAAATTCACGGAACGTACAGCTCGCTCCATCGGCCGACCGGGAAGCAACTGTACCGCCCATAGAGGTAAAGAGCGGGTCCACGTATCTCTGCTGTTTCTCCGCAGCTTCCTTCTTCTTCATTTCAGCAATCTTTCTCAGCCGACCGGTCAGAATGAGGTAGCTCAGATTCACAGCGCCATCTGTGCCCGCCAGCTTAATGGCACCCTCAATGACAAGCTCCTGCTTACACTCGGGTTTGCCGGAATGCTTAACGAAGCTCAGGTGGATGCGCTCATGGCTCAGCCAGTCTTTTTTCATTTTACAGAAGGATTTTGCAGCCTGTACTTCCCAAAGATGTTCTTTCATGTTCTTGCTCCTTTATTCGATATTCGATTTCTTATGTACCCAGATTCACCGCCGCGTTGCTCCCGCAAACCCCAGCAGGCATACCAACCGAATTTGCAGTAGCGTTTCACAGGCGGACACAGAAAGGAAATTGCGTTGCCTGTATTCGTCCTCACCATCCCCGGTCAGGAACCGGAGAACGTCTTGATTATCCACGCCCAGCGTATCGGCCAGCCCTTGCAAAGAAATGCGTAAGCCGTCCATGAGAATGAATCCCCAACCGTTGACCCAGCAAATTTCATACTGGTGCCCGCGATGGTCAAATTTCCGCATACTATCGACTCCCAATGTTTATTTCAAAACAGAAAAAGACCCAATGCGAATCCGTTTTCGGGATACGACATTGGGCCTTTGATGTTTTGATGTTTTTAGTATACGAACTTTTCGGGGCAAGACCAAATATCGGCAGAGCGGAACCGAAATTAGGCCTTATCGGTTAGAAATCGAACAAAGGTATCGCCATCACAGCCCCACAGAATGGTGCTGAGCACAGACAGGGCCCGGCGCTTTTTTACCGAAAAAGAATAAGTAGACATCCCGACCCGCTCTGCGGCAGCCTCGTCAGAAATTCGCTTCGGCTTCAGTTCAATAACCGTGCGAATGATGTCGTAATATTCCTGGCCGTTGACCGGGAAGGTCTTCACCATTTCGATGGCGCCGTTAATCAGCTTAATGTACTCGACAATCAAATATGCCTGCCGGTACTTTTCGTCGTGCTCAGTGATTTTGAGCATTTCCTCCTCGGATTCGCAGGCGAGCAGCCGCATGGCACGGTCATCAGAGTTCTGCGTGTGCCAAAGGATACGATTGTACTCGCGAAGCAGAATGTCGATGTTGTGGTAAATGAGCGACATTTCATCGTCCGATTGAACGATTCCAGTCAGCACATCGTCCACAAGACCGTCGATTTCTTTCCCCGCGCAATCGTATGCAAGCTCCATAGCAGCCTTAGCGTATTGATTGGTCATATACTTGGAAACATCGGCAGTCGTGTCGCCGAGCATAATTCCGAGGATGTTCGCATAGATTTCACCTTCCCCGGGAAAGTCTCGAATCTGCTCCACCAGATGCTCCAGTCTCCAAGTCAGCTTCCGGCTCGCCTCGAAATACCGCTTGCGGTTGTTCAGCATGAGCTTCGGTTCATACCCGGTTACATCAGACAGGGCTTTCTGCACATTGATGAGTCGCTGTGCGTTAGCGTCACTGGAACAGACTCGAGCCATCACTGCGTCGATGTCTTCCGCCTTTTGTGCCCACTTGAGCGCAGGATATACGGCAAAAGCTGTAACGATATCCTGCAAATCGGGATTGCTTGCGACCAGCTCGTTATACCGTCGCATGATGAGGACGGACGATGGATGCTGCGTAAATGAGCGCAAGAACACGAGCTCCGGCACATCCATCTCCATAATATTCTTGATTACATCTTTGAGCCCAACATTCGATACTGCACAACCTGCCATGTGGCTCGCCTCCCCTCAAAAATTATTTAAACAAGCTGTCTGCGACAGCCTGCGTATCTTCCCGGATAATCCGGGAGAGCGTGCCCATTGCCCGGATATCAGGGACAGTATCGCATACAAGCAGCGCTTTCAGCAGCGCCTGCCATTCCCTGCGGAATCGGACGCCCTTCCAATCGCCGTTAAACGCGAGCTGATAATCACACGCAAGACGTGTGCTATCGAAAAAGATTGTCACAGAGTCGTCTTTTTTGACGTACTCTTGAACGATAGTCGTGGCCGCGACCAGCTTGGCCCGGTCTTTCCCGAACCCGGCAAACTTGTGGCTCCACTCTCGAACACCCATTCGACCCTCATGAATTTCTGCGCGGACGGCGCTTCCTTTATATCCGAACGGGCGGCCGTCAACGGCACTCAAGTAAATCAGCTTCATCGAAAAAACTCCTTAAAAAGCAATTTTTGGCAACTTTGTTGACTTTTATGTGATTTTGGTGTTATGATTCAGTTAGTTCCTTGCCTCGGCAGCCGCATCACTTATTATATAAGGTTCATTGTGGTCCATTAAAGTTTTTGCAACGAAAGAAGGTTTCTCTCATGCCATCCTTAAACAGGTATATCTCCGATGAGGATTTTGCTCATCTTCTCGAAGATGCGAAGAAAATTCAGGAAACGAATCCTGAAATCAAACGAATGATTTACGAGCATATGGATTACACGCGCCGAAAATACAACTTCACCCAGAAAGAGTTCTCTCAAATTCTCGGCTGCAGCAATACCACATACAGCCACATTATGCAGGATAACCGGAGGATGAACGCCGACAATCTGTTGACATTTTGCCGGGTGTTCAATTTGGACATTACTACGGTCGTTGAGGAGAGCTATCTTCGGAAAGCCGATGCCGTTCTTCGTGAACTCGCTGTCTATCTCGCAGAGCTTTCAGATGACACTCTGGACTCGATTCAGACTGCCATTGAAGCCTCTAATGAAACGAGCCCACAAATTCGGCGTGGCGTCCGGCTTTTCGAACGTTTGCGCGAATCTGAAACACAGAAGGCCAAGCCACCTATCCGTCTGTTCCGGCGAGATTTTACGACCGAAGAAGAATGATAACGAAATCTTTAATCGAAAAAGCCCTCAGCGGAGAGTCCGCGTGAGGGCTTTTTTTACACTCCGAAAATAGACACCATAGCGGAAAAAGCGTCATCGCTCATTTCCGAATCAGCCAGGCTGTCCTGTTCATTTTCGGGTTCGATTTTTTCATCGCCCTGACTCGAGTTTATGATGACACCGGATTCCAGAAGGGTGAGGATTTTGTCGAGACTTCTTTGGATTTTTTCCGTCTCTGTCCGGTTCGAGTTCTCTTTGATAGCGCGTTCGACCTGTTCGGCAATATCCGCTCCAATATTCGGGGCGGGATTTTTTCTGTCCGATTGGCCCGAGAGATACGCCATCACGAGGTCGATTACAGTCGCCGTCTTTTTCTTGCCTCTTTCCATCAGGAAGTCGTAAACGATTTCCTGCCGTTTGTCATCAACATTGAAACACAGGTTGATGCGTTTCTCGGTCATTGCTCACACCCCCCTTAGCGGGCGGCGCGGCGGCGTTCTTTCAGCAGGCGGTTCGCAAACACTTCGTATCCAACCGCATTCGCACGAATGTCCGGAAGGACGATGATTTCCGAGCGGTTGATGGCCTTCTCCAGCGAATCCTGCATCAGTTTCGCACCGCCACCCATCAGAACAGGCAAGCTCAGCTTCAGGTCGATGCCATTATCCTGCAATGCGGCAACGATACGCCGAGCGTAAGTGTCCGCGACTTTCCGTACCATCTTTTCGATATCCGCGTTACCGATGGACTCGTGCCGAAGCGCCGCTTCAATCTGGATGCCGTTGATGTTGACGGAGAACTCCTCGCGGATGATGGCGGCGACTTCGTTGTACAGGTGAATCACACCATAGTCAAGGCTCTTGAAAAAGCCCGGGTCGGGACGGCGATTCACAATACGGGCAATATCAAGGGTGTAACCGCCAATGTCGATGATGTAGGTCTGCGGAGCCTTCGTGACCTCGTTGAAGATGTCATTGGGGAAAATCGCCGCAAAGCCCTGCGCCGACACGCACACATCCTTGATGCTGACGTTGAAGCGGATGTTGTTGTAGGTATAGGAGAGGGCGGAACCGTCTCGCATAAAATAGCGTTTGAACTTCTCGCTCAGAATCTTCATATCGCTGGGCGGCAGGCCGATGGACAGGAAGATATCTTCATTGAAGGAGATTTTCTCGCGCTCGGCACTGCGCATGGCGGTCTTGAAATCCACCGAAGCGTTTCCGGCACGGCGAATGGCATCCTTCATTACCAGCTCCCGCGCAATCGCGGCCAGGGTCAGAATGAAATAGTAGTCGTCCACAGTCTTATCCTGACGGTGAAATCCCTGAGACTCAGAGAAAGAATAGTAGTTCCCCTCAAAGAACAGAGTGTCGGTGGCGACAATGGGCGGAACATCCAGATGCCGGTTCAGCCCGGCGCTGAAAGGCTCAGCGTGGGCGGTCTTGATTAAACGGTTGCCAGTATCCACAGCTACTACGGTCATTTTTCATTCTCCTCTTTTCTTTTTTTCGACCCGAACCGGGCCCGATGTTGGTATTTATGTGAGCTGGGTATCGCCACCCCACAGACCGTCATCGTCTACCAGGGAGCGAATCCAGGACTCGCAGTTGATTTGCGTTGCCTTGCGGGCGACCATTTGGCGCCCATCACACAGATTGACTTCACAGTGCTCGGAAACTCGAACAGCAACCCGCGCAAACTCAGCGTTTTTAGCGCTACGCCGCTCGCCGTTGCCGAAAACAGACACGCTGTTTACCAGCAGTTCCCGAAGGGTCTCATCCATATGAATGACGGCCGTTTTACATCCCATTGCCGCGATATCATTCATCATAAGAATTGCCCCTTCAAGCACAATGTCCTGGAAAGATTTTCCGTCCGTGACGACGACCTTGGGAGCGCATCCGTGGGAATCGTGGGCACGGTTCAGCATATACAGGTATCCAGCCCGGCCGCTTTTCCCTTCAGCTACGGCAAAGTAGCCAACTACATCGGCCCTAACAGAAGGAACCGTGTCGTCTGCATTGAGCCCTTCGAGAATTTCGTCGGTCTGCTTAGCGGCTTCCTGCACATCCTGCGCAGGGGCCTCGTTCGCGTTCATGTCCGGTTCGATTTGCAGCTCCAGCTCATCCTCGGGCCCGGGTTCCGGCACAACCTTAGTGGATTCTCCTGCCATCTCAACAGGCTCCTTGAGGTCCACATCGTTCGTATCCGGAAGTTCCTCTTCCAGCTCAGCCTCCTGCTCTGCGGAAAAATCATCCTCGGCAAGAACGATTTCGTCCCACTCAGAATCGCGTTCGGTTTCTTCCTCCGATGTTTCAGAGGTTTCTTCTGTACGTTCCTCAGCCGCAGCCGGAACGTCTTCGGGTACGGGTCCCGATTCCATTGCAACATCGGTGCTTTCCATATCTGCATCATCCATAAGGATGTCCGGCTCGTTCGTAACCGCAGATTCATCTGCTGCCGGTTCTGTCCGTTCGTCAATGACGTCAGGAGCGTCAGAATCGTTCGAAGCCTGGTCATACTCGTGGAGCTCGCCTGCCCTGACAAGCGCCAGTTTCCGTTCGATTTCTGCCAGCTCATCATCCACTGCCGTATCAGCCACACCGGGCATCGCATCATCTTTTTTTGCGAAGAGCTTATTCAGGACACTGCGCTTCCGCTCATCCTCTTTCTTCTGCTGCTCAGTGATGCTCTGTGCCACGCTCTCTTTCGCCCGGCCGATGTTTGCAAACAGTTCGTTCATCTCGATGTTGGACGGACCGTAGCCCAAATCCTTCGGGACGCCAAGCCCCCGCGTTGGCTTTCGCCTTTCACTCATAGCATTCCCTCCCTCAATAATATCAATTTGTTTCCCTAATTATACCACAAATATGTATTATTAGCAAATTACCACGGCAGAAAAAAAGACGGCTCGCCTGCCGTCCAAAAATTATTCATCTGCCAAACAAAATACCCTACTATCAGGATATAATTGGATTATAGCATATCTTAGGTTCAAAGTCAAATGCAGGCCGCCATGAAATCTGTTTTAAACACAAAAAGCGCCCCGCAAAAAGCGGGGCGCGGAACTGGGTATCACTCGTTCTTCGACTCAGAAGTTCCCCAATCGAGGCCAGGGTCTTTCGCCCAATCGTAGGGCTTTTCCCGGCGGGGTGCGTTCTCCTGCATAACGCGGATGCGCTGGAGGTTGGGGCAGAAATTCAGTTCGAGTTCAAAAGTTTGCTGAAACATTAGTCTTTTCTCCTTCTTTTTTATGCTTTTTGTTAGGCGCAGTTAGCATTCAGGCGAGTTTCCTCGAACAGCTCACTGCACAGGATTCCATCGTTGGATAGTCGCTTTGCCAGATGTAGCGAAGCGGCTTCCTCGTCTGTAAGGTTGAGCAGCTCTTCCGCCGCACCGGTCAGATAAAACCAGCGGAAATCCGGGCGATAAATTTCCCGAACGAACACACGCAAAGTTACGGCGCTCTCATTGAGCCTGGCATTCAGCCAGTTGCTGCTTACAACCCATGCGCCGGCCATCCCCTCGCATGAATGGTCTTCCAAAACCCAGTTCCCCACGAATTCGTCCGGGATGTCGAGTTCGAAAACAATGACCCGTTTGTCCAATGAGCCACGCATAGCAGCAGTAACAAGGCCAGATTCAAAAGCTCGGGAGACTCCTTCCCCCTCTATACGGTCCACTGCATGCGCCCAAAAATATGTACTGCCATTGTCTGAACAATTCCAGACCGTTTCCTCATTGCAACCGAAACCGTCAACGAGAATTTTCTCAGCGGCTTCCGCCGAAGTTCCGTGATAGAATTTCATGGTTTAGTCTCCTTCCCGCCGGGCGTCTCGTTCAACCGCCCGCATCATTTTCTCTCTTTTCTTTGACCGGATGACCCGCGTTGTCGGATTGACACCGAGCCATGACCCGCGCTGTTTCTGAGCAAGCGCTTTCTTCGCTTTTTTCTGCATTTTTTCGATGGGCACATATTTTTTCATAAAAAAATGCGGCGT
Source organism: Anaerofilum sp. An201 (assembly GCF_002160015.1). GTDB lineage: Bacteria > Bacillota > Clostridia > Oscillospirales > Ruminococcaceae > Anaerofilum > Anaerofilum faecale. The sequence goes on along the minus strand of NZ_NFJT01000016.1, from coordinate 39,678 downwards.
CTACACAGCTTTTACAAGCCGGCAGGCGCCGCTCTCTCCTTTCTGGGCATGAGCCCATTTATTTTGATTTTTCTGCTGACACAAGTTTATGCCACGCTCAGTCTCGCAAGATTCGCTTCGTTCCCAAACACAGGCTCCACAATGGAGGCGTCGAGGGTAATCCCTGCCTGTTCCAGGAGTTTCTGAGCCGCACATTCAACAGAGACAGCTTTCCGATATGGACGGTCTGCCGTAAGTGCGTCATACACGTCCGACACAGCGCATAACCGGGCAATCAACGGGATGTCTTCACCAGAGGCCCCATTGGGGTATCCTGAACCATCCATGCGCTCATGATGAAACATAGCGGTATGGATGCAGGCTTCAAGTGCTTCATCGTACTGAGACGATTCTGATACATCCCGAACTTTCTTGTGAAGAAACCCTGCGCTGAGTGTGGTATGCGCTCGCATCTGAGCCCATTCATCCTCGGTCAGCGCAACATTCTTTTCAAGCAGTTCCCGGGGAACAAAGATTTTGCCGATATCGTGAAATGCGCCAGCAAGCCACAAAACATCTGGCTGCCATGCTTTAAATCGCAAATCACCGTTCCCAACGAGAATTTCCTGCATTCTCAACATATACTCTGCGACGCGGACGGAATGGTCTGCATACGAGGGCATAGAATTGTATAAATACTTTTTAACTATTTGCTGCGTATTTCGCATCTTCAACCAGACTCCCTTGCATCTATCTGCAAAAAATGCAAATCCGGGTCACTTTCGTTACCACGTGATTTGCATTCGACTTTTGTATACTCTTTAGTATACGGACTTTTCGGGGCGTTTCCAGCCTTCGGCCGGCATCAATGCTTAACGGGGTCGAGGCAGAGTAATTCATCACTAAATGTATCGTAGAACATGAAACTCTGTGTTCTCGCGCAAAACGAATAAAACATTCCGGAACAATTCTCAGGCACCGGCTGGACACATCTGGAAAATGTTATTGCATCCTCAACGGCCACCATGATACCCTCTTTGGGGTCAGAGAGCCTCAACGCCTGAATAGACAATTCATGGAGCGGGTCCCACAGACCCAACCGTACACCAGGTTGCCTTATCCGCAGAGAAGGCCGCAATGGAGCAACCTGCACAGGGTATGTTGCTATTTCTGCCCGCAGTGCCAATGCAGTTTCGACACCATGCTGCATATCGCAGGATGCGAAAATTCTTCCTGACGGTAATTCGGCACGAAGTAGAATTTCCTCTCCCTGAATTTCCAGCGCTGAGATTTCCGCGTCGCCGAACAGAAGTCGGAATGGAATCTCCTCCATCCCAAAAGGAATACAATACCCATTACTTTCCCAAGGGTCCTCCGAAGATAATCCGCGTATGCTATGGTATTGAAACTCTGGCTTTTGCCAAATTCGATACAGATGTTCCAACATCCTGAATCGGTCATATTGACAATTTTCCAAAAGTACCATAAATATGGCGCAGGAGACCCGCGACTTTTATCACGGGAAGAATGCGCCTTCAGCTCCTTTCTCTGGCAATTTGCAAAAAAGAAAGTCCGCTTGGATAAGCCGAGCGGACTTTCTCATGTCGGTTTGTTGGCGCGGGTTTCACACCCACGCGGTTCTTCGCTTTGGCAAGCGCTTACCTCCGCGACGAACTTTTCGCCTCAGAAAGCCCAAGCCTTCCTCGACGGCATCTTCCTCTGCCACAACGCCCCGGCATGGCAGCTGGTCCCTACTGGCTACTACGCGCTCTCTCATACTAACTGCGGCGATGAACCCGCAGCGGCACGACTTTGTCACGCATCCTGCTTCGAAAAGCTCCGGCCATCACCCCGACGCTTTGTCCGCTCTCAGCGAGCTCAGGGGCCTATATTGTATACGGGGATACGCCCCGGTATACCAAGAATTCAGCAGGTCTCAGTCTCTGCCCCGCTTTTGAGGTCGATGACCTTATTGAGACCGTTCTCCATCACGCAGTAGACTTTGGCTTCCGTGGTATTCAGGTATGCCTCGGAAACCCCGTGGGCCTTACTGACCCGCTTTTCCAGGTCGCTCAGCAACACAGTGGCGCCGGGCATCTCGATGTGAATTGCGGTTTTCTGTTTGGTTCTGGTAGCCATGACAACCTCTCCTTTACTCTTTTGCTTTGTCCGCACAGTCGTCCAGCAGGTCGTGAGCCATTGCCCAATCGAGCCGGAGCTTGCCACTGGGTACACGCACTGCCAGCCCACTAACGTGGGCAGAAATCTGCAACGCATTCAGGACAATTTGCTTCTGGATATCATCCAGCTCAATCGCCAGAGGCTCTACGTTGTCGGCATCTACTTCGAGAATTAAGCCGACGCTGCGAAAGATGTCGTTATTACGCTCATCCGGATTGTAGCTGGAACCCGCCAAGGGACATTTATCCGCTACCGGACAATTCTCGCAATCTTCGCCGCTGTATTCATCTTCTTCATCATCGAAAGCGGCAAACGGACACTCGTCTGCCGCCGGGCAGTTCTCACAGTCCATCTCATCACACTCATCAGAGTCGTCTTCACATGCCGCTGCAATGCTCATCATATCCTCGCGCAACAGTTTCAGCAGAATACCCAGACGGCCGGCGTCAAAATCGGCATCACCAGATTCCAGCAGAACTTTGCGCACAGCCTCATTGCACAGCACTTTGGTCGTCACGATATGCTGGAGCAGGATATCTTTGACCTCGTCCCAGTCGGGGCGCAGCTCGACAGTCCGGCCCAGCTCAATGGCGTCATAGGGCATAAGGTCCTCGAACTCGTGGGCGCGCTCAGGACACTTCTGAGCCTGATAAGCGGCCTCAACATTTTTATAGATAATGCCTTCGAAGGGAACCGGAGTGATGGCGTCGTTACGCAGAATAGCGTATTTACCTTCGAGGCGGATTTTATTTTTCATGTTTTGTCCTCCGTTTGGATTTAGTATGTTTTGAGAATACATTATTTGCTTATATTCTACGAACTTTTCGGGGATAATGTTAGTGACACTACTACTTTAACCATCCAGGTTTGGAAAAGGCTGCTGCGCTTCGTCAGCAGCAGCCGAAAACATAAGCTGCGAAATAAAATTCAGCTTGAGTTTCCCCAACACCTAAAAAGCCCCGTCTGGCAAAAAGCCAGACAGGGCGCGAATACTTAGTTCTGCCCAGCGGGGCGCATATCAATGATTTCTACTTGAGGGAAAGACCCGTAGACACTCTCGTTCATTCCCAGACACCCAATGACATCCACCCGAGCAGGCTCACCAATCTCCCGGTATCTCTCAGACAAGCCAAAACCAACCAGAGAGTAACCTTTTGCGTTGAGCTTCACATGCTCCCCATTCTTACCCATATACTTCATGTGCATTCCGTAACGGGGAATCAGAGAAACATTCTTCAGCAGGAATACCGGCTTGGGATTGTGTGCTCCAAAAGGAGCGTATGCTTTCATGTTGCAAATCGTTTTGATGACTTCTTCAGGTGTAATCTCCACATCATAGACCAGTTTGTCCTGAGCAGAGAATTCCATTTGACCGATTTCTTCGTGCAGCCGCTTGCGGAATGCATCAAGATTGTCCGCGAGAATCGTAATGCCCACTGCGCCTTCATGGCCGCCAAAGGTTACGAGCAGGTCAGCCGCCTTAGACACCAATTCTTGCAAATGAACAGTACCGCCGTTCCGGCCGGACCCATGGATTTCGGGTCCATCTCCTGCAAACACGAATGCGGGCATATGATAGCTTTCTGCGATTCGACCAGCGATGATTCCGGCAATACCGCCCGGAACATCGGGAGAATACACCACAATCGGCGCCTCGGGATATTCGCCGACTTGTTCCGCAATAGACTGATAGGTTGAGTTTACCAGAGCCTTTCGCTCTTCGTTGATTTTTACCAACCGCTCAGCCAGTGCCGTCATATCCTTCTTATCCTGTGCGAGACATCCGCTCGAAAGCCGAGCCCCATCATCATGCAGCCGACCGGCCGCATTCAGTACAGGAACGAGTTTGAATGCGAGGCTGTCCTCGTCCACCACCGTGAACCCGCAGACATCCATCAGGGATTTCAGGCCGCTGGTCACAAAGCGCTCGTTCATTGCATTCAAACCGTCACGAACGATAACCCGGTTCGCTCCGGTGAGCGGCATCACATCACCTACGGTTGCGATGGCCGCGATAGCCGCCAGCTTCCGCAGCAGCTCGATTTCGGATTCCGGAATCAGCGCCTGAGCCAGCTTATATGCCAGCCCACCACCGCAGAAGTCCTCAAATCCGTTCTGCTCCGGATGTACATGCGGATTCACAATGTAGTCCGCACAAGGCAGTGTTTCGGAAGGCAAGTGATGGTCCAAAACGATGACCGTCATATTCTTTCCTTTCGCCCGTTGGATTGCCTCATGTGCAGAAATTCCGTTATCAACCGTGATAAGCAGGCCATCGTCGGCCATAGCGTTTACCGCGTCCACAGACAGGCCATACCCTTCACTCATGCGCTTCGGCAACCGGGTCACAGGATGCACACCAAAGTAGTCGAACATCAAATATAGGATTGCTACCGAGCACACACCGTCTGCGTCATAATCGCCAAACACATTGATGATTTCTTTATTGTCGATGGCCTCCTTTATTCGGATGGCTGCCTCAACCATATTCTCGATATCTTCGGGATAAGAGTCCGCAGGAGTTTTCAGCTCCTGAGCAGACATCCCAGAGCGGGCAGTTATTGCATCTTCCAAAGTCTTCGCATTCCCGCGTTTCACCCATTTGATTTCCATGCTCTTCTCCTTATATAAGTACGGCCCCGATAAACGGGGCCGCGTATTGGTTAATCGGACAAAAAGTCTTTCACAGCAGCAAGGCACTTACCTGCATCCGCCGGCAGAGCCAGACCATTCGCCTCACAGGCGTCCTTCAGGATATCCTCAGTGATTTCGCCGTTCTCTGCGGAAAACTCCAGCTCATAGAGCATATCGGCGTTTTGGGAGCACCAAGCATCCCAATCATCAACAGACGTATCCGGCTCCTCGCCCTCAGTCAAATTGCCGTGCGCGTCCTCTTCCGAGGTAAGCGCCGGAGTCGCGTAAGGGTCATGGTGCTCTTCGTAGTGCGCATACACACAGCAGTCCTTGCATTTTTCTTTTCCCCCGACACACAGAGGATACGGATTGTCCTCTTCGGGAACAAAACACTCCGGAGTGGATGCATCGCTCGGATTGGGCGAAAAAACATCCGGCTTTTCTTCAGGGACGGCTGCAGGAAGCGCATCCGCCCACAACAGCACGAACTGAGCAAAGTTCAGGTCATCCGGTGCCATAGCGTTGTAGATTTCACGCAGTTTTTCGGCGGAAACCGCGACTTGCTCGCCACGCTCATAGCTTTTCATGCAGTTCGCGTTAAGCCGGACGCCCATTTCATACTGAGTGAGGCCCTGTGCCTTACGCCAGGTCTTGATGAACTCTGCCAGACTGGAGTATTTGCAGGGAGCGCACTCGGGAACCAAGGCTGCCGGAGCCGGCTCAGCGGAAATCTCCTCGCTACTCTTATCAACATCCTCGGGACCGGGCGCAGGAGTATTTGCGTTTTCGGGTCCTTCCGGAAGGACATCCTTAAATTCTTCGCCGCTCTCAGCCACTTCTTCGACCATTTTGCTTTCCATATCTTCCATTTCAGCTTCCTCCTCATCGTCGTCAGGGAATGTGTCTTTCCAAGCATCCAGCAGCTGTTCCACCACTTCCGTGGCAGTTACGCCCTTGGCGGCCAGTCGGTCGGCCATCTCGTTGAAGACAACACCGGTATGTCCTTTAACTTTCACGAATTCGATATCAATTTTTTTGCGCATCTCGGCGATAAAGTCGGCGTACGCTTTCGTATCGGGTTTGTTTCGGGACCATTCACGGTTGCCCCAACGCCCAATGCCTTCGTAGTCATGATAGATACGAACAAGGTCGGCGCCATACTCGACCGCTTTCATCACTGCACGTTCTGCACTCTCGATTTCTCCGCCAATGTTACGAATGTTACGTGCTTTTGTGCAGGGGCCGTAGCCTTTTACAAGGCCAAAGCCATTACGCAGAAGGAGGTATCCCCAACCTGCTCGGCCATCAACATAGCTGCCGTCAACATACGCCTCGACCACACAATGATGTTTCTTTGCATTTTTCTTTTGCGCAGGATTCAGAAAAGCGCGGGCTTCTTCCAACGAGAAAAAGCTCTTATAAACTGCGCCAGAATATCCGTAGACATTATCGTTGCACTCATCCCAAGTATCATAGATACCCGGTTTGCGGCCAATCCGCACTGCATAATATTTTTTCTTTGCGTTCTCCATAATTTTGACCGCCTTTCATATTACCCCAATTATACCATATTTTACAACAAAAAGCAAATTTGCACATAAATAGAGGGCTTCTCCAAATGCATAAAAAGCCGGCAACGATTGTTGCCGGCCCAGGTTGCCAAATAGAACTCGGTTAGACCATGGCATTTTTAAATTTCCGCATTGCTGACGGAGCAAAACGCCCAGACTCCCCATACCCACTCAAGGTCTTTCCGCATTTTAAAACACGGAAAAAAACCACATATGGATTTACAAAGTACACGCGCTTAAAACTCAATACAGTAGTGATATGCACTCGCGACTCATAGCAGAAAAGATAGGCAAAAAGGTCCTGTTCCTCAATCCAAATCGCCAGTATATTGAACTTTTTTCCGTTGTCGCCAGCGTCATCCATCGCATCCAGAATCGCTTGACCAAGCGTTTCACTGTGTTCTGCGGCGCGAATGACATCTGCCATCACAATTTCGGCATAGCTCGTGCCAAGGCGTTCTTTTGCTCGACGCATCAGGTGGACATCGGCCGTAAAAGCCACGGGCACGGCGTCTTCGCTCATTGCGCCAAAAAGCGTAAGCATCCCAGCATCGGCGTTTGCCTTTGCCTCTGCACAGAGTTTTTTAAGAACGTATGGAGAAAAAACCGTTTCGTCGTTACGATACATTGAATACTTTTGATACATACTTGTACCCTCCTGCCCATAAAGCGGGCTAATTTATTATTCAGGTTTGCAGCTCCTTAATTTCGTCTCCGAAAGTCAAGCTGCCGTCGGCGTTGAGCCGAACCCGAAAATCTGATTTACGGACCTTAATGGGAAGCCGTCGTTTGCCTCGAACCATCTTGAGACGATAGTCGTCCGGGCCTTTGTGGAAAAAATAAATTTTCCGTCCGGCGACATCGTAAAGAACAATTTCTGCTCCCACGGCCACATTGAACTGGTCCAAAAACTTTTTCGTGATTATCTGCATTTCTTCCTCCCAAGATTGTCTATGTAAACGGAAAAACAGAATGCAAGCCGCACATCACTCAGCGCACGACTTGCATTCTGTTCCGATAACGATATTTTATTGAGCCCCAATCAGCTCCACTTGAGTTTCCGCGCATACGGAATCGCGGCCCGGACTTTTTTGCAATCCAGATAAGCTCCCGTACCCGGTTTCGGATTCTTGTGCCGTTTCAGACACTGCTCCATCTTCTGAAGAGTGTTGAACCCGTATCCGGCTGCCGCCAGAATCTCCTCAGCGCCCTCAGCCTTTATCGCCTTGAGCGTGTCGGTTTCGATGTTACGGCCACCCGGGAAAGGCTGGCGTGCAGCAATTCGGCAGAGAGGCAGATAGCCTTCAACGAATCCCCGAACGTTCCAAACTTCATATCCGAGAGGCACAAAATCCACGATGGTGAACTGATGTTCACCCCAAATCAGTTTTTCCATATTTCATCGTCAACCCCTCCTGGGTTTATTTCTTTTCCCAAAGGGTTTTTCCCTTATAGGAAATTCTCAGAATCGAACTGAACGGCATATCGCTGTGCTCATTGCCTACGGCTTGGGCTACCCGACGCCGCTCAGACTCCGGCGAAATACGCCAGAGCGAAAGCATGCTTACGGAAGCGCCGGAATCGGAGCTTGAAAAAGCTCTGCCTTCGATTTTGGTATTCGACACAGAGCCATCTGCACACAGGAACTCAACGCTGACATTCTTCGCATTCATTTTGCGAATAGCGTCCATCACATCCTTGCGGACATGTTCCACGCAGTTCTCGTCCATTTCGTAGCTTTTAATGCGCGAATTGACCGCGATTTCATAGGACTTCTTCCATAACATGTCATCGCGATTGGTGCGTTCCGAATACCGGACCGGAGCGGCCAGCCAATCAGCAGCGGCCTTTTCTTCCCAGCCCGGCGCCTCGCAAAAGCAATCGAGCAAGATGTCAGCCGGCATCTCGGAACACAGCTCATCGAACTGCGCTTCTTTCCGACGCCCGCCATCAATATAGCGGTACTGGGCCTCGCGCTCCACACTATTCGCGTAGCTGAGAGACAGCGGCGGAATCGGGTCCGCTTCAACCATTTTTTCTGCGGTTTCCAGGATTTTCCGAGCGGCCTCACGGGTCAGCGTCGTAAAATCGGTTTCAACTTCCTCGGGCACACCATCCAAAATGTTTCGGAAGTGATAGTTCGGCAGGATAATTCGGCCGGTCTTCCGATTAACAAATGCCGCCAAATCTGCCTTTTCCTCAAACGAGAATCCGTACTTCTGTACATCATCGCGGTTCTTGGCGGCATCGACATAGTAGACGACAGCGACATCCTTGGTCAGCGTGAACAAGGTTGCCCAGATGACCCAATTTTTTGTGGCAAAGCGAATTTTCCCAGACGCTCCATCTGCGAGCAAAAAATCGTTTTTCAAAGTTTCAAAATCCATAAAACACCTGTACCTTTCCTCATGTTTTTTCGAAATTATGTATGTAAACAAAGAAAAAACGCGGATACCGCATCACTTCCGTGACACAGTATCCGCATTCTATTCTTTGATAAATGTATTATATGCTACTTTTCGGGGCAAGCGTTAGCCTTGGTTTCAATCGCTTGTTTTTATCGCTTGCCAAAAACAAGCGATGTGCAAAAAGAATCGAGCCAGAGCGTCCCCGAGCATAATCCGCAGCTCATTCTATAAGATTTAATTACCTTGGAGGAGCTTTTTCAGCTCCTCCTCACTCACTTCATATTCGCAAGCAAAGCCATCGTATGGGCTCCATTCGATAATATAAACATCTGAATTCTTTTTCCAGATGTCTACATCGACCATTCCATATGCCCAGAAAAGACGTATGGTCGGATGTGAAAGCAATTTACGGATATCGTCCTTCACTGTACGGTTACAAACACTGATAGTATTCAAGTGAGCACCGCTTTCACTCTCCACATCAAACGAAAGATACTCCATCTTATCAGCGTATGCCACATTGCGAATTTTGCACTTTTCGTAATAGTGCAACTGGCCTGTATGCATACATTTATCCTCCCATCTTTGGCATCAGCCAATCATTCCGCGAAGGTCTTCCTCGGAAATCACCGTGATTCCCAGCGAAATGGCTTTCTCCAACTTGCTGCCAGCGGCTTCACCGGCCAACAGATAGTTCGTCTTTTTGCTTACGCTGCTGGAGACCTTACCACCATTTTTCTCGATGAAAGACTTTGCCTCATCCCGGGACATCCCCGGAAGTGTGCCAGTGATAACAAAAGTTTTTCCGGTCAGTTTCGCATCTTGCACCTGAATCGTTTCGTGGTCCATGCGCAAACCAGCACTGCCCAGCCGCCGAATCTCCTGGCGCATTCCCTCATCATTCAGCATATTCGCGATATCCTGTGCAATGCCAGGGCCAATGCCATCTAATTGGGAAATTTCTTCATAGGCCCGGCGGGCACGGAACAGCTCCTCAAGACTTCCATAGGCTTCCAGAAGGATACGAGCCACATGGCCGCCAACATTTTCCCAGCCAAGTCCTTTTAGGAGGCGCTCAGCCGGCTTGCCTTTGGATTTTTCCAAAGCAGCCATCAGAGTATTCGCGATTTTCTCGCTGTCACCGCAGGCACATACCAATTCCCACCGGGACAGATAATACAGGTCGGCCGGTGTACGCACCGCCGTCCGGGTCGTGTCGATTCGGACAACGCTTTCAATGGGGATTTCACGAACATTGCCGTTCCCTTCCTTCACACAGAGCAGGCCCGTTTTCTGCATATCCCGAATATCAGTTTCAGAGACTTTGACGCCACTGAGATAATCAACCTTGCCATCAAAATCACTGCACAACAGATAAACGGTCGTATCCAGATATCGCTCGAAAATCCGTGCGGCATTCGCTCGCTGCTTGGCGGTATATTCGCCCTGGAACCAGCCGGGGTGGAAATCGTCCATCAGGACTTCCCTGTATTCCCCTTCTTCAGTTTCAGCGCACAGAGCCTCAATGATAGACGGCCCAAGGCCTTTGATGTCCATGCATTCGCGGGATGCAAAATGGATGATACGGTTCACAACCTTGGCGGGACACTCTGCATTGGAGCAATACAGGTCTACGCTTTCCCCGTCTTTCTGCATCCGGCGTTCCACCGGGGCACCGCAGACAGGACAGAATTTAATACGGAACGGGACCGTTTTAGCCGGACGTTTCTCCTTTTCAACCATAGTGATTTTCGGGATGATATCGCCGCTCTTGTGAACGACAATCGTGTCGCCGATACGTACGTCCAAAGAGTCGATAAATGCCTGATTGTGAAGTGTTGCTCGAACGACCGTTGTGCCTGCAAGGCGCACCGGGTCAAACTCGGCCACCGGCGTGATACGGCCAGTTCGGCCAGTCTGCAAAGCGATATTCCGCAGGACTGTCGATTTTTCTTCGGCAGGATATTTGAACGCAATAGCCCATTTGGGACTCTTAGTGCGTTCTCCCAGTTCGCGACGCTGACGCAGGCTATCCACCTTCACAACAGCACCGTCAATGGGATAACCCAAATCGGCTCGGCCGTTCCCAATGTACTCGATTCCGGCCAACACCTCGCGTTCCTCGTGAGCCCAGAAAGCATTTGCTGTTACAAAGCCACGCTGTTTCAAATAGTCCATCTGAAACCAGTGAGAACCATTCATGTTCATGGCATGACCGACATCAGCATCTGAATCCTGCACATTGAAAATGATAACCTGCAAATTGCGTTTGGCGGCAAGCAGGGGGTCAGATTGGCGCAGAGTGCCAGCCGCACAGTTGCGGGGATTGGCGAACAACTTCTTCCCGGCGGCCAGCTGCTCCTCATTAGTACGTTCAAAATCAGCCTCGGACATGAAGCACTCGCCACGCAGTTCCAGATGGTGAACATCCGTTTCGATTCGTTTCGGAACACTGTTTAGGGCAAGGACATTTTCGGTCACATCTTCGCCCATATGCCCATCGCCGCGCGTACTCGCCTGAATGAGTACGCCATCCTCATATACGAGGGACAAGCTCAAACCGTCGATTTTCCGCTCCACAGAAAACGCAGCATCCGGGAAACTTGCCCAGATATCCTTTAGAAAGTCTTTTACCTCCTTATCCGAGAAAACATCCAGCAGAGACAGCATGGGGACCTTGTGTTCGACCGGGATACCAAGTACCCGTTTACCGCCCACAACTTGTGTGGGGCTGTCAGGAGCGACCGCTTCCGGATTTTCAGCTTCCAGACGGCGCAGTTCGTGCATCAGAGCATCATACTCCTCATCGGTAACGAGCGGAGCGTCTTCGTTGTAGTACGCATCGGCATATTCTTTGATTTTCTTACGCAGTTCATGGATATTCATAGCTGTTTCCTCCGTTATTTTTTGATTTGGTTCTGGACCATCGTGCTTGCACAGATGGTTTTCACTTTTTCCCAACGATTCGCGAAACTGTCGGGGTATTCGACCGCCGGAGTTTCTTCCAGCTGCTCGATGATTCCCAAAAGTTCCGGCAGTTCAATCGGCCGATGAGTCGCGGGGAAATCGGGAAAATTCAGATTACGCGCCGTTAAATTCATGCTGGGCGTCATCTTGATTTCAAGTTTACAGAGGCCGTTATCGAAAATGATGGCATGGTCTTCGTTCATATACAGATATCGAAGCAGGATTTGGATTTCATCAAAACCCCGGGTCAAAATATCCCTGGTGCGAAACGAACTGTAAACCGTGCGGTCGTACTGAGCCGTACAAGGCTTTACTTTTTCCATAGCGTATGTCCTTTCATTTTTCTGGCGCTCTCTCCCCCCGCCTGAAGGCTGAGGAGGAATGCACCAAAGTTTTTGCTCATTCGATATCTGCAATCGACTCCAGGTAGCAGTTATAGTAGGTGTAACGCCTTCCGTTGTAATCAAAGACTACATACCCGCCGTCGTTTCCCTCAATATCAATAACGCCTGTATAGGTGCGGATGACTTCCCCATCCGCATTGAGAATATTGATGGTTCGTTCAAGCCCATTGTTGATATTACTCTGCTGGTCGATAACTGCTCTGCGACCCTCAGCCGTTTCAGTATAATACCAATGCAAGCCAGCAAACGCACCTATAATGAGCGACCCGGCGACCAAAACTACTCCCAGACTTGTAAAAATCCGCTTTTTACTGCGAGCCATATTTTCGTTCACAAAGAGAAACGCCACAGCAGTAAATACAATTACGCATGCGGTGACGATACCGAAAATAGCCCAGCCTTTAATAGTCATAACTTTTCCTCCCAATCTCAGAATTTTAAGCAGATGATTTCGTCGAATCCTTCATCCAAAGATAAAGGCTCATGGCACAGACGCTGAAACATCCGTCGAATGACATGCTCAGGAACATGGCGTTCCCGTTTCAGATTGTTTTGCAGAGCTTTTTCCAGAGGTACATCAGCAAGGACGGCGACTTTTGTCGTCCCGGTCGGTACGTTGCGAAGAGTCTCCAGTCGGCTATTCAAGGAAACGTGGGTAGCATCCGCGATAACATCTCGGCCGGCGGCCAAAGCCAAACGGATTCTCTGATGAAACTCAGCAAAAACCATTTTCGGGGATTTCTGCACCTTTGCAGAACCAAAGAACTCTTCCCGAATTGCATCGGAACTTACAACAACAGCGTTTTTCTGATGACTCGCCCAGGTCGATTTTTCCGAAGCGGGAATCCCCACCATAACATACAGCGTAGGCATTTTACAAATCCTCCTAAAATTATGTACTTTCAAAGAAAAATGCGGATGCGCACCACTTTCGTGACACAGCATCCGCATTTGATTCTTTGATGATGACATTATACCCTGTTTTTCGGGGCGAGCGTTAGCTCTTCGCAGCTTCTGCCCGGGCAGCTTCGACCTCGGACTGCGCTTCGGCTATATTCTCCCGCAGCTCCTCTTCAGACATACCGACGTCATTTAGCATAAAGTCCACAAAATCCTCGTTTTCCATCAGGTCGTTTGGCTCATCCGCTTCGGCCAACCATTCGGCCATTCGGTCTTCGATTCCATCCGGCACAGCAGTTTCGGACAGAGCCGACTCAAAGTGTTGGCTCTCATCAGCATTCGCGGCACTCTCTGGCGTCGGAACGAACTGTTCCGAATCGGCACTTTGCGAGATAGCGGGCGCAGGAGGATATTCGTCGTTTTTCGTCCGCTGGATTTGCAAAATCGCCGTCCCAATAGATAGTCCGCAGAGGGCCAGGATGACGATGAATCCAGATATGGCCTGAGTTTTTCGGGGCAAACCGTTAAACCACGACACAAACTTTTTCACACAATCACATCCTTGATGATTCCCAGCACAAATAAGTGTGCCGGATAATAAAGATATAAGCAGGACCGGAGGGCCCTCGGCTGCCTTCCCTGTTTCCCGCTGTATGCCAGCAGCAGCGGAATCGCCAAAAGGAATCCAAAATTTCGAATAGCTATCGTTCCCGTTAATCCGAACATAAAAATAACGTACGCTACGCCTATCAGAACAAATGCCGTTATCATCAAGAATTGACTCTCAGGCCGGTTCTTGAGGAGGTCAAAAAGAATCGCCCATAGGACCGCGCACCATCCCCAATCGCCTATCAAAGAGCAGATGAGAATATAGAAGAGCATGAGCCCTCTTATTGATTTGGGAACGCTCTCCATATGAATCACACAGAGGGCAAAGAACGCAAGAAGAAGTGTAAAGATTGCACTCGATATCAGATATGGCGTTCCGAAAGCGAACGAAAAGGCAAAATGGGAAATGACCGCCGAGACTCCAAGTCGGAATGCGTATTTTCCCCTATCCCTTGTATACTCGAATCCATCCGAAATGAAGCGGGCAAAAAGGGGCATCGAGATACCCCCTGCCAGCAGCATGATTTCCCGAATAGTTCCATTCGCCAGAAGGATTCCTGCTGTATGATTCAGAGTCATACCAACGACGGCAGCCAATTTTAGTTCCGCCTGAGAAAATCGTGGCTTAATCACCAGCACTCTCCGTCTTTTTGTGAGAAGCTGGACGGCGGGCATCGTTCACGGAGACAAGAGCAAGCATAAAGATACCCAATGCGGCTCCGAATCCGGCGCCGAGAAAGAAAATCAGAATTTCCATGACTTAACCTCCGTTCTCCGGTGCGGAAATCTCCGCGCCATTTTCAACTACCTCGTTCTGGATAACACTGTCAGCGGTTCCGGTCACATTGGACGATGTACCCTCACTGGACGGCTCATGTGCTCCTGCATCCAGCATTCCCTCGCCAGGGAAGCCAGCAATCATGGTGTCTTCGCCATCCAGCTCGTTCCGAGCAATGATGTCCTCGGCGGATGCACTATTGGGGTTGGGAGTGGGCGTCGGTTCAGCGATTTCATCTTCGGGAACTACGATGGCACCCGTTACATTCCCTTTTTCATCCAAGAACCCACCGGTCAGATACAGTTCGAACAGCGCCTTGACCGAATCGGCGGAATTCAGTTCGTTTTCAGTACCATCTTCTGCGGAGACCGTTACCATACAGCACCCATCCTCGTTCACGCGGAGTTCTACGCCGTCAGCTCCATTGGACTTATCCAGCTCAGTCGCCAGATTTTCCAACGCTTTCTGCATCTCGCTTTCGTCCAGAGACACATTCTTCATAGAGGCACCAGGGTTTGCTCCATCCATCGGGTCCACAGAAGAGGACTCAGATTTGACACCGTTCGGGTTGGAGAAGAAACTGCCGCCCACATACGCGACGCCACAAACAACCACAATGGCACACAGAGCCACAGCAGCGACTACGATGTTCTTTTTCATAATAAAACCTAACCTTTCGTTTTAAGAAACGGCCCCAGCGAAAGCTGAGGCCGTCGTTTTATGTTTTCAAGGAAATTATTTTGCTTTCTCGGCGGACTCAGAGGGTTGAGAAGACTGGGTTGTCTCATGTGTTTCGGTATCTTTGGGGACGAGGGTGGTGCTGTCACCGTCCAGTTCTTCGCCGATTAGAACGATTCGTCCGTTCCAAAAACGTTCGTCACAGGTAACGAGGAAAAGATACCGTCCGTTCGGGTCCCGAAACAAATCATCTTGATAAAGAAAGCACTTCTCTTTTAAAATTTGCAGCATCGAACGGGTCTCTTGCGCCCCAGGCTTATTTGCCCATTGCTGGAGATTGACATAATCCGTGTCCGTGGATGAGCCGGAAATAATCATCGCGCCAAACAGGCGGAAAATGTGTGTTCCGGTCTTGTCCTCCCACCGAACAATATTGTTTTCCTCCATGAACTCCTTATTGCGGTATTTATCGAATTCACCAAACATGGTGTCGTCCCGCATATGATGTCCATAGATAATCAAATTGCCGCCAGAGTCCATATCCACGATGGAATCCATAAACAATGTCCCAGCCGTAGCGTGTTCTCCGTAGATATCGGTTCGAAGATATTCGTTATTATCTTCGCCCTGCACCACAGGGCCATCCGCTGTTGTTCCATATACAGTAAGCCAGCCGACGTAATCTGGATTGATGGCGAGCATGCCCTTTGACCAGTCCTTTTCTTCCTGGGCCATCAACCGAAGTTCCGACAGCTGGTTTACTGTGTGGCGCGTTTTCCATGTATCATAGAGCCTTGTCCCGGCTGCCGCGCTGAAACCGAGGAACACAATGAGCAGAAAAACGCTGAGGACTTTGCATACGTTACGAAACAGCTTTTGCATGTCCGCGCCGGTCCGCAAAAGCGTATTTGGAGACGGTGAGGAATCCAGCCCCAGTTGCAAGCGCAGCGAGAACCAGAGTGGAAGTGGGAACTCCCTCGTCGCCCATCTTGGGAATATCCTGTTCTACGATATCCGGTGGGATGTACATAAAGAACTGGGTCCCAATTTCCGGGTCCGTGTTGGTGGCCTGGTCCACTTCTTCCGACACAGTAGCCTCGTCAGGTGTCGCTTTGTCAATCGGCAGTTCTTCTGCAAATGCAGGGACCACTGCGCAAGAGACGGTCAGTGCGACCGCAAGGACGATGCCGGCAAGCCGTTTTTTTCGCAATGCCATAGTTTTCACCCCCTGTCTACATCGAAAAATTAGCCAAGGACAGTAATCGTGATGTTAGCGGATGCCTGTCCGACCTCGATGTCAGTTTCAGGGTCATATGCCGTAAACAGTGCGGTCGCTTTATACTCGCCCGCATCGAGGTCAACTTCGAGTTTGTCCGAGTAGATGTTGGAATTGATGGGCATGGGGCCAGAATGGTAAATCTCCTCGCCGGTATCATCCAATGTAATTACAACACGCTGCTCGTACAGGTTGTTGGGATGGTTTTCGATTCTGAGGTCGCCCTCGGAATCTCCGGTCGCAAACACAGGACTCGCATTGATAGAGATTTTCAGCTCGCCCTCCTGAACGATTTCGTTCAAGGCCGCCAGCTTTTCCTCGTTGCTCTTGTCCTCCAGCTGTCCCAGTTTTGCTTTGATTTGCTCCTCAAACTGGACCGCATCGCTCGGGTGCGTGTACTGATACACATAAACACCGCCGATTCCCACCATCAGCGCCAAAACGATGACTGAAATGATAATCAGAATTTTCTTGCGCTTCTTCTTGGGCTTCGGTGCGGTCCCGTTCTCGGTTTCCACAACCAGGGTGTTCTGATTCTGTTCGTCCATAATCGTATATCTCTCCTTTTCTAAATTGGCCGCCCTTAAAAATAAGAACTGCCTCACAACGCATACGCGCTATGTACACGCTCAGAAAAATTTCCGAGCATGAAACCCTTATCTGTAACAGAAAGCGCCACCGGCGGCAGGATTCCGGCGGCGCCTGCTGTTTCGTTTATTGGGTTTTGATTTGGCACCCTATATTGGGCGCGACGTCCTGATGAACGGACCGCCGATTACTCGGCTACTTCGCGGTTGCTTTCCACAACGTTGCCAATATCGGTAGAAGTCTCGCCGTCGCCGGTCTGGAACACCGGGGTCAGAGTGTAGTTCACCTTAACAACACTGGTGCAACCAGCATCGTTAACGTTGCCGCCGGCCATCTGAGCCTTGGTGATTACGGGAAGGGTGGTGGCGTTCTCGGGCTTCACAGAACCGTCTTTCTCAACAGTCTTGGGGGCATCCAGGAACCAGCCGTTTTCGGTGATGTCCATTTTGCCGCTGCACTGAGACAGGTCGATAGCGGAAGCATTGGAGATAGCGGTCTTGGGGGCGATGCTCATTGCCAGCTCACCGCGCTTCAAAGCGGAAACACCGGTGCTTACGGGCTTCAGGCGCCAGGTAGCAGGCTCAGCCTGGAGCTCGGTAACTTTCAGGGCCAGGCCCTCGTCCACAGACTGCTCGCTCTCGTTGGAAACAGCACCAACGCTGAACTCTTTGCCGAAGTTGAAGCCGTTGTGGATGAAGTCCGCACTCAGAGGATGGCTCGGGTCGATGGCATCCACAGTCTCGCGGAACGCATCGTCGTCCAGAACGCCGGCAGCCTTGAAGGTCCATTCGCCGTCGATGAAGATAACGTAGCACTCGCCGGAGGCGTTGATGTTCTTATCTTCGATGACCAGATAGTTCTCCGGCTCCTGCCAATCCACATTGGGCTTGCCGGTAGCGGTGAATGCGGGGTTGCTGTACCAGTAGGTGTAGGAACCGGTTTCCTCATCGTAGGCGATGGAGTACAGGGTCTCGTCGCTGTGGTTCTCATCGTAAATCTTCGCCATATGGGTGACTTTCACGATGTCCAGAATGGAAGCGCTGGAGGCCCGGTTGATGGTGGACATGTTCTTCAGCCGGTAAGCGTCGGAATCAGGGGTCACGACGTTGCCGGTCCCGCGAAAGCCATACATACACACGTACATGGGGACAGTGGCGTTCAGCTGATAGGTGGTTTTGGTGCCCACCGTGATTTCGTAGTCCACGCGCTCATCGGCGGTGCCGGCCTCCACCTTATCCTCTTCGGTGGTGCCATCGGGGTCGATGCCGTTCTCGATGTTCAGGTAGAACTGAGTCCCCATGGTGGGGTCAGTATTGGTGGCCTTATCCACATCCTCGGATACGGTGGCGCTGTCGGAAGTGCCATGATACCAGGTGTAAGTACCATTGCCTTCGTCGTGGCAGTCGCTCAGGGCAACGAAATGTACTTCGCCATCGGAAGTCGCATAAATGCCGTAATCAACGTTGCCCACGTTGTACTCACTGCCCTTGATGTACTGAGACGGAACGGCCTCCCAGCCGGTGCCATCATCACGGTCGGTGTAAATCACGCGGTCGCCGCTGATTTTGTAGAAGGTCTTCTGACCGATGGGGGTAACGACCTTGGTGGGGCTCATACCATCATCAGGATGAGCCTCGATAACCGGATTGGGCTCAGTCATGTCCTCGGCCGCGAAGGCGGGGACGGCGGCGCAGCTCAGAGCCATAGCCACAGCCATTGCGCACGACATGGCGCGTTTGAAATTCTTCATTTGGTTTTCTTCCCTTCTGTGCCCGGCATGCTACCGGTTTTATTGTTCGAAATGCAATACGCGGCATAAACCTGCCGTTTTTGTCACGCATCAGCTTTCGAACAATATTGTATGCACTTTTCGGGGAAAGAAAAGAGGGCGCAGCGGCTTGATTCCTTACTTTTCACTGGTGGCCCTATTTTGATTCACGCACTCCGCATGGAGCGCGACAAGGACATCCTTGAAATGCTGGGATATATTTCGATTCGCGCACCCGCGTAGGGTGCGACTCCGTGAGATTAAAGTCTACTACAATCGCTACGGATTTCGATTCGCGCACCCGTGCAGGGTGCGACCCATCGAACGCAAAGCGAAAGAAAACCCCGAGGTGTTTTGATTCGCGCACCAGCGTGAGGTGCGACATTTGGATTGCCAAAATAATCGCATTTGCCAGATTTCGATTCGCGCACCCAAGTGGGGTGCGACCTTCTCCGGGAAAGCCGGGGTAATTGCAGGGTCTACATTTCGATTCGCGCACCTGTGGGAGGTACGGCACTGCAGCTGATGCAGTGAAAAGAACATTTCTTCGTTTTGATTCACGAACCCGTGCAGGGTGCGATAGAAGTATTACTTAGCGCCCACACTGAGACATTATTTCGATTCGCGCACCCGCGTGAGGTGCGACCTACCCGCACACAGAGAGGGGGCGAGTCAATAGATATTTCGATTCGCGCACCCGCGCAGGGAGCGGCCGTGCGCTCGCGGAGGACATCGTGTGGTTGTCGTTTTGATTCACGCACCCCGCGTTAGATACGATGCCACCATCAATGTAATATGTCGTATGTGGTGGCTGTTTCAATTCACACGCTGCGTACAGAGGCGGCATGTAGTCTGCGTTTACATCTGCAAATGATTGGACATTTCAATTCGCGCACCCATGTGGGCGCGACTGTTTTCCAGTGTATTTCCATTTATTTCGATTCGCGCACCGCGCACTCGTATGAGGTGCGCTAAGACCAGAGTAGCTATTATAACCTACTTTCCGGGATTTCAATTCCCACACCCATGTTTGGGTGCGATTTTTGCCACAGAGGCCTTTTTATGGTGATTTCGATTCTCGCACCCGCGTGAGGTGCGACGTTTCAACTGCTTGATGGGTTCATCCTTTTTGCATTTCGATTCGCGCACCCGCGAAGGGTGCGACGGGTAGATAACCACCTTGCGCAGCCGACGCAAAGGTTTTGATTCGCGCACCCGCGCAGGGTACGACTGCCCTGATTGTAGGGGGCCGAAACTTCTTCCCGGTTTCGATTCGCTCACCAGCGCAGAATGTACCATCAGCCGTTGCGGCCGGTCACGTTTTTTTGCCGTTTCGATTCGCGCACCCGCGTGAGGTGCGACAGCAGGTCATCGTAGGCTCTGCGACCCTCGGAGCATTTCGATTCACGCGCCCGCATAGAGCACAACCTGTACATCCACCCACTCCCTGATTCCGATTCGCGCACCCGCGCAGGGTGCGACGATTGCCCTGATGAAAGAATGCGTCAATCCCACGATTTTGATTCGCGCACCCGCGTGAGGTGCGACCTCTCTTGTAATGCTCATGACAATGTTTCAGCTTGTTTTGATTCGCGCACCTGCGTGAAGTACGATTCATCAGGAGAGTGCATGCAAATTGCCTGCGACAATCAACAATCCACAGGAGTGCGGTTTAAACCATGTTTCGATTCGCGCACCCGCATGGGTGCGACGTATTCCAGCAGCAGCCAGAAAGAAGAAAGCATTGTTTTGATTCGCGTGCCCGCGCAGAGTGCGACCCGGGGCATCTTTACCCGTGTGAAGGTTTGTGCGTTTTGATTCGCGCACCCGCGTGAGGTGCGACGCTTTGCGCCCCTTGGGGTAGGCCGTCCGTACACGATTTCGATTCGCGCACCCGCGCAGGGTGCGACATGTATCGCGACATCGCCGCTTGGTTAGATTTCAATTTCGATTCGCGCACCCGCGCAGGGTGCGACAAATGAAGGGCGTATCGAGCAGAGCATGGAGTGTATTTCGATTCGCGCACCCGCGCAGGGTGCGACTCCATATATTGCGCAACCCGACAACTCAAAGCACAACATGTATGCTTTGATAACACGATTTTACTTTGGGATTGCATTGACACAAGTCAAGATAAGTGCGAAGAGACCAGCACTTTTCTGTTCGCTGTCCCTTCGCACTCAGAACAAAGGTGGTGATGATTATATTTTGATTCACGCACCTGCGTGAGGTACGATTTTATACCAAGATGCGCCTTTTCGATTCCCGCGCCCATACAGGGCGCGAGGGACATCGACCTTCTGCGTCTTTTTGATTCGCGCACCCGCGTAAGCTGCGATAACTCAAACAACAACATGCATTTTTACGTTCGGGGGCAGTAATTCACCGCGCACCCCGACCTCGTAATCCTCATACCGGCTCGGTGCATCCATCCCATTGCAGAGCTTTACATCCACAGTGTCCATCAGCGAGGACAAGTGCGCTTTTCCGCGAGCAGTGGAATGCTCGAACACGACCAGCTTTCGCATGGTCATCAGACCACGGGCAGCACTCTGGTCTTCCTCAAACATCCACTCCAGGGCTTCAATCAGCAAACTCATGTCATCCGCAGAGAACCCAGTCTTCTTTGCGACCTCAGCGGAAACCCGGATAACGCCCTTGTACAGACCATACGGCACAATCCAACGGTCGCCCATCGTGCGATTCTTCTCATCTTCGTTGTCCTTGGTGGCAACACAGCGGGTCAGGGTCAGACGCTCAGGTTCGATATCGTGTACGCTATCGCAGAACGTGACCTGAACGGGTCCGCGAATCGCAGCAGAGTATGCGGTATCAGAGAACAGGGTGTTGACGGCGCCAAAAGTGCGGACATCGAAATACCGGGCGCACATGGCATCATGCAGCTCTTTGTCCTTCTCTTTGCCGGAAATCTCTTTCTGCCCCTTCTTGTCCAGCTTCTCAATGCCGATGGACTTCGCCATCTCCTGGCACTTGAAATCCAGGGGCTTACCAGGCCGAATGTAGATATCGTACTTATCGGCCGGCAGCTCGCCCGCCTCGACTTTGCGGAGCACATAGTCGCGGATTTTCCGCTTGATGCACTCGCCGGTGACAAAGCCACGCATATCGCCATCCACACGATGCTGGCGGGGACGGTTGCCCGCATCCGGGTCGCCATTGGGGTTGCCATCCACCACATCGAACAGGAACAAGATATCGCATTTGTTGGTAATGGGGTTCAGAACAGTTTTCTCAGACATAGTTATGCAGCCTCCTCATTGCTCTCATTCTTTTTCTCTTTTTCGGCCTTCTTTGCGGCCGCATCCTGGATGTACTTATTCCTCTGCTGGTAGTACCCGGTGCAGAACTGTGCCTGCTGAGCGCGGGACAGCTTCCGGGGATACCCTCCATTGGGGAGCAGGTCCACCAGTTCGCCAAGCTCTTTTTCGAGAATGGATGCAAGCCCGGCGGTTTTTTCTCTGGTGTACAGCTTCCGCAGGTACGCGCTGTTCAGGTCAGCAAACATCAGCGGGAAGAAATCCGCAGGATGCCGCATCGCCTCACCCAGTTTCTGCGCCATAGTCCGCCGGGTCTGTTCTCCGGCTTTCGATGCCCGTTCGATATTCACGGCGGCGGCGAAAATCCGTCCGCAGAGATACCCAGGGTCACGGTTTTCTGTGTCCAACATTTCTGTAACACTCTCCTTTTTATTCTGTATTAGATATGCCCGCAAGAACCCAGCCTGCGAAGCGTTCAGCAAATAGTCCTCTGTTCCCTGCGCCTCATTTTGAATCTGCCGGAGGAGCAGGTCCAGGATTTGCTCGGGGTACTTCCCGTTCGTCATGATGCTGTTGATGATGTCGGCGGTAATCCTGCTCTTATCGGCAATCACACCGCCGTCAGCTTTCTTTTTACAAATCATTTCGTAGATACGATAGAACGGGACACCGCCTCTGCCGCAGATGCGTGTGTTCCAGTAGTGACGGCGGATATTCTCTGTCAGCTCCTGAAACGAACCTTCATAGCAAAACACAGTTCGAATAATGTACCCATCCCGGGAATCAAGCCCAACGATATGCATATAGGCATTGGGGTTGAAGCCTTCCGGCGGAATATCGAGCCCCATGTAAATCCGTTTCAGATATTCGGTCGTCCGATTTCCGGATTCATCCTTGCCCAGTGCGCCGGTCATGGCGAACAGCAGCGCGGCCTGTTGCGCCTCGTCGCATTCCGTAGACCAGCACAGGATGTTCATGCCGGAATACTTATCATAAAAATTGTGAAGCGGGCTGTGGGTTAGATACTCCAGCGCAGTCGAATACCGGTACACATTCAGCTCGGTCATCGGTGTGCCGTACCCCTGTTCCCTGCCAGTGGCGTGTACACAGGAATTGTTATTGATGGTACACAGAGGAGCCCCGGTGGATGCCGCCCGAATACCTTTGATTTTCGGATGAACACGACAAATCGTCCCGTACTCTCCTGTGATACAATCAATGCCGTGAAGTGTGCTGCCGCTGATGCCCACTTCCTTAATATAGGCATTGTAAGCAGATACACAGGCCCGGTCTTCGGTAGGGGGCACGCCGTTCACTGTAATAAGGATGTTGCCAGTTGCATATTCTGCAAGCAACTCCTTTTGGGATTCGGAAAACTTATCAAACGCTGAAGAAAGGTCCCACGTTCCAAAAAATCGAAGGATTCCTTTGGCGACGGGAGAATCCACGTCTCCCAAAAGTTTTTCTTGGAGACTCTTCATGGCAGCGAATGCCTTGTCTCCGCGTGGGCCGATGCCCAGCAGGTATTCCGCCTTATCCGCAAAAATACAGGCCAGGATGTTGTTCGACCGTACAGGGTGATAAGGCAGAAGCATCCGAGGAACGATTTGCTGCTCTTTCCCCTTCTCGTTCTTCTCGGTATACACATTGGACTTGAGAGAAAGAACCTTGCCTTCCGAATCCACATCGAGGGTCATAGGCACAGCCATTTCTGCCCAACCGAACTGTTCCTCGACCAGTCCGGTATCAAGCAGATACTCATAAAAATCAAGGAGCGCTCGAATCACGTCGGATTTCTCCTTTCGTATAATCAATCAGACCCTGTTCAATTCGAGTCTTTTGGAACATGGCGATAGGGCCTTTGGCTTCACCACGATTCATCTGCGTATAATCGTAGTCGAAGGCCATCCAACCGATATCCCGAGTCATGCCGTTCCCGTCGCTAATATCCAATTTGCTGAAATCGACAGGACGAAACGAAGCCAGACACTCACCCACTCCCAGATACGGGGCCCGGTAGCTGGTCCCATCATGGATATGCCGGGTCAGCTGTTCATAGTAGCTTTTCAGACATTTATCACCCGGCATCGCATCAGGCCGACTCACCAGTGCGACCACAACATCGTACTTGACGTTTCGCAAAAAACGCTGAGTCCGCTGCATACGGTTCAGACCGGCATATACATATGTGCCCACTTCGGCTTTTTTGCGAATGTTAAGTCCGTTGGTGGCGATATTCTCTTCCACAACAGGATTTCGACACAGACAGGCAAGAGGGATGATATTGAACCCCGGATGCCAGTAAATGCTCTGAATGGCATTTCGCAGTGCAGCGAAAGTAGGCGCAGGATACGAACCTTTGTCCACCTGAAACTCCGGTCGGGAAAACAGCGCGTAATCTGCGGAAAACTCCACGCCAACAAGGTCGGAATACATTTTGGGCGCTCCTGCGCTTCGGTCAATCATCCTGGCAATATCCAGGATTCTTTCCGTTTCGAATTTGATTACCATTGTTTCGCTCCTTTTTGGAAAGTTAGTAATCCACGCCGTCAATCGGGTCCCAATGACTGAAATTGGCGCGAATGCCAACGATTTTTGCTTGCTGGTCTGAACGAACCATCCGGCCGACCTCTCTTTTATACAAAGGACGCATCCCAGCATTGCGAGCGAGGAATTCGTCCCGAACGCGGGGAGACAAACATACATACACAGTTTTGCCGTCGGTTGCATACCAACGGCGATAGCGCTTCTTTCTTTCTTCTGCCATTGAAATTACCTCATTCCGGCGGCCGCACTCAGCAGCGCCTCTTTCTCGTTCTTTAATTTCCCCTCAACAACATCTTCCAGCAAACTGCGCAGAGTTTTTCCGATTTCCGGTCCCTGCGTATATCCGATTGTCAAGAGGTCTTTCCCTGAAATCGCCAGTTGCTTCAGCGAGAATGCAGATGCTTCAGCGAGGACCATATCCACGCAATCCGAAAAAGTTTTCAGGTCCGCAAATCGCTTTTTGTGAACAGATGCCACATGAGCGGTCGCGTCACATTCCTGCATCTTCATCAACCGCCGCAGCTGTTCTTCGCCTAAACGCAGAAGCCATCGGCGGGCGGATGGCAAAGACGGGTACAGGGTCGCATCGTGATTCTCTACGAGCTGAACGACCGTGCGCCGGTACTCATTCGGCATTCGCAGGCCACGCAAGATTTCGTCAACTCGTTCAGCGCTGACCTTTGGGTGTCCATAAAAGTGTTCATATCCCTGCTCATCGCATGTCTTCACGGCCGCTTTCCCAAAATCATGGAAAAACAAAGCCGCCCGAGCATACTCGTCTGCCCACTCGGCGGGGAACACCTCTTCCCTCCACGATGCCGCCATAGCATCCATCGTGTGTTCGAATACATTGGCGTAGTGGTAGCTGTTGTTCTGAGAACAGTTCAGAATATCCTGTAAATACGGAACAATGACGTTCAGCACGGCAATGTTTTCCCGGATAACCGCTGCCGCATACCGACCAGCCAGCAGTTTTCTGACCTCTGCTCCCACACGTTCTTTTGCGATTCCACCTAACATTCTTGCCTCAGTCGCCATGGCGTACCGAGTATATGACCCAATGCGAAATCCGTACACTGCACTGAATCGAACAGCCCGGAGAATTCGCAAAGCATCTTCAGAAAACCGGGCGTATGCGTCGCCCACACACCGAAGAAGCCTATCCTCAATATCTTCTCGGCCACCAAACGGGTCAATGAGACCTTCATTCGGATGGTAGGCCATCGCGTTTACTGTGAAATCCCGTCGCATTAAGTCTTCCAGCAGATTATCACTGAATCGGACTAAATCAGGCCGTCGTCCATCAGAATATGGGCCGTTCACCCGGAATGTCGTAACTTCGAACGACTCTCCGTCTTCCCGCACAGTTACCGTTCCATGTTTCAACCCGGTCAGAATGACCCGTTCCGCACCGAACACATCAATGACCTGTTCAGGCCTGGCGGAAGTACAGATGTCCCAATCGTGTGGCTCAAGACCAAGAAGGGAATCTCGAACGCACCCGCCAACCACATAGGCCATATGCCCGGCGCCGGTCAATTCGTCTAACACCCGCCAAGCAGGAGGCGGAATAGTGATTTTGTACTCGTAATTTTTCACGACGAAATCCTCCAAATTATGCGGGGCTTATGTCCCGCCAATTTTTTTCATAAGCCCCGCGTTCACAGCGTACCCCGGCGCAATTTTCTTCTCTTCCTTGGCAAACCGAATCCGAAGGATTCCGTTCTTCATCAGTTCCACAACCGTGCCTTCACCGAAAACGGCGTGCTTCACTTTGTCTCCGACACGGAACTCGACCGTTTCGTCAAAGTTGGAAGTAACTTGATGTACACTTGAGCCGGAGAAACTACTGATTCTTTTTGCAGACGATTGTGCAGCGGAAGGGCGTACCGGCCACTGTGGGGCGTTATTGTGCCCTTCATCCCAGAGAGCATCATCCCATTTGGACCAATCGTTGTCCCGGCCCTGGCGGCCCTTCTCTTTTTGCCATTTCTGCGCTTTCTCCCTGGCGACCGTCTTCGAGGGCGCAGCGCTTGCTTTCGGCTGGGATTTCTTCTTGCCCTGATTTCCAGTTTCAAACACAAAATCCGCAAAATCCGAAGTCTGTCCGGCAACTCGAATAATACCAAGTGTTTTTCGGGCACGAGTCATACCAACGTAAAACAGACGCCTCTCTTCCTCCAGGTCTGTTTCGCCAACGAGAGGCGTTTCGGTTTGATACGGGTCTACCGGGAACTCCCCATCGTAGACATCTGCAAGGATAACATGGTCATATTCAAGGCCTTTTGCAGAATGAATCGTGGACAGAACGAACGACGCAGGCTCCTTACGGCCGTCTCGAATGATTTTCTGCAGCCGTTCCATGTGAGTAACAAAATCTGTCAGCGAAGCATCTTCCTGTGCCAGAAACTCCAACGTATCCAAACGGGCCGTTCCGACTTTACAGGATTTTAGGTAGTCCGCGAATTTCAACTGATACCGGATGGTCTTTAATGCGTCCACCGCTTTCATGGTCAACAGCGAAGCAAAGATTCGGCTCAGGTCATGGCACTTGTCATTGCCGGTTACTTCCCCAAGAACATCCAGCAGCGGTTTCTTACTGTATCGCGAGACGGCCGCTTGCGCCTGCTGGCGCCGGACGAACAACCCCAACTTATAATACAAGGACATGAACGCATCCTTATCGCGAGGATTTAAAGCCAGCCGGATAAAATCCATAACGCCAAGATAAACACGGCCTTTGAAAAACAGACCATCATTTCCTTTTGCCTGATAAGGAATCCCTCGCTTTTCGAGGGCGTCGATGACCGGCAAAGCCGAATCGTTATTCCGGTACAGAACTGTGAGCGGCGAATTGGTCTCCATTGCGGTCTGCCCCATACCAGCGAGCAATCGGTACTGTTCCAGTCGATTGGCGACCGGAATTGCCCGGATAGCTTCTCCATGCCCGTTTACACCGTGCATTTTCTTATCTCGACGCGCCTTGTTTTGCCGAATGAATTTTGCAGATGCATCTACGATTTCATCTGTGGAACGATAGTTCGTTTCGATGAGCAGGATTTTCGCTCCCGGCCATTTTTTCTCAAACTCCATCAATTCCTGCGGGCAAGCAGCACGGAATCCGTAAATCGACTGGTCTTCATCGCCGACCATGAAAAGGTTTCGATTTTTCTGTGCCAAGAGGGCGATGATTTCGTGCTGGATTTTGCTCGTATCCTGCGCCTCATCCACGCAGATATGCTTATACTTCTCTTGATACGCATTGAGAATTTGCGGCTCACTGATAAGGATTTGATACGCCATTACAAGCTGGTCGTCAAAATCCATCAGCTGTCTTTCGTTCATTGCAGCCTGATAATCGTTGTAAAGTGTCCATGCAGAAAACGGAAGGTCAAAACCGGCCGCCTCGGTCTGTACTTTATCCATCATCCGGTTCTTAATGTTTGAAATCACCATGCGCATCGTCTTGATATCCGCATCCGTTGGATACGATTGCGCGAGGGTCTTGTAGATATCACGCACAACTGCATCGGACTCCCCCTCTGTTGCCATACGAGGAATCCAGTTGCCCATCTGGCCGTACAAAGCAATGATTTTGTAGCACACGCTGTTGATAGTCCGAAATTCCATCCGGTCGCCAACATCTTTTCCAAATCGGTCAATAAATCGCTGACGCATTTCCTGCGTAGCAGCAACCGTATAAGTCATGGTCAAAATGTCCTCGGGTCTTACTCCGCATCCAAGTACCAGATAGCCAAGCCGAGCAATCAGGGTCGTGGTTTTGCCGCTTCCCGGAACGGCGAGCAGAAGAATCGGACCATCAGTGGTACTCGCGGCCGTTCGCTGCTGCAGGTCCAGATGGCCCAGCCGATATTGCTGGAGGAATTTTTCAAATATCATCATAATTTCGCTCATTTTTATCTCCCGAAAACTTCTATCATACACAGATTTTTCGCAGCAGCCATCCGGAAAAATCCGTTTTATTCCCCGTTGTTTTCCTTAATTATACCACATAATTTCATATTAGTCAATTTTGTTTGGCTTTCCGCAAAGTCTCGGCATTGTTATGGAGAAAAAATCAGACCGCGAAATGATTCCGAGCCTGGGCATGGAGAGTCGGCAAGCAAAGCGTGGCAGCTGGACATTTGCCAAAAGAACTGGATGTTCTCTCGTTTTCAAATCCTTCCGGAATGGAAAAGGATGCCCGGCGGTCGGCAGAACTGCAAATCTCCCCACTGGCACTTTTGTCAAAGTCAGATTTGACCTCGATTTGTTTTTTACGACTTCTGTATTTGATGGTGGGTTTTGTCGAACAGAAAGAAGATATTTGTATATCGACCGTTTTTTAGAAAATGTTTTTGACAGTTTCGAGGCATAATTAAACAGAAAAGCCGGGCCACAAGGGCCCGGCTAATTTCATGTGCCGATTTGGACTATGTACCCTCGCCCACCCATAAGGGTGGACGAGGAAATGAAAAGAAGAGAAATGCCTCAGCGGCATAGGGGAAAGTTAAGCCTTGGGTGCGCCGGAGACGAAAACGGGTTCTCCATTGACGAACTCAGGATACTCAACGCCTTCTACATAGGGAAGAGTGATTCCGTATTCGCCAACCGTGTAGGTCACACGGGTCAGGTATACTTCGGAGCGCTCGTTGACGTTGCCACCGGCAATGAAGCATTCCAGAGGCAGGATGCGCTCGACACCGGACTTGTCCTCACTCTCGTCAGGAGCAATAATCCAGTTCTCGCGGCCCGCCGGAGTGTTGTTACCCATAACGAGCTGGGTGCCATTCAGCTGCATCGAGATTTCTCCACGAAGCAGGTCGTTGCGAGCCTTATCCACAATGTTCCAGCCATCTGCCGACACGTCGATGTCCTTGACCTCGAGAGCGCCGTTGGAATAGTTGGTAATGCCGTAGGTGGTGGGCTCGACGACTTCGCCGTCACCGGCGTAGCCGTACATGCAGACGTACATGGGAACGGTGGCTTCCAACTGGAAGCGGATTTTCGGATGAACACGAAGCTGAGCGTCTTGGAACACGAGCTTGTAGTTCTGAACATCCTCGTCCAGCAGGTTCTTGACGGTCTTCACTTCCATGACCTTACCCTGTTCAGGGTTCTGGTTTACGCGGAGAGCGTAGCCGTCAATGTGCCAGTGGTCGGTGCCTTCCTTCGTGCCGTGGTACTTTTCGCACCACTCGCAGGGGTAAGTCTCAAGAGTCTCACCGCCATTGAGGCCGACATAGATGGGGGCAGCACCGGGATACCACCGAGTTGCGTAGTCGATGTTGCTGCCGTTGCTGAACAGAGTACGATACTCGAGCTCACTGTCCCCACCGGCATCGTTCACGACCGCTTCGCCGCCCTTGGCAAGGGCGATGAGGGTCTCCGTGCCATCGTTCAGGAAGATAGTGTTTGCCACTGTATCGCTCTCAATCAGGGGCATATCGGAATAGTTCTGGGCGTCATCGGAACCAACCTTGGTGTAGGTTTCCTCGTCGTCATTCAGCATCTCGAAGGATACCGAAGGCATCGGGGTGGTCGGGTCGAGCTCGTAGACGTCGATGTCGTTGGGCGTAACTACGATTTCGCGCTCGTAGATATCCACAGCGCCACCAGTCTGAGCAACAATGTAGTTTTTCAGAACAGGGTTGTTGGTTTCATTCAGACCCCGTGCTTCCACCGGGTACGTGCCAACAGGGGTTGTTTTGGAGAACACAATGACCTTATCAGCACTATCATGCGCGTTCAGGTCAAAGAAGCTCTTATCCAGGTGGATGGTGTCGTTGCCAAGCAGACCAACGATATTCAGCCAGCTCTCACTGGTGGTCGTCGCGCCGTAATCGGCATCGAAGGTCGGCTGGCCGAGCACTTTTTCAGAGCCATACATCTCGGACTTGTTCTTCACCACCAGTTCAAGGCCCGCACGGCGGATAGCGCCAGTGTAGCGTTCGCTGTTGATGTAGTAGTCGTTGAAGTCGTTGCCGGTCAGTTCGGCACCCTTATCAGCAGTAATAGCGTTCTCAACCAGCTTCTTATCCCGGTCCGGCTGTACTTTGCCATCCTCGGTCAGAGTCTCCCCTGCCTCATGGGTGGTGTAAGTACCAGTCATCACAGGCTCCTTCAAACCGATTTCATCGCCATCAACAACATTGTCGATAAGGATGTCACGGATAGTCGCCTTGGTGGTTCCATCATACGTTTTCACGTTGCGCGGGAAATCGGGGTCCTCCAGGTAGATACTGTGTACATCCACCGGACGCTGGTTGATGTCGCCGGAATAGGTCTCTGTTCCGAGGACGTAGTTGTGATGCGGGTCGGAGACATCGTCGTGGACGATATACAGCTTGCTAAGCTGGTCATTCCGATGCATCTCATACTCATTGCCGCCATTGTTGGTTTTGCTGTTGTGAATGGTGACGGCGCCATCCTTGACATAAGAGCCGGTAACAGAAGTGGTATTCAGGTTGACCGTATCTCCAGAAATCACACCGCTGTTTTCAGCAAGAGCTTCTTTCTGAATGTTCCGGATAATGCCTGCGCCGGTTCCATCATAGGTCTTATCGTTGTTGTGGCTGTACACATTGACAGGACGCTGAGTGATGATGAGGTCACATTCGAGCTGGCTGTACCGCTCATCGAGGCTCCAGCCCGCCTGCTTAGCCGCATCGGTCAGCGTAACCGTTGCATGATATACGGCTGCGTTTTTGGCACCAGTGTCGGTGTAATTACCACCGTTTACTGTGTGGTCGGAATAATCGGCGAACTCGCCGCTGGTGGTGTAGGTGATGTTGAACAAATCGCGAGATGCACCATCAGAACCGCTTACCTCAAAAGATTCGGGGGCAATCGGTTTACCGTCATACACTTTGGTGTTGCCCTTAATGATGGCGGAAACAACCTTCTCACCCTGCGGCGGAGTGACAGTAGCATTAGTGCCAATGACAGTGTTGTCCGTGGCAGAGTGGTCGGTAACAGCAATGCCCAGAGACTGCGGTACATATTCAACGACCGCGCAGGTCACAGGGTTATTGGTGGTCTGCACCAAAGTCTGATAATCAACAGACACGTTAATTCTAACATTAGCGCTTGCCCACTTATAACCTGCATTGTTCCAAATCCAGCCATAAATGCCGGTTGCATCGCTGCTGGGATAATAACGAATGGATGCGCTATGCCAGCCAGCAGACGTTACCTTACCAGTACCATAGCCAATCCAGGTTACGCCGTCGCCATTCATGCCGCCTTCTGTCTGGTTAGCGCCAAAGAATACGTCACCAGAAGACATCGCATTACCGTCGTACACATTGTACTCAAAGTTGACGGTTGCTCCGGTAATTTTGGTAACATTCGTGTTACCGGCTCCAGGGATATCAAACATGATAGTGCTGGTTTTCAGGCCAGACTTCTGGATACGGCCATCAGGCTGAGAAGACCAACCAGATTTCCAGTTACGGTTCTCCCAGTAGCTTGTGTTGACCGGGCCGGAATTCCAGCCACCGTTGCCGGTAATATACATATAGGAGTTCCCTGTCTGAGCACCGCCAATCCAAGGAATCCAACTGATGTTAGAGCCGTCGGTCCATTTCCATGTACCGCCAACATTCTGGCCGCCCAACCATGCGTTACGGTTGCCGACAAGGTTGTGGATAACAGTATTTTCTGCGCTGGTCTCTACTTTCGCCAGCTGGCCGGACATCATGTACTCACTGTTGTATTCCTGCGCCTTTGCCTTAGCGGTATTCCAATCAACGGGACCGCCAAAGTCAATGACTTTGTACATATGGCCGGTCGAGGGGTCAAATGTGGAACCATCAAGACGAGCTTCATCAACAATCCATTTGATAGGCAGACCACCAGTAGTACCGTTAGCAACGGACTCTGCGCTGTAATCCGCCTTATCGTATGTGCGGAATCCAACATAGTTCGCCAACACATTGTTCCATGTACTCAGCTCAACGCTGTTCATCGTTGCAGATGTCAGCACAACGAAGTCGGAAGATTTTTGCGGGACATAAATACCATTGTAGTTAATGGCATCCTGATTGATGGTGATGGTATCGCGGGAATCACGTCCAGTTTTATCCAAAGAGATAATAACAGTATTGATGTGATGCCCTGCGGGAACTTTTGCTTTGATGTTGGGGAAATACCAATCAGAGTATCCCTTGCCCTGAGTTGCGGACTGGATGCCCGCAGCGTCATTAACAGTCTGATTGTTGATTTTGTTCACGCCGCCATAACCAAGCACACCATTATGCTGAAGGGCGATAGCATAGTCCATAGACAGACCGCCCCATTTATCCGTAGCGGCAAATTCCTTGGTCCGCCGTACAGTCTCAACGGTAGTTGTACCTACACAGCGGAAGAAATATTTAAGCCAGCTTTCAGGATTGTACATGGCAATCGGAGCATCTGCAATGTACATGGTGCTGGTAATCACCATCCAGCCGGACTCACCATTATAGGTGGTCGGAACCGGGTCGCTGTTTTCGAACCAGACACGGATGGAAGAGTAGCCCAAGCTGCGGGCCACGTCCTGATTCCACGTTTTCGGAGTGCGGTCGCCGTAGGTCATGTACTGCCATGTCGGCGTGGGCACTGCGGTGTCAGGACGGTAATAGATGGTCGCACGGTAAGCTGCCGTGCCCTCAGTTGTAACAGAGTTGATGTTCTTCAGCAGAAGAGTCTGACCGTACTCGTCGGGAGTCATCAGGTCCTGATTGACAGCGCCTTGCGCGAAATCTGCGGACTTGGCAGTAATGAGGTCAAGGTCAGGAGGAATGACATTCATCTGGCTGCTCCACTCGGATTTCTTCGAACGAGAGAAGTTGCCGAATGCTCCATCCTGGGTATTCCAAGAGCCGTTCCACTCGTTGGCAATATCGCTGTACCAATCGTACTGTGTGCCGAACTCAGAGGTAGCGGTAAAGTGTACGCGGAAGCGGTAGCCATCCTGAGCTACGTCAGGCTTGTTGATGGTCAGAGTGCTTTCAACAGCCTCAAATCCTGCGTTCTCCCACAGAAGGTCAAGGTCATTGTCGGAAGCGAGTGCATGAATGCCGAACTCGATTGCATTTTTCAGCTCACTGGTTGCCGAAACGGTCTTGGTGGTCACTTCTTCAATGCCACCGAACTCGTTTGTGCCGGCAACCGGCTGGAAATTGTAGATTGCTTCGCCGCCAACATTTTCCGTAGACGGCAGAGCATATTCCCACTCAGCAGAAATCTTTGTTCCGTCCGCCAAAGCGTAACCGAAAGCACGGAACTGAGTCACGCCGCCCTCATTGACGGTTTTGTTGGCATCCTGTTCTGCATACGCAGGCCAGAGGCTGACACTCAGTTTACCTTCGTTGTTGGGGGTCCAGACAGTCTTGAGCTGTGCGCCATCGAACGGCTCATTAGAAGCCTTGCTGCCTTGCCAGTAATATTCGTAGGTGTTCCACTCACCGTGCATATCACTGGTAAATACCGCACGATACTGATAATCGTTCCATGCCGGGTCGGTGTTGTTCAGATGCAGAGTGGAAGAGATGTGATACAGGTCGCTTTCAGAACCAGGCTGCCCAGGAACCAGCTTCTGGGTGTCGATGACGATATCGTCACTGGCATTCAGAGTGTTCCAAGTGGTTTCGCCGGGCTTTTTGTATTCCCAGCGGGCCAGGTCGAAATCCTCAGAAGAAGATGCGTTGGCGTAGAACTGAGCCTGTGCAGCCTCATAAGTGGCGTCGTTGTTGAGGGGCTCAGCAGCGAAAGAGCCGAGATACAGAGGAATGGTTTCGTCGTTGTCCCAGAACTCTTTTGCAACGTTCACCTTGATGCTGCCGTACTCGGTGACTTCCCTGCCACTTGCGTCATAAACACGGACATTCAGGATACCGCTCTTGGTGGCGCTATCGTAAATACAGGGCAGGTTGGAAATAACGTACTTGGAGTCGGTGTTGACAGTACAGGTGTACTTCTCGTTCGCGCTCATGTACCGGGGGTTGTCGGAGCCAAGGATTTTTACGGTGTATCCGGCATAGTTCTTGTCGTTCGTGCCGAACAAATCGTTCAAATCGCCCAGAACACGGGCAACACCGGTGGTGCGGACCATATCGTTACTGTTATTGAAGACGTACTCGACGCCCTTGGTCTGGTCAGTGCCCAGGTTCCAGCCGTCGTGGCCTTCAGCTTTGTCGTTTGCCAGCAGCGGAGTGCCCTTGGAATTCAGGTTGACCTTATAAACATCGCTGTTCCAGTGGCCCTTGAATCCTTTGATGGGAGTCCAATCTTCCGGCAGAGTGATGTCGTCGGTCAGCATGTAGCATCCATCAATCGGATACCAGTACGTACCGCCGGCCTGCAAAGCGCTCAGCACTTCATCCGCGTTGGCGGAGTTGATACGCTTTACATAATGCACAGTCTGCTGGTCATTTTGGTTCG
This sequence comes from Anaerofilum sp. An201, assembly GCF_002160015.1. Classification (GTDB taxonomy): domain Bacteria; phylum Bacillota; class Clostridia; order Oscillospirales; family Ruminococcaceae; genus Anaerofilum; species Anaerofilum faecale. Next base: position 4,687 of record NZ_NFJT01000016.1, on the reverse strand, counting down.
CAGCGCAGATTTCGCACTGCTTACGCTGAGAAACATAGGCGACGGTGTTACCGAACAGAGCTGCCTCATAAGTTGTAGCGGCATTGGTGGGCAAGTGACCAATCTGATTCATGAGGAAGTTTCCGTTACCAGACAAATAGAAGTTGTTGGTGCCGGTCATTCCGTCAACGGACCAGGTTCGAGGGTCTTTCTCATAACCATACATTTCATAGCCCAGGTTATCACCATGGTAGTTTACCCAGATGGGACCAAAAGCTACCTGAGAGTTGGTATGAGTGTGAGAAGAATCAAAAATCAAGCCCTCATTAAAGGCGTAGGGATAGTTGGTAGGAGTACGATACTTCGGGTCCTGCTGAGCCTGCTCAGCCGTGTAACCATTCTGAACAATGTGCAGTTCCTTAGTACCAAACTGGATGTCCTTGCCGTATTTGCCGTGAGAACCACCAGCAGAAAGAATCAGGCTGGGAGCGTCCGAAGGGACAGTCGTACCGGAATCCACATTGCCGGCATTGGAACCCATCAGCTCATTCACATAGAAGTGACCGCCACGAGTGGCGCTCTTGTTTCCGTTCGGGTCAGTAGCAGTTGTACCGGGCATCCAGGAGTTGATGTCATAGTACCAGGTTGTCCCGTCATTCGGGTCAATGGTACTCTCATCCAAATCAGTACCAAATGCGTCGTAATAAGCGCCCGCATAGGCATACATGGTATCATGGCCGGTCAGAAAACCATAGCCATTGGCGATGTAGTCTTTGAGAACCCAATAGGCTTTACCAGAAATGTCCGGCTCGGCGGCTACACATACGCCCCAGCCTACGCTATCCATACGGTAATTACCTTCGGCATCGACCATGTAGCGTTGAGGGTCGGCATTGAAACTTTCTGCGTCAACCACATAAGTCTCAACATGCATACCGTTGGTTTCCGCAGTAAAGTTTCCGTCCCCATCAAGACTCAAAAACCAACCGTCGTCAGAAATAAAATTCAAAAACGCCTCGTACATGGGTTTGGCATCTTTTACATAGGCATTCAGGAAGGTAATGGCGGTTTTGTATTTCGTGCCGGCCGCAGCTTCGACATAGTTTCCGTCACCGTCCACGGCTACGCTGGTGTAAGCAGGAATATCAATGGCTGTGCCAGTGCTGGATGTGCCATGCGCTCTAAAATAGACCGTCTTGCCATACCACTCAGAAGCGATTTCGAGTTTGCCATCGGTCAAATTGTAACCGTTGTACAGACGGGTATTATCTTCGCCGCCAACAGGGAACCCGTTTTCATCCAAAACATTGGCATAGGTTGCCTGTTTCCATCCGGTCAAAAGACGAGACCAGTATCGGTCAGCCTGTTTCTGAGTGATTTTCCCTTCACTCAACCATTGGCTGACTCGGTCATAGGTGTCTTTGGTAATATACTCATAGTTGCTATTCAGGCCCTCAATCCACTGAGCATCCGAAGACAGCTTGGGAGCGCCGACACTTGCCAGCGTATCAGCAACGGCGTTCAGGTTGAGTTTCGCCATCGCTGCTCCATCCACCTGGTCAGCCTCCCAGGTGCCAGAATGAACGCTCATGGCAACAGAGTAAATTGCCTGCTCGGCAGCTTTCTGTTCTTCTGTCAATTCAACGCCTTGCTCCGCCAAGATTTCCTGGCACTGAACAAGATATTCCTCATCGGTAATAATGACTTTCAGACGATAGGTGGTACGGTAATCATCCTCAGCCACAGTGAAAGTATAGCTGGGGTCGTTTGCACCTTCGATGTCGAGCCACTCGCCTTCAGGAACAGCATCCAGCTGCTCAGGGGCAGCAATAGCGTCCCCAAAAGCCCATTTGCCTTCCTCGTTCAGAGTGCCAACATAACGCTCGCCATCTTTTTCAGCATACAGCTCGATGGTGCCATTGACATCGGCGGCAGTGATGGTGTAGCCATCCAAAGCGAAGTTCCGAGTGTTCCACTCAAGAGAAACATTGCTGCTATCCGCGCCAATCGCATCCAAAGCATCGACCACAGCAAAATAGGTTTCGATGCCAGCCCAAGTAGCATTCGGATTGGCCGCCAGAGTTTCAGCTTCAGTCGTTCCCTCAATGGGATAGTTGTAACCGGTATCAACGCCTTCAGTGTACTCATACAGAGGTTCGATAGCGGTTTCGGTTACAGGCTTCGGCTCAATGAACTTTTGCCACTGGTAGCTTACCTCTACATCGTCACGATTCAGGCCAAAGTTGAAGGTGACTTCATCGCCAAGTTCAGCTTCGACAACATCGCCGTTTTCGGGGTCAAGAACAACCAGGCCGACGAACTCTTCGGCATCAGCGTCCTCATCGACCATTGCATCAGATTCATCTTCCGAAGTTACATCACTGGAAGAACTGCTGCCAGACTCCGGCTCACTATTTGCAGCAGACTCATCGCCGTTTTCAGGCTGACTGCTGGAATCGACCGGCTCAGACGAACTGGCCGAAGAATCAGCATCCTGAGAGGACGAACTGCTGTCAGAATCCGAGTTGCTTTCCGATTCAGGCGGCAGAGAACTTGCGTCCGTTTCACTGGAGCTGTCCGCATTGGATTCAGCAGGCGGTACGCTTGCCGAATCATCTGTTTCCGTATCCACAGACGTAGATTCGGATTCTGGCGCGGATTCCGGTGCGCCCGGGTCAACAGACATGGAGCTGCTGATGGCCGTACTCGTGCTGTCCGCGTATGCGACGGCGCCCAAGCTCTGCGCTGCGGTGGTGAACACCATACAGAGTGCCAGGACAAGCGTTGCCGCACGCTTTGCCAGACTTTGTTTATTTCGAGGCATAACACTCTCCCCTTCTTTTACGTTATTAAACGCATTATTTGCCCATATTTTACGGACTTTTCGGGGAAAAACAAGTCATCAGGTCAGAAAAACTGACACAAAAAAGTGGATGTGCCTATTCCTAATGAAAGGCACATCCACTTCAGATAACTGGTTTTATTCCACGATTTCAGCATCCCCGCCATTGTTCTCATCAGAACCACCGCCGGGAATGGTTACGTTTCCGCCACCTGCGGCACCGCCCTCCGGAGGAGTTTCAGGCTGAGGAGGCTGAGGTGCGGGAGTGGGGTCGGGAGCCGGCGCCGGGGTGGGGTCGGGCTGAGTGGGCGCAGGCGGGGTAGTATTGCCGCCGGTCGAGCCACCGTTGTTGGAAGGCGGGGTTACATTGCCGCCATTGCCACCGCTTACGTTGCTACCGCCAGTAGCGGTAGAGCCGTTGTTCTTGTCGGAATTGGTATTGCCAGAGTTGCTGTTGCCACTGTTGCCAGCAGACTGTTCAGGCTGAGTTACGGTAACTTTGGTATCACCAGTTACAGTCTGAGAATTGTCGGTAGGCCGCGCAGTAGACTTGGGAGTGCTGGAAGCCTGAGAAGAAGTAGAAGCGCTCTTACTCTCACTGTTCTCGCTCACAGGCTCAGAAACAGCAGTGGAAGTATCCTCTTTGATGGTATCACCGGACTTCTCCAGGGTGCCGATGGTAGTGATGACACACTCGCCAACGCCCACGGCAGTTACTTTGCCGTTCTCATCGACCGTAGCGATTTTTTCATCGCTGGAAACATAGGTCAGAGTTGCGCCCGTCGCACCTTCAGGCAGGAGCTTTGCGCCAATCTCGGCGGAGTCCTTTTCGCCCAGAACCAGCTCCAGGGTTTCAGGAACCTCAATGCCCTCAACGGGGATGGTAACAACGACCTTGCACACGTCGGTAAGAGTGCCGTCGTTTGCGCTTACAGTAACCTCTGCCTCACCAGCAGCCACCGCTTTCAGCTCACCGTCGGTAACGGTAACGACTTCCTCATCGCTGGATGCCCAGACCAGCTCCAGCTTGGCGCCAGCTTCATCCAGCTTATCCTGTGCAGCACCCTCGTCCCCGAGGAAGCTCACATCCAGCTTTGCAGTCTCACCAACCGCCAGCTCGATATTCTCCGGCAGGTCAACGCCGGTCACATTGACGCCGCAAGCGGTCAGGCTTACGGCCATCGCAGCAGCCACAACGGATGCTGCGAACTTCTTCAGTTTCATAAAAATGTCCTCCTTATATTTATCCAAAAGTTTTGAGAGCAGCTTTTGTTCTCTATACCCTAATTATACCACAAAATAGCACGGATTGCAAATTTGTGTACAAAAGAATTTTTTTCTCGGTTATCTTTATGCCCAAGAAGCCGTTTCGTTCGTCCGTTCCTTCTATCGAACGAATATACGAACGGGAAGAAACTTGATAACAAGTACATTGCAAGCCGTTTTGACCCCGGAAAATTAAACGGAAGGCAGAACGGGTAAAATGCGCCGTTCGATAATTTGCGTAACGCTAATTATACCATTTTTACTCCGTCCTATCAACCGAATGAGTGTGGCGACACAAAACAATTCAAATTCCCAAATGCTTTCGTATGCTTTGAGCTATACGCAAAACACCCCGCCCAAGAACAACGGCATTGGGCGGGGTGCTTTCTTTTATTCGGGTATTTGCAGAAATGGGTGGTTTTCTGTTCGAAAAAGGGTGGTCGGAGAATATTCACTGTGCGAAAAAAGGTGGTTTTCTATTGAAAGCCACCTTTTTTGTGTTATACTCGTCTCATAAAATCTATTCGGAAAAAGGTGGTCATTAACCTGCCCAGTTACCCCAAATAGATTATGGAGGATGGTACTTATGGCACGAGTCCA
>NZ_NFJT01000015.1 GCF_002160015.1 Anaerofilum sp. An201 | reverse complement strand
GCGCGGGGCTGGGCGGGGGCAGAGGGGGAGCGCAGCGTCTCGGCCAGCGGCTGAGACGACAGCTGGGCCACCTGCTGCTCCATCTGGCGCACCATCGCGGTGAGCTGTTCCAGCTCATCCCGCTCGGCGCGGGAGCGGCGGGACATCTTTTTGAGGCCGAAGATGGCCAGCACCGCCGACACGCCCACCGCCGCCATGCTCAGCACCAGCGCCGCGGCGCTGAGCGCCAGGCTGGCCTTCCCGCCGGATCCGGCTTCGGGGTCGGCCGGTTCGGAGACCGGCGGCAGCGGGGTGGCGGGGACCGAAGCGGGCGCCGAGGGATCCCCTTCGCCGGACGGCACGGTGAGCGCCGACCCCGGCTGGGAGCCGGAGGAAGCCGCTGCGGAAGAGGAATCCAGCGGGTCGGCCGGGTCAGTCGGGTCGGACGAGCCGGCCGGGACGGACAGGCTGTCGGAGGAAGGCAGCGAGCCGGTGGCGGCGGGATCGGAGGGCTCGGCGGTGAACGGGGCCGCCGATACCGTCAGGCAGCAGATCGCCGCCGCAAGCAGCGCCGTCAGCGGCGCAAGCAAGAATTTGGTGTGTTTTGCGGTCATGGTTTGCCCTCCTTAGTTCTGCACCTGGTTCTGGTACAGGGCCTGGTTGATGATTTTTTCCACCACATAGATCAGCAGCAGCGACCGGCGGTAGATGTCCTCGGGGATGCTGACCAGATAGCGCAGCAGGCTGGCGCTGGTTTCGGGGTTGTCCAGCTCGTTCAGCGCGTTGATGATGGCGTTGGTCAGCTCGTTGCCGCGCGGCAGCACCGAGTCCAGGGTGGTCTTGCCGGAACCGAGCCCCAGGTTGGTGTCTCTGGGGGCGGCCACCGGCCAGGTGGTCTGGGCGTGGCCCTGCGCCTCGGTGAAGGAGCTCCAGGACTTGATCGCCTGCTCCACCTCGGCCTGCATCGCCGCGGGGTCCCGGCGGATCTCGGCGATCCAGCCGCGGATCTTGCTCTCGTTCACCCGGCGGCTGAGGCTGTTGTGGTATTTTTCCAGCGTCTCGCCGGTGGCGCCGTCCAGCCGGCGCGTCACCTGGGCCTGCTGGTCGGCGTCCTCGGCGGCGAGGTTCTCGCCGAATTTGCGGCGGTACCAGTCGCGGCGCTGGGCGGGGTCCAGCTGGAAGAAGAGCGACGCCACCTCCTGCTCGGTCGCGGCGGGCATTTCGACCGCGTCGTCCTGGAAGCCGTCCGCGGTGAGGATGCCGAAGGCGACCTCTTTCTTCTCGCGCACCGTGGGGGAGATCATCAGGGTGAGCGCCAGCGACGGCTTGCCCACCACGCGGCCCACCATCGCGGCCACCTTGCCCAGCATCCGCCCGGCGGGCAGGTCCTGCCGCAGCGAGCTGAGCTGGTTGAGCTGGTCGGCGGGCAGGGCGAACACATGCTGCAGGGTCATGGCGGCGGTGCCGGTGAAGGAGATGCAGATGTTCTGCATCGGCTCTCCCGCCGTGTTGTAGCTGGTGTCGATGAGGGCTTCCAGCCGGTCGGCGTTCTGGGCCATGAACTCGGCCACCATCCGCATCAGCAGGAAGAATTTGGCGGTGAACAGGCTGCGCAGCAGGTTGTACTGGCCCAGGCGGGGCACCACCATGTCGAAGTCGTTCAAAAGGATCTCCAGCATCATCCGCAGCGATTCGCTGTCGCCGGCGCGGGCCAGCATGGCGTCGTTGTACTGGGAGCATTCGCGGAAGAAATTGCCGATCAGCTGGCTGCGCACCTCGGCGGCGCGCTCCGGCGGGACCAGCGGGTCCAGCGCATTGGTCCAGATCTGGCTGAAATGCTGGCGGGCGGCCTCCTGCTGGGAATCGTCCTTCCAGTGGCGGTAGGCCTGGATGAAGGAGTTGATGATCACCTCGCGTCCGGCGTATTTGAAGGACAGGCTGGGCGCGGTGGGATCGGGCGGGGTGGTGACGATCGAGATGTCGGTGGTGCCGCCGCCCACGTCCACATTCAGATAGCCCCGCGTGCCGGGCAGCGCGATGTGCGCCTGGTTGAAGCGGCGGGCCGCCTCGGCCTCGGTGCAGTACTGGATGGCGTTCACGTCCAGCCGGTAGGGGGAGTTCGGCGCCAGGCAGCTGTTCACCAGATCGGCCGCGAAGTTCCAGCGGTCCTCGAGGATGTCGCGGGTGAGGCCGCCGGGGAAGGAGACCCGCAGCGCGCCGATCTGCCCCACGCCCTGGGTGGAGGACAGCACATACAGCAGCGCCTGCATATACAGGCCGGCCAGGAACAGCACGCCGGCCTGCATCTGGGCGGTGTCGGTGTCGGTGGACAGTTTGAGGTCGTTGTAGATGCCCTGGTTCTGGAAGCTGCCGTTGGCGGTGTAGCCGCACAGCTGGGTGGAGGTGGCCAGGAAGAACCGGCCGCTGACGAACATCTTCAGGGCGGCATGTGCGGGCGGCGGCGCGCCGTCGGCGGGGGTCCAGTCGAACAGCTGGGCGGTGGAGAGGGTCTTGCGGTCCAGCAGGGTGTCGCCGGTGTTCTCGCTGGCGCGGCCCAGCCAGCGGCGCTCGGCCACGCGGGCGAAGTCGTGCTCGCGGTCGCCGATGGTCACGTTGCGGCCGAACTCCTGGTAGGGCAGGAAGGAGACGCGCCCGGCCGGGTCCTTGATGGCGCAGACGGTGCTGGTGGTGCCGAAGTCGATGCTGAGCTGGTAGTTGGCGGGAACGAGTGGTCTGGCGTCCAGCTCCTGCACCCGCGGGATCAGCACCACGCCCAGCGGGCTGCCGCTCTGCGGACAGACCGAGGCATACCGGAAGCGCCGGTTGTGGCAGGTGACCTGCCAGCTCTGCTTGGCGGCCAGCGGGTTGCCCTTCTCCTGCACAGTGTAGGACACGCCCTCCGACAGCTCCAGCCGCAGCGTGTCGCTGAAGCCTTCGCCGCACAGCGGGCGGTAGTCGGCCTCGGAGTCCTTCTGGGTGGCGTAGAAGGTGGTCCAGCTGTCCCTGGGCAGCGCCACCCACGGCCACACGGTCAGGTAGGGCAGCAGGCCGCTGACGATCTCCTCCAGCGGATACACCCGCGTGAAGGCGAAGCGCTGGGCATTGATGTCCTGGAACACCAGCTGTGCGTGCATCTCCACCCGGTCCAAACGGTCGGGACCGGCGGCATAGGCGTCGAAGCGCAGCGCCTCGATCTCGAACTCGTTGCCGTACAGCTCGGCGGCCTGCCGGGTGAAGGGGATCACCGGCACCAGGCGGTCCAGGCCGGACAGCTGCTGGAAGGTGGCGCTGTCGCCGGTGAGGGAGAGGCTGTGCCAGCCGCCGTCGGCACTGTTGTAGCCCAGGCCGCACGGCTCGTCGGCCGTCTCCTTGCAGGCCAGCAGCAGGCGGGAGGTGAAGAAAGGGGGCAGCATGCGGGGGACGCCGCCCTGCTCGTCGATATAGCCGCCGCAGACGGTGCCGAACTGCACGGCGCGGCCGGCGTGGTCGGGATAGCGGTGCTCATACAGGGCCTGCAGCTCCTGGCAGGCGACGTCCCAGCCGCCGATGGTGGCGCAGGCGTCGTAGGCGGCGAGGGCGGCGGCGTCGGGGACCTCCACCGCGTTCTGGCGGTTGTTGCGCACCATCCACCACTTGAAGCGGTTTTCCACATAGGGCCCGGTGCCGCAGTCCAGCGGGTCGCGCCAGCTGGCGTGCTCGTCCTGGTCCGCGCGGGGGGAATACCAGGGGACCATCCCGTCAAAGGAGGTGTCGCGGTAGTTCAGGATGGGGCACACGCCGATCTCGTCGCTGTAGATGGCGAAGGGGGAGCCGTTCTGCATCAGGTAGAACAGCTTGCCGGTGAGGGGCTGGCCGGTGAGCGGGTCTTCGGAGCTGACCAGGAACTGGTAGGACGGCCCCATGTTGTGCAGCGCGAAGAGCAGCGCGCGGTCGAACAGATAGCGGCGGCCGTCCAGCTCCTCCGACTGCATGGTGACCGACAGGCCGTACATCGAGTAGACGCCGCGCAGCGCGACGGTGGCCGATAGCGCCGACCACTCGATATACCGCGCGTAGGCGTCCGATTCGTCGCGGCGCAGCTGGTCGAGGGTGTCCCGGCGGCTGTGCCCGACGATGGCCTCATGTTCCAGCAGCCGGTTCACCCGGCCGATGGTGGTCACAAAGCTGGTGATGTTGGCCAGCGGGTTGGGGCGCGCCTGGGGCGCGCTGGAGGCGGCGCCGTCCGGCACCGGGATCATGTCGGCCAGCTGCGAGAGGGTGTGGCCCTCCACCGGGGCGGGGCCGGCATTGCCGGCGGCGCCGCCGATCTCGGTGACGAAGGGCGTGAAGGCTCTGCCGGGGAACAAATCTCTTACCATTATCGCGCAACCTCCTGATTCGTGCGTGCCGCGTTGTAGCAGGCGACATAGATCTGCGACAGGCTCTTGCCCAGGTCGTTCTGCGGGTCAAGCGCGCGCTTCATATTGTCGTCGTACAGGCGTGCCATCGTGTATTTGGGGAACTGGACCTCCACATGGCGGCCGGAGTCCAGGCAGGCGAAGTTGAAATAGGGGGCCAGCTCCTGCTCGCTCACCTCGCGGGAGGAGAGCTCGCCGTCGATGCAGCGGTCGGCCAGCACCAGGTTCACCAGGTCCACAAAGCGGGCGCCCATGCCGGCCAGATGGTCCTCGGTCTTGCCGCCGGGCACCGGGTTGCCGCGCTCGTCGCGAGCGATCCAGGTGTGGTACTGCGACCAGTCGTAGCCCGACGCCGCGCAGTCGAAGTAGAACCGGATGAAGGCGCGGCAGAACTCGGCGGCGCTGCGGATGGGCTTCTGATAGCCGTCCTCCAGCTGTGCGTCGGACAGCCCCGCCGACCATCCGCCCAGCAGCTTGTGCTTGGGCTGAGGGAGCTTTGCGCCCGGATCGTTCTCGGGCGGGCGGCACTCCTGCCGGCAGGTCTGGTACACCTCGCGCATCCGGTTCAGGCGGTCGCTCAGCGATTCGCTGCCCACCCGGTCGAGGAAGTGGTGCTGCATATACTGGCTCACCACCAGGCTGAACCGGAACATGGTCTGCAGGTCGTCGGCCTCGGGCGACAGGCCCAGCTCGCTGAGCACCATCGTCTGGTAGCCGCCCTCCACGCCGTTGTAGCTGTCGAACCGCAGCCGCCATTGCAGCAGGCCCTGCCCCAGGCTGTTGTCGCACAAAAAGCGCATGCCGGCCGCCGCCGCCACCAGCAGGATCACGTGGAAATGCTGGTACTGCTTGCCGCCGCGGGCGTAGATCTCGCTGGTGACGTCCCGCTGCTGCTGGCCCAGCAGCAGAAGGCTGTCCAGCTTTTTGACGATCTCGAACTCATCGTAGTATTTCAGCGCCTCCTTGGTCTGGCAGTCGAACTTGTCGCTGTCGGGGCGCAGCTTGTGGGCGGCCTCCTGCTCGCTGGCGCGCGGCAGGCGGAAATAGGGCATCAGCATCGCCGCGCCGATGCGCAGGCGCTCGGTGCCCCAGGGCTGGGCCGGCGCGCCGTTCAGCGGCGCGGTCCCCTCCGCCGGGATCGACTGCAGCACGTCGATGAGGTTGGGGATGACGCTGGCGCCGGTGCCGCCGAACAGCGACCCGTACAGATACAGCGGCACCTTTTCCTGCGCTGTGGCGCGGCGCAGGTCGTTTTTCAGCTCGGTCATGAAGGCGCTGGGGATGACGACATCCTGTTTTGTGGCCTCGTCCACCGTCCGGATCTCGGCCTGCAGAAAGTCGTCCCGCACATAATTGAACACCATCGCGCCGATGTTGGGATGGCCGTAGAAGCCCTTGTCCAGCTCCTCGTCCATCTCGGCGGCGGTGAAGAAGGTTTTCATCAGGCGGTCGGTGTGGGCGTCCAGCGGCTGGCCGTCGGTCTCAAACAGCTTGCGCAGGGTGATGGGGCTCTGCGGGTCGAGCCGAACGCGGTTATGGTCGGCGCAGCGGCGCACCGCATCGGTGAAATCCCACGATTCCAGCACGATCTGCGGCAGCTTCATGCCGCCGTCTGCGCCGCGGTTCACACAGCGTCGCAGCCGCTCGTAGCGCTCGATCAGGTCGACGCATTCCTTTTTGGCGTCGCTGCCCTTGTCCATGTCCACCAGACGGATGTATACCTTGCCGTCCATCTCCTTCTGGGGATTGATGTAGCGGGCCGCCAGCATAAAGATCAGCGAGCGCACACACATGATGCCGGTGCCGCCGGAAGCGATTACATACTTGTTCATTGCGATCCTCCTTTATAAGGCAGCCTGCGTTACCGCATCACGCGGTTGGGCCGCAGGAAAATGGCTGCCAGAATATACAACACCATGTCGGCCGCCAGGCACAGCAGGTTCGTGTCGCGGTAGGCCGCCAGGATCACGCCGGCGTATTCCAGCTCTTCCGCCGTCAGCTGCCCCTTGCCGATCATCGGCAGGATCAGCAGCGCGGCCAGCAGCTCCGCCACCAGCAGCACCACGCCGGGGATCACGGCGGGCAGCGCCTTGCGCCCGGCCACCCGGTAGTCGCGGGGATCGGCGGCGGCGGCGTAGGAGAGATACATCCACACGAACGCCGCCATCGGCAAAAAGAAGGGCGAAAGGCACAGGTCGCGCAGGGCGGCGGCGCTGGGCTCGAACAGACAGTCGAACAGGGATTCGTTCATGAAGAAGGTGGAGTCGGCGATCCACCACCGCGCGCCCAGGCTCAGCCCGGCCAGCAGCACAAGGCCGACCACCAGATTGACCACACCCACTTCTTTCAGCTTTTTCATCGTGTTTCCTCCTTTATCTCACACCGGGTTCCCCCGGGCATTATCGGCGGCTGCTGGCAGCCTGTGCAGTGAACAGCAGGTCCACATACTGCACGTCGCTGACGGTGCTGGCAGACTGGAAATAGTTCGACAGGCTCTTGACCAGCTCGTCCAGCTTGGGGGTTTTGCAGAACTGGGCCGCGGCGGCAGCGCGGGCCTCGTCGGTGCTGGCGGTCCAGCTGTAGTTCGCGCCGGCGCGCGCGAGGCCTTCCAGCGCGGTGCGGTGCTGGGCGAGGTTCGCGCTCAGCTCCTGCAGCTTTTCGGCGCCGGTGACGGTGGAGGCGTTCAGGCTGGTGTGCACCGGCACCGACAGATAATAGGCGGTGTCGTCCTTGAACAGCCCGCCGCCCGATACGGTGGCGCCGTCCACCCGCACCCGCAGATAGGCCACATGGCGGTTTTCGGCCAGCAGCGACTGCCCGGTGGCGTATTCCTCCAGCGGGCCGTCCACCGTCTCGAACCGCACCTCCACGCATCCCAGCGCGTTGCTGTCGGCGGCGGCCCAGCCGGAGGCGGTCTGCTCGTACAGCTCGATCTCGGCCGGGTCGATCCAGTAGGTGTCGTTGGCGGGCGCGGCGCCGTTTTCGGCGCAGGCGGCCGACAGCCCGCTGCCCAGCTCGGCGTAGGCGGCCATCTGGGCGTAGGAGCCGAAGGCGCTGCAGCTCTCGCTGCCGCGTCCCACCACGGCGGTGAAGATGTTGGTCTGGCCCTCGGCGGGGGCCAGCGAGTTGATGTTGGCGCTGCCCCACACCTTGTCGATGTGTTCGCTCACAAGGCCGGAATCCCCCCGCCGCGCGTAGACCGGCGCGCGCAGGTTCACCACATGGTTCACCCCGTTGGCGGAGGTGCGGGCGCCGCGGCGGCCGGACTCGGAGGAGCTGCCGCCGGCCGGGGCGGAGCTGTCGGCGTCGGTGCCGCCCGACACCGATCCCGCGGCCAGGTCGGCGGCGGTGACGTTCACCATCGTGTTGGGGGCCAGCGAGAAGGTCAGCGGCTGGCCCACCGAGGCCTCGGCGGTGGAGAAGGTGGTGAACAGGAGGTTCGCGCTGTCGCCGCCCATCGTCTGGCGCAGACCGGCGCAGAAGCTGTCCACCAGGTTGGCGGGGCCGGCGATGATGCAGTAGAAGGGCACCTCGCCGGTGTAGCCGTCGATGGAGGCGATGTCGGTGCCGGTTCCGCTGATGGAATACACCGGCACCGAGAGCTGGCCGCTGAAGCTGCTCTGCGCGGCCACGATGCACACCTTGGCCGAGGGCACCCGCTTGCAGTAGTCCAGCAGGCCGCTGCTGAGGGTGTTCAGGTCGAAGCCCTGCTCCTGCAGGTCGCTCACCAGGATGGTGAGGCCGTCGTCGGCAAAGGGGGTGGAGCCGTCCTGGAACAGCCGGGCCAGCGGCCCCATCTGGGCCACCGTGCCGTCCGCGAAGGTGTGGTTGAGGGTGCCCTCGCGGTGGCCGGTGTGGTCGCCGGTGTAGAAGGAGTCCACCATGAAGAAATTGCGCAGGGTGCCGCTCATGTCCACCTGCTGCCAGCTGAGTTCCTGGTTCACGCCGTCGTCGGGGCTGGCGTCCACCAGGGTGTAGGCCTCCACCTTTTCCACGCCGTTTTCCGGCGCGTTCACCATGCCGAACGCCTGGTCGATGGCGGCGTCCAGCAGATAGACAAAGCGGTTGCTGCCGCCGTTGCCCTTCACGAAGCCCAGCATGCTGTGGGTGTCGTCGTAGTACAGGCGGAGGGTGGTGCCGGAGTCGCTGGTGCGGCTGCTCCAGGCGGCCTGCAGCGCCGCGAGGCCGTCGGCGTGCTGCTGTGCCACGGCGGGCAGCTCCACCGGTTCGGCGGCGGGGGTGCGGGAACCGCGCTGGCAGCCGGTCAGCAGCAGCCCGGCCGCCAGACAGGCCGCCAGGGCGCGGCCGATGGTTTTGTATCGTGTCATGCAATCACCTCATGTTCGGGGATAAAAAGGTCACAAGAGCGCCAGCAGCATACCGGCCAGCGCCAGCACGCAGCCGGGCGTCAGGCCCAACAGATAGAGGGCAAGGCAGCTCTTTTCCTGGCGGTCGGGGCCGCCGTCGCCGGCCAGGCGCAGCACGCAGCCCACCACCACGGCCGCCTGCACCGCCAGCGCGGCCAGCACGAGGGCACAGGCCGCCAGCCCGGCCGCGCCGAAGGCCCACAGCAGCACCATCGGCAGCACCGACGCCGCGCAGATGGCCGCGGCGAACGTCCCGCGCACAAGGCGGCGGCGCTGGGCGGCGGCCTTGTCCAGCCGGTGCGCGCAGGCGGCCATCCGTTTGTGCAGCTGGGGCAGCGCCTGCTGCAGCCGGCGCAGGGTCTCGCCCTGCGGGCTGGCCAGCGGGTCGCTGTATACCGCGAAGATCACGGTGTCCCAGCCGGGCGCGGCGGTGCGCAGCAGATCCTGCCCGCGCAGGCCCGCCTGCCGCAGCTGGGTGACGGCCTGTTTGGCAAAAGAGTAGTCGTCCACGGCGGTGGTCTGTACCAGACACCGCAGGAAGGCCGGCCGCTCCCGTGCGCCGAAGGCCTGCGCCAGCAGCCGCAGCTGGGCGGAGGAAGGGGTCTCGCGGATGGCGCGCACCGGCGTCTGCCGGGCACAGGCCAGCACCGGCGCGGGAACGTTCTGCCCGCAGCGGTTCTGCGCCCACAGCAGCCAGGCCAGCGCGTCCGGCACCGCCAGCTCCTGCTGGGCGCCGTCCGCAAAGCGGACCGTCACCTTTTTGCCCAGCGCGGCGGACAGCCTGCCCCACAACTCGGCGCTCGCCTCCAGCGGGGCCAGCGCGGCGGGCGCGGTCGTCTGCACGGTCCACAGCGGCTGGGAAAGCCGGGCGGCGAGGTCCGGCTCGGTCTTTGCCACGGCCAGCAGAGCGGGCAGGAGACCCGGCAGCTGGGCGGGGGTGCAGGGGGGCTGTTCGGCCAGCTCGGTGCGCACCGTCCGGCGAAGGTCGGCCAGCAGGGGAGTGCCCAGCGCCTGGAAGGTGCCGTCCTGCAGCTGTGCCAGCAGGCGCAGCCGGGCGGCGGTGGAGGTGTCCTGCCGGGCCTTGAACAGGGCGGCCGCCGCGTCCAGCACAGGGCGCAGCCGCTGCTGCAGCCCGGCCAGCAGGCCGGTGCGTGCCAGCGCGCTGGTTCGCAGTACGCTCCAGTCGCGCAGGAAGGGGTCCAGTTCGTCGGCTGCGGCGGGCATCGGCCGCAGCTCGGCGCAGCGGCGCAGCTTCTGCACCATCTCGTCCCCGAAGGCGTCGGCAAAGCCGTGTTCCATCCGGTTGGCGCAGAGCGGGAAGGCGGCGGGCAGGCTTGTATAGAAATCGCACAGCGCGGCGTAGGTGGCGGGGGCGCAGTCGTCCAGCAGCCGGGCCGCCCGGGCGCGCTCGTCGGCCAGGCGCTCGGTGTACAGCGCGCGCAGCTGCTCGCCGGCCCTGGCCAGCCGGTCGCGCAGACCGCGCGCCGCCACCAGTGCGATCTGGTTGCGGATGGCGGCCGCCGATTCGGGCATGGCCATCTTCTGCAGCTGCCCGGCCTGCTCGATGGCGGCGGGGGTGGGCAGCGATTCCTCTCCCACCCGCAGCATATACGGCTGCACCCGCGCGAGGGCCTGCTCGCAGTACCAGTCGGCCAGCGCGCCGCCGATGCGGAGGATGTCGTCCGAACGGGACACCGCCTCAAACAGGGCCAGCACGGCGGCGGGACAGGCCGCGCCGCTGCCCTCGGGGACCGGTTCGGCGCGCCACAGCCGCGCGATCTGCTCCAGGGCGGGCAGCTCGGCCCGTCCTTCGGGGCCGGTCAGCCAGCCGAGGATCTCGTCGGCCGACAGGCGGGCCGACAGCAGCGTCAGAAACTGCTGCCGCAGCGAGGAGGCCACCCCGCCCTGGTTGCGCCCCAGCCAGTTGGCCCACAGGTGCACCGCCTCGGTGGTGACGGGGCGGTCGATCAGCGCCTGCATCGAGAAAATGTCCTGGTAGGTGTACAGCGACACCGAGCGCTCGCCGCTCACCATCTCCATCGCGCGGTGCACCAGGCCGAAAAACCGGGTGCGCTCGGCCTCGTTGTCCTCCCGGACAAGGAATTGCAGGAAACGCGCGGTGTCCTCCCTGGGCGAAGGCGCCGGCGCGGGGGCGCGCATGTCAAAGACGGCAAAGCCGGGCAGCTGTGCGGGCAGGCAGGCGTCGCCGTCCACCAGCACCAGCTTCACGGCGGTGGGCAGTTCGTCCCCCTTGGCGGGGTCCACCACCCGGCTCATGGGCACGTTGGTGACAAAGCCGCAGAACTTGCGCGCGCCGTAGGGCAGGCAGGCATAGATGCGCAGCAGCACCTGCCGGGCATAGCGGGGCGCCTCGTCCCCCTCCCGGTCCAGCCGCAGCAGCACCCGGTTCTGGCGCAGCAGCTGCTCCACCACCGCCGCCAGCAGCGCGGGGTCCATCGGCGCGGGGGTGAGGGTGGGGTCCACCGGCGGCGCGTCCAGGTCGGGAAAGCGGGAGGCGCTGTCGGCGGCGGGGATGGAATTCATCGCGGCGGCGTCGTAGAAGCGGGCGCGGAGCAATTGCAGGAAGTTCTGGGCAAAAAAGCCCTCCTCGTCGCCCTGCTGGGCGTAGCCGTGGACATAGCTGCCGTTGCGGAAAAAGGTGGGGCCGGCGGCCTGGATATAATAGCGCGGCGCTTCGGTGCGGTAGCCCAGGTCGGTGAAGAGACCGGTGTAGGTCACCTGCCGCCGGTCGCGGTAGGCGGGGCTTGGGTTCATGACATAGTGCATCAGGGGCGCCAGCTGCTCGGCCCGGTCCTTGTCCTGAAAGAACGGGTTGGCGGATACGAGCTGGTAGCCCTTCTGTTCAAAGTCGGCGTGGCCGTATTGTAGCATCAGAGATTCCTCCCAGGCATCAGCCGGAAATCAGGTGGCGTTCGGGAAGCGCAGTTCCTTGCGGAGCTGACGGTCCAGCGCCTGTTGGGTCTGGTCGTCGTATTGCAGCAGCGCGCTCTGGCCGCGCCCGGCGGGCAGAAGGCCGTGCAGCGCCAGCAGCCACAGCAGCGGCGCGGTCACGCCGGTGCGGCTCTCGCGCGCGGCGCGGTAGCGTGCGGCGCGCTGGGCGGGGATGTCGGGGCCGGAATCGGTGCCGAACTCCACATAGCCGGCGGCGCCGGAGCAGATCGAAAAGGCGGCCATCTCCACGCGGTCCGGCTCGCCGCCCGCGGCCGCGCACAGCATGTTCTGCAGGCTGGTCATCAGGCCGGGCGCCAGCTGGTCGGCGCAGCGGAAGGAGAGGCGGCACAGCGCGCTCATCGGTTCCACGTTGTAGCGGCGGTTCACCACCGGGCTGGTGTGTTCCAGCAGCCGCAGCGCGGCCACCAGATCCTGCTGCACCCGGCTGCGCTGGCCGTCGGAGAACAGCTCGTCGGTCTTGGTCAGCAGCAGCGCGGCCGGCACGCCCTGCCCGATCAGGCTCTCGTTCTCAAAGCCGCGCATCCACTCGATGTAGCGGGCGGCCTCCACCCGCAGATCTTTCGGGTCGCAGGAGAACACCATGAACAGCGCGTCGCAGTTGCGCAGCAGCGCCTTCTGCTCCTCGGCCGCCTGGCTGGCGGTGCCCTCGCGCTCGCCGGTGAAGGCCTCGCCCGCGATGTCGGCCAGCACATAGATGATCGGCTCGCCCCCGCGCGGGGTCACCAGGAAGGTGAGGGAGGCGGCGTCGGTCTTGGTCAGCTCGGTTTTCCGGGCGCGGTAGCCGTTGCGGTAGAACCACAGCGGGCCCGCCGCCGAGGCGTCCTCCTCCAGCGCGCCCTGGGGCACCGCGCGGAACCGCTTCCACTGGGGGTCCTGCTCGTCGCCGCAGGCGACGCTCACCGGCAGGTCGTTCATGATGGGGTCCCAGTTCAGGCAGTCGGTGAGGGCGGCGAGGTAGGTGGTCTTGCCGGTGCTCTGGCCGCCCAGCACCCCCACCGTCACCTGGCGGTAGGAGCCGAAGCTGCGGGGCAGCGGCTTGTGGCAGTGCGGGCAGCAGGACTGGCTGCAGCTGCGCACCGGGCGGTTGTGGTCGTCGGCATCGTACACCACCAGCGCGGCCGGGGCGTTCACATGGCTGAGCGGGTCGGGCGAATAGGTCCAGGCGGCGTAGACCACATGGGCCTTGTCGGGCAGAAAGACGAGGTCGGAGCCGTCGTCGCTGAACCGCACCGACGGATCGGCGTCCACCAGCTGGCGCAGCGCGTCCAGCAGAGCGGCGCACTCGGTCTGGCGGGTGTCGGCGTTGCCCAGCGCCGAGTTCAGAAAGGGGGTCAGCGCGCGTTCCAGCGCGCGGTAGGAGTGCAGCAGGGGGTCCTCGGCGCCGTCCAGGCGGGCGCTGTGCTCCAGATCCTGCAAAAGGCTGTTGAAGCCCATCGAGGAGGGCACCGCCGCCACCAGCGCGGCGAGGGTGCCCAGCGGCAGGTCCAGCTGGCGCTCGATGGTGTGCAGCACGCCCTTCATCGACAGCGCCACGGGGGTCATATCGTCGGGCGAGGCGGAAAAATCCTTCTGGGAATCGGCCTGGCGGGTGAGCACCTCGGTGCCCAGCACCTGCCCGCCGAACAGCGCGCCCACCCGGAAGGCGGGCAGCGCCGCGCGCAGGTAGTCGCGCAGGTTGTTGGCCGCGCCGGGAAGGGGCAGCACGAAGATGCGCAGCAGCTCGTCCAGCGGGAAAAACCGGCGGTTGTGGACCTCACGCACGCCGCACTCGATGCAGACATATTCATAGTTGGGATTTGACATGGATCACACCTCTTTCACCGGTTACACGGTTTCGGGGTCCGCCGGGGCGGACTTCTTTGCGCGGCGGGCGGGTTTGGCGGGGCGCACCGGCGGGACATAGGACAGCTCGATCTGCAGCCCGCACACCGACAGCCCGGTGCTCTCCTCAAAGCGGTCGTTCAGCGAGGCGGACACCGGCAGCACGAACCGGCATTTCTCCAGCCGGTTCAGCCGGCTGTCGCGCTCGGCCAGGAAGGCCCCCTCGCGGGTGACGCCGGTGGACACGCCCTTCAGGGCGAACAGGGCGCCGTGCGCCTGCCCGCGCAGACGGCAGCCCGCCTTTTTGTATTTCTCCTCGGTGAGCAGCGCGTCGGACACGCCGTCCAGATAGCGGTAGACCGCGTCCACGCCGTATCCGCCCACGCGGTAGTTTTCGGCGTAGTTGGCCAGCAGGCGTCCCAGATACACCTCGCGCGGCATCACGCGGGTGAGGAAGGTGAGGGGCGGTTTCAGCAGCCGGGCGGGGTCCTCGATGTTCTGCGGGTTCACCAGGGGGATGTAGTAGCGCACCAGCGGCAGCTCATGGTAGGCGCGGCCGGACAGGCCCAGCAGCTCGGGCAGCTTGCCGTTCAGCGTCACGTCCACCGCCAGCATGCCGCGCAGCTCGTTGCGGGCGCACCGGCGCGCGCGCAGCAGATACACCGCCAGCAGCAGCACCGCCAGTACGAACAGGATCAGTGCGATCGTCAGCAAAATCACCTCGAATACAGACAGGATGCGGATCGACAGGTCGATCGAAGCGCTGTTGCCCGAATAGTCCAGCGCGGTGAGGGTGACCTCCAGCGTCTCCGCGCGGTCGGGCTGGTAGCGCAGGACGTTGTCGTAGACCAGTTCCGAGCCGTTGGAGGAGAGGGTCTCGCACGACACCCGGTAGCTGTCGCCGTCGGGGTCGTAGAAGTAGGCGTCGGCGGGGAAATACAGCTCGTCCTTGCCGGCGTGGTAGCCCTTGAAAAAGCTGCTCAGCAGGCCGCTGCTGCCATTGGCGAAGGTGCGCAGCTGCACCGGGCGGTCGACGATGAGGAAGTTCAGCGTCTCGCCCACCCGTTCCACCGATTCACGGCTGCTGTTGGTGCGCACGACCACCTCGTATTCGCCCTCCTCGGTGGGCACGAAGCTGGCCGACAGCCCGTTGCCGTCCGCCAGCGCTTCCATCTCAACGATCTCGGCGGTGCCGGTGCTGAGGTTGGTGAAGGTGGCGGTGGCGCCGCACAGGCGGTAGAATTCCTCGTCGGCCACCTTGCGGTGGTTGTCCTGCTGCACCAGATAGGCGCGCACCTCCAGCGGACTGTTCTTGTGCGGCTGGCGGGTGAGCAGGCTGCTCTCGATCTCCAGCTGGTCCTGCACCTCCAGCGGCTGTGTGACCACATGCCGTTCAAAGCGGCTGTTGGAAACGTGGGCCGTCATCTGGTAGGAGGAAGCGCGCTGGGGGGTGAACTTGAAGCGGAAGGAGTCGTTGTACAGCTCCATCTCCTCCCGCAGCCAGTTAAAGACGGCGCGGTCCTCGCTGCCGTTTGCCTGCTGCGACACCTCGGCGCCCATGTTCTGCAGGTTCACCACCTCCAGCTCCACCGTGAGGGTCTGGAGAAAATCGGCGTCGTCGATGCGGTAGCCGTTGCCGTCGGTGAGGTATACGTCCACCTGCACCGGCTGCAGCACGCCCACCGTGTCGCTGTTCAGGCTGATGTGGACGGTGACATCGTACAGGAAAAAGGCCGATACCGCGGGCGCGGTCTGGGAGTCTGTGAGCAGGGTGACGGTGTAGTCGCCGGTCCAGTCCTGCTGCTCCAGGTGCTTCAGGTGCACCACGTTGTAGCCGGGGGTGGCGTTGTAGCGGGTGTAGTGCACCCAGCTGGCGCCGGGCCAGCTCTCCACCGGGGTGGGCTGGCCGTCGCCGGCCTGCAGCACCACGCCGGTGATCTCGGCGGGAGGGGCGGGGATGACCAGCGTCACGTCGTCGGTGTAGGCATCGGTGACGGAGAAGGTGTACTGCCAGCCGGCCTGCCCGTCCACCGTCACCGCCTGGGGTTCGGTCAGTTCGATGGGCAGCACGTCCAGCGTGGTGGACAGCAGCGAGATCACGAACGCCGGGATCGCGTCGGTGTTCTCCACCCGCTGGTACTGGCCGCCGGTCTTGTCTTTCAGCACCGCCAGTTCGTCGGCGGCCTGCGCCACCTCGGCTTCATCGGCCTGGGGCGAGAAAAGGCCCAGCGTGTTCACCACCACGCCGTTGTTCTGCGCGAACACCGCAAAGGAGTCGATCTCCTGGCGGGAAAGCTCGGTGGTGCGCCCGTTGTGGGTGGCCGTCACGGCGCCGTCTGTGAAAAGAAGCACCATGTTGTTCTGCCCGGCCTGCTCCTCCAGGATGGTGCGCGCCAGGCCCAGCGCCGCCCCGGTGTCGGTCTGGCCGCGGGTGTAGCCCACGTCCACGATGGCCTCTTTGATCTTCTGCTTGACGGTGGAGTGGTTCTCCTCCGACAGCGGCATGTCGCGGAAGGCGATGGCGGCGTCGGTGCCGTAGACCACCAGCGACAGCCGGATGTCCTCGCTGGGGCACATATCGGTCAGCATATACAGCGACTCCGGCACCTTCCAGTTGAAGTCGGATACCTGCATCGAGGTGCTGCAGTCCACCACCGCCACGATGTTGGTGGTGTTTTTCTGCATGCCCATCTCGCCGGCGTCGGCGGACAGGTGCAGGCAGCCCAGCAGCAGGCAGAGCGACAAAAGTCCCCCCGCCAATGCACGGGTGTGTTGCGCGAAAAAAGATTTCATGATCTCATCCCCTCATCTTTTACATAACGATGCAAAGCGCGAAAATATGACAAAAGCTCCCGTGTAAAAACGGGAGCTTTGGAACCGACGTTGGAAAAAACGCGTTCGATCCACACACTCCGGCTGTGCGAACAGAAGTGACCTTGTGTTTTCAAGCTGCGGAAAAAATGTGTGGGCATACAGTTTTTTGTGTGCGGATGTTTATATTCAGTATACTACCCAGCAGGAAGAAAAGCAACAAAATCTGACGTGTTTCGCCATTTTGGAGGCACAGGAAAAAGCTGTATGCGAAAGCGCCCGCCTTTTCCATACAGGAAAGACGGGCGCAAGATGCGCGGAAGGTATTTGCAGGGGGCGGATGAGGTCGAAGCCAAGCCGTTTGCACAGGTCCTGCCGGTTGCCGAAGCAGCGTTTTGGCGGGGATTGCGGGGGCCGGAAGCTTTCCCCTCATCAGCCGCTGCGCGGCAGCTTCCCCCCAGGGGGAAGCCATTGGCAAAACAGCCGGTGCCGCCCCCCGCCGAACGCCTTTCCCGCTCAGGAAAGCTCGAACATGCCGTGGTACAGCTGGTAGTATTCGCCCTTCTGGGCCAGCAGTTCGTCGTGGCTGCCGCGCTCCACGATCTGACCGTGCTCCAGCACCATGATGGCGTTGGCGTTGCGCACGGTGGACAGCCGGTGCGCGATGACGAACACGGTGCGGCCTTCCATCAGGCGGTCCATGCCCTTTTCGATCAGCGCCTCGGTGCGGGTGTCGATGGAGGAGGTGGCCTCGTCCAGGATCAGCACCGGCGGATCGGCCACCGCCGCCCGCGCGATCGCCAGCAGCTGGCGCTGCCCCTGCGAGAGGTTGGCGCCGTCGGCGGTGACGAGGGTGTCGTAGCCGTCGGGCAGGCGGCGGATGAAGGAGGCGGCTCCCGCGATGCGCGCCGCCTGCTCGATCTCGGCCTGGGTGGCGTCCAGACGTCCAAAGCGGATGTTGTCCGCGATGGTGCCGGTGAACAGGTGGGTGTCCTGCAGCACCATCCCCAGCGAGCGGCGCAGGTCGTCCTTGCGGATGTCCTTCACGTCGATGCCGTCGTAGGTCACCCGGCCGGCCTGCACGTCGTAAAAGCGGTTGATGAGGTTGGTGATGGTGGTCTTGCCCGCGCCGGTGGAGCCGACAAAGGCGATCTTCTGGCCCGGCTTTGCAAACAGGCTGATGTTTTTCAGGATGGGGTGTTTTTTGTCGTAGCCGAAGGTCACGTCCTCGAACCGCACGTCGCCCAGCAGCGGAACGCAGGCGCCGTCCGGCCGCTTCCACACCCAGCCGTCCGCCTGCTTTTCCAGCCGCACCTGCCCTTCGTCCACCTCGGGCTGCATGTCCATCGCCTCAAACACGCGCTCGGCGCCCGCCAGCGCGGCCAGCAGGAAGTTGCTCTGCTGGGTGAACTGGTTGATGGGCATGGCGGCCTGCCGCACGAATACCAGATAGCTGGCCAGGCTGCCCACGTCGGTGAGGCCCCGCATGGCCATATAGCCGCCCAGCGCCGCCACGATGGCGTAGTTGATGTAGGAGATGCTCACCACCGCCGGGATCATGGTGGCGGCGTAGGCCTGCGCGCCGGTGCCCGCCTTGCGCAGCGCCTCGTTTTTCTCGCAAAAGCGGCGCAGGTTCTCGGCCTCGTGGCTGAACACCTTCACCACCTTCTGGCCGGCCACCATCTCCTCGATGTAGCCGTCCAGATCGCCCAGGTGGAACTGCTGCTTCTGGTAGTATTCCTTGCTGTGCCGGGCGCTGTAGCGGATATAGGCGAACATCGCCGCGTAGCACACCGCCACCACCAGCGTCAGGCGCCAGTTCAGGATGAACAGCATGGTCAGGGTGCCCACCACCTGGATGAAGCTCTGGATCACCATCGCAAAGCTGTTGTTCAGCGCGTCGGCGATGGTGTCCACGTCGTTGGTGAAATAGCTCATCACGTCGCCGTGGCGGCGGCTGTCGAAAAAGCGCAGGGGGAGCGTCTGCAGATGGGCGAACAGGTCGCGCCGGATGTCGAACAGGACCTTCTGCGCCGCCTTCACCATCGTCTGGGTGTAGCCCAGCGAGGCCAGCGCGCCGGCCAGATAGATGCAGGCGGTGACCGCAACCCCCTTCACCAGCGCCGGGATGCCGCCGGCGGCCAGCCCGTTGACCACCGGGCGGATCATGTAGGTGCCCAGCAGGTTGGCCGTCGCGCTGATGGTCACCAGCACCGCCACCGCCAGCAGCAGGTATTTGTGCCGCCCCATGTAGGAGAGCAGGGTGCGCACCGTATAGCCCAGGTTCTTCGGTTTTTTACCGCTGATCTGCCGTGCCATCCGCACTCCCTCCCTTCGTCTGCGAGGCGTAGATCTCCTGATAGATGGGGTCGGACGCCAGCAGCTGGCTGTGCGTGCCCGCCGCGTGGATGCGCCCGTCCTCCAGGATCACGATGAGATCGGCATGCATCACCGAGGTGACGCGCTGCGCAATGATGATCTTGGTCACCCCCGAGAGCGCCGCCAGCGCTGTGCGGATTTTTGCCTCGGTGGCGGTGTCCACCGCGCTGGTGGAGTCGTCGAAGATGAGGATCTTCGGCTTTTTCAGCAGCGCCCGCGCGATGCACAGCCGCTGTTTCTGCCCGCCGGACACATTCACGCCGCCCTGCCCCAGATCGGCGTCCAGGCCGCCCGGCATCCGCTGGAGAAATTCGTCGGCACAGGCGGCGCGGCAGGCCTCCCAGATGGATTCGTCATCGGCGTTTTTGTCGCCCCACTGCAAATTTTCCCGCACCGTGCCGGAAAACAGCACGTTCTTCTGCAGCACGATGCCCACCGCGTCGCGCAAGACGGCCAGATCGTACCGGCGCACGTCGCGGCCGCCCACCTTCACGGTGCCCTCGGTGGCGTCGTACAGGCGGGGGATCAGCTGCACCAGCGTGGTCTTGGCCGAACCGGTGCCGCCCAGGATGCCCACCGTCTGCC
Organism: Anaerofilum sp. An201; assembly: GCF_002160015.1. Classification (GTDB taxonomy): domain Bacteria; phylum Bacillota; class Clostridia; order Oscillospirales; family Ruminococcaceae; genus Anaerofilum; species Anaerofilum faecale. The sequence continues at coordinate 57,924 of NZ_NFJT01000015.1, read as the reverse complement.
CGGCGGCGATGTGCAGGTCCACACCGGCCAGCGCATATTCGCGGGCGTCGGCGTGGTATTTGAAGGAGACATTCTCAAAATCCACGCTGCCGTCGGCCACCGTTTCCACTGCGCCGGCGGGGGAGGTGAGGGCGGGGGTCTCGTCCAGCACCTCGGCCACCCGGTGTGCGCTGGCCAGCGCGCGGGTGAGCAGCAGGAACACGTTCGAGATCATCATGAACGAGTTCATCACCTGTAAGACATAGCTGAGGAAGCCGGTCAGCTCGCCCACCTGCAGCCGGTTTTGCAGGATCATCCCGCCGCCGAACCACAGGATCAGCACCACCGCGGTGTACATCGTGAACTGGAAGGCGGGCAGGTTCAGCACCGCGAAGTGGAAGGTGCGCTGGCTGGTCTCCATCAGCTCGGTGTTCACCCGGTCGAACTGTGTTTCCTCGTACTCGCCGCGCACAAAGGCCTTCACCGCGCGGATGGCGGTGAGGCTCTCCTGCACCACATTGTTCAGCCCGTCCACGGCGGCCTGCAGGCGGCTGTACATCGGCGCCACCTTGCGCACCACCAGGAACAGGGTGCAGGCCAGCACCGGGGCGCACACCACAAACACCAGCGCCAGCCGGGCGTTCATCCAGAAGGACAGCCCCAGCCCCATCACCAGCATCACCGGGCTGCGCACCAGCGGACGCAGCCCGCCGTTGATGGCGTTCTGCAGCACGGTGACGTCGGTGGTCATGCGGGTGACCAGCGAGGAGCTTTCAAACCGGTCGAGGTTGGAAAAGGCGAACTGCTGCACCTTTTCATACTGCGCCTCGCGGATGCGCGCGCCCCATCCGTAGGCGGCCCGGGCGGCAAACCGCGCGTACAGCAGGCCGGTGACCAGCGCCAGCACCGCGCAGACGCCCATCTGCACACCTTTATATAGAATGTAGTCGAGGTCGCGGTTCTGCACGCCCACGTCGATGAGGTCGGCCATGAACAGCGGGATCACCAGCTCAAACACCGTCTCCACCAGCACCAGCAGCGCGCCGATGAACATGTCCCGCCGGTACGGCCCCAGATAGGACATAAGACGTCTGAATTCCTTCATTTCCTTCTCCCTTCCGGCAGACGCTGCCATTCTTGAAAATTCAACTGTTGATATATCAATTATATGCGATTTGCCGGAGGTGTCAAGCGCGGAACAGCACGGAGGGCCTGCCGTCCAGGCACGCTTTTCCGGCGCCGGCATATGCTGGGGTATATCAACCTGTCGAGAGTGGAGTGAAGATACCGTGAAAGAATGGAAGCCGTTCAACTGTGCATCCTGCGCCTGGGGGGCGGGATGCTGCCCCTGCTGCGGCCCGCAGGGGGAACCGGGCCCGCCCGGCCCACAGGGGCCGCAGGGAGAGCCGGGGCCGCAAGGCCCGCAAGGGGAACCGGGCCCGCCCGGCCCACAGGGAGAGCCCGGCCCGCAAGGAGAACCCGGACCACAGGGTCCACAGGGAGAACCCGGCCCGCAAGGGGAGCCGGGGGAAGCTGCAAAGGATATTTTTGCCTCTTTTTTCATTTATGAGATCCGGTTTGAAAACGGCAAGGCCATCCCGCTGTTCACCGGAACCACAGACGCCACCGGCAACATCACGCTGGCGGACAACACCCGCATCGAGCTGACGCCGGGATACTATTTCATCTCCTACAGTGTGTCGGCGGTGCTGGACACGCCGGGGTATATGCAGATAACCCCCTCCTACAACGGCGCCGCACATCTGGAGTACGGCGTGTATTTCAAAACGGGCGCCGCCTCCTCCAGCGCGTGCGGCGCAAGCTCGCTGATTCTGTATGCGCCGTTTTCCACCAGCTTCACGCTGGTCTACAACAGCAACGCGGCCAACCGCTTCGGCGCGGTCACCATCGCCGTCATCAAGCTGACAAAGGAAGCATAAACGCAAAAACCGGAGTTCGTCGGGAACTCCGGCTCGATCAAAAAGTGTTTGGACAAAGGTTTGTGCATGTTGAACCTTCCCCCCCAGGGGGAAGCCTTTGGCCGGAAGCCTGCCGGCAATCGCAGACGCCCCGCCGGGATTTCCCGGCGGGGCGCTCTTTGCAAAGGGATCATTCGGGCGCCTTCATGCTCTCCACCATGCTGATATGGCGTATGGTGCGGCGCATCAGCAGGGTCACCAGCACGGTGAACAGCATCGTCAGGCCAAAGCTGTACAGATAGCTGCTGGGGTCCACCTGGCGGATGAACATCATCTGCTCCACCTCCACCGTGCGGATCACGAAGTTGTGCAGCGGCACGCCCAGCACAAGGCCCACAAGGCCGCCCAGCACCGACAGCAGGTCGATCTCGCGGAAGATATACCGCGACACCTCCCGCTCGTAGAAGCCCAGCACCTTGATGGTGGCCAGCTCCTTCTTGCGTTCGCCGATGTTGATGTTGATGAGGTTGTACAGCACCACCACCGCCAGCAGCCCGGCGCAGAGGATGATGACGATGACCACATAGTTGATGTTGGACAGGGTGTCGCTGAACACGCGGGAGCTGTCCTCCGAGAAGCTGGCCGCCTGTACGTCGGGGCTTTCCAGCAGGGTGGTGCTCATCTCGCTGCGCTCCTCGGCGCTTTCGCACAGGCTCTTGGCAAACACCGTGTTCCAGGCCGGTTCTGCGCCGGTGAGCTGCTGCCACAGCTCCGCCGGCATATACAGGCAGCCGCCCAGATAGTTCTCGGTGACGCCGGTGACGGCAACCGTGTATTCGCCGCTGTCGGTGCGCAGGGTCAGGCTGCCGCCCGCCGACACGCCCAGCAGCTCGGCGGCCTTTTCGGTGAGGATGGCCCCCTCCGGCTGCAGCGCCAGCTCGTCGTGCCCGCGGCGGGTGCGCAGGGTGACGTACTCGCCAAACTGCCCGCTGTCGGCGGGCACCGTCAGGGTGACGCTCTGCTCGCCCTCGTCGGTGACCAGCGTCACGTTCTCCTGGTAGAGCTGCATCCAGTCCTCGATCTTGTCGCCGTTCAGGGTGTCGGCGATGCCGCGGCGGCCGTCCACGCCCTCCGGCCCGCTCATGGTCACCGAGAGGTCGTAGTGCCACAGTTCTTTATACTGGGTGTCCATCAGGTCCATCACCGAGTCCTGGATGCCGAAGCCCACCAGCAGCAGCGCCGTGCAGCCCGCGATGCCGGTGACCGTCATCACCAGCCGCTTTTTGTAGCGGAACAGGTTGCGCGCGGTGACCTTGTGGGTGAACTTCATCCGCCGCCAGACCGGGCGGATATACTCCAGGAAGATGCGCTTGCCCGCCTGCGGCGCACGCGCCACCATCAGAGCGGCCGGCTTTTCGTGCAGGGTGCTGTGGCAGGCGTTCACGGTGGCCGCGCCGGTGCAGAGGGTGGCCGCCGCCACCGCGCCCAGCGCCAGCGGCCAGTTGAACAGCAGCGGGAAGTCGGGCAGGGAGTACATGATGGAATAGGCGTACCAGATCACGCTGGGGAAGAAGGTGAAGCCGATCAGCAGCCCCGCCGCACTGCCCAGCAAAGTGGCCGACAGCGCATAGAGCAGGTATTTGGCGGTGATGGCCATTTCGGAATAGCCCAGCGCCTTCAGCGTGCCGATCTGGGTGCGGTTCTCGTCCACCATGCGGGTCATCGTGGTCAGCGCCACCAGCGCCGCCACCAGGAAGAAAAACACCGGGAACACCCGCGCGATCGACGCCAGCTTGTCGGCGTTGCTCTCAAAGGTCACCACGCTGGTGGTGCTGTCGCGGTCGAGCACATACCACTGGCAGCTGTTGATCTTGTCGATCTCGCGCTGGGCGTCGTCCAGGCGGTCGGCCGCTTCGTTCAGCTGCTTTTCGGCGTCGGCCTTCTGCCTGTCGTATTCGGCCTGGCCTTCCTCCAGCTCGGCCTTGCCCTCGTCCAGCTCGGCCTGGGCGGCGTCCAGCTGGGCGCGGGAATCGTCCAGCTTCTGCTGGGCGGACTCAAACTCCACCTGCGCCTGCAACGGCGCCAGCGACAGCTGCTCCTCGCCGTCCCGGATGGCCAGCTCGGCCTCCTCCAGCACCGCGCGCTGCTTTTCGATCTCCCTGCGGCCTTCCTCCAGCTTGGCGGGCGCTTCTGCGATCAGGTCGGCGTACTGCTCCAGCAGCTTTTCGGCCTCCTCCAGCTGTTTTTCCTGCTCGGCCACCGTCGTCTCGGCCTCGCTCACCAGCTGGGTGTATTCGTCGATGGAGGCGACGGTCTGGTCGTAGAGCGAGTGGGCCGACGAGGCCGCGCTCTCGGCCAGCTCCAGCTGCCGGGCAGCGGCGTCCCGCTCGGCAGCGGCGGCGTCCACCCGGCTCTGCGCGGCCTGATAGGCGGCGTTGTCGGCGCGGATCTGGGCAAGGCGCGCGGCGTCCATGTCGGCCGGCGGATCGGCCAGCAGCTCGTCGATGCTGCCGTACTGCGGATATTCCGCCAGCACCGCGTCCAGGCCCGCTTTCAGTGCAAGCCCCGCCTGTACGTCGGGGTCGGCCAGCACCTGGTCGTAGCTGCTCTGGGCGGCTTCGCTGCGCAGGCGCGCCGCTTCGGCGGCGTTGTCGGCGGCTTCCACCGCCTGCTGCAGCCGCGGCAGCGACTCCTGTGCCGCCGCCAGCGCCTGTTTGGCCAGCTCCAGGCCCGCCTTGGCCTGCTCCAGCTGTTGGCGTCCTTCCTCCACCTGCTGCTGGGCCGCCACCGCCTGGTCGTACTGCTTCTGGTAGCTGTCCAGCTGCTTTTCGGCGGCCTCCAGCTGCCGCTTTCCGCTCGACAGCTGCCGCCGTGCGTCCGACAGCTGCTTCTGCTTGTCGGACAGCATCTGCGACAGCTCCCGTTTGCTCTCGGCCAGCTCCTCGGCGCCGGCCTGCCACTGGGCTTCGCCGTCGTCGATCTCCGCCTGGCCGCTCTCGATCTCGGCGCGGGCGGACGCAAGCTTTGCCTCGGCGTCGGCCAGCTTTGCCTCGGCCTCGGCCTTCTGGCTCTCGTATTCCGCGCGGGCGTCGTCCAGCTCGGCCTGGGCGTCGTCCACCACCTGTTCGCGCCGCACCTCGCTGCGCACCTCGCCCAGCTCCTCCAGGCGCTCGGTCACCGGGTCGATGACCGCCTGGTATTCGTCGGAATAGGTGTCCAGCGCGGCCGCCCCTTCCACCGTCAGGTAGATGGTGGAGTAGATGTCGGTGTCAAAGGCGCTCTCGGGCAGATAGGCCAGCAGGTCGGCCTTGCCGTCGCCCACCGTCACCGTCTCGTCGTCGGCCGAGAAGTTGGTGGGAGTGCGCACGATGCCCACCACCGTGAAGCTGTCGGCCGCAAGGGAGAGGTCCTCCTGTCCCTCGTCCACCGTCAGCACATCGCCCACCTGCACCGTGGACCCCATCTCCATCGCGTGCACCACGCACTCGTCGTCCGCCTGCGGCATCCGGCCTTCCAGCAGCTGCAACTGGTTGAGCGAAGGCTCCTGCGGCATCGACTCCATCCGCACCGCCAGCACATCGCCCTTTTCGTCCTCCAGCAGGCAGTCGGCGCTGTAGACGGCCATCACCTCCTGCACGCCCTCGATGGCGGCGATCTCCTCCAGGTCCTCGTCGGTGAGGCCGAGGGTGGAGATCACCCGGACGTCCATCAGATTGCTCTCGTCGTAGTAGCGGTCGCCGGCGGCGCGCATGTCGGGCGCGGTCTGCACCAGGCCCACCAGCAGCGACACGCCCAGCGCCACGATGGCAAAGATGGCCAGGAACCGGTTGCGGGTGCCGCGCACCTGGCGCAGGATATTTTTGCGATAGGTTTTGTTCATACCCTCGCCCCCCTGTTCACCATTCGATCTCTTCCACCGGCACCGGATGCCCGTTCACCTCGTTGGAGAGGATGCGCCCGCTGTTCACCCGGATGATGCGGTCGGCCATGGGGGTGATGGCGAGATTGTGGGTGATGACGATGACGGTGCGGCCGGTGGTGCGGCAGGTGTTCTGCAGCAGCGCCAGCACCGCCTTGCCGGTCTTGTAGTCCAGCGCGCCGGTGGGCTCGTCGCACAGCAGGATCTTGGGGTTCTTGGCCAGTGCGCGCGCGATCGACACGCGCTGCTGCTCGCCGCCCGACAGCTGCGCCGGGAAGTTGTTCAGCCGGTGCTCCAGCCCCACCTGACACAGCACCTCGCGCGCGTCCAGCGGCTGGCGGCAGATCTCGCTGGCCAGCTCCACGTTCTCCAGCGCCGTGAGGTTCTGCACCAGGTTGTAGAACTGGAACACGAACCCCACCTCATACCGGCGGTAGGTGGTGAGCTGCTTGGCGTTGTAGCCGCTGACGGTCTGGCCGTCCAGCGTGACGGTGCCCTCGTCGCAGGTGTCCATGCCGCCCAGGATGTTCAGCAGGGTGGTCTTTCCCGCGCCGGACGGCCCCACGATCACGCAGAACTCGCCCTTTTCTATATAAAAGCTCATATGGTCGGCGGCGGCGATGCGCTCGTCCCCGGTCTGGTAGTATTTGCACACGTTCTCAAACTCGACAAAATGCCCGGCCATAGCGGTGTCACGTTCCTTTCACATCAACATACTGCCCGTTACTGAACAGAGTGTTGATTATTCTCCCTGCCTATATTATAATCATTTTAAAAAGGGCTTTGCAACCGACAGGATGTGCAAAAGCTGTGTACAAATGAACACTTTCCAGGCCGGCTGTTGAAAAAGAGGGCCTTTGAATTGTAAACTTTTTGTTGCGCCGAGAGGAGGGCGAGCCGTATGCCGCAGGAAACCGACCGCCGCGCACGCCGCACCCGCCAGACACTGCGCCGGGGGCTGATCCGCCTGCTGGCCCAAAAGCCGGTGGAGCAGATCAGCGTGTGGGAACTGACCGAGCTGTGCGATTTGAACCGCGGCACCTTTTACCTGCACTATTCCAGCGTTCCCCAGCTGCTGGAAGAGATGGAGCAGGAGGTGCTGGACGAGATGGACCAGGTGCTGGACGACATGGAGCCGCCGGGCGTATCCCCGATGAAAAGCGCGCTGACACGCGCCTTTGCCTTTCTGGCCGAGCGGGCGGATTTTTGCAGCGTGATGCTGCGGCAGGGCGGGAACCGCCCGTTCATCCTGCGGGTGCAGCAGGTGGTGCGGGCGCGGTGCCTGCCCCAGTGGATGCAGGTGGCCGGCGGCAGCAGCGTGCAGCTGGAGTATTACCTGTCCTTCGTGCTGGCGGGCAGCATCGGCATCATCGAGCGCTGGGTGGAGGGCGGCCTGCGCGAAAGCCCCGCCCAGATGGCGGCGCTGCTGGAGCAGTTCGTACTGCAGGGCGCGGCGGGATTGCTCCCCCCTGTGCGGCGGTGAGCGGGCGGCGGGCTTGGGGGTACTGCCGGCCCGCACAGGCCCCCGTGAAAACACGGGTTTCCCGGCAGGCTCTGTGCAGACGGCACAGACTCGACCTCATCCGCCCTCTTCGAGGGCACCTTCCCCTGCCAGGGGAAGGCATTCGGTCCGCCCCCTGCAAAAACACAATTTCGGCAAACAAAAGGCGCCCCGCCGGGAAATTCCCGGCGGGGCGCTGGTTTTGGGATGTGCTTATTCCTCGTTCTCGCTGTCCAGATCGGAGCTGTGGACGTGGTTCTTCATATACTCCTCAAAGCTGGCGTACTTCACAGCCGGCGCTTTGCGGGTGATCAGCAGCAGACCGGCGTCCTCGTCCTCCTCGGCGCGGGGCGGCACGGTGGGGCGTCCCGCCGTGCGGGCGGGGCGCTGGTTCTGGCGGGAACGCTCGGGGCGGGCCGGGCGCTCGCTGCGCTCGGGGCGGCCGCCGCGGGCGGGGGCCTTCTGGTTCTGGCGGGGCTGCTGGTTCTTTTCGCGTGCGGGACGGGCGGTTTCCGCCGGTGCGGGCGCAGCCGGTGCGGCCGACCCGGGCTTCTTGCCGCGGCGGCGACGGCGGCGCGGGGCGCTGCCGGTGGCCTTGGTTTCTTCCATATCGGTTACCTCATTTCGTTTTGGTGGTGGGGCAGGCTGCACGGGGGCAGCGGGCGCAGGGGCGTCCTGCGCCGGGAAAGGATGATCTTCGCACACGGGAATGCATCGCCGGATCAGCTTTTCGATGTCGGCCAGCTGGCCGCGCTCGTCGGCACAGCAGAAGCTCACCGCCTCGCCTGCGGCGCCCGCGCGGCCGGTGCGGCCGATGCGGTGCACATAGGTCTCCGGCTCGTTCGGCAGATCAAAGTTCACCACCAGGTCCAGCCCGGTGATGTCGATGCCGCGGGCGGCGATGTCGGTGGCCACCAGCACGCCGATCTTGCCCGCCTTGAAATCACCCAGCGCGCGCTGGCGGGCGTTCTGGCTCTTGTCGCCGTGGATGGCGGCGGCGGGGAATCCGTCTTTGGTCAGGTTGCGGGCCACCCGGTCGGCGCCGTGCTTGGTGCGGGTGAAAACCAGCGTGCTGTACGGACGGCGCTCTTTCAGCAGCCAGGCCAGCAGCGCCCGCTTGGAGGGCTTGTCGGTGTGGTACAGCTGCTGGCGGATGGCCTCCACCGTGGTGGACGGCGGGTCCACCTTCACCACCGCCGGGTCTTTCAGCATCCCGGCCGCCAGCTGTTCGATGGCCGGCGGCATGGTGGCGCTGAACAGAAGGGTCTGCCGCTGTGCGGGCAGCTGGGACAGCACCCGGCGCACGTCGTGGATGAAGCCCATGTCCAGCATCCGGTCGGCCTCGTCCAGCACAAAGGCCTCGATGTTTTTCAGGCTGATGATCCCCTGGCCGATCAGGTCGTTCAGGCGCCCCGGGGTGGCCACCAGGATATCGGGCTTTTTCCGCAGCGCCTCCACCTGGGAGCCCTGCCCCACGCCGCCGAAGATCACGCAGCAGGACAGCGGCAGGTGGGCGGCGTAGGCGGTGATGCTCTCGTGGATCTGGAGGGCCAGCTCGCGGGTGGGGGTGAGGATGAGGGCGCGCAGCGGTTTGCGTGCGCCGGCGTGCAGGCGCTGCAGCAGCGGCAGCGAGAATGCGGCGGTCTTGCCGGTGCCGGTCTGGGCGCAGCCCAGCAGGTCGCGCCCGGCCAGTACCGGCGGGATGGCTTTTTCCTGGATGGGCGAGGGCACGGTATAGCCCTGCTCGGCCACCGCCTGTACAAGGGGCGCGCACAGCCCCAGCTGAACAAAATCCATATGCTTGTATTTCCTATCTGTATGCAAAGATAAAAGTCGCGGAACGGCCGGAAAATCCGGCTTCCTTTTTTAGTATAGCACAAAACGCCGCAGGTGGCAAAACATCGGCGTGTTTTCCCCCTTTTTCGTTGACATCCCCCCGGAAAACCGCTATTCTTAAAAAGCGGCCTTTCCCGGCGGCCTATGAAGGGAACAGGCGGGCAAAAAAGGAGGAACCATCCATGAAAGAGCGCGAGAAATTCGCATCCCGGCTGGGATTCATTCTGATCTCGGCCGGCTGCGCCATCGGCCTCGGCAACGTATGGCGCTTTCCGTACATCACCGGCAAATACGGCGGCGCGGCCTTTGTGCTGATCTACCTGCTGTTCTTGCTGATCCTGGGCCTGCCCATCATGGTGATGGAGTTCGCGGTGGGCCGCGCCAGCCAGAAATCGGCGGCGGTCAGCTTCGACGTGCTGGAGCCCAAGGGCACCAAATGGCACTGGTACAAATGGGGCGCCATGGCCGGCAACTACCTGCTGATGATGTTCTACACCACGGTGGGCGGCTGGATGATCGCCTATTTCACCAAGATGCTGGCCGGTGAGTTCACCGGCAAAACGCCCGACGAGGTGGGCGCCGTCTTTAACGGCATGCTGGGGCAGCCGGTGTATATGGGCGTCTTCATGCTCATCACCATCGCGCTGGGCTTCGGCATCTGCAGCATGGGCCTGCAGAAGGGCGTGGAGCGCATCACCAAGGCGATGATGGCCTGCCTGTTCCTGATCATGATCGTGCTGTGTGTGCGCAGCATCACCCTGCCCGGCGCCGCCGAGGGCCTGAAGTTCTACCTGCTGCCCGATTTCGGCCGCATGGCGGAGCAGGGCATCGGCGAGGTGGTATACGCCGCGATGGGCCAGGCCTTCTTCACCCTCAGCCTGGGCATCGGCGCGCTGGCCATCTTCGGCAGCTATATCGGCCGTGAGCGCCGCCTGACCGGCGAGGCCATCAATGTCACTCTGCTGGACACCAGCGTGGCCCTGATGTCCGGCCTGATCATCTTCCCCGCCTGCTCGGCTTTCGGCGTGAGCAACGGCGAAGGCCCCGGCCTTGTCTTTGTCACCCTGCCCAACGTCTTTAACCAGATGGCGGGCGGCCGCCTGTGGGGCGCGCTGTTCTTCCTGTTCATGACCTTCGCGGCGCTGTCCACCATCATCGCCGTGTTCGAGAACATCATCAGCTTCGCCATCGACCTGTGGGGCTGGAGCCGGAAAAAGGCGGTGGCGGTGAACGCCGTGGTCATCACCATCCTCAGCATCCCCTGCGTGCTGGGCTTCAACGTGTGGAGCGGCTTTGCGCCGCTGGGCAGCGGCACCACCATCCAGGACCTGGAGGACTTCATCGTTTCCAACAATCTGCTGCCGCTGGGCAGCCTGGTGTACCTGCTGTTCTGCGTCACCCGCTACGGCTGGGGCTGGAAAAACTTCACCGACGAGGCCAACGCCGGCGAGGGCATCCGCTTCCCCAAATGGGCCCGCGGCTACCTCACCTTCGTGCTGCCGGCCATCGTGCTGGTGATCTTTGTGGCGGGCTACTGGCAGAAGTTCTTCGCCAACTGATTTCCAAAACGCAAAGCGCCGCCGCCCCAAAGCCAACGGGCGGCGGCGTTTTCCCATTATAAAAGAAGGCCGGGATCTCCGGCCGAAATATACACAATTACAGTTTATTATATCACACCGGCGATTTGATTGCAAGAATTTTAAAATTTTATTTTTGCACAAAAAATCAGAAAATTGCAGAGTTCTTCAAAAAAAGGCCCGGGAAAGTTTGTGTACTTTTTGGATTGCATACGCCGGACAGGCCCAGTATAATAATATTGTTTTGATGTTTACTTTCCCGGTAAGCACCTGGCTGAAATGATATGGGGGTAAAGAATATGGAAAGAATGATTGGTACTGTTTCCCGCGGCGTTCGTGCGCCGATCATCCGTGAAGGCGACGACATCGCCCAGATCGTGGTGGATTCCGTTCTGAAGGCGTCCGAGGGCAACTTCACCATCCAGGACCGCGACGTTGTGGCCGTGACCGAGGCCGTTGTGGCCCGCGCCCAGGGCAACTACGCCAGCGTGGACGCCATTGCCGCCGACGTGCGCTCCAAGTTCGGCGACGATACGGTGGGCGTGCTGTTCCCCATCCTCAGCCGCAACCGCTTCGCCATCTGCCTGCGCGGCATCGCCAAGGGCTGCAGGAAGATCGTGCTGATGCTGAGCTATCCCTCCGACGAGGTGGGCAACCATCTGATCGACCTGGACGAGATGGACGAAAAGGGCGTGAACCCCTGGAGCGACGTGCTGACCGAGGAGAAATACCGCGAGCTGTTCGGCTATAAGAAGCATGTGTTCACCGGCGTGGACTATGTGGAGTACTACAAGCAGCTCATCCAGGAGAGCGGCGCCGAGGTGGAAGTGGTGTTCGCCAACAACCCGAAGGCCATCCTGTCCTACACCAAGAGCGTGCTGACCTGCGACATCCACACCCGCGCCCGCACCAAGCGCCTGCTGAAGGCGGCCGGCGCCGAGAAGGTGTATGGTCTGGACGACATCATGACCGCCAGCATCGACGGCAGCGGCTACAACGACAAGTACGGCCTGCTGGGCTCCAACAAGGCCACCGAGGACACCGTGAAGCTGTTCCCCGTGAACTGCCAGCCCGTGGTGGACCGCATCCATCAGATGCTGCTGGACGCCACCGGCAAGAACGTGGAAGTGATGGTGTACGGCGACGGCGCCTTCAAAGACCCCGTGGGCAAGATCTGGGAGCTGGCCGACCCCGTTGTCTCCCCCGCCTACACCGCCGGCCTGGAGGGCACCCCGAACGAGGTGAAGCTGAAATACCTGGCCGACAACGATTTCGCCGACCTGTCCGGCGACGCCCTGAAGGAAGCCATCTCCGACTATATCCGCAAAAAGGACGAGAAGGCCGCCAGCCTGGTGGGCACCATGGTGACCCAGGGCACCACCCCCCGCCGCCTGACCGACCTGATCGGCAGCCTGTGCGACCTGACCAGCGGCAGCGGCGACAAGGGCACCCCCATCATCTATATCCAGGGCTACTTCGACAACTACACCAAATAAGCCTTTTGTCCCACATCCGGCCGGAGCCTGCGCTCCGGCCGGATTTTTGCTGTGGGGGCGCTGTTTTTTCCGTTTGAAAAAAGTTTTGATTTTTTTGAAAAAAAGGGTTGACGAACAGGGAAACATCGGTTATAATATACAACGTTCCCAGCAGACGGGAGCGCAACGGACGGCGCAAGACAAGAACGGGGCATAGCTCAGTTTGGTAGAGTGCGTGGTTTGGGACCACGATGCCGCAGGTTCGAGTCCTGTTGCCCCGACCATACGCGGATGTGGCGGAATTGGCAGACGCGCTAGATTCAGGTTCTAGTGGTAGCAATACCGTGGGGGTTCAAGTCCCTTCATCCGCACCAAAAACCGGAGTTCATCGGAACTCCGGTTTTTTCGTATCTTTATGACATTGCCGGTTGGAGGAGCGCGCCATGAATGCACCCATCGATATCAGCCGGGTGGTTTTGCAGACCGACCGGCTGCTGCTGCGCTGCTGGCGGGAGACCGACCTGCACGATTTCTACGCCTACGCCCGTGTGGACGGTGTTGGGCAGCCGGCCGACTGGCCCCCGCACAAAAGCCTTGCCGACACAAAGGCGATCCTGGATACTTTTATAAAAGAGAAAACCACCTTTGCGCTGGAACACCGGGGGCATGTGATCGGCTCGCTGGGGATCGAGGAGTACCGCCGGGAGAATTTTCCCGAGCTGGAGCCTCTCGCCAGCCGGGCGCTCGGCTATGCCCTCTCGAAGGACTACTGGGGGCAGGGCCTGATGCCGGAGGCGGTGCGGGCGGTGACGGACTATCTGTTTCGGGTGCAGAAGCTGGACTTTCTTCTGCTGGGGCACTTTGTGTGGAACCACCAGTCCGCGCGGGTGGCCGAAAAATGCGGGTTTCGCTACAGCAAGACCTGCACCCATGTGAACCAGCACGGAAAAACGGAAGCCACCCGGCAGAACATCCTCTGCCGCCCCGGCCTCGAGCGGGTTTCCTGGTGAGCGTGGCTGTTCTTCGGCGGGCTTTTCCAACGGCTTCCCCCTGGTGTCTGTGGGCAGTCTGACCGCAGCATCTGCAAGCTGCGGAAACCATCCACAAGAACCTGCAGCGCCAAGAGCCTTTTCCAAAAAGGAGTTTGAAAAGTACCGGGTATTGCAGGATTGAATCCATCAGAACGACTTTGACAGGCTGGTTGCGGAAACTACGGATGACCCGACAGAATAACCATACACACAGAAAGCCCGCGCCTCCGGTTCTCTCGTTCCGGCTGCATGGGCTTTTTCGGTTCCGATTGAGCTTTTGTACCGTACCAACTTTGGAGGAAAGTGGTATCATTCAATGCCAAACTCTGGCGCATATGTTATCGTTCCGTGAATTTCAGCGCCTGTTTCGTTTAATATACAGGCCATAAAGTTTTCGCTCGGTACATCAAAGGGCGCTTTTATCCCGAAGCACTCTGCGGGAGAATATCCTGCCTTGGGATAGTATTTTTCACTTCCTAAAACAATGGAATGGGTATAGCCCAGTTCTTTTGCAATTTTGTGTCCTTCTTGGATCAGGGCTTTTCCAATCCCTTTTCGCTGATACTCCGGCAAGACAGACAGCGGGGCTAACGCCAGAACAGGCTTTCCGTCAACCGCCGCTCTTGTGAACATGATATGGCCTACCACTTTCCCATCTGCTTCAGCGACCAATGACAGCGCAGGGATGAAAGCGGCTCCTTTTCGCAGGGCATTCACCAAATCCTGCTCATTTCCATCGGTGCGTTCGGCACTCTCAAAAGCACGTTTTACAACGGAATATACGGCCGCACAATCTGTTGCAGTTTCTCTCCTGATACGCATAGAAACCTCCCAGGTTTATAAATCTCATGATCATATTGAAGTTTACAATAAGAGTGTGAATCAATCCACCCAGCAACGGCAAGTCCGCCTGAACCGAGGAATTACGGTTCAGGCGGACGATGGGTTTTTGACGCTTCTTATTCAGCGGATGCTCATGAGCTTCCTGCTGGACGATCGGCCCCGCCGAAAAACCATACTTGAAGTGGCTCTCGCTTTCCTCACACTGGACGACAGTATTCTGCGCCCGGAGTTCCTCCACCAGCGCACAGTCCTCTTCGTCAAACAAAAAATCGCCCCGCCGGGATTTCCCGACGGGGCGCTCTCGTGCGCTGAAAACTCCGATCAGGCCTTGATCTTCTTCACGCTGAAGGTGTCCATCGCCTTCTCGTCCAGATTGTGCTCCAGCGCGGCGCCGGCTTCCACAAAGCGGTCTTCCAGCTCCTCGCTCTTCATGGCGGACAGGGCGCTCTCCTCCAGAGACTCGGTGTCCTCCACCTCGGCGCGGCAGTAGACGATGATGCTGGTGTACAGGTCGGCGCTGCCGTAGGCGCCGTTGCGGGCGCTGAAGATGTTGTTCACGGTGGCCTCGTCCAGACCGGAGCCCTCGCGGGACACGATGGTGGTCTGCAGGGCGTCGGCGTCCTCGGGCATCTCGGCCTCCAGCAGGTCGTAGGCGGCCTGCACGGTCTCGGTGGCCACGGTGGCAAAGTCGGCGCCCTCATCCATCAGCTTGGAGGCGGCGTCCTTCGCCATCTGCACCAGCTCGTCGTGCTGCTCGTCGGTGGCCATCGTGTAGTTCGAGGTCATGACGGGCAGGCTGAAATACTCCAGCTGGGCGTAGTTCTTCTTGATGTAGGTGGTCAGATAGCCCGTGCTCACCGGCTCGGTGCCCTCGGGACCATAGATGGCGTCCAGCAGCAGGGTGGCCTTCTGCTCGGCGGTGAAGGCCAGCACCAGGCTCTCTTCGCCGATGCCGTTGTCGGAGTAGTTCTCCTCGTAGGCTTCCCACTGGCTGGAGGCGATCTGCTGCACCGTATCGGTCTGCTCGGCGGTCAGCTCCACGCCCAGCTCGTCGGCCATCTGGCCGATGCCCACATAGCGGTCGATCTTCTCCAGGGTCTTGGCGCGGATCCACTCGGCGGCGTCCACGCCCTCAACCTGCTGCTTCAGCACGTCCTGCTCGGGATCTTCCACAAGGTCCGCGGCCTCATTGTAGCTCATCTGCTGGTACAGCAGGAACAGGCCGGAGGGGATCTCCACATCGCCCACGGCGCCCACGGTGGCGGGGGTGGAACAGCCGCTCATTCCAAAGGCCACGGCGGCGCAGGCCGCGGCGGCAAGGATACGTTTTGTCTTCACGGGGGTATTCTCCTTTCACACTCATGCCCGCAGGGGGGCAAAATCGCATTTCATTATACAGCCAAAGCCCTGCCGATGCAAGGCTTTGGGAGAAAAAGCGCCGGTTTCATGTTCTTTACACATTTTCACGGGGCCGGGCTGTCCAGCAGATCCAGCGCCGACACCAGAATATCCAGCGGCTTTTCGCCGGTTTTCACCGTCACCGACAGATACGGCTTTGCCGCGGCGCTGAACATCACCCGCCCGCCGAAGGCGGTCAGCAGCGGTTTCATCGCGGCGGCCTGCAGCCGGTCGGAATAGAGGATGAGCTTGTCTTTCTGCTGGGTCACCTCGTAGATGCCCAGCCGGGACGCCTGCACGCGGGCCAGCGAGATGTCCACCAGCCCCTGCACCGCGGCGGGCGGGTCGCCGTAGCGGTCGATCAGCTCGTCCAGCACGTCGCTGGCGTCCTCTTTGCCGCCGATGGCCGCGATCCGCTTGTAGGCCTCGATGCGCCCCGACGCATCGGGGATATACCGCTCGGGGATATAGGCGTCCACCGTGATGTCGATCAGGCACTCGCTCTTGTCCGGCGCGGGGGCCTCGCCCTTTGCCTCGGCGATGGCCTGGTTCAGCAGCTTGATATACAGGTCGTATCCCACCGCCGCCATGTGGCCGTGCTGGCTCTTGCCCAGAAGGTTGCCCGCGCCGCGGATCTGCAGATCGCGCATCGCGATGCGGAAGCCCGACCCGAAGCTGGTGAACTCCCGCAGCGCCGACAGCCGCTTGGCCGCCACGTCGGTGAGCACGCGGTCGCGCTGGAAGGTGAAATAGGCGTAGGCCTTGCGCCCCGAGCGCCCCACCCGGCCGCGGATCTGGTACAGCTGCGCCAGGCCCATCCGGTCGGCGTTCTCGATCACAAGGGTGTTGCAGTTGCGCACGTCCACGCCGGTCTCGATCAGGGTGGTACAGACCAGCACGTCGATCTCGCCGCCCAGCAGCTGTTCCCACACCGCGCCCAGCTGTTCCTCGGTCATCTTGCCGTGCGCCACCCCCACGCGCGCGCCCGGCACCATGCCGCGGATCTTTTCGGCCGTCACTTCCAG
Source organism: Anaerofilum sp. An201 (assembly GCF_002160015.1). Classification (GTDB taxonomy): domain Bacteria; phylum Bacillota; class Clostridia; order Oscillospirales; family Ruminococcaceae; genus Anaerofilum; species Anaerofilum faecale. The sequence goes on along the minus strand of NZ_NFJT01000015.1, from coordinate 41,421 downwards.
CGTGTCGATGTAGTTGTGCAGGTAGTAGACCTGGCCGCCGCGGTCGAGTTCCCGGCGGATGGCGTCGGCGATGATGCGCCCGTCGTATTCCAGCACATAGGTCTCGATGGGCTGGCGCTCGATGGGCGGCTCCTCGATGGCGCTCATGTCCCGGATGCCGCTCATCGCCATGTTCAGCGTGCGGGGGATGGGGGTGGCCGACAGGGTGAGCATATCCACCCCCAGGAAATTCTCCTTCAGCTGCTCCTTGTGCTTGACGCCGAACCGCTGCTCCTCGTCGATGATGACAAGGCCCAGGTCCTTGAAATGCACGTCCTTCTGCAAAAGGCGGTGGGTGCCCACCACGATGTCCACCACGCCGCCGGCCAGCCCTTTCAGCGTCTCCTTCTGCTGCTTGGCGGTGCGGAAGCGGGACAGAAGGCCCACCTTCATCGGGAAGGCCTCCATGCGGGAGAGGATGGTGTTGTAGTGCTGCCAGGCCAGCAGGGTGGTGGGGGCCAGGATCGCGCACTGCTTGCCGCCCATCACGCACTTGAAGGCTGCCCGCAGCGCCACCTCCGTCTTGCCCACGCCCACGTCGCCGCACAGCAGGCGGTCCATCGGGTGGGCGCGCTCCATGTCCTGCTTGATCTCGGCGGTCGCCGCCAGCTGGTCGGGCGTCTCGTCGTATTCAAAGCGGGCCTCGAAGTCGCGCTGCCAGGGGCCGTCGGCCGGGAAGGCGTAGCCCGGCGCCTGCATCCGTTTGGCATACAGCGCGATCAGCTCGTGGGCCATTTCCTCGGTGGCCTTTTTCACCCGGCTCTTGGTCTTTGCCCATTCGCCGCCGCCCAGACGCGACAGCTTCACCTTTTCGCCGTCGCCCGGCGCGGTGTAGCGGGACAGCTGGTCCAGCTGGGTCACCGGCACATAGAGGGTGTCGCCCTTGTTGTAGCTGATCTGCAGATAGTCCTTCACCACGCCCTGCAGATCCAGCCGCCGGATGCCGTTGTACAGGCCGATGCCGTGGTCCTGGTGCACCACGTAGTCGCCCGGCTTGATGTCCGACAGGCTGGAAAGCCCCTTCGGCTTTTTGCGCGCGGTGCGCTTGCCGGCCATCGCGGCGGCGCGGCGGCTGGTGATCACCGCCAGCCGGGCAAACGGGAAATCCGCGCCCGCCGACAGCATGCCGGGGATCACCTGCACGCGCCCGGCCACGGGGGCGTCGGAGAGGGAAAAGCCGTCCTTTTCCAGATCCCGCCCGATCGCCTCGGCCGCGCGGGCGGTGCCGGCCAGCACCGTCACCGCGTAGTTCTGGGCGATCAGCGGGCGCAGGTCCTCGGCCAGCGCCTTCACCTCGCCGGTCCAGGCGGGCAGCGGGTGGGCCGGCGCGTTGATGAGGTCTTTCAGGAACAGGTCCGGCATGCTGCGCGCGAAGTTCTCGCACACGAGGCTGGGCAGCGCGGCGATGCGCCCCGCCAGCCACGCCTCGTCCAGATACAGCTCGGTCAGGCCGGGCGCCAGCACCCCTTCTTTTAATAATGTCTTGATCTCCTCCGCCTGGCGGAAGGCCGCGCCGTGCAGCGCTTCCCGGATGGCGCTGTATTCGTCCAGCACCAGCGCCGCGCCGGGCAGATGGTCGAGGATGGAGGCGGTCGTTTCATACCGCAGCGGCAGGTATTTGTCCATCGCCACCGGCACCACCCCGCTGTCCAGCAGCGAGAGGTCCTGCTCCATCGCCTGCTCCAGCTTGTGCCGGGCGGGGGATTTCGCCTTCGCGGCGGCGCTGCGCAGCAGGGCGGCGGCCCCGGCCGGGTCTCCGAACAGCACCTCGCGGGCGGGGGAGAGGTAGATCTTCTCCAGCGCCGCGTCCCGCCGCTGGCTGACCAGGTCGAAGGAATGGATGGTGTCGATCTCGTCGCCCCAGAACTCGATGCGGGCGGGGGCGGGCATGTCGGGGGCGTAGAGGTCCACGATGCCGCCGCGCACGCTGAACTGGCCCGGCCCGTCCACCTGCGGACGGCGCAGATACCCCGCCGCCAGCAGCGTTTCCAGCAGCGTTTCCTGCGCGATCTCCATGCCGGGGCGCAGAGTGAGGGTGGCGGCGCGGAAATCCGCGGGCGGGACGGTGCGCAGCAGCAGGCTCTCGGCCGACAGGCACACCGCGTCCAGCCGCCCGCCGGCCAGCTCGCCCAGAATTTTCAGGCGGCGGTATTCCAGCTCGCGCCCCGCGCCCTCCACCGGGCGCAGCACAAGGTCGCGCGCGGGGAACACCCCCGCGCGCAGGCCCAGCGTTTCCAGATCGGCGGCCATCCGCACCGCGTCGGCCTCGCCCGCCGTCACCACCACCAGCGGCGTGTGCTCCTGTGCGGACAGCGCGGCGTAGAGCACCGCGCGCCCCGCCGGCTGCATCCCGAACAGCGCCGCCGCGCCCGGGCTTTGCAGCGCCGCTTTCAGCCGGGCGTATTCGCCGGTGGCGGTCAGCTGTTGCTCGAACATCCCTCAAAGCACCTCCCGTTTCAGAAAAAGCAAAGCGGCGCCTCAGCCGTTGAACCGGCTCATCGCCTTTTCAATCTCGCCGTCCATCACCATGCGGGCGGCCTGCTCGATGTCGTCGAAGCGCCCCTCCAGCGCCTTGCGGTCGTCGGGGGAGAAGCGCCCCAGCACCCACGCCGCCAGATCGGCGTCGGGGGAGGGCTTCTCGCCCACGCCGATGCGGATGCGGCCGAACTCCTGGCTGCCCAGCTGGGCGATGATGTTTTTCAGGCCGTTGTGCCCGCCCGCCGAGCCCTGCCGGCGGATGCGCAGCTTGCCCGGCGCCAGCGCGATGTCGTCGCACAGCACCAGCACCCGCTGGGGCGGGATCTTGTAGAAGTCCGCCGCCGCGCGCACCGCCTCGCCCGACAGGTTCATATAGGTCATCGGCTTTAACAGGATCACCTTCCGGCCGTCCACCGTCGCCTGCCCGTACAGGCCCTTGAATTTCGATTTGTTGATCGCGGTGTTCCACGTTTCGGCCAGGTGGTCCAGCGCGTCGAAGCCGGCGTTGTGCCGGGTGCCGGCATAGCGGGCGTCGGGGTTTCCCAGGCCGCAGAGCAGCCACTCGGCGCCGGTGTGTTTGAAAAATGCCATCTGTCTCTGTCCTCTCCTTGTGTATGCGGGGTCCTTCGCCCGGCGGGCAGCGCCGGGGCAAAAGATAGATTTTTGTATCATAAACGCTACTTTCCTATTATATATTTTACTCATTGACCGTGATTTTGCAAGCGTTTTTTGGATTTTTTTGTTCAAATAGTCCAAAAAATTTGCACAGATTTTTTCGCCGAAAACGGAAAAACGCTGGAAATCCGCTTCCCAGTCTGTTATAATGTTGTAGCATCCATGAAATCTGTGCAACAGAGCCTGCGGCGCGGGCGGAGCGATGCGAATGAGTTTGGAGGTAGATTGTTTTGAGCGAGAAGAAAAAATATCTTTATCTGTTCAGCGAAGGCAACCGCGATATGCGCGAGATCCTGGGCGGTAAAGGCGCCAACCTGGCCGAGATGACCAACGCCGGCATGCCTGTGCCCCAGGGCTTCACCATTTCCACCGAAGCCTGCACCCAGTACTACAACGACGGCCGCAAGATCAACGACGAGATCATGGCCGACATCTACGAGTATATCGGCAAGATGGAGGAGATCACCGGCAAGAAGTTCGGCGATGTGAACAACCCCCTGCTGGTATCGGTGCGCTCCGGCGCCCGCGCCTCCATGCCCGGCATGATGGACACCATCCTGAACCTGGGCCTGAACGACGAAGTGGTGGTCGGCCTGGCCAACAAGACCGGCAACGAGCGCTTCGCCTACGACTCCTACCGCCGCTTCGTGCAGATGTACAGCGACGTGGTCATGGAGATGAGCAAGTCCGATTTCGAGAAGATCATCGACGAGATGAAGGAAGCCAAGGGCGTGAAGCTGGACACCGAGCTGGACGCCGAGGACATGAAGGCCCTGGTTGCCAAGTTCAAGAGCCTGTACCGCGAGAAGATGGGCGCCGACTTCCCCAGCGATCCCAAGGAGCAGCTGATCGGCGCCGTGAAGGCCGTGTTCCGCAGCTGGGACAACCCCCGCGCCAACGTATACCGCCGCATGAACGAGATCCCCTACGACTGGGGCACCGCCGTCAACGTGCAGGCGATGGTGTTCGGCAACTCCGGCGACAACTCCGGCACCGGCGTCGCCTTCACCCGCAACCCCGCCACCGGCGAGAAGGCCCTGTTCGGCGAGTATCTGATCAACGCCCAGGGCGAGGACGTGGTGGCCGGTATCCGCACCCCGTCTCCCATCAGCCACCTGAAGGACCAGATGCCCGAGGTGTATGAGCAGTTCGTTGCCATCGCCACCCGTCTGGAGAACCACTACAAAGATATGCAGGATATGGAGTTCACCATCGAGGATGGCAAGCTGTATATGCTGCAGACCCGCAACGGCAAGCGCACCGCCGCCGCCGCCCTGAAGATCGCCGTCGACCTGGTGGACGAGGGCATGATCGACGAGCGCGAGGCCGTTCTGCGCGTGGAGCCCAAGCAGCTGGACAGCCTGCTGCATCCCCAGTTCGACGCCGCCGCCCTGAAGGCCGCCGAAGTGATCGGCAAGGGCCTGGCCGCCTCCCCGGGCGCTGCCTGCGGCCAGGTGGTATTCACCGCCGAGGACGCCAAGCAGGCCGTTGAGAGCGGCAGCATGAAGAAGGTCATCCTGGTCCGCCTGGAGACCAGCCCCGAGGACATCGAGGGCATGCAGGTCGCCCAGGGCATCCTGACCGTGCGCGGCGGCATGACCAGCCACGCCGCCGTTGTGGCCCGCGGCATGGGCACCTGCTGTGTGTCCGGCTGCGGCGAGATCACCGTGGACTACGACAACAAGTGCTTCACCCTGGCCGGCAAGACCTTCCATGAGGGCGACTGGATCTCCATCGACGGCTCCACCGGCAACATCTACGGCGAAGCCATCCCCACCGCCGACGCCTCCATCTCCGGCGACTTCGAGCGCTTCATGAAGTGGGCCGACGCCGCCCGCCAGCTGAAGGTGTTCACCAACGCCGACAACCCCCACGACGCCCAGCAGGGCGTGAACTTCGGCGCCGAGGGCATCGGCCTGTGCCGCACCGAGCACATGTTCTTCGAGGCCGACCGCATCAAGGCCGTGCGCGAGATGATCGTGGCCGAGAACGTGGAGGGCCGCAAGAAGGCGCTGGCCAAGATCCTGCCCTACCAGCAGGGCGACTTCGAGGCCATGTACAAGGTGATGGGCGAGCGTCCCATGACCATCCGCTACCTCGACCCGCCCCTGCACGAGTTCCTGCCCACCAAGGAGGAGGACATCGCCGAGCTGGCCGCCGAGCTGGACGTGACCGTGGAGCACCTGCACAACGTGATCGACAGCCTGCACGAGTTCAACCCGATGATGGGCCACCGCGGCTGCCGTCTGGCCGTTGCCTACCCCGAGATCGCCGAGATGCAGACCACCGCTGTCATCAATGCCGCCATCAACGTGAGCAAGGAGACCGGCCTGCACATCGTTCCCCACATCATGATCCCGCTGGTTGGCGAGGTGAAAGAGCTGAAGTTCGTCAAGGACGTGGTCGTGGCCACCGCCGACAAGCTGATCGCCGAGGCCGGCGTGGACATGAAGTATGAAGTGGGCACCATGATCGAGATCCCCCGCGCGGCCCTGACCGCCGACGAGATCGCCAAGGAGGCCGAGTTCTTCAGCTTCGGCACCAACGACCTCACCCAGATGACCTTCGGCTTCAGCCGCGACGACGCCGGCAAGTTCCTGGGCTACTACTACGACAACAAGGTCTATGAGAGCGATCCGTTCGCCCATCTGGACCAGAACGGCGTGGGCAAGCTGGTGGAAATGGCTGCCAAGCTGGGCCGCTCCACCCGTCCCGACCTGGGCCTGGGCATCTGCGGCGAGCACGGCGGCGACCCCACCAGCGTGGAGTTCTGCCACAAGGTGGGCCTGGACTATGTGTCCTGCTCTCCCTTCCGTGTGCCCATCGCCCGTCTGGCTGCCGCGCAGGCTGCTATCAAGAATCCTCGCAAGTAATGCGGCGGCGGGCAGTTCGCTGAACCACTGAACAAAAACGCGCACATCGTCCGGTTGGGCGGTGTGCGCGTTTGTTTTGCATTCGCATACGGCAGGTGGTATAATAAACAGCAGTATGGCCGCCGCACAGGGCGGCAAAAGGAGGGCGGGCGATGGGCAGGTATGTCACAGCTGCCGCGGCGCTGCTGGCGCTGGTGTGCGGCGCGGCGGGATGTGTGTGGAGCGTCGGCGCGCTGGGAGAGCTTCCCGCCGCCGCGGCCGGGCAGGCGGTGGAGCCGGATCTGACGGCGGCGTCGGAGCTGGCCGCACAGATGCAGGCGCTCTACGACGCCAACCAGCCGGTGTCCATCGAGGAAAAGGGCGGCTGGCCGCAGCCGCACCAGGTGCTGGGCACCGTGACGCTGGAGGACGCGGGCATCGCGTGCGACATCTACTACGGCGACACCCAGGCCGATCTGCGCCATGGCGCCTGCTGCTACGACGCACAGCCCGGCCACATCCCGGGCGGCGGCAAGACCATGCTGATCGGGGCGCACAACAACACCTATTTCCACACGCTGGGCGAGGCGGAGATCGGCAGTCTGGTGCAGATCGAGACCTACTACGGCCGCTATACCTATGAAGTGTACGACACGGCGGTGGTGCGGGAGGACGACCCCACCGTCTACGACCTGAACGCCGACACCGAGACCCTCATCCTCTACACCTGCTACCCGTTCGACCAGCTCAGCCGGACCTATTACCGCTATTTCCTGTACTGCAGGCCGGTGTGGGGACAGCCCATCGCGGAGGTGCAGCCATGAGAGAGCGGATCCGCAGTTTGTGCGGTGTGCTGGGCGCTGGGCTGCTGGCGCTGGGCATCGTGCTGGGCGGGATGGCGGCGGGTTCCGCCCGCCTGACCGAACAGCGCGCGGCGGACTGCCTGGCGGAGAGCGGCCTGCTGGCCGCGCGTGAGGAAGAGACGGCGCAGGCCCTGCGGGAGCTGGCCGAAGCCGCCGGCCTCGACTATACCCCCGACCCCGCCGCCTTCCGCGCCGACGCGCTGGAAGCCTTCGCGGCGCATCTGGAGGGCAGGGAACCGGCCGCCGCGCACAGCCCCGGCACGGCACTGGCCGACGCGGCGCGGGCACAGCTGGACAGCCGGCAGCTGCGCCCCACCGACGAGATCGAGACGAACATCGAGCGGCTGGCCCGGCAGGCGGATGCGCTGTGGGCCGCCGCGGTGGACCTGCCCGATGCGAAAACGCTGGCACAGGCGGTGCGCGCGCAGGCGGACAGCCCGCTGCGGGCAATGCTGTGGCCGGGCGCGGCGCTGGCCGTGCTCGGTCTGGCGGCGGCGCTGGCCGGGAACAGGAAGCTGCTGTGCACGGCGGCGGGCTGCATCGCCGGGGGAGGCGGCCTGCTGGCGGCGTCGGTGCTGGGCGCGCCGGCGGGACCGGGAATGGAGCTGACAGCCTGCTGGTACGGCGGGCTGCACGAATCTGCATGGCCCCTTGGCTGTCTGCTGCTGGCGCTGGGCGCGGCGGCGCTGGCGGCCGGAGCCGTGCGCCGAAAGGTGAGGAATCCGAGATGAACGCATTGATTGCGGTGCTGCTGTGCTTTGCGCTGCTGGGCGCGGTGGACAAGATGCTGAACGGCGTGCTGGGGGTGGCCCCGGCGTTCGACCAGGGGCTGGCCTCGATGGGGCCGCTGTGCCTGTCGATGGCGGGCATCTACTGCGCAGCGGTGGCGGTGCTGGGCGGCAACCCGGAGGCGGTGGCCGCCGTGGGCGAGGCGCTGCCCTTCGACCCGTCGGTGCTGGCCGGGGCGCTGCTGGCGCCCGACATGGGCGGCTACGCCATCGCCACCCAGCTGGCGCAGGACAGGCAGGTGGGCGCATACAGCGCCATCCTCGTCACCTCCACGCTGGGCACGCTGGTCAGCTTTGCGCTGCCCATCTCGCTGGGGGCGCTGCCCGCCCACGAGACGGGCGGCTTCATGCAGGGGGTGCTGTGGGGCATCCTGTCGCTGCCGCTGGGGCTGCTGCTGGGCGGCCTGATCCTGGGCATGGGCCCCGCCCAGCTGCTGGGCGGGCTGTGGCCGGTGTGCGTGGTGTGTCTGGCGCTGTGCGCCGGGCTTCGGTTCGCGCCGCGCGGCTGCCTTGTGGCGATGAACGCGCTGGGACAGCTGGTGCGGGTGGGCGGCATCGTGCTCATGTGCATCGTCACGGCGGGGGTCTTTGTGCCGGAATGGGCGCTGGTGGACCCCGCCCTGGTCAGCGAGGTGCTGGGCGTGGTGCTGCGCATCACGGCGGTGGTGTGCGGCTCGCTGGTGGCCACCACCCTGCTGATGAGCCGCGCCGGACGTCTGCTGCGGCGGGCGGCGGGCGCTCTGCGGGTGAACGAGTACGCCGTGGTGGGGCTGCTGGCCAGCCTTGCCAACAGCATCTCGATGCTGCCGCTCTACAGCCGGATGGATGTGCGCGGCAAGGTGATGAACGCCGCCTTCACGGTGAGCGGGGCGTTCTGCTTCGGCGGGCAGCTGGCCTTCGTGGCCGCGGTGGCCGACGGGCGGCAGGTGGGCGCATTCATGGCGGCCAAGCTGCTGGCCGGCGCGGCGGCGGTGTGCCTGGCGCTGAAATTCACCCGCGGCGAGCAGGCGGAAGTTCCCGCAGAGCAGACCGCATAACAAAGCAGAAGAAAGCCGCCCCGGATGCAAGGCGATCCGGGGCGGCTGTTTTTGTGTGTCGTTACGGCGCCGAAGCTCAGGCCTTGTAGCCCACGGCGTCGGCCAGCTCCTTGTCGATGACCACGACGGCGTTCTCGTGCATCTTCAGCATGGTGCTGGGGTTCTGGGTGGTGATCACGTCGTCCATCACCAGGCCCTTGATGGCGGGAACCTTGGCCAGGCCGGTGGCCACCAGGACCACGCACTTGGCGGCCATGATGTCGCCCATGCCCATGGTGATGGCCTTGGTGGGAACGTCCTCCTTCTTCTCGAAGAAGCGGGCGTTGGCGTTGATGGTGCTCTCGGTCAGGGTCTCGATGTGGGCCACCGAGATCAGGTGATCGCTGGCCTCGTTGAAGGCGATGTGGCCGTTGTTGCCGATGCCCAGCAGCTGCAGGTCGGCCGCGCCGCCCTCGCGCACCTTGCTCTCCAGCTCGGCGGCGTTGGCTTCAAAGTCGCCCATGCCTTTGGCCACATAGGTGTTGGCCTTGTCGATGTTGATGTGGTTGAACAGATTGGTGTCCATGAAGTAGCGGTAGCTCTGGTCATGGGTGCCGGGGATGCCGCAGTACTCGTCCAGGTTCACGGTATGTACCTGGGAGAAATCCACCTCGCCGGCCTTGTTCATCTCGATCAGCTTCTTGTAGATGGGCACCGGAGTGCCGCCGGTGGCCAGGCCCAGCTTGCAGGCCGGCTTCTCGTTGACCAGATCGCGGATCATCCCCGCCACAACGGCGCAGGACTCGTCATAGCTGCCAGTAACGATTACTTTCATGATGCTCTCTCCTGTATTCTTGATGTTTTTGCGGGCAGCGGGAACCGCCCGCCCTGTTACTATTACTATACCGCAACCGGCTGCGTTTTGCAAAGGAAATCGTACCTTTTATTTGTACGATCGTGCGCAGCGGCGCAAAAGTGGAAGATCGTGCAAAAAAACGCCGGCTCAGATATACAGCTCGGCCTCGCCCGCGATGGCCACCGCACTGCCGTCGGGGGACAGATGCGCCGCCCGCCACTGGGCCGGGGACTGCCCGGTGTGCCGCCGGAACACCCGGCACAGATAGTTCGCGCCCGAAAACCCGCACAAACTGGCCACCACCTCCAGCGGGTACTCGCGGTGGGTCAGCAGCTGTTTGGCGGCCTCGATGCGCACCTGGGTGAGATACTGCCCCGGCGGCATCCCCACCGCCGCCGAGAACACCCGCACCAGGTGGCACTTGCTCACGCCCAGGCTCTCGCTCAGCTCCTCCACGCCGTACAGCCCCGCATAGTTTTTGCGGATGGCCGCCACCGCCGCCGCCGCCAGCGGGGGCAGGGCGGGGGCGGGCGCGTCGGCCTGCGCCACCGAGCACAGGATGCGGAAGGCCGCCGCCGCTGTGCGGGCGGGCGCGAGGACGCTGTCGTCCGAGCAGAGCATCGACACCAACTCCGCCGCCGAGGGCACCGCGTCGCACCCGATGAAGAACGCGTGGTCCAGCCCGGCGGCACAGGCGTCGGCGGCCTGCCCGGCCAGGCGCACCGCCAGCAGGTGCACCGGCTCCAGCGGGACCACCTGCGCCCCGGCGCGCCCCACCAGCAGGCTGCCCGCCGTGCCCAGCGCCGCGCCGCCGTCGGCGTCCAGCGCGCAGCGGCCGGACGAAACCAGCCCCACCCACACGCCGTCGCCCCCCAGCTGCACCGGCTGGGACAAAACGGTGTCCCAGGTTTGGGCCACCGTGCAGAATACACTGGGATCAAAAATCAATTTTTGTCACCTGCAATCAATAAAATGCTATTTCTTTTCACAAAAACCTCTGTTATTATTATATTAAAGAAAAACAGCCGGGTCAAGGCGGTCAACAAACTGCCATCCTGCTGCAAATCCAAAAAGGAAAATTAGGAGGTAGTTTCCCATGGCAAGCATCAGCCTGCGTCACATCTACAAGATCTACCCCGGCGACGTGACCGCCGTTAAGGACTTCAACCTGGAGATCGAGGACAAGGAGTTCATCATCCTGGTCGGCCCCTCCGGCTGCGGTAAGTCCACCACCCTGCGCATGATCGCCGGTCTGGAGGAGATCTCCAAGGGCGAGCTGTACATCGGCGACCGTCTGGTGAACGACGTTCCCCCGAAGGACCGCGACATCGCGATGGTGTTCCAGAACTACGCGCTGTATCCCCACATGACCGTGTATAAGAACATGGCCTTTGGTCTGGAGCTGCGCAAGACCCCGAAGGACGAGATCGACAAGCGCGTGCGCGAGGCTGCCCGCGTTCTGGACATCGAGCACCTGCTGGACCGCAAGCCCAAGGCTCTGTCCGGTGGTCAGCGTCAGCGTGTTGCCCTGGGCCGCGCCATGGTTCGTAACCCGGCCGTGTTCCTGCTGGACGAGCCCCTGTCCAACCTGGACGCCAAGCTGCGCACCAGCATGCGCACCGAGATCACCAAGCTGCACCTGAAACTGGGCACCACCTTCATCTACGTGACCCACGACCAGACCGAGGCTATGACCATGGGCGACCGCATCGTGGTTATGAAGGACGGCGTTGTGCAGCAGGTCGACACCCCGCAGAACCTGTACGACTTCCCCGTGAACATGTTCGTGGCCGGCTTCATCGGCAGCCCCCAGATGAACTTCCTGGATGCCAAGCTGGAGAAGAACGGCAGCGACTATGTGGTTGACATCTCCGGCGACAAGGTCACCCTGCCCGCCGAGAAGGTCACCGCCGAGCTGGACAAGTACGTTGGCAAGGCTGTGAAGGCCGGCGTCCGTCCCGAGGACATCAAGGACGATCCCGACTTCCTGGCTGCTCACAAGGACAGCGCCCTGACCGCCACCGTGGAAGTTTCCGAGCTGATGGGCTCCGAGATCTACCTGTACCTGGACTACAAGGGCAACAAGATGACCGCCCGCGTGGCTCCCACCTCCAAGGCCCGCAACGGCGCCACCGTGAAGGTTGCCTTCGACGCCCACAAGGTGCACCTGTTCGACTGCGAGACCGAGCAGACCATCCTGAACTAAACCGCACTCCATGCGGCAAGGCCCCCCGCCATCCGGCGGGGGGCCTTTTTTGTCCTGTGCGGCACTGTGCACCGCGCCTCTCGTCCAAAACAGAACCTGCCGCCCGGCGCAGCATGGCCCCGGCAAAAGCCACGGCGGCTCTGCAAAAAGCCGCCGCCAACGGTTTCCTCGATTTTTTCAAACAAGCGCGGATCCCAAAGGCAAAAGCCTTGGAGCCTGCCGCAGGCACAGCCGGTCAGGCCGGCTTGTCCAGCACCGTCCCCGGGTAGTAGGACGCCAGGATTGCGTCGTAGGTCTGGCCGGTCAGCGCCAGCGCGTAGGCCCCGTATTGGCTCAGCCCCACGCCGTGCCCATACCCCTTTGTCACAAAGGTGAAGCTGCCGCCCGCATAGCTCGCCGAAAAACAGCTGCTGCGCAGCCCCAGCGCGCTGCGCAGGGCGCCGCCGTCCACCTCCGCGCCGCACACCGTCATTTTGTCCAGATAGCCCGCCTCGGTGTAGACCGGCGCGGTGAACCACCCGCCCGGGTCCCCCTCCGGCCGGATGTCCGGGAAGGCCGCCTCCAGCGCCCGTTTCACCTCGCTCTCGGTCATCGAGGTGGTCACCTCATAGTCCGGGCTGGTGGCGTCCAGCGCCGAATCCACCCCCGACAGATAGGGCAGCGCCGCCGTCCACACGTTTTCGCTGGCCTCGGTGCGGCCGTTGCTGATGGCGTGGTAGCAGGCCAGCGCCGTCTCGCCCTCATATTGCAGCGTCTGCCCGGCCGTCTGGGCCACCAGACCGCTCAGCCGGGCATAGATCGTCTCGTATTCCGCCCCCCACATCTCCTGCATCTCCTGCCGGCGCACATACCCCAAATGCCGCGCCGGGTCGGCCGAAAAGTCCGCGCCCTGCAGGTCCGGGTCGCTGCCGTCGTTCAGCGCCGCCCGCGCCAGCGCATAGCTGCGGCTGGCCACCGCCTGTGCCTTCAGGGCCTCGTCCGGCCAGGTGTGGGGCATCTCGCTGGCCACCGACCCCAGCACGAATTCCTCCAGCCCGATCTCCACCACCTGTCCGCTGCCGGTGTCCAGCACCTTCAGCGTCCGGCCTTCCGGCACGGGGGTGGGGGAAGCGGCGGGCGCAGGGGTGGGGGAGAAGGGGTCCACCGTTTCCGGCACTCCCTCCGACGGCGCCCCGGCGTTGGTTTCGGCGGCGGGCTGCCACAGCTGTCCGGCCGCGGCGGCGGCCACCGGCAGCGCCGCCGTGAGCAGAGCAAACACAACGATCACACTCAACATACGTTTCATTTTTCCAATATCCTCCCTGTCTGCGGGTGTTGGGAACAAAGTTCGTGCCGGTTGCCCATTGCGCTTTTCACAAAATTCCGGTATGATATTCTAAAATCATTGGCTCGCCGGGAAATAGAGGGCCCGGCCGGCCCGAGAGGGGAAAGAGAAAGGATGCATTGGGAAACCGTATACGAACAAAAGCGGTCACTGGAATATTTATGCGACCGCTTCCGGGAAAAGAACTACATCGACCCGGAAACCTGCGAACGCCTCGGCGTCAAGCGCGGCCTGCGCAACCCGGACGGCACCGGCGTGCTGGCCGGTCTGACCAACATCTGCGATGTGGTCGGCTACGAGATGCAGGACGGCCATCCGGTGGCCGCGCCCGGCCGCCTGATCTACCGCGGCATCGACGTGAACGACCTCGCCCGCGCCGCCTATGAGGAGGACCGCTTCCTGTTCGAGGAAGTGGTGTGGCTGCTTTTGATGGGCCAGCTCCCCACCAAAACCGAGCTGGAGAAATTCTGCGGCATGATGGAGGAGGCGCGCGAACTGCCCGAAGGCTTTGCCGAGAACATGATCGTCAAGGCGCCCAGCCCCAACATCATGAACAAGATGGCGCGCAGCGTGCTGGCCATGTACAGCTACGACAGCGACCCCGAGAACCTGAGCCTGGAAAATCTGCTGCGCCAGTCGATCGCGCTGATCGCCTCGCTGCCCACCATCATGGTCAACGCCTACCAGATCAAGCGCCGCGTCTACGACCGCCAGAGCATGTTCTTCCACCTGCCCAGCCCCGGCGAGAGCACCGCCGAGCACATTCTGTCCACCTACCGCGCCGACCAGAAATACACCCACGAGGAGGCCAAGCTGCTGGACCTGTGCCTGATGCTGCACGCCGACCACGGCGGCGGCAACAACTCCACCTTCGCCTGCCGGGTGCTGTCGTCCTCCGGCACCGACACCTACTCCGCCCTGGCGGCGGCGATCGGCAGCCTGAAAGGCCCCAAGCACGGCGGCGCCAACCTGAAGGTGATGGACCAGCTGGACACCATGATGCGCGAGATCAACAATGTGTACAGCGACGACGAGGTGGCCGACTATCTGGCCCGCGTGCTGAAAAAACAGGCGGGCGACGGCAGCGGCCTGATCTACGGCATGGGGCACGCGGTGTATACCGTCAGCGACCCGCGCGCGGTGCTGCTGCGCGAAAAGGCCGCCCACCTGGCCCAGGTGAAGGGCTACGACGAGGAATTCCACCTGCTGTGCGCCATCGAGCGGCTGGGCCCCCAGGTGTACGCCCGGCTGAAGGGCAGCAAAAAGGTGTGCGCCAACGTGGACCTGTACAGCGGCCTGATCTACCGCATGCTGGGCATCTCGCCCGACCTGTTCACCCCGCTGTTCGCCATCAGCCGCATCCCCGGCTGGTGCGCCCACCGGCTGGAGGAGGTGCTGTTCGCCAACCGCATCATGCGCCCGGCCTACAAATACCTGGGCGATGTGCACGAATACATCCCTCTTGCCGGCCGCTGAGCCGGAATTTTGGCGATTTTCACGGAAATTTCGGCTGGTTTGGCTGGAAATTCTCGTTAAAACCTTAACAATCCTATTGCAGTTTCGCCGCAAATGGGGTACAATAAAAGCACATCCAAACACCTTTACCATTTAAGGAGGATTATCAATCATGGCAGTTAAAGTTGCAATCAATGGTTTTGGCCGTATCGGCCGCCTGGCTTTCCGTCAGATGTTCGGCGCTGAGGGCTACGAGATCGTTGCCATCAACGACCTGACCAGCCCCGCCATGCTGGCTCACCTGCTGAAGTACGACACCGCGCAGGGCCGTTACGAGGGCCACACCGTGGAGAGCGACGACGATTCCATCACCGTGGACGGCAAGAAGATCACCATCTATGCCAAGCCCAACCCCGCCGAGCTGCCCTGGGGCGAGCTGGGTGTTGACGTTGTGCTGGAGTGCACCGGCTTCTTCACCAAGAAGGACAAGGCTATGGCCCACATCCAGGCCGGCGCCCGCAAGGTGGTTATCTCCGCTCCTGCCGGCAACGACCTGAAGACCATCGTTTACAATGTAAACCATGAGACCCTGACCAGCGACGATCAGATCATCTCCGCCGCTTCCTGCACCACCAACTGCCTGGCTCCCATGGCCAAGGCTCTGAACGATGCCTTCCCCATCCAGAGCGGCATCATGACCACCGTGCATGCCTACACCGGCGACCAGATGATCCTGGACGGCCCCCATCGCAAGGGCGACCTGCGTCGTGCCCGTGCCGGCGCCGCCAACATCGTTCCCAACAGCACCGGCGCTGCCAAGGCGATCGGCCTGGTTATCCCCGAGCTGAACGGCAAGCTGATCGGTTCTGCCCAGCGCGTTCCCGTTCCCACCGGCTCCACCACCATCCTGGTTGCCGTTGTGAAGGGCAAGGACGTGACCGTTGACGCTGTGAACGCCGCCATGAAGGCCCAGGAGAGCGAGACCTTCGGTTACAACACCGATCCCATCGTTTCCTCCGACGTGATCGGCATCCGCTACGGCAGCCTGTTCGACGCTACCCAGACCATGGTCACCAAGATCGACGACGACACCGCTCAGGTGCAGGTCGTGTCCTGGTACGACAACGAGAACAGCTACACCAGCCAGATGGTCCGCACCATCAAGTACTTCAGCGAGAAGTGCTGATTGCCGACCCGGTACACAGGTAAACAGCAAAACAGCCCCCTGCCGTTTGGCAGGGGGCTGTTTCTTGTCCGGCGCATCACCGCTGCTGCGACAATCCCAGGATATAATCGCTGGAAACGCCGTAAAATTTTGCCAGCCGGATCAGATGCCGGATGGGCAGCTCGCTGGCGCCGCGCTCGTAGCGGGCATACATGGTCTGCGAGGTGCCCAGCATCTGGGCGATCTGCGTTTGGGTCTTGTCGGCGTCTTCGCGCAGGTCGCGGATGCGTTTTTGATAGGTCTCCATACTGCTTTGTCCCCCTCGATGCTATGTAAAAGAGGGTAGCATAGTAAATATATTTACTATTGATTTTAGTAAATATATTTGCTAAAATGGAGAGGAACGGGAAGTATCATGCGATAGAATCATGGCCGGTTTTCGGTCCTGCAAACCGTGCACACCGGCAGGTGCAGCGGCATCTTCCCGGTGTGCTGATTCCTCTCGGCACAAAACCTCTTTTGCTGTTTGCGGCAAAGGAGGTTTTTTTGTGGTATAATCACCATAGAGAGGAAGGGGGGATGTGCGATGCAGCTGCCGCAGGAGGTGCGGGAGATCCTGCTGCGCCTGGAGCAGGCCGGGCACCGCGGCTGGGCGGTGGGCGGCTGTGTGCGGGATCTTCTGCGCGGGCAGACGCCCCACGACTGGGACCTGTGCACCGATGCGCTGCCGGAGCAGACCATCGCGGCCTTCCGCGGCGAACCGGTCGCCGCGCCGGGCCTTGCCCACGGGACCGTCACGCTGGTGCGGCAGGGCGTGCCGTATGAGATCACCACCCTGCGCGCCGAGACGGGCTATGCCGACGGCCGCCATCCCGACCGGGTGGAATTCGTCGCTCAGCTGGAAAAGGATCTCGCCCGCCGCGACTTCACCGTCAATGCGATGGCGATGGACCGCACCGGGCGGGTGACCGACTGCTTTGGCGGCAGGGAGGACCTCGCGGCCGGCCTGCTGCGCTGTGTGGGCGACCCCGACCGCCGCTTTGCCGAGGACGGTCTGCGCATCCTGCGCGCGCTGCGGTTCGCGGCGGTGCTGGGCTTCTCGGTCCATCCCGCCACCGCCGCCGCGCTGCACCGTCAAAAAGGGATGCTGGCGCATGTGTCGGCCGAGCGCGTCACCGCCGAGCTGCTCGCCCTGCTGGGCGGCGGGAAGGCGGGCGCGGTCTGCGCCGGGTATCCCGACATCCTCGCCCTGCTCGTGCCGGGGCGGTGGGACCGCCGCCTGTGCGATGCGCTGGATTCGCTCCCGCCCGATGCGCTGACGCGGCTGTGCTTTCTGCGTGCGGTGCTGGGCGAACGGGCGGCGGCCGGTCTGCGGCTGTCCCGGGCACAGGCCCGGACGCTGGAACAGGTCGCGTCGCACTGGCAGGCGCCCCTGCATACCCGCGCCGACCTGCTGCGCCTGGCCGGGCGGCTGGGCTGGGAGAACGCCGCCCGCCTGTTGGACTGCCGCAGGGCGGCGGGGGAGGAGATCGACCGGGCCGGATTTGCAGCTCTGGCCGGGGAAAATCCCTGCTGCACGGCGTCCCAGCTGTCCATCGACGGCCGCACGCTGGCCCGGATGGGGGCGAAGGGGGCGCAGATCGGGCAGCTGCTGCACAAACTGCTGGACGAGGTGATCGACGGCCAAACGCCCAACACTTCGCCCGCCCTCGCTGCCCGCGCCGCCGCCCTGCTTGCAAAGCCACTTCCCTAACCGCAGCCTTTGCGGTATAATAAGAAAATGAACAGCCGCAGCGATGCGGGCTGTGATATCGTGATGATACTATACTTTTTGTATAAAAACGGGAGAAACTATGCACTATCTGGACAACGCGGCCACCACCCGGGTGGCCGATGAGGTGGCGGACGAGATCCGCCGTGTGATGGGCGAGCATTTTGCCAATCCCAGCTCGCTGTACGGGCCGGGGCTGGACAGCGAGCTGCTGCTGCGCCGCAGCCGTGCGGCGGTGGCGCAGGCGCTGGGCTGCAGCCCGGCCGAGGTGATCTTCACCGGCTGCGGCAGCGAGAGCAACAACATCGCCGTTCTGGGCGCGGTCCGCGCCCGCCGGGAATGGGCCGACCACATCGTCTGCACCGGCTACGAGCACCCCTCGGTGCACAACGTTGTGCAGCAGCTGGAGCAGGACGGCTGGCGGGTGACCTGGGTGATGCCGGACGAGACCGGCCGCGTCAGCATGGACGAGATGGCCGCGGCGGTGGGGCCGAAAACCGCGCTGGTGACCGCGATGGAAGTGAACAACGAGATCGGTGCGGTGCTGGATGTGGCGGCGCTGGCCGAACGGGTGAAGGAGAAAAACTCCCGCACCGCCGTGCATGTGGACGGCGTGCAGGCATGGCTGCGCAGGCCGGTGAAGCTGGCCGCCACCGCCATCGACAGCTATTCCGTCTCCGGCCACAAGATCCACGCCCCCAAGGGCGTCGCCGCGCTGTATCTGCGCCGCGGGCACACCATCCAGCCCCCCTTCCTGGGCGGCGGGCAGGAGCGCGGCATCCGCCCCGGCACCGAGAACCTGCCCTATATCGCGGGGCTGGCGCTGGCGGCCCAGCGGATGCAGAAAACGCTGCCCGCCCGTGCGAAACATCTGCGCGCGCTGAACGCCATGCTGCGCGCCGAGCTGGAAGGGATGGACGGCGTTGTGCTGAACAGCCCGCCCGATGCACTGGCCGAGGTGCTGAATTTCAGCGTCCCCGGCATCCGCAGCGAGACGATGCTGCATTTCCTCGAGCAGCGGCAGGTGTATGTGTCCAGCGGGTCGGCCTGCAGCAAGGGCGCGGCCAGCCACACGCTGGCGGCGATGGGTCTGCCCGCCGCCCGTGTGGACAGCGCCCTGCGGGTCAGCTTCTGCGGCGACAGCACCGAAGAGGACGTGCGCGCCCTGCTGGACGGCCTGCGCGCGGGGCTGGCGCGTCTGGCGCGCACCCGCTGATTTTTTCACCAACAGGAAAGGAACGACCGATGAAAGAGATCATTATGGCATTCCAGGGCGAGATGGCCCTGAAGGGGCTCAACCGCGCCACCTTTGAATCCACCCTCATGAAGATCACCCGCCGCCGCCTGGAGCACCTGGGCGACTTCAAGGTATACCGCGCCCAGAGCACCATGTATGTGGAGCCGAAGGACGAATTTGCCGATATGGACCTCGCTTTTGAGAAGGTGAGCCGCATTTTCGGCATCGCGGCCCTCTGCCGCGCGGCGGTGTGCGAGAAGGACTTCGAGGCCATCTGCGCCGCCACGCTGGACTATCTGGGCGACCAGCTGCGCCGGGCCCGCACTTTTAAGGTGGAAGCGCGCCGCGCCGACAAGAGCTTCCCGATGAAAAGCCCCGAGCTGGCCCGCGAGCTGGGCGCCCGTGTGCTGAGCGCCTTCCACCATCTGCGGGTGGACGTGCACAAGCCCGATGTGACCGTCTTTGTGGAGGTGCGCGACTTCGGCGCCTACGTCCACGCGGGCAAGACGCCCGGCCCCGGCGGCCTGCCGGTGTCCACCAGCGGGCGCGCGGTGTGCATGCTGTCGGGCGGCATCGACAGCCCGGTGGCCGCCTGGATGATGGCGAAGCGCGGCCTGAGCCTGCACCACATCCACTTCGCCAGCCCGCCCTACACCAGCGAGCGCGCCCGCCTGAAGGTGCAGAGCCTGGGCCAGCTGCTCACCGACTACACCGGCAACACCAACCTGTATGTGGTGCCCTACACAAAGCCGCAGGAATACATCCGCGACAACGCCCCCGACGTGCTGTTCACGGTGCTGATGCGCCGCAGCATGATGCGCATTGCCCGCGTCATCGCCGGGCGCATCGGGTGCGACGCCATCGTCACCGGCGAGAGCCTGGCCCAGGTTGCCAGCCAGACCCTCAAGGCGCTCATCTGCACCGACTCGGCGCAGGACCTGCCGGTGCTGCGTCCGGCCATCGGCCTGGATAAGACCGAGATCACCGAGATCGCCCGCCGCATCGGCACCTTTGAGACCAGCATCATGCCCTACGAGGACTGCTGCACCATCTTCACCCCGCCCCATCCCAAGACCCGCCCCACGCTGGAGGAGATCGAGGCCGCCGAGGCGGCGATGCCCGGCCTGGCCGAGCTGGAACGGGAGGCGGCCGAACAGGCCGACGTGGTGCGCCTGAAGGTGGGCGACATCCCCCCGCTGGCAGCCGAATACTGAGAGAAGAAGGCGAACAGAATGAATGCAGAGATCATCGCAGTGGGAACCGAGCTGCTGCTCGGCGACATCCTGAACACAAACGCCCAGTATCTGGCGCGCCAGCTGGCAGCGCTGGGCTTCACGGTCCATTTCCAGTGCGTGGTGGGGGATAACCCCCAGCGCCTGGCCCAGGTGGCGCACACCGCCCGCGAGCGCAGCGAGGTGGTGCTGTACAGCGGCGGCCTCGGCCCCACCGCCGACGATCTGACCAAGGAGACGGTGGCTGCCGAATACGGCGACCCGCTGCGCTTCGACGAGGCCGAATACAAAAAGATCGAGCGCTTTTTCCGCGACTGCCACCGCCCCATGTCGGAAAACAACCGCAAGCAGGCGATGGTGCCGGCCAACGGCCGCACGCTGGCCAACGAAAACGGCACCGCGCCGGGCGCGATGTTCGTGCAAAACGGCCGGTATGCCTTCCTGATGCCGGGGCCGCCCAAAGAGCTGATCCCCATGTTTGAGAAGGAGGTCCGCCCCCTTCTGCAGACCATGCAGCAGTGCGTGCTCCACAGCCGGATGCTGCGGGTGTACGGCATCGGGGAGAGCCAGCTGGAGGGCATGGTGGCCGAACTGCTGGAGGGGGAGAACCCCACCGCCGCCCTGTACGCCAAGACCGCCGAGGTGGTGGTGCGCATCACCGCGCGCGCGGCCGACGAACAGGCGGCGCAGGCGATGTGCGGCAAGCTGGCCGACAGATTCTACGCCATCCTGGGCGACCATATCTATGCCGAGGGCGAGCAGGGGATGGAATACACGGTGGTGCGCACCTTTATCGACGCCGGTATGACCCTCGCCACCGCCGAGAGCTGCACCGGGGGCCTGGTCAGCGAGCGGATCACCTCGGTGCCGGGCAGCAGCGAGATGTTTGAATGCGGCGTGTGCAGCTATTCCAACAACATCAAGCAGCTGCTGCTGGAGGTGGACAGCGGCACCCTTCGCCAGAAGGGCGCGGTGTCGCCCGAGGTGGCCTTGCAGATGGCCGACGGTGTGCGCCGCCGGGCGGGCGCGACGGTGGGCGTGGGCATCACCGGCATCGCGGGGCCGGGCGGCGGCACCGAGGAAAAACCGGTGGGCCTTGTCTACATCGCGGCCGCGATGGGGGACACCGTGTGGGTGCACAGGATGCTGATGGCACACCGCACCCGCGACGTGGTGCGCCTGGCGGCCAGCCAGAAGGCGCTGGATATGGCGCGGCGGCTGGCGCTGGGGCTGCCGATGCACGGCTGCACGGCCCACCGCCTGCGCGGATAAGAAGAAGGAGGAAACGGTATGCAGCCCAAAATTCTCATCCCGGTGGTGCCCACCACCGGCGAAGTGCTGCCCGGCTACCGGGTGGGCCAGGACTATGTGAACGCAGTGGCGGCGGCGGGCGGCATGCCGCTGCTGGCGCCCATCACCCCCTCGTTCGACCGCGGCGCCGCCGAGGACTGGATGGCTCTGGCGGACGGTTTGCTGCTGGCGGGCGGCGAGGACGTCGACCCCGCGCTGTACGGCCAGGAGCCGCACCCCAAAACCAGCGCCATCTGCCGCGGGCGGGACGACGCCGAGCTGATCCTGCTGCACCTGGCGATGGAGCAGAAAAAACCGGTGTTCGGCATCTGCCGGGGCATGCAGGTGATGGCGGTGGGCTGCGGGGGGAGCCTGTGGCAGGACATCCCCTCCCAGTGCCCCGAGGCGGGCTGCCATGCCCAAAACCCCGCCGCCGGACGCGCCCAGCGCATCCACACCGTCTACCCCGTGTGGGACAGCCGGCTCCACAAGCTGCTGGGTGAAAAATACCGCACCAACAGCTTCCATCACCAGGCGGTGAAGGAGGCGGGCAGCCTGCTCACCACCGCCTTCACCAAAGACGGTATCGTCGAGGCGGTGGAGAGCGAGGACGGCCGGATGCTGGGGGTGCAGTGGCATCCCGAAAATCTGGTCATGTCCAGCCGCCGCGCGCTGCGATTGTTTGAACATTTTGTGAATCTTTGTTCCCAGCCTGTGAAAAAGCCGGAAGATATTTGCAAAGATGGTCGTTTTTTGGTATGATGATGGTTGTGCCGGGCCAAAACGGCCCAATCTTACCATAAGAATCCGCCCTCGGCGGCAGGAAAAGAAGGAGCATATACAATGAATCCATCCAAACCCAAGCGCAGAGTCGGCCTGTGGATCGCGGTGGCGGTCGCGGCCCTGCTGGTGGCCGTGGTGGCCATTGCTCTCAAGGTATACTTTGAATACGACAGCCTGCTGGAGACCGGCAGCGCCGGCAATCTGCCCACCAGCTACCAGCCGATCGGCGGCGCCGAGAGCGACCCGCTGGCCGATGTGGAGGAAAAGGATGTCTACAATCTGCTGCTGGCCGTGATCGACAACGGCGTCACGGAGGAAGAGCGCAGCTACGGCGAGGGTTTGGGCAACACCGACCTGCTGATGTATATCCGCCTGGATCACAAGAACAACAAGCTGTCGATCCTGCAGATCCCGCGCGACACCTATGTGGGCCCCGAGCTGGCAGAGGAGTACACCGCAAAGATCAACGGCGCCTTCATGCACGGCCCGGAAGAGGAAAACCGTATTGCGAACACGGCCAATGTGGTGTACCAGCTGTTCGGCCTGAAGGCCGACAACTATGTGGTGATGGACGTGAATGCCTTCCGCACGATGGTGGACACGATGGGCGGCATCTGGATGCACATCCCGCGCGATCTGGTGGATAAAAAGGGCAACGTGGTCTTTCAAGAGGGCGACGTGAAGGTGGACGGCCAGAGCGCCGAGCTGATTTTGCGCAACCGAAACACCGCCCGCAGCGACTACGACCGCCTGGAGCTGCAGCAGAGCTTCTACGCCGCGGTGTTCAAGACCTTTATGAACGACTACCCCATCGGCGACGCGATGAAGGTGGCCAAGATGGTGGCCCACTATGTGAACACCGACCTGTCACTGATGGATCTGGCGGGCCTGTATCTGTCGCTGAAAGACCTCACCGCCGCCGACGTCTATATGGTGCGCTGCGCGGGCGGGCCGATCACGGTGGACGGGAATGGCAGCCTGTACGGCATCGAAAAAGAGTACACCGCCAAGATCCTCAACGAGCATTTCCGCCCCGAGGGCGTGACGGTGTCGGCCGATCAGCTGGGTCTGCCGGACGTGGAGTTCCCGCTGGGCGTGAACTACGACGAGGGCAGGACGCTGGACGGCGTGCAGACCGCCGAGGCGCTGGGCTGAAGCCAACCGAACAAGCCGCAGGGCGGCCTTTTCCCGGGGAAAAGGCCGCCCTGTTCTGTCTGCGCAAGGGGGACAGCTCCTTGCACATTCAGCGCCGGAACGGTATAATAAAGTACAAAGAATGCAGTGGAACAACGCGGCGCGATGCGCCGCGGCGGAGGATAGGATCATGAAAGAACGGATACTGCGGATCTACCGTGGATTTCCCAAAACGGCGGCTGCCCTGTGCGCGGTCTGCCTGGCGGTGTATGCGGCGCTGGCCGTATGGGCCGGCGGCAGCGTGGGCGGGCTGGTGATCTTCTGGCTGGCGATCGCGCTGTACATTGTGCTGCCGGGCATGCAGCTGGCCCGGCTTTCGGGGCTGGACCGGGCAATGCCCGGCTTCCGCGCCCCGCTGGTCATCCTGCTGGGCAGCGGGTTTCTGGCCTGCGCCTACTGTGTGTCGGTGCGGCTGGACGCGCTGTGGCTGGTGCGCGGCGTGCCGCTGGTGCTGAGCATCCTGGCGGTGTGCGCCTGGCGCAGCGGAGGCGGACGGTTCGTCTCCCCGCGCCGGGTGTGGCAGGCGCCCCACCGCCGCCTGCTGGCGCTGCTGTTCTCCTTTCTGGTGGCGGCGAACGCCTTTGCGGCGGTGATCAAATACGCGCTGCCTTCCCGCGCCGGCGATGTGCTGATCGACCAGGACCTGCTGTATCTGGTGGGCAACGCCAAGAGCTTCCAGATCGCCTTCCCTCCGCAGGAGATCCGGTTTTATAACGTCCGTTTGGCCTACCATTATCTCACCGAGCTGCTGTGCGCGGCGCTGTCCACTGTCAGCGGGCAGGACTGCTACCAGGTGCTGGCCTTCTATCTGCAGCCGGCCATGCTGGCGGCGCTGATCGTCTGCCTCTACCGGTTCAGCCAGGTGTTCTACGGGCGGGTGCTGCGCAAGAACCTGCTGTTCGTGTTCGGCCTGTTCTGCTTCGGGTGCGCCGGCCTGTGGACCATCCTGCCGAACGGCCTGTCGGTTTTCGGCAACACCAACATCACCCATCTGCTCACCAACATCACCAGCCAGACCACCGCCACCGTCTTTCTGTGCATCTTCGCCGGGATGTGGCTGCTGGCCGCTCGGCAGAACTTCAAGGTGGGCTGGATACAGCTGGCGGCCACCCTTTGCGCCTTTGTGATGCTCACCGTGGCAAAAGGCCCGGTGGGCGGCCTCCTGCTGGCCGGGTGCGCGGCCTCGCTGGTGTTCCTGGTCCCCCGCCGCAAAGCGGGGCTGAAGGCGCTGGCGCTGTTTGCCGGCATGGCCGCCGCCTTCGGCGTGTTGTATATGGCGCTGTTCAGCGCGGGCGCGAACGGCGGCATGATGCTCAGTTTCACCGATTCGGTCTCCCGCACGCCGCTGGCGGCGGTGCTCAGCTGGCTGGACGGCATCCGGTACGGCCTGTCGGCCAAGGTGGCCCCGGTGCTGTGGGTGGTGCAGACCGCTCTGATGGCTCCGGCGCTGTTTATCCCGTGGCTGGCCGGTCTGGCGGCCGACGCGCGCCGCTTCTGGAAGCTGGACGCCGGACGGCTGCTGGCCAACGCCTGCGCCCTGGGCGGGCTGCTCGCCTTCTTCATCTTCCGCCACCCGCATTTCAGCCAGGTGTATTTCTTCCTGCTGGCGCTGTTCTTCCTCACGCTGCTGGCGGTGGACGGGGTGGACCGTCTGCACCGCGGCTGGCTGAAAAAGCTGGCGCTGTTTGGCGCGGCGGTCGGCGCGGTGACCGCGATGTTCTACTATGTGCATGTGTTCGGCAGCGGCGCGCGGTATTTTTTGCGTGACGTGGGCGTGCTGGAGAAATACCCCTACGACACCGTGATGAACACCGACGACGAGGCCGCCGCCCTCTGGCTGCGGGACAACACCGACCCCTCCATCCGCTTTGCCACCAACCGCATCCACAGCGACAACCTGCACGGCGACGGCATCTCCAACTTCTACACCGCCCTCTCGGGGCGGCAGGCGATCCTGGAGGGCTACACCTATGTGGCCGACACCGCGCCCTGGATGTGGGTGGACGAGCGCAAGGCCGACAACGCCGCGATCTTCGATCCCGCTTCCTCCCCCGAAACGGTGCTGGAGCTGTGCGAAAAGCACGGGGTGGACTATCTCGTGTACAGCAGCCAGATGAAGGAAGGCAGCGAAGAGGGGCTGCAATTTCTGCCCTGCGTCTTCACCAGCGACACGGTGCGCATCTACCAGCTGCCCGAAGGAAAGGACGATGCCGTATGATCCATTTCAACCAGCCCCCCTTTGCGCCGAAGGCGTTTGCATATATGCAGCGGGCGGTGGAGGCCCACAAGATCTGCGGCGACGGCGAATACACCCGCCTGTGCAGCCGCTGGCTGGAGGCCGACACCGGCGCGGCGCGCGCGCTGCTCACCACCAGCTGCACCCACGCGCTGGAGATGGCGGCGCTGCTGTGCGACATCCATCCCGGCGACGAGGTGATCCTGCCCAGCTTCACCTTCTGCTCCACCGCCGACGCCTTCGTGATGCGCGGCGCGACCTGCGTGTTTGTGGACATCCGCCCCGACACGATGAACCTGGACGAGACGCTGGTGGAGCAGGCCGTCACCCCCCGCACCCGCGCCATCGCGCCGGTGCACTATGCGGGCGTGGGCTGCGAGATGGACGCCATCCTGGACATCGCCCGCCGCCACAACCTGTATGTGGTGGAGGACGCCGCCCAGGCGGTGGGCAGCCGGTATAAGGGCAGGCCGCTGGGCACGCTGGGCGATTTCGGCACCGTCTCCTTCCACGAGACCAAGAATTTCTCGATGGGCGAGGGCGGCGCGCTGCTGCTGCGGGACGAAAGCTGGATCGAACCGGCCGAGATCCTGCGGGAAAAGGGCACCAACCGCTCCAAGTTTTTCCGCGGCCAGATCGACAAATACACCTGGGTGGACAAGGGCTCCAGCTACCTGCCCAGCGACCTGAACGCCGCCTATCTGTGGGCCCAGCTGGAGGAGGCCCCCGCCCTCGCCGCCGCCCGGATGGACAGCTGGAACTACTATCACGCCCAGCTGTCCGAGCTGGCCGCGCGGGAGAGGATCGCCCTGCCCGCCATCCCGGCCCACTGCACCCACAACGCTCATATGTTCTACATCAAAACGCGGGATCTCGCCGAGCGCACCGCGCTGATCGCCTTTTTGAAGCAGCGCGGGATCCAGGCGGTGTTCCACTATGTGCCGCTGCACTCGTCGCCGGCCGGGCGCAAATTCGGCCGGTTTGCCGGCGAGGACCGCTTCACCACCGCCGAGAGCGACCGCCTGGTGCGTCTGCCGCTGTACAACGGCCTTGCGCGCGCCGACGCCGATGCCGTGGTGCAGGGCGTGTACGACTTCTACGCAGGAAGGTGATTCCTGGCCGATTTCACAGCAAACAGAGGTGAATGTTTCATGCCGCAGAAAAATGTGGTGGTCATCGGGGCCAACGAATACCAGCTGCCGCTGGTGCTGAAAGCGCGCAGCCGCGGGTACAGGACCCATGTGTTCGCCTGGGAGGAGGGCGCGGTGGCGCGCCCCTACGCCGATGAGTTCTATCCCATCAGCATCACCGAGACCGGGCAGATCCTGGCCAAATGCCGCGGGATCGCACCGGATGCCGTGGTGACCGCGGGCAGCGACCTGGCCGTGAAAACGGTGAACGAGGTGGCGGCGGCGCTGGGCCTGCCGGGCAATCCGCCCGACACCACCCTGTGCTGCACCAACAAATACGCGATGCGCCGCGCGCTGGCCCGGGCCGGCCTGCCGGTGCCTGGCTTTGCGCTGGCCGACGGGGACAAGGTGCCCCAGGGCCTGCGCTTCCCGCTGATCGTCAAGCCCACCGACCGCTCGGGCAGCCGCGGGGTCTGCCGGGTGGACACCCCGGCCCAGCTGCCGGGCGCCGTGCGTGCGGCGGTGGCGGCCAGCTTTGAAAAAAAGGCGATCGTGGAGGAATATTTTGAGGGGATGGAGTTCAGCTGCGAGGGCATCAGCCAGGACGGCAGCCACCATTTCCTCGCCTTCACCCGCAAATTCACCACCGGCGCGCCCCACTTCATCGAGACCGGGCACCTGCAGCCGTCCGGCCTGTCGGAGCAGGCGCAGCGCGCGGTGAAGGCGGTGCTGGCGCGGGCGCTGGATGTGCTGGGCATCCGCAGCGGGGCCAGCCATTCGGAATTCCGCCTCTCGCCCGACGGCCGCCTGTGCATCATGGAGATCGGCGCGCGGATGGGCGGCGATTTCATCGGCACCCATCTGGTGCCCCTGTCCACCGGGCACGACTACACCGGCTATCTGCTGGACACCGCGCTGGGCCTGCCGCTGGAGCTGAAGCCCGGCCAGACGGGCGGCGCGGCGGTGCGGTTCGTGTTCAACCAGCAGGAGCTGGATCTGCTCAAAACACTGCGCCGCAAGCATCCCGAAGCGCTCCGGGCCGCGCAGGTGAACTCGGTGCCCCAGCAAAGCGACGTGCAGGACAGCGCCGGACGGTACGGCTATTTTGTGGCGGCGGCCCCCACCGCCCGGCAGGCGGCCGCCCTCTGCGGCCTTGCGGGGGAAGAACTGGATCTTGTGGTGAAGGAAGGAAACGCATGAATCGATCTGTACAGCCGGATGTCAGCTTTGTCATCCCGTGCTATCGCTCGCAGGAAACGATCGGGGAGGTGGTGGAGGAGATCCGCACCACCATGTCCGCCCGGCCTGCGGTATCCTATGAGGTGGTGCTGGTGAACGACGGCTCCCCCGACGACGTCTACCGCGTCATCCGCGCGCTGGCCCAGGCCGACCCCCGTGTGCAGGGCATCTGCCTGGCCAAGAATTTCGGCCAGCAGGCCGCCATCATGGCGGGGCTGCGCGCCAGCCGGGGCAGGACGGTGGTCTGCCTGGACGACGACGGCCAGACCCCCGCCTGCGAGGTGTTCAGCCTGCTGGACGCGCTCACCGACGAGGTGGACGTGGTGTATGCCTCCTATCTGTGGAACCACAAGCAGCACTCGGCCTTCCGCAACTTCGGCAGCTGGATGAACGAGACGATGCTGCGCTTTTTCCTGCACAAGCCCAAGGGGCTGGAGATCACCAGCTTTTTCGCGATGCGCCGGCGGGTGGTGGAGGAGATCTGCCGCTACACCGGCCCGTATGCCTACACCGAAGGGCTGATCCTGCGGGCCTTTTCCCGCATCGTCAATGTGCCGGTGACCCACCGCAGCCGCGAAAAGGGGGAGTCCGGCTACAACTTTTCCAAGCTGCTGGGCCTGTGGCTGAACGGGTTCACCGCCTTCAGCATCATCCCGCTGCGCATCTCGTCCATCACCGGCGTGGTGTGCGCGGCGGGGGGATTCCTCTATATGCTGGTCACCATCGTGCAGCACTTTCTGTACAGCGACGTGCCGATGGGATACAGCTCGCTGATGGCGATGCTGCTGTTTTTGTGCGGCATCATCCTGGTGATGCTGGGCATGGCGGGCGAATACATCGGCCGCATGTACATCTGCATGAACAATTCGCCGCAGTATGTGGTGCGCGAGACGACGGAGGAGACCGATGGATAAGGCAAAAAAGCTGGGGCTGATCGCCGTTTTGCAGGCGGCGGTGCTGCTGTACACCCTCAGCAGCGTCACCGCAAAGCTGGCGGCCGGGCGCCCGTTCGGTTCGCCTGCCTTTTTCGCGCTGTACGGCGCCGAGCTGTTGCTGCTGGCGGTGTACGCGGTGGTGTGGCAGCAGATCCTCAAGCGCGCGCCGGTCTCGATGGCCTATGCCAACCGCGCGGTGGGCATTGTGTGGAGCATGATCGCCGCCGCGCTGGTGTTCCACGAGACGGTGACGGTGAAAAATCTGGTGGGGGTTGCGGTGGTGCTGTGCGGCACCCTGCTGGTGAACAGCGATGAATGAATACCTGTGGCTGCTGGCCGCGTCGGTGGCGCTGGCGTCGGTCAGCCAGATCATCCTCAAAGCGGGGGCAAACCGCCCGCACAAGAACTGGTTTTTTGAATACTGCAATCCCTTTGTCCTCACCGGCTACGGGCTGCTTTTGTGCAGCACGCTGCTGACGGTGGCCGCCTTTTCGGGCGCGGATTTCAAAAACGCCCCGGTCATCGAGGCGCTGGGCTATGTGTTCGTGCTGGTGCTCAGCCGGGTGTTCCTGGGCGAGCGCATCACCCGCCGCAAGCTGGCCGGCAACGCCCTGATTTTGGCCGGTATCCTGATATTTTATCTGTAAAAACAAAAAGAAGCCCTCTGTTTTCCACAAACATCCGCATGGATGTGGAAAAACAGAGGGCTTGTCTCGTTATGGATGGCGCAGGATCAGCTCCAGCGCGCCTTCATCAGGGTGGGGTAGGCGTCGTCGCAGATCTGGTAGGCGCGGACCATGGCCTCCTCGCAGATCTCCGCCACATCGTTGTCGCGGAAGATGAGGTCCATCTCCATCTGCACGGTGTTGTCGTCGTCCTGTGCGCAGAACTTGACAAAGCGGTAGTCCTGGTTCAGCTTGTTGATGGTCTCCAGGATCTTGGGGCGCTGTTCGTCGGTGAACTTGAGGATGTCGAACACACGCAGGCCGGCGCCGTGGCAGTCTGTGTCGAAGAAGAAGCGGATGGTGACGCCGGACATATTCTCACCGCCGATGCCGACGGACAGACCGTCGCGGCCGGAACTGGTGGGACCGAGGTCGCGGTAACTGAAGTTCTTTGCATCCAGCAGCTCGGTGAAGGCGCGGGTGGAAGACAACATAACAAAACCCCCTTTTGATGTGTGTGAAGCCAAGCCGCCCCGTTTGGGGTGGGCTTTCATTATAGCATCGGCACAAAAGCTGCGTCAAGGTGGCTTTTGTACAAATACCACACAAAAAAACCGGTATTTTGCCGAAAAAGGGGGCGTGTGCACAAAATGCGTCACACGATGGGGTTGTCTTTGCCGGCCTCGGCGGGCAGCGGGATCTCGGGCATCAGCTCGTTGCAGACGATGTCCAGCATCTCGGTCAGCCGGGCGATCTCCTCGGGGGAGAAGCGCTGCTGGATGCGGTCGATCACCGTATCCAGATAGGCGTAACTCACATTATAATACTCGTAGTATTTCGGCGTGGGGCACAGATGGTACTCCCGGCGGTCGCTTTCGGAGCGCACCTTCTCCAGATACCCCTTCTGGATCAGGCTGTTCACTTTGTAGGCCGCGTTGGGGGGTGAGATCTGGATGAAGCTGGCGAACTCGTTGATGGTGGGCTTGTTCAGCGCCTGGATGATCTCCATGCAGAAGGTCTCCACGGTGGTCAGCGTGGCCTCGCGGCTCTGGAACCGGGAAAATACCTGGCGGTAAAAGTGCATCTTGAACTTGGTGTAGATTTGTGCGAAACTCGCTTTCAGCATGATGGGGATGCTCCTTTGCGGTGCGGGATGGACGGTCCGATAGGACCAGTATACCACACCCGCGGTGAAAAATCAGCCCACGGCAAAGGTGAATTCGCCCATTGCCGCCACTTTTCCGTCCACGGTGGCCACGCCCTTGCCGATGCCCACGCTGCCGCGCAGCTTGATCAGCTCGCACTCCAGCACCAGCACGTCGCCGGGACGCACCTGCTGCTTGAAGCGGGCGTTCCTGATGCCGCCGAAAAACACCGTCTTGCCCTTGAATTCGTCCATCGTCAGCAGCGCCACCGCGCCCACCTGGGCCAGCGCCTCGATGATCAGCACCCCCGGCATCACGTGATACTGGGGAAAATGGCCGCAGAACTGCGCCTCGTTCACCGACACGCACTTGATGCCCTTGGCCGATTTGCCCGGCTCGCAGTCGGTGATGCGGTCCACCATCTGGAACGGCCAGCGGTGGGGAAGGATCTCCTGGATCTGATTGGAATCGAGCTGCATCGTTGTCACTCCTCCCATTTGGTGATGACCAGGCTGGCGTTGTGCCCGCCGAAGCCCAGGCTGTTGGATACGGCGGCCTTCAGCGCCACCGCGCGGCCGTGGTTGGGCACGATGTCCAGATCGCAGGCGGGGTCGGGCTGCTGATAGCCGATGGTGGGGGGCGCAAAGCCGTCGCGGACGGCCAGCGCCGTGAAGATGGCCTCCACCGCGCCCGAAGCGCCCAGCAGATGGCCGGTCATGGATTTGGTGCTGCTGATGCACAGCGCGCGGGCATGGTCGCCGAAGGCAGTCTTGACGGCGGCGGTCTCGCAGGAGTCGTTCATCGGGGTGGAGGTGCCGTGGGCGTTGATGTAGCCGATGTCCTCGGGGGCCAGTCCCGCGTCCTCCACCGCCAGCTTCATGCAGCGGGCGGCGCCCTCGCCGCCGGGGGCCGGCGCGGTGATGTGGTGGGCGTCGCAGTTGGAGGCATAGCCGGCCAGCTCGGCGTAGATGTGGGCGCCGCGCGCCTTGGCGTGCTCGTACTCCTCCAGGATGAGGATGCCCGCGCCCTCGCCCATCACAAAGCCGCTGCGCTCGGCGTCGAAGGGGATGGAGGCGCGCAGGGGGTCGGTGCCGGTGTGCAGGGCCTTCAGCGAGGTGAAGCCGCCCACGCCCAGCGGGGTGATGGAGGCCTCGGTGCCGCCGCACAGCATCACGTCGGCGTAGCCGTCGCGGATCTGGCGGAAGCTGTCGCCGATGGCGTTGGAGCCGCTGGCACAGGCGGTGACCACACAGCTGCACATCCCCTTGAAGCCGTACTGGATGGCGATGTGGCCGGCGGGCATGTTGGAGATGACCATGGGGATGAAGTAGGGGGACACGCGGTCGAAGCCCTTCTGCTCGCCCTTGGTGTGCTCCAACTCGATGGTGTTCAGCCCGCCGATGCCGCTGGACACGATCACGCCGCAGCGGGTGGCGTCCTCGTTTTCCATCACAAGGCCGCTGTCCTGCATGGCCTCGTGGGCGGCCACCATGGCCAGCTGGGTCACGCGGTCCATCTTGCGGGCCTCGCGCTTGTCGATGAACTGTTCCACGTCCAGATCCTTCACCTCACCGGCCAGCTTGGCCTTCTGGGCGGAGGTGTCGTAGTGGGTGATGGGGGCGATGCCGCATGTGCCGGCCTTCGCGGCGGCCCAGCTGGCGGGGGCGGTGTTGCCGATGGGGGTCACGGCGCCGATGCCGGTGATCACAACCTTGCGTTTCATATCGTTCTCCTTTTCTGATTGTACCATAAAACAGCCGAAAATAGCGGGACGATCACATCGCCATGCCGCCGTCCACGCACAGCACCTGGCCGGTGATGTAGCCGGCGTTCTCGCCGGAGAGGAAGGCCACCGCATGGGCCACGTCGGCCGCTTCGCCGAACCGCGCCTGCGGGATCTGGGAGAGGATGCCCTCCCGCACCGCCTCGGGCAGCGCGCGGGTCATGTCGGTGTCGATGAAGCCGGGGGCCACCGCGTTGGCGGTCACGCCGCGGCTGGCCAGCTCTTTGGCCAGCGACTTCACCAGGCCGATCACGCCGGCCTTGCTGGCGGCATAGTTGGCCTGCCCGGCGTTGCCGCGCACGCCCACCACGCTGGAGATGCAGACGATGCGCCCATACCGCTGCTTCATCATGAGGCGGGCGGCCTTTTTGGCGCAGAGGAACGCGCCCTTGAGATTGGTGGACAGCACCGCATCGAAGTCCTCCTCGCTCATGCGCAGGATAAGCCCGTCGCGGGTGATGCCGGCGTTGTTCACCAGCACATCCACCCGGCCGAAAGCGGCGGTGGCGGCGGCGAACAGGGCCTCGGCGCCCGCTTCACAGGAGACGTCCGCCTGCACCGTGATGGCCTCCACGCCCTTTTCGCGGCAGAGGGCGGCGGTCTCCTCGGCAGCGGCTGCGCTGCCGGCGTAGTTCACAACCACGTTCATGCCCTGTGCGGCCAGCGCCAGGCAGACCGCCCGGCCGATGCCGCGGCTGCCGCCGGTGACGATGGCGGCGCGTGTGATCTCACTCATGCGTTTTCTCCTTTCAGGGCGGCCGCGGTGGCCTGCAGGCTGGGCACATCCTCCACGTTCAGCACACGGATGGATCTGGCGGTCTTTTTCACAAAGGCAGACAGCGCCTTGCCGGGCCCCACCTCGACGACGGTGTCGAAGCCGTGTTCCTCCAGCCAGCGGATGCTGTCCTCAAAATACACGCTGGACTGCACCTGCCGCACCAGCAGCGCGGGGATGCTCTCCTCCTCCGCTTTGGCGCGGCCCAGGCAGTTGAACACCACCGGCAGATTCATCTCGCCGAAGGCCTCGTCTGCAAAGCGCTCCTGCAGCGCCTCGCCCGCCGGGGCCATGAGGCTGGTGTGGAACGGGCCGCTGACCTTCAGCGGCACACAGCGGCGGGCGCCCGCCTCCTTGGCAAGCTGGCAGGCGGCGTTCACGGCGGCCTCGTCGCCGGCGATCACCAGCTGGCCGGGACAGTTGTAGTTCGCGATCTCGCACACGCCCTGTTCCGATGCCTGTTCACAGCATGCGGCCAGCGTTTCGCGCGCAAGGCCCAGCACCGCGGCCATGCCGCAGGCACGACCCTGCACCGCGCTTGCCATCGCCGCACCGCGGAAGGCGGCCAGCCGGATGGCCTGCTCGGGGGTGAACACGCCGGCACAGGCCAGCGCCGAATACTCGCCCAGGCTCAGGCCGGCGGTAGCTTCGGGGAGGATGCCCTCGGCGGCCAGCGCGGCGGTCACGCCGCAGGCAAAGGCCACCATGCAGGGCTGGGTGTAGCGGGTGTCGGAGAGGGTCTCGTCGGGGCCGTCGAAGCAGAGGGCTTTGTGGTCGAAGTCCAGCTGCACGCTGTCGAACACGGCGCGGAAGGCCGCGCTGTGCTCATACAGGTCTTTGCCCATGCCGGCGTGCTGGCTGCCCTGCCCGGCGTATAAAAATGCAAGTTTCATGGTTTGCTCCTTCTGGCTGTCTGCCATTCTGTGGTCAGCTGCTGCATCAGTGTTTTTACGGTGGTGATGCCCTGGATGCGGCCCACGTTCGCGCCGCAGAAGAACAGCCCTTCCTCCCAGTTGCCCTTCACCGCTTCGATGAGGGCGCGGGTGATGCAGTAGGGGGTGGCGGCGGGGTCGCAGGGGACAAGGCAGTTCGCGCAGCGCGTGGGCGGGATGCGCCCCTCGGTCTCCAGCCGCCGGATCAGCGGGCTGTACAGCGCGCGTCCCGGCATGCCCACCGGGCTTTTCACGATGCGCACGTCCTCGGCTTTGGCCTCCACCATCCGCTGCTTGTAGGCGGGGGCGGCGTCGCACTCCTCGGTGGCGATGAAGCGGGTGGCGATCTGCGCGCCCGCCGCGCCGGCGGCCTGCATCCGGGCGATGTCCGCCCCGTCAAACACGCCGCCCGCCGCAAAGACGGGGATCTCCTGCCCATACCGGGCGCGCCACGGCTCCAGCGCGGCGCACACCTCGCCCACCAGCTCCTCCAGCGGGCGGGGATGCTCGGCCTCCTCCCGGGAAAATCCCAGGTGCCCGCCGGCCAGCGGGCCTTCCACCACCACAAAGTCGGGCATGCGGGAAAACCGGCGGTGCCACAGCTTGCAGATGGTGTTCGCGGCCTTCCCGCCCGACACGATGGGCGCGAGCGCCACCCGGTCGGCGCCGGGGATACCGGGCAGCTCCAGCGGCAGCCCCGCGCCCGAGATCACCGCGTCCACACCGGCGGCGATGGCGGCGGCCACCGTCTCGGCGTAGCGGGTGGTGGCTACCATCGCGTTGATGGCCACCATCCCCATCCCGCCGGCGATCTCCTTGGCCTTGCGGATCTGGGCGGTGAGGGCGCGCAGGTTGGCCGCGCCCGGGTCCTGCCAGAAATCCGGCTCGGCATAGCCGGGGTTGGCGGTGGAGATCACGCCCATGCCGCCGCATCCGGCCACATGCCCGGCCAGGTTCCCCAGCGAAACGCCCACCCCCATGCCGCCCTGGATCACCGGGACCGGGAGGCGGGACAAATCGAACCGGCTCATACGCCTTCCTCGTTCAGGCGGGCAAGGCAGTCCTTGGCGCCGCTCATCATGTCCTCAAAGATCGCGCGCAGCGGGCGGATCTCGTGCACCATGCCGGCCACCTGGCCGGCCATCAGGCTGCCGGTGTCGACGTCGCCGTCGAACACGGCGCGGCGCAGCGAGCCCAGAGTGTATTTTTCCAGCTCCATCTTGTCGGCGCCCGCCTTCTCCTGCTTCAGATACTGGCGCGCCATGCGGTTTTTCAGGATGCGCACCGGAACGCCGGCGATGCGGCCGGTGACGGTGGTGTCGCTGTCGGCCGCTTTCAGGATGGCGGCTTTGTAGTTTTCGTGGATGGGGCACTCCTCGCTGGCCAGCAGGCAGGTGCCCAGCTGTGCGCCCACCGCGCCCAGCGCAAAGGCAGCCATCAGGCCGCGTCCATCCGCGATGCCGCCGGCGGCGATCACCGGCACGTCCACCGCGTCGGCCACCTGCGGGACCAGCGCCATCGTGGTCATCTCGCCCACATGGCCGCCGCTCTCGGTGCCCTCTGCGATCACGGCGTCCACGCCCGCGGCCACCAGCCGCTTGGCCAGCACCACGGCGGGGACCACCGGGATCACCTTGATGCCCGCGGCCTTCCAGGCCGGGACGTATTTGCCGGGATTGCCCGCGCCGGTGGTGACAACCGGGATCTGCTCGTCGATCACGATCCGGGCCATCTCGTCGGCGTCGGGGTTCATCAGCATGATGTTCACGCCGAAGGGCTTGTCGGTGAGCGATTTGCAGATGCGGATCTCCTCGCGCAGCTGGTCGGCCTTCATGCCGCCCGCGCCGATCAGACCCAGCGCGCCGGCGTTCGACACGGCGGCGGCAAATTTACCGGTGGCGATGTTGGCCATACCGCCCTGGATCAGGGGGAATTCGGTGCCAAGCAGTTGATTCAGTCGCATAGATGCTCTCCTTTCTCTCTCCAGCACACAAGCACGCCGCCCCAGGTGAAGCCGCCGCCGAAACCGGCGCAGACCAGGCGCATGCCCGGGCGCAGAAGACCCTCGGTGTGCATGTCGGCCAGGGCCAGCGGGATGCTGGCGGCCGAGGTGTTGCCGTAACGGGCAAGATTCATATAAAATTTGGCGGGGTCCGCCTTCATGGATTTCACCACATGGTCGAGGATGCGGCGGTTGGCCTGGTGGCAGACAAAATAATCGATGTCCTCCATCGCAAGGCCGCTTTTGTCCAGCACGCCGCCGATGCAGCGGGGCAGGATGTCCACCGCAAAGCGGAACACCGCGCGGCCGTCCATCCCCAGATACTGCTTTTCGCTGCCGAACGCCGGGCAGACCAGCGCCTCGCTATTTCCCCGCGCGCCGTGCACGCAGGCAAAGGGGGCGCCGCTCTTTGCCACCACCACCGCGCCGGCGCCGTCGCCGAACAGCACGCAGGTGGAGCGGTCGGAAAAATCGGTGATATGGCTCAGCGCCTCGGCGCCGATCACCAGCGCATAGGGCTTCTCGTCGGTCACAAGGCCGCGCACCGTTTCCAGCGCGAACACAAAGCCGCTGCAGGCGGCGTTGAGGTCGAAGCAGAGGATGCTTTCCTCCAGCCCCAGTTCCCGCTGCACCAGGCAGGCGGTGGAGGGGGTGGCGTAGGCGGGGGACATGGTGGCCACCACACAGGCGGCCAGGCGGGCGGGGTCGATGCCCGCCTCGTCCAGTGCGCGGCGGGCGGCGCGGGCGGCCAGCTGCCACACCGTCTCCTCCCCGGCGCAGAAATACCGCTGGCGGATCCCGGTGCGGGTGGAGATCCACTCGTCGCTGGTGTCCACGATGGCGGCCATGTCGTCGTTGGTCATCCGCCGGGCGGGCAGCGCCGCCGCGGCAGACAGGATGGTGATACCGTTCATGCGTCCTCCTTCTGCGCGCCCATCGCGCGGAATTTCTGATACCGCTGGGCGGCCAGCGCGGCCGGGCGCATCTTGCGCAGCGCATGCAGCCGGGATTGCAGCTCTTTGTCCAGCGCCTCGAACACGGCGGCGGGCGCGGTGTGCGCCCCGCCGGGCGGTTCAGGCAGGATGCCGTCGATCAGGCCCAGTTCCAAAAGGTCCCGGGCGGTGAGCTTCATCACCTCGCAGGCCTCGGCCGCGCGGGAGGAATCCTTCCACAGGATGCTGGCAAACCCTTCGGGGCTCAGCACGGCGTAGATGGCGTTTTCCAGCATCAGCACCGTGTTGGCCACGCCCAGCGCCAGCGCGCCGCCGCTGTTGCCCTCACTGGTCACCACGGCGATCACCGGCACGGTGAGGCCGCTCATGTAGGCCAGGTTTTCCGCGATGGCGGCAGCCTGCCCGCGCTCCTCGGCCTCCTTGCCGGGATAGGCGCCGGGGGTGTCGATGAAGGTGATGATGGGGCGGCCGAACTTCTCGGCCTGCTTCATCAGGCGCAGCGCCTTGCGGTATCCCTCCGGGCCCGGCATGCCGAAGTTGCAGGCCAGGTTTTCGGTGAGGGATTTCCCCTTGCGGTGGCCGATCACGGTCACCGGGATGCCGTGAAAGAGGGCCACGCCGCCCAGGATGCTGCCGTCCTCGCGGCAGAGGCGGTCGCCCTTCTGTTCAAAGAAATCGGTGAACAGGGCGTCGATGTAGTCGGTGATGCCGGGGCGGGCGGGATGGCGGGCCAGGTAGACCCGGTCGGCCGCCGAGCGGGGCACATACGCCTCGCGCAGCTCGGCCAGATCCCGGCGCATCTGGCTCTCCTGCAGACGCCCCACCTCGGTGGAGACGTCCAGCTCTTCGATCTGTTTTTCCAGCGCGGCGATGCGCTGTTCCAGTTCCTTCATCATGCGCGCTTTCCTCCTTTGGCGTGCAGCCGCAGCAGGCGGGCCAGCACGGCTTTCATCTCCCCGCGCGGCACCACCTGGTCCACAAAGCCGTGGGATTCCAGATACTCGGCGCGCTGGAAGCCTTCGGGCAGCTTCTCGCCGATGGTCTGCTCGATCACGCGCGGCCCGGCAAAGGCGACCAGCGCGCCCGGCTCGGCCAGCGTGATGTCGCCCAGCATCGCAAAGCTGGCGCTGACGCCGCCGGTGGTGGGGTGGGTGAGCACCGCGATGTAGAGGCCGCCGTCCTCGGAAAAGCGGGCCAGCGCGGCGCTGGTCTTGGCCATCTGCATCAGCGACACGGCGCCCTCCTGCATCCGGGCCCCGCCGCTGGCACAGAAGATAATCAGCGGCAGCTTGTGGCGGTGTGCATACTCCACCGTGCGGGTGATGGTCTCGCCCACGGCGGCGCCCATACTGCCCATCAGAAAGCGGCTGTCCATCACCGCCACCACGGCGCTCTGGCCGTCAATCTTGCCGGCAGCGGCCAGCACCGCGTCCGAAAGGCCGGTCTTGCGGCGCAGCCCCGCCAGCTTCTCGGCATAACCGGAAAATTTCAGCGGGTCGATCATAAAGCCGCTTTTGCACAGCAGCGGACGGGCGGTGTTCTCATCCAGCAGCGCCGCCAGGCGCACCGGGGCCGAGATGGGGTGATGATGCCCGCACAGCGGGCACACTCCCAGGTTCGCCTTCAGCTGGGAGCGGGAGAGCGCCTCGCCGCATCCGGCGCAGGCCACAAAGGGGGAGGGCTCGTCGGCGGGGGCGGGCGCAGGCGCGGCGGTCTTTCCGCGCAGCTGGCTCAGACCCAGCAGCCGGGCACGGCGCTGACCGAACGGGTTCTGCATCATGCCTCATCCTCCTTTGTCTCGTTCCAGCGCAGCAGCTCGTCCATGTGCTGCTCCAGGAAGGCGGTGTTGTAGCTGCCCTTCATATAGTCGGGGTGGTACAGGATCATGTGGGCCAGGTCGGCGCCGGTGTGGATGCCGTCGATCACCAGCTCCTCCAGCGCGCGGCGCATCCGGCGGATGGCCTCCAGACGGGTGGGCGCGTGGACGATCACCTTGGCGATCATCGAGTCGTAATAGGGGCTGGTGGTGTAGCCGGTGTAGAGGGCGGTGTCCACCCGCACGCCGCAGCCGCCGGGCAGATGCAGAAACTGCACCGTGCCGGGGCAGGGCATGAAATTGCGGGCGGGGTCCTCGGCGTTGATGCGGCACTCGATGGCGTGGCCGCGCAGTTGGACGTCGTCCTGGGTGAAGCCCAGCGGCAGACCGGCCGCGATGCGGATCTGCTCGCGGATGAGGTCGATGCCGGTCACCATCTCGGTGACGGGGTGCTCCACCTGGATGCGGGTGTTCATCTCGATGAAATAGAACTCCCCTTCGGGCGACAGCACGAATTCCACCGTGCCGGCGCTGGTGTACCCGGCGGCCCTGGCGGCGGCCACCGCAGCGGCGCCCATCTGCTCGCGCAGGGCGGGCGACAGCGCCTTGCAGGGGCTTTCCTCCATCAGCTTCTGGTTTTTGCGCTGGATGGAGCAGTCGCGCTCGCCCAGATGCACCACGTTGCCGAAGTTGTCGGCCAGGATCTGGAACTCGACGTGCCGCGGCTGCAGCACCAGCTTTTCCAGATACATCTCGCCGCTGCCGAAGCAGGCCACCGACTCGGCGCGGGCGGCGGCAAAGCTGCTCTCCAGCTCGTCGGGGGAGAAAACGCGGCGCATGCCGCGCCCGCCGCCGCCGGCCGCTGCCTTGATGAGCACCGGATAGCCGATCTTCTCGGCGATGCGGGCGGCGTCCTCGGCGGTCTCCACCGCGCCGTCGCTGCCCGGCACCACCGGCACCCGGTTCCGGATCATCAGGGTGCGGGCGGCGGACTTGTTGCCCATCGCGTCGATCACATCGCCCGACGGGCCGATGAACACGATGCCGCACTCGGCGCACAGACGGGCGAACTCGCTGTTCTCGCTCAAAAAGCCGAAGCCCGGATGGATGGCGTCACAGCCGGTTTTCAGCGCGGCGGCCAGGATGGCGCGCATGTTCAGATAGCTGTCGGCGGCTTTGGGCGGCCCGATGCAGACGGCCTGGGTGGCCAGCTGCACGTGCAGGGCGTCCTTGTCGGCGGTGGAGTACACCGCCACCGTTTCGATCTCCATCTCGCGGCAGCAGCGCAGGATGCGCAGCGCGATCTCGCCGCGGTTGGCGATCAGGATACGTTTGAACAAAGCAATTCCCCTCCCTTACAGGCGGCGCACACGGAACAGCGGGCTGTCGAAGGCGGCCAGCTCGCCGTCTTTGGCCAGCACCTCCTCGATCACACAGTCGAAGGGGGCGGGCACCTCGCTGATCATCTTCATGGCTTCCAGCAGGCAGACGGTGTCGCCCTGCTTCACCTGGCTGCCCGCTTGCACAAAGGGGGCTTCGCCGGGCGCGCTGGCGGCGTAGAAGGTGCCCACCAGCGGCGCGTTGATGGTCTCGCCCGCACGTTCGGCCGGGGCGGAAACGGCTTCGGGCACGGCCGGTGCGGCAGCAGGGGCGGCGGGCATCACCGGGGCCGGAGCGACGGGGGCCACCGGTGCAGCCGAGACAGCCGGCGCACAGGCAGCGGCCTTTTTCAGCTGGATGTCCATCTCGCCGCAGCGAAGTTTCAGGCTGACGGCCTCGCTTTCGTCAAACGCCGCAAGCAGGGCGCGGATCTGTTCCAATTCCATACGGGTTTCTCCTTGTCATCAAAGGCCGTGCGGCCCGGTATAAAATTCGCCCTGCCACGGGCGGCAGGGCGGGGGAAGGGAGCTTACTCAGCGTGAGCCTCCAGGTAGGTCACGATGTCGCCCACGGTCTTCATGTTGGCCAGCTCTTCGTCGGGGATGGCAACGTTCAGCGCATCCTCCAGAGCCATGTTCAGCTCCACGGCGTCCAGGGAGTCGGCGCCCAGATCGTCGGCCAGGCTGGCGGTCATGGTCACGTCGTCGATGGAGCAGCTCAGGGTATCCACAATGATGTCGCGCACTTTCTCAAACATGGTGATTTCTCCTTTTCCAATGGCCGCCCCAGGGCGGCAGACTTTGTTGCAAATTACTTCAAACATTTTACTTAAAATAATTTAATTAAAATGTTTGAGATAATTTTACGCGATAGCAGCCCAAATGTCAAGGTCTGATTTAGAAAAAGTGACCAGAGAAACACAATTCCTTTTGTGCAAAAGGCGAACGCTTGCCGCTGCCGGGTGTATAATAATAGGAAAGAGGTGTGCCGCCCCCGAAGGGGGCGGATGAGGTCGAGTCCGGCAAGAAGGCAGAAAGCGGCAGCCGCCCGAGAGGGCGGCTGCTTTTCTATATATAATAAGTAGGAAACCCTCCCGTAAAAAGAACCCCGAAAAAAATCAAAAAAACCTGAAAAAAGGTGTTGACAATTGCAGGGCGTGTTGGTATAATAAGCAAGCTGCTTCGAGAGAGCAGCGCGCCGGACCTC
>NZ_NFJT01000014.1 GCF_002160015.1 Anaerofilum sp. An201 | reverse complement strand
AGCGTGTACGAAAGAAAGAATCCGCTATGCTTTTGGCCAGTCAGAATCTGGAGGACTTTGACCAGGAAGGCGTCCGTGAGATGACAAAGCCCCTGTTCAGCATCCCGCCCCACCAGTTCCTGTTCAACGCCGGTTCCATCGACAAGCGCTCCTATATGGATATGCTTCAGCTGGAGGAGTCCGAATACAACCTCATCAAGTTTCCCCAGCGGGGCGTCTGCCTGTATAAGTGCGGCAATGAACGATACCTGCTGGAGGTTCATGCTCCGGCCTACAAGGAGAAGCTCTTCGGATCGGCAGGTGGTCGCTGATGGCTGTGCCTGCGGCAATTGCAAAAGCCGCCGCCATGCTCCTCACCAATGAAAAGACCCGAAAAGGTGTGGGCTGGATTCTGGTGGCAGTCTTTTCGCCGGTCATTCTTTTGATTGCTCTGCTCTGCGCCATTGGCTCCGGCGGTTCGGAACACAACAACTATTCGGTGGAGGCGTGCTTCTACGGAGGCGAGTTCTCCACCGAAGTTCCTGCGGAGTTCCGGTATCACATCGAGGAGATGCGCTCGGCCTTTTCTCTTCTGGACTCGGCGGTGTCCTCTGCCAACGAGCAGATGGACAGCGGCAACGGCCTTGACCCCATCAGAGTCAAGGCCGTTTTTTATGCCCTCTGCTTTGGAGCAGACGCTCCGTCTGCGAGTGCAGCAGACAGCTTTGTAGAGTGCTTCTATACCACAGAAACTCGAACACGAACAGTGGAAGTGACTCTGGAGGACGGGACCACAAGTACAGAGGAAGAAGAATATACCGTCGCAGTACCGGTCTCGCTGTACCAGGCATACGCCAATCTGGAAGCACATCTTGGCAGAGCAATCACGGAGGATGACAAGAGCAACATCGACCACATCTACACAATGATCGCAGGGAGCGCCGGAGGCGGCAGTTACAGCGGCGAGTATCTCCGAGGCGATGGAGCCAGCATTGAACTGGATATCTCCACCTTCACCGATCCCACCACCAAGAATGCTGCAGACCTTGTGACCTACGCCATTCATGCCTGGGAATCCGGCTGGGGCTATGTCTGGGGAACATACGGCAATGTCCTCACCGATTCGCTCTTCGCTTACAAGTTGGAGCAGTACCCGGATGGCGTTGGCGCCTACGCAGATTTCATCCGGGCCAACTGGCTGGGCGGCCGGACAACAGACTGCGTCGGCCTCATCAAAGGCTATGGCTGGCTGAATCCCGAAACCCTCACCATTGACTATGCCACCAACGGTATGCCCGACCTGGGCGCAAACCAGATGTACTACTCCGCATCGGTGTCCGGTCCCATTGATACCATGCCGGACACTCCCGGCCTGGCCGTCTGGCATGATGGACACATCGGCGTGTACATCGGTGACGGTTATGTGATCGAGGCCATGAATACCAAAAACGGTGTGGTGAAGACCCAGCTGGAAGGCAGAGGGTGGACGCACTGGCTGGAGATCGAATACATCAACTACGACTGAGAAAGGAAGTGCCAATGAAGCAAGTGAACCTGACCATCACCTTCGATGAGGAAAAGCTCTCGGCGCTCAAACGCTACATGAGCAAGAAGGAACTCGACCTGGACCGTGAAATGACGGACGCACTGGTGAAACTCTATGAGAAATATGTTCCCGCTCCGGTGCGTGAATACATCGACGAGAGCGATGTAGCTGCGTCTGCGCCCGCCAGATCCCGCCGCAGTTCGAAGCCGGTT
This sequence comes from Anaerofilum sp. An201, assembly GCF_002160015.1. Classification (GTDB taxonomy): domain Bacteria; phylum Bacillota; class Clostridia; order Oscillospirales; family Ruminococcaceae; genus Anaerofilum; species Anaerofilum faecale. Next base: position 77,339 of record NZ_NFJT01000014.1, on the reverse strand, counting down.
ACGCCCAAACCCGCAGAAGAAATGGAGGTGGCACAGTGAGCCGCAAAGAGGGTGCCGTGGAGTATATGACGGAACAGAATCACCATGACCGTCCGTCCACAGTTCGGAGTTTTCTCACTGACCATGCCGGGGAAGCCTTCTCTATGATGACACCCTGCGGCTTTGTAGAGCTGACAGCCGCACAAGCGGAAGCCCTTCTGGACGGGCAGAGTGCTGTCGCACATCCCGGCGTTGCGGGGATCACGATGGAGCTTTCCGCCGATGAGCTGCTGGAGCAGACCATTCATTCTGCCAATCTGAAAGATGGGGTGTGGTATCTCATGACACAGTTCCCTGAGATGGAATACAGCGGCCCGGAGATGGGGGTGATGCAGTGAACAGCAAAGACATCACTCTCTGGATTGACGAGCGTTGGTACGATGCGCTGAACAGGCATCTGAAAGACGAAACACTGGAAGAACATCTGGAGAAGACCATCGATGAGATGTGCCGCCAGCTTCCTGGGCAGGAGTATGAGCGTATCAGCGCAGAGATCCGGCAAGAGCAGCAGGACGATCAGAAAGCACGAGAAGCTGCCCGACGCTTTGCGGTGTTCCATGTCACGGAGGGCGGCAGCTCCGACTACTTCCTGGCAGAGGAGAATCTTGAGTTCCTCCAGACTGCTCGACGCCTTCGCAGCTATATCCGCAAGGCAGACAGTGATGCTCCCGCACACTTCACTGAAATGTTTCCTCGTGGAGAGAAGCTGTCCCGTGAGCAGTTCGAAAAATATGTGTCGGAGCGGCTGGACAACACCGGCAAAGTGGTCGGTGCATTCGACATCGATCTGGACAATGGACACCTCGATGCGCTCAACATCATGGACGGCTGGAAGCGATTTCGCATCCAGGATGTCAGCAGCGCTGTCTACTTCGCCATGAAGAAAAGCACCGCTTCGCCGGAAGAACGGTGGCGTATCTTCCTGGATCGTCTGCACGGAAAAGAGGTCACATACGAAACGGAGCCGCAGTATCTCACCGGCAGTCGGACGCTCCGTGCAGAGGACATCTCCTTTGCGGAGGATATTATTCAGAACGACAACCTGCTGGAGTTCTACATGGAAGTATCGTTCCATGCGGACGAAGTGTTTGGTACCAATGTCTGCACCACCGAGAACGATGACTGGCTGAACATCTACGCCAACTACGATCTGGAGCGTGGCTGCGTCTGCGACACACTGGAAGTGTTCCTGCAGTGTAGCAATGGCGATGAGCTGGACTTCAAATATCGGCTCAGTCCAGAGGAACAAGCTCTGTTCATTCCCAAGATGAACACCTACTGTCAGGAGCATTGGGGGCAGAGTTTGGAGGAGTGCTGTGCGGATTATCTGACAGAGCAGAGTCCGGCATCCCCGGAGATGCAGATGTAGCGCCGTGTTGCCCCGTGTGAGCCGCTGTGTGCGGCTTTCAGCGGCTGGCCGACCGTGTACCCCACCCTGGGGAAATATGCGGGATTTGGGCCGCTTTCCAAGGGAGGGGGAAGCTGACGAAAGCGAAGCAGGAGAAAGAGCCGGGGACAAGACCGCCCCCGGCTCTCCCACTTCTGCCCGCAGTGCGGGCAGTTTCAGGCTTTTTACACCGGGGACAAATCCACCGATGAAATGCACCGCTGGACCCTATGGAGCCGGAAACGCCCAGTGTGACGGGGTTTTCAGCGGTGACACCAGGAAAAAGGAGGAGTGAATGACCTGATGAAAGAAACCAGCAAGATCAAGAAGGGCTTCTGGCTCTCCGAGGATCTGGATGAAAAAATCGATATCTATCTGCGCCTTGATAACTGCGCCAGCAGGAGCGAGTTCGTTGAGCAGGCGCTCTGGTTTTATATCGGCTACCTGAACACTAAGAACGCCGGTGCCTTTCTGCCCGAAGCACTCTCTGCCATGATGACCGGCACACTGGATCACTATACCGGGCGCATGGGCTCGCTCCTGTTCAAGCAGGGCGTGGATCTCAATGTGCTGGGACAGATCATCGCCTACGACACCGACATCGACGAAGGAGAATACCAGCGCCTGCGTGGAAAGGCCATCCGGGATATGAAGCGCACCAACGGACGCATCTCGTTCAAGGATGCACTGGACTTCCAGAAGTCGGTGTAACCCATGGCAAAGTTCGTACAAAAGAGCGGCTACATCCAATCGGACAAGGCAGGCGGGTACATGAAGTACATTGCCACTCGTGAGGGTGTGGAGATGCTGATCGGCAACGGCCCTGCCACCAAAGGCCAGCGGGAACTGATTCAAAAGCTGCTCCATGACTTTCCCGATGCTGCGGAGCTGTTCGAGTACGAGGACTACTGCAAGACCCCCACGCTTGGAACTGCCTCCGCATTCATCACCATGGCGCTGGACACAAACCTTCATGAGATGAATTCAGAGAGCGGGTATCTGTCCTACATTGCCACCCGTCCTCGTGTGGAGCGTCACGGCGCACACGGCCTGTTCAGTTCCGCTCCGGCAGTTGACCTGGATGCAGCCATGGCCGAGTTGGAGTCCCACCAAGGAAATGTGTGGACCATCATCTACTCTCTGCGCCGTGAAGATGCCACCCGTCTGGAATACGACAATGCAGAAGCGTGGCGCACTCTGCTCATGATGCACACACAGGATCTGGCCAAGGCCATGAGGATACCGGTCGATCACTTCCGCTGGTATGCAGCCTTCCACAATGAGGGCCATCACCCTCACATCCACATGATGGTCTGGTCGGACAATCCCCAGGAGGGCTTCCTGACCAGAGATGGCATTGCGGCTATGCGCTCCAAGCTGACCAATACCATCTTCCGTGATGAGATGAATCAAATCTACGAGCGGAAGGATGTGGCCTACAAAGAGCTGGTCGAAACAGCCCAGGACACCATGCGGGAGCTGATCCACAGAATGAATCACCAGCTCTGCGACAATCCGGTCATCGAGGAGCAGATGCGCCAGCTGGTACAGGCGCTGGAAACCACCACCGGAAAAAAGCAATACGGTTATCTAAAGAAACCACTGAAAGCTCTGGTGGACACCATCGTGGATGAGCTGTCCCGACAGCCGGAAGTGGCGAAGTGCTACGAAACCTGGAATCAGATCCGGGACGAGCTGAACGAATGTTATGGCAGCCGCACACCACGGGAGCATCTCCCGCTTTCTCAGCAGAAAGAGTTTCGCAGAATCAAGAACGACATCATCCGGGAGGCCGAGAACATCCGTCTCGGCCTCCCAACTTTTGAAGATGAAGCACTACAGGACGAGCCTGAGCCGGAGGAAGCACAGGAGGAACATCAATCCTACAGCGTATACAAACAAGCACAGCGTTACCGTGCCGCCAAATCCGTTCTGCAGGATGTCTATGCGCTGGATGAGGAACACGCAGAAGCGGTTTGGGAGATGGAGCAGCTCTGGGCAGAGGGATTTACGGTGGCAGCCCACCAGCTGGGAAAGTTCTATCGGGACGATCTCTCCACCATGCGGGATCACGAAAAAGCCGAGCGGTGGTTTCAATTGTCCGCAGAAGCCGGAAACAACTTCTCGGAATACGCCCTCGGAAAACTGCTCCTTTCCCAGAAGCGCACAGCGGAGGCAATGCGATGGCTGGATAAGGCTGCCGGACATGGGAATCAGTTTGCCCAATACCGCTTGGGAAAGCTCTACCTCGCCGGCGAGTCCGTGGCGAAGGATGCGGCAAAGGCGCAGGAATACCTGACCGCCGCTGCCAGACAGGGAAATCCGTTCGCCCAATACACATTGGGAAAGCTGTATCTCCTGGGTCGGGATGTGGGGCAGGATCGGGAGCAGGCCAGAGAGTGGCTCACCCGCTCCGCTGCCCAAGGCAACCAGTACGCCCAATTCTTCCTCGACCGCTTCGACCAGTTTCGTGATCCGTCCGTGATGCTGGCGGCAACCAAACTGCTCCATCACATGGGCAGGATCTTCCGGGATAATTCTGCACCGCCCCATAACCCGGCGGGAATCCGCATTGACTCCAAACGGCGCAGGCGCCTGATGGAGAAGCGCATGGCCATAGGCCACAAGGCAGATGATCACGAGGAGCAACAGTCGTATCAGCAGACCATGTAACAGGAGGGAACCATGTCAACCTATATTCACTTTACAGAAGAACAGAAGCAGCGCGCCGCTGCTGTGGACTTGGAGGAGTTTCTCCGGTTCCGCGGTGAGAAACTGATTCCGTCCGGCAGAGAGAAACGACTGGCCAAAGACCACAGCGTCACCGTCCGCGGCAACGAATGGTACGACCATGCCGAGGAGAGAGGTGGTCACGCCGTCAGCTTTGTGCAGCGCTTCTACAACCTCAGCTATCCCGAAGCGGTGACCATGCTGCTGGGCGGAGAAGTGGGAACCATCTATCCCTCTGCTGCAGAGCGGGTTGAGGAGCCTCCAAAGCCCTTTGCCCTGCCTCCGATCCATTCCGATATGCGTAGGGTCTATGCCTATCTGGTCAAGCACCGGAATATTGACCGAAGTGTGGTAGCCCACTTCGCCAGGGAAAAGTTCCTGTACGAAGATGCAAAATACCACAATGCGGTATTCGTCGGCACAGACGAAGAAGGCGTCCCACGCCACGCCCACAAGCGGAGTACCAACAGCTATGGCAAAGCCTTCCGGCTCAATGTGGAAGGCTGCGACCCCCGCTACAGCTTTCACCATATAGGCACAGACGGGAATCTCTATGTATTCGAAGCACCCATCGATATGCTCTCCTACATCACGCTCCATCCGGCAGACTGGCAACGCCACAGCTATGTGGCCTGCTGCGGCACCTCCATCCAGCCGGTAATGAAGATGCTGGAGCGGATGCCGCAGATCCACACGATTCTGCTTTGTCTGGACAATGACGAGGCAGGCCACCTGGCCAGCCAGCGCATGACGGAGCAGTTGGCAGAGAAATACACAGTGGAACGGCTGATTCCTACACACAAGGATTGGAATGATGACCTGACCACAGAGGAACCATCTTACGCACAAGTAATGCAGTAAATCAACATAACGCACACCACTTCCTGTTGCCCAAAGTAGGCCGTAACAAGAGTGATGTGTGCATTCAGAAATAGCTGTTGATCAGGAAGTGGTGTGCCCTGAAAGGGGTCAACTATGCCAAACCAAGTCCTGATTTTGTTGGCGGCCGGTGGGCTGATGTTTCTGGTGATCAGTTGTCTGGCAGCCTTGTCTCACTACTATACGCTGAGTGGTATCAAATCCAAAACCGTCGGCGACGGGCAGCACGGTACCGCAAGATGGGCCACTGCAAAGGAGATCAAGCAGATCTATGCCCATGTCCCGTTCAGGGTCAGAGAGTGGCGCAGCGGCCACAACCGCCCTGCAGAGCAGGGGCTGGTTCTCGGGTGTAAAGGCAAAAAGGGCGAGCTCACCGCTCTGGTAGACAGCGACGATATTCACTGTCTCATGATCGGTGCTTCCGGCATCGGCAAAACCGCCTTCTTTCTCTACCCCAATCTTGAGTATGCCTGTGCCAGCGGCATGAGCTGGCTGGCGCTGGACAGCAAGGGCGACTTGGCTCGGAATTATGGAACCATTGCCAAGGAGTGCTATGGGTACAATGTCTCCGTCATCGACCTGCGAAATCCCACCCGCTCGGATGGCAACAATCTGCTGACGCTGGTCAACCGATACATGGACATTGCCCGAAAGGAACCGGGGAATCTGGCAGCTCGAGCCAAGGCAGAAAAATACGCCAAGATTTTGTCCAAGACCATCGTCAACCCGGACGGCGATGACAGCAACCGTGGCCAGAACGCCTTCTTCTACGATGCCGCTGAAGGTCTGCTCACCTCTGTCATCCTGATGCTGGCCGAGTTCCTGCCGCCCGACGAAGACCATCCCCAGGAGCGCCGCCACATTGTCTCCGTGTTCAAGCTGGTACAGGATCTTCTGGAGCCAAGCGGCGTCAAGGGCAAGAGCCACTTCCAGCTTCTGATGGGCAAGCTGCCACCGGATCACAAGGCACGATGGTTCGCCGGGGCCGCCCTCAACAGTGCGGAGCAGGCCATGGCCTCCGTCATGTCCACGGTTCTGTCCCGGCTGAATGCATTTCTGGACAGCGAGCTGGAGCAGATTCTGTGCTTCGACAGCGCCATCGATGCAGAGAAGTTTGCATCAGAGAAGTCGGCCATCTTCCTGATCCTGCCGGAGGAAGACACGACCAAAAACTTCATGGCTGGCTTGATGATTCAGAACCTCAGCCGGGAGCTGTTCGCTGTGGCTGATGAGAACGGTGGCAAGCTGAAGAATCGGGTAGTGCTGTTCTGCGACGAGTTTGGAACCATGCCGCCCTTTGATATTCTGCCCCTGTTTTCTGCCGGCCGCTCTCGCCGGCTGACGTTGGTACCCATCATCCAGTCGCTGGCGCAGCTGGAGAAAAACTACGGCAAAGAAGGCTGTGAAATCATTCAGGACAACTGCCAGGATACCATCTTTGGTGGCTTTGCCCCCAACAGCCAGACCGCCGAGGTTCTTTCTAAAGCCCTGGGCAGCCGCACCGTTCTCTCCGGCTCCGTGAGCCGTGGCAAAAACGATCCCAGTCAGAGTCTGCAAATGATGGAACGAGCCCTGCTGACCCCCGATGAACTGAAGTCCATTCCCAAAGGCAGCTTCATTGTCATGAAGACCGGTACCCATCCCATGCGAACCCGGCTCCAGCTCTTTCTAAACTGGGGCATTACCTTTGGGGAAGCGTACACCGTACCGGAGAGAGCCAACCGAGCGGTGGCCTATGCCAATCGGGTGGACTTGGTGCGTAACCTCCCTAAGTCTGATAAGGCAGAGGAAGCCGCAGAACACCAAGGTTATGCAGTATCCGGACACGGCGGTATCGCGCATAATCCGGTACAGGAGAGAACCCGAAAGCAAGGTAAAAGCATAAAATCGATGGAGGAAGAAAATACATGAGCTACTTTGGAACTATCTATGCCGACACCGAACTGCCCTCCAGAGCGAGGGCAGTTTATATGTACCTGCGGGATCGGTCAGACGCTGAGGGCAAGTGCTGGCCTGGCATCAAGACTATAGCATCCGATATGAAACTTTCCCGCTCCACAGTCAAGAGGGCACTCCATGATCTGGAGCAGCATGGTTACTTGAAAAAGGCTTCCCGTTACAGAGCAAACGGGAGCAGCACCTCAAATCTGTATTCCGTCCTATAAGGCAGAAAAAGCGCAGCTCTCCGCCAAGGGGGAGCTGCGCCCATGTGCTGGACCCAGGGGCGGTTCAGGATGAACCTCCCAGAAGGACTCACTCTAACTGAGATCTAAGACAGAGAAAAGGACTTATAGGATTACTTAACCAAATGCGTGGATGCAACGAACACAGTGCCCGCCGTGGCACTCGCCTTTGTCATCAGCCATATTACGGACTGCAACATCAGCTTCAACTTTTTTCACCTGCGGCTTTTCGTAGCTCATAGTCGTATCTCCTTTCACAGATTTATATAAGAGGATTATAGCATCCCTTATACACTACTAATTAAAGGTCGTGGTTTGCAATAATGTCTTGGATTGAAGTGCCCTGTTTATAGTGGGCGTATCTTGCCTTTGCACTTTTGCAAAAATGCTCATCAACATATTCTAAATCACCATGAACAAATTGCATCATAGCAGGGCAAATATCGCAAAAGTCATACGCTTCACAGCTTAGACACTTGTAATTTTTTGATGCTCTCATTTTGGGGAATTCACTAAAGCTCTTCCAGATGCCGTCAAAGCTATCTAAAGTGAGAGGCTGTCCAACGTGTCTGAACGACATACACGGACACATTTTACCCTCGAAATCTATTGCACAACTTGCTCGTCCAAGCTTACAACGGAAAAGAGGTCGGGCGTCCAAAAGATTTACGACCTCGACATCGGGATCATCTCCAAAGGTGCGTGGGCGTTTATCAAATTCCTCAAATTCGTACCTCAAAGAGTCGGCTAATGGAACAGCATATTGTTGTACGGAATCGTCATTGTCAATCGAAGGAAAGATTTCGAATCCAGTACGGAACGGAATACCAAATGATTCTGCAATAGCCTTGATTTCTGGCAGCTCGGAATAATACAAGCTCAAAACCGGAGCCTTAAGCGAGACGCGAATGCCCGCATCTAATAATGCTTGTATATTTTTCATTATCTTGTCAAAGGCACCCGCAACACCAGTTACTTTTTGGTATGTTTCCTCGCATGAACCGTATAAGGAAATATCAACCAATAGAGGTGGATATTTTTCAAAAACTTCAATTATCTCTTGGCTGATCAATGCGCCGTTTGTGTAGAGTTCAATAATAAACCCTTTCTTTTTGGCATATAAGTATATATCAAGGAAATCTTTGCGAGTGAATATGTCTCCACCAGTTAACGTAAGGAAAAGGACTTCTTTTTCGTATAGTATATCAATTATCCTTATAATCTCTTCAAAAGGAAGTTCACTTGTGGCATGGTGATCGTGGAGATAACAGTGCACACAGTTAAAGTTGCATTTGGGAGTGATTTCAAAGATAACTGAATATAACTGGTGATTTTTCTCCCAAAGCCTTCTTTTATCTGTCGCAAAGTCCAATACTTGCATTTTGATTCTATCTGTAAATACGTCATCCATATCTTATCCCTCCAAAAAACGCATTCCTATAAGAGTTGAAACAAACTCCGATACATCTTCATGGAGGACCTCAAAATCAACATCATCTATAATTGCAGCTTGCAACAATTCAGCTAATTCCTTTATTGAGCGAGTTCCGTCAATGCTATTCCAGATAAACATACCCGTTTGGTTGATTTCGTAAAGAGAACACGTATCTCCTGAATAGTTATCTGAAATATCAATCAAAAAGGAGGAGCCGTGAATGGTGCGAACCACAATATTTTCTTTTTTCGCTATTGCCATATAAGCATCTCCTCATGTTTTGGTTCGATAATATTGTATTAGCGAAATGCCTATTAGAACAACTCAAAGAACCCCCCATTAAGAGGAATGTGAGTTATACAGTTAGCTAATTCAAAATTATCACTGGAATTAGAAAGTCCGAGACAATATGGTCAGCGAACCACATTGCCCCGGACTTCAGTAAGTAGTTTGGTCGGCAATGATCAAATAATTTATTATTCTTTTTTGTCGGATTGAACTCTGAGCGGTGACTCGTTAGGAATAATATTTCCCGTCGGCATCATAATTTTTCTGATACGTTCTCTTGTCTTTCCGGTTTCGTCCACATAGGTTTCTTTTATCTGAACTTCTTTCTTCTCAAAGTTCAATTTTTTTATTTCCATCGTTTCACCTTCTCACTTTCACACGCTGTGGGTTAATTTGATTATACAAATCAAATAGGCGATTTGAAATATTGATTGCCAAAGGTCTGCAGTTTGGGTTGTTACGATACTCCGACCAGCCTTCGGCAATAAACTCATGGATACTTTCTCCCGCGTAACCAGACAAAACATCGCCTCGCTGAACGCTGGTCAAACCCATAAAATTAGAATACATTTCTTGAATATCCGCATCATTGTGAGCGTTCGTCAAATGTGCGATCTGATGACCGAGTTCGTGGTCAACAGTAGCTCGTGGCGTGTCGCATCCTGCAGGTTTCCATTTTGCCTTTACGTCGTTTTTTCTCACATCGGTAAAATGATTATAGTCTCCACCATATCGTTCATTTATTGAAATACCATTAAATCGTGCAATTATATCTTCACCGTAAGTTTGAGGCGTCTTAATAAACAGTGATTGTGCAATGGTGTGTTCACTGGGTTCAAATCCCCTCATGTCTTCAGAAACTTGCTGACGTACAAAAGGCATCAGGTCTGCATCCGATACTGTAGGATAATGCTGCCGATAAGCGCCAAGGTACATTTCTTCAAGGCTCTTTGCGATATGTTCATTTCGTGATTGCACGGAACCCACAAAGCGCAAATCAATATCAGGAAACATTTCTAATGTTTCAGAAACCGATTTATATATGTCTTGTGCTGTTTTGTTATCAAGCTTTCCAAAATCTGCTTGCCGAACAAAGCCATTGACGACCATCGCTGTAGCTATTTGATTGTTATTTGAGGAAGAAGGAAAAGATTTGCAGCCAAAATCCACGCCTTCATCACGAACCGTTTCACCTACAACAGTCGCGGAGGAAAACAATTGGCTTGTGTACGAAGCCAATTCGCCGTCTCCACTTTTAAGTGCAGTTCTGTAAGCTTTGGCGATTCCAGATTTGGTGCTTGGAAAGGTTTGTGTTCTTCCATCAATGCTCATGCTGATAGTTTTTAGACCATTAGCTGCGTCGAAAACACCAATAACATTGCCGAGCTTACTTTTGAACAAAGAACCTGTTCCGTGTTGTCCTCCATGAGCCATAGAGCCTTGGGCTTCTACGGAACTTGTTGTGTAGCCGACAGAACTTGAATTTCCATTAGAGCCTGTACTTTCCTCGGGCTCCGCGAATAATGTGGCACGAGCCTTGTCCATTATACTCATATACTCACCGAGGTCACTATTACCATTGGCAACTAAGCGAGAAAAAGAAGCCATGTCATCCACTATGCGATGAGTTTGTGATTCAAGCGCAGGGGCGTTTCCCTCCCACAACTCAGAAAGACTTCGCAAATCGCCAGAGGCTTTTGAATAAGCAACGGATGCCTTGGCATATTCTTCATCAGCTTCGGCTCGCATTATTTGTGCTTGCTGCATTCTCTGAATAGCGGCATTTTTGGTATCTTCGTCTTCGGCGTTTTCTGCAGTTCTTCTTGCAGTCTCATATTCAAGTTCTGCACTTCGCCGCATACTCTCGGCATTTTCTACTTGGTTATAAGCTCTATGTGCAACTTCTTCGAGCTTAGTATGTATGCGATTGTATTGCTGTTTGCAAGAATTGAAGAGATTGAGGCTTTCGTCCTGTAGACGGTGCATTTGCTCACCGACAGTTCCTACTTGGTCCATATATTCTTGCAAGGCAGCTTTATCATATCCTATTTCCATCGGCTTAGTTGAGAGATACTCTGGCTTCGTGTACTCGTGCCATATACTCACTCATATCATTAATAATGGTGTTAAGTTCCTGGTAGGCGCTATTCAATTCACTGGTCATAGTACGCACAGTTCTTGCAATCGCATCATAGTCATCACCAAGAGCTGCCTTCAAGGTTCCGTTCTGGCTGTCGATTCCCGAAACCAGTCCAGCAATTTCTTTCAAGTTGGAAAGCATATCCGTACTTAATGCTCTGCAACCACTTTCATTTACCACAAATTCCATTATTCTTACCTCCCGAAAACTTGTCCGGCACTATTAACATACTTCTTGGACAAAATCAATCGTTTACATGCATCATCGCTGATAGGAACATTACTTTTGATGTTCTCGAGGTTTTGTGCCATACGCTGTGCTGCACTACGACCACTCTGTTGATCCATACATTGCACTGCCATAACAAGGTTTTCCTCCAGCTTGTTGCAAAGGGCAATAATTTTCCTTGAGTTTTCCTCTAAAAACTCAGCATACTCCTCCATCTTTTGAGTATTTACATTCATAATCATGCCTCCTAAGATTTATTGCAATTTGTAGGGCAACAGCTTTTTAACTTCTTTTCCGCCATCGCCATAAACTGCGTTTTGGCCAATGTTCTTTTGGAAATTACTATTTCCGAGATACATAAGGCAATCATCAGCACTCATGCTAAATGCCACTTTATGCCTACACATATCTTTGATTTTAAGTATTTTCGAAAACTGCCTGTACACGCTTACTTCGGTAACACAACGAATACCATTACGAGCACCTGACGAGAAGAGCTTATCAATTATCGGAGTCGCATTGAAAGTCTTATTAGGTTCTTCTTGGACCGGCTCAACGGCTTCGCTACCGCCAACAGGTGTTGCATATTTGCTGATTGTATCGAGGAAGGAGCGAGAACCACCGGAGCAATTTCCAGTCTTATCAGGAAGACGACTTAATTCAACATTGGCAATTTCCAAGCCAATAAACACACAAATAATATCTTCAGTATTTTTTCGTTCATCAATTAAATTGCCAAGTGTGTCGAGCTTTGCACACCATTCTTCAAGCGTTTCCATCAACTCTGCCCCAGGTATTTCTTGGCACATCCGTCTAATGTCGGGTGCAAAATCACTCATAAGGTCAGAGAACTCTGCCATAAAGACGAGGAGCTTGTAATTGCGATATTTACAGCTTTTCATTATGGAGGAGAGAAGTTCCCAACGCTGGTATGCTGTACCACCGACGATAGCCAAGTTTTCGTCCGGTTGTCGTCCCATATCCAAGCCAAAGCAAGGTCTCAGCGTAGCAGAACGACCTAAATACATTCTGATATTCGGGTATCTCAACGGTTCAATGCCATCAAGAGCCATCGGTTCTGCATCGTCCCAAGAAACCTGTTCTTTTGTGTTGACATACAACAATCCCTTTTGATATTGCCCCTTATACAAGGAACGGAGTGCCTTGCTGATTGGTGCTATATCGTCTCCCTTTGTAAACAAACCTTTGAACTTTTCCAGTTTGATGTCCGTCAGCTCGCCTTTGGCGTTACGAACATAGACTTTCATAATAAATTCGCCCTGGCTCATTATTGCGATAGTTCGTTGCATACTGTCTGAGTACAAAGCTCTATCCACTTCAAGAGTGTCCTTGATTTCCTGTGGAGAAGCTTCATTTCTCATAGCAATTCTTAAACCAATCTGATTTTTTGCAGCAGAGGTGAGGCCACTCAAACCTGTGCTAAATGTTTGGTCTGCCATGAGGCAAGTAATACCTTGTGCTCGGTACTCACGTAAAATGTTTTCAAGTTTATCCTTGTATTCCATTTCTGTTGAGACGAACTGGCTCATCTCGTGGAACTCATCAATCACAATGAACAAACGAGGAATATTTACATATCCAGGTTCATCTTTGTGCTTTCTGTATTCCTCCAAGTTCTGAGCTTCAAAACGATTCATCAACTCAGTGCGTCGATTTGCCTCGACTTCAATTTTATCAAGCAAGCTGAAAGTAAAGTCGGGAGTTTTACTTACACCAATCAATTTAATATGGGGCGGAGTCTTTTTCTTGTAGAGATAAAACTCGGTCTGTTTGTAGTCAATAAGCCATATTTCTAAATCATTCGGATGATAGTGCAGACAAGCACTAAGAATAATTGTATGTAGTAATGTGGACTTACCACTATTCGTTCCACCCGAGATAAAGCCATGTACACTTCCTTCGCCCCCCAATTCCAGATCAATGAGGCGGCCTCTACTGTCAAGCGCCATTGGAATAGTAAGTTTCTTGGATGCGTCTCTTAGCTCAATGCCCTTGGTTGCAAACACACTGTCAATTCTATTATTTATCAAATCTCCTTCGTCATAATACTTCTTTAATGCGGTCATAAAGTTGTATATTTGGTCGGCGTTAGGCGTGCCAGAACCGAGATAATCTATTTGTACGCCGTCTTTTTCACAAACAGACTTATCTACATCTATATGCAATACAGGAGTTTGAGTGTATCTGCTTGCAAGTTCCTTGATCTTGCTATACCCATTAGGCGTAGTAACAAACATAAAGGAATACCCGGCTGCAGGAGCGTTTACAAACAGTTCTTTTATATCGTCAAGCAATTTGTTGTCAGGTGTATCGGGAAAATTGAAGTCGATATACCAAGTGAAAGGAAACTCAAAGTTTCCGGACTCTTTACTGTATTCGAACAACGACTTGTTTCGTCCTGCGATAAACTTAATGATTTCTGTAGGGCGAGAACGAAGATATTTTCTTCTCTCAGCACAAGAAACAACCTTTGCGTCACTTTCATCACTTGTAAACAAATCAAAATTCAAATCGGTTGTTCCGACATTCATTACATCAATCAAACGCTCAAGGCTTGCACCTTTATACAAGGAATCAAAAATGGAATAGCTACAGTATTCTGGTGGAACGGTCTTTAACATTCGGGCAAGAAACTTCCGTACAAATTGTTTTTCCTTACAATCTGTTGATGCAGAAGACCCGGAATTGGATGTAATTACAATGATATTGCACTCGTACAGATTTATCCACATTGGCAATATCATTTTTTCATCTATGCCGTTCTCATTAGGCAATACGATTTTAGCATTGCATAACAGAACTTCTTCCGGCATGGTAGTAGGTGCGGAATACTCGCCCCATACGCCGCATGAGTTCTCGGCATCAATTTTCATTCTCTCTAACTTTGAGTGCATATTCTGAAGTTCGGCAGATGTATCAAAGCGCGAGAGAGCCGTCAATGCCTGTTCTTTTTCTTCTTTAAGTCTCAGTTCAAGGTTTTTTCGCTCATTGATAAACCGTTCATTCTCTGCAGCGATCTTGCGGCGTGTTTCGGTCACTTGGGAACTACGCTCACGCTCGGCACCGGACTCGATTTCGCTAATTCTATCGTTACAGTATGCACAGGCATCTTCGATTTTTTTGCAAAGGTCAAGTGCCATTTCAGCTCTGGAGGAGTACCCATCTAACTTGAAGGTTCTCTTAATCCAAGCCATAATGCCTTGCTCTTGCAGCATCCGTATTAACTGATTGAGTTCGGCTTCATTCACACGAGCGGGATTGGGGGTATAGTTTACAAGTTCAGACTTGGAACACCATTGTCTGACCGGCTCAACATACTTCTGAAGGCTATTTTTCATCTGTACATAGTCGGAGATTGCCTTTTTGGCACGAGACTCAATAGCGGCGATTGCGGTTTGTCTTTCGCTTTCATAATTATTTAATTTGGAAGAATGCTCGGCCTCCAGCTGTTCCATCGCCTTGCGTTGCTTTTCATCCAGGCTTCTTAGATTTTGAGCCAAGCCGCTCCTCCTGCTTCGGAAATGAGCCGCTTCAGCAAGTAATTCTTGTAGCTTCTTCATAGTTTCCCCCAAAACGCTTATGTAATATTGTACTCAATAAGTTCAAGCTTCTTTGCGAGTTCGGCTGCTCCGACACCAAGGTCGGAGCAAGCTTCCTCAAAATCTTCTACTACTTCGGTCATCTTTGCAATGTACTGCTGATAGAAAGCATTAGAATCTTCGCCTGTCCATCGAGTACTTAATTTTACCCATACCTCGTTGAGACTGGTTGCTATTTCTTGTTTGCGGCTCATAACAAGCCCCCAATCAAATAATCGAGTACGTCCACTCCAGAATGTCATATATTCTTGTATAAAAAAGAAGCTTAATAAACTTGCCAACAAAGCAGGCAACAGAAAACTTTATCAAGTTCATTTTAGTTCCACCAGAATATATACCGACAATATCAAAAAGCGGTAACGGCAAGACAGCTAAAATAAATACTAATATGGTTTGATTATGTATTTTGCTCGTTAGCTTCTTGACAAAATTTTGAAACTTTGGTGATAGATCCTCTGTAACTGTACCAAATGCGTAACCGACAAATTCTCCCAGTGTAGAACCCAATGCCGCAAAAAGTGCCACCAACCATGGATTCATAATTAGTGCACAACTTGCAGCTATCATCAGACTTGGTGCAGGGAGAAGGACAGTTGAATTTGACAAGAAACACAAGAAAAACAGTCCTAAATAGCCAACATCATGGACTTGTCCAATTTTTTCACGAAATAGAAAGATGGTAACCGAGAGTGCAAAAATAGCTAAGATAAAGACTACTTCAAGAATCTTTTTTACCTTACTTTTCATATTAACCACCACTTGCAAGCCCAAACAATGTACCACCTACCATAATAAGCCCCAGAATCGCAATCACAGCGGAAATAATAAATATAACCAACATTATAACAAGTGTTACTGCAGTAACTAACACCAAGAATAACACAGGCCCCAAGGGAGCAATCCAGAGTGTAATATTTGTTACGGAACAGTCTGTATGGCCCCATGCAAGTTTGGCCAGGATTACTTCGCCAATCCCAGCAATCACCATACCAATAAGACACAATGTCATTAATGTATCGCTTTCAAGCGATTCGCCGGTAATGCTGCTAATAATTTCTCCGGCAGTCCCAAATAGTGTCCACGAGCCAACACCAGTAACAACAATAACAAAGGCGAAGAAGAGGATATTCTTTAGTCCGCTAATAACCCCCCCCTTCAAAGACTCCATACCGTTTATAGTACTTTCGATTGAAGCTGCTTCATCAGGAATTGAAGTTCCTACAGAAAGCTGGTGATTCCAACCAGCGTCACCAGATTTCATAAAAATATCTTGATTTGTTTTGATGGAACTTCTACCTACGTTCACGCGGTTTTTAAGTTGCGTAATATTGTTTTTATAGGAGGAAATTTTCCCATAGTAGGAAAAGCCAATAATTTCATCAATCAACAAGGAAGCAACCAGAGCTAATCCAATGCCAAGACAAACAATGCTCAATGTACTATCCACGTATCCTCTGATGTACCAGAAAAAAGCACAGAAGGCTACAAGCCAGCAAGCTGTACCAAACATAGCAGCTACCAAACCAGTGGTTGTCTTTCCATTCATCCTTGTTTGAAAACTGCCCTCTATTTCAGAGAGTGTATGTTCACTTTCATTGAATTTCTGGTTTGCAGAATCAACATAATTCTGCAGAGAAATGTTTTCGCTAAATGTCATTGTTTCATACCTCCTGCGGCAGTTTCAATAAATGTACTAAAACCGAGAGGAGCAAGTCGCTCAAAAATATTAAACGCAAAGCATCCAATAAGGTTTGTGCACATTACACCCTTGTTTTCGTATACACCGGTAACAACGCAGAAGGGATTATCAATCAAAATTCTCCTGAAGCTGTCAACGCTCTCAATGAGAGGAGCATACGCCCTATAGAGTTCGTCTACCGTACCGGAATCTGGTTCATGGTAACTGGTAATTCTGGAAATGGCTTGTTTCCCATCTGCATCCAAAGGCACATATACCTTGTCATCTTGCCCAAGGAGTCGCTTAGTGTAGGTAGCAATGCCAACCGGTCCATACTTGACAAAAAAGTCTCGAATAATCACTGGATTCGCACTTGCCTTAGTAGCAATAAGATCCATCATTGAGAGCAAGAGGATAGTCTTGTTAAACACATCACACTCACCCGCATGTTCCCATTCTTTATCTACAACTTTTCTAAAGCCCCAAGCAAAGAGAAAACCATAAAAATCCGCACCTTCTTTGCGGTCAAGTATCTTTTTCAGACCATCTCCTTTGTAAAAAGTGAGCGGAGTAGTAAACATTGCTTCAACGAGTTGAGGAATAGTTGATACAGTTTTCTCACAAATGGTGAGTTGTCTCTTTGCAGCAAAAGAGTTGCCGAACCAATAGCAGGCAATTTCCGGTTCACTTACAGATAATGCTTCGATTTCGTCAACCAACTTCTTAGTTTCTTCATCTACGTTAATACCCTCTGTATGAGCGAGCCAGTGAGAAATACAATGCTTCTGAAGAATTTCACCATATGCTGCAGGTGTTTTTGCTACTACCATTTTATTGCCCAATTCCTGCAGACTGTCAAAGCTATAACCCTTCCAAACAATGCGACCAGGCGCAAACAAGCTCTTGAGGAAAACTGCAAGTCCTTTGTCCCTATCTTCGCGCCGATAAAGTTCCTCAGCCACTTTGGCAGCTCTTGACAGATCAGTTCTAAAGGACTTAAAAAACTCTTCTATGGTTTTGTCGTAAAGCATTTCTTTGGCTTCGTTCCAATGCTCCTCGTCCTTTGTGATGCCCAAGAACATGCTCTTTTCATCACGGAATTCTCCGCCCAACATACGGAATGCTTTTGGCCATTCTTCCTCAACAATACCACCAGTATAATTATGATCAGCTAACCAACGATTAACATCCTCATAACCAAAACGGTATTGAGGATCGAACTTGCATAGACCATTTAAGAGGTTTTCGAGCTGTTCTCTTTTCGGATCAACTCTTGTTAAAGGGAGTTTGCCATTGCGAACAGAAACCAACATCATGGCTTCATTCATGTTCTCATATACGAAATGTCCTTCAAAAAGAGAGCCCAGGGTTACACCAAGAGAGTAGTAGTCACTTTTGTCATCGTAGATAAAAGCAGGCGAATCGGTCAGGCCAAGACGAAGCTCTGGGGCAGTATATCCGTCTGTGCCAACAACATGGCGTGTTACATTAGCTTTTCCATTCTCTGCAATCTTGGCAACGCCAAAGTCACCCAATACCACACTACCATTCATCTTGTATATGTTGTGTGGCTTAATATCTCTATGCAAAAGTCCAAACTTGTGAATGCTGTGAATTGCCTCGTTTAACCGCCTTGTCAGGGCACATATTTCGTCAAAGGTGAACGCTCCATCATCGGAAATATCGCCATCAACGACGAAAGGCGTGATTTCAAAGTAGTATCTGCTGTTTCCAAACTCCACCAAACCAATTTCAGACACTGCAAGGGTATACTTTTGTCCTTCTTCAGTTCCCATGTATTCCAACACACGAGTGCGAGCAGAGATAGAAGAGCCAGCACTATTGACGGGTTCATAGTACACTTTAGCAACTACATCTTTACCATCCGGGTCAGAACACAACAGAATAATAGACTCGCCACCAGCAGTAGAAATAGTCTTTTTTACAGGATATACATTGTTGGTGGAAGAAGTCAGCTGGGGCAGTTTGGCAACTGCTTCTTGAAACTCCTCGAGTGTAGCAAAGTGGTTTGCGGTTGCTTTATTCATAATGTTGGCAGGATCTAACATATCTGCCGCAGTATTACGCCAGCCTTCATCAACGACGGTTGCCTTGCGCCCAGCAGACGAACTTCCGGTTCTCCAGCCTTCATCAACCTCAGTCGCCTTTCTGCCGTCACTGGCGTTGCGCCAACCCTCATCAACCTCGGTCGCTTTTCTGCCGTCACTGGCGTTGCGCCAACCCTCATCAATCTCGGTCGCTCTGCGTCCATCGGACGCCCCTTCAGTTCTCCAACCTTCGTCGACTTGTGTAGCTTTACGCCCATTCATTCCAGACTCCATAGTGGCTTCTCCTCTCTCTATTCTAAAACAAAAGGTTTGTCTTCGGCGATTGCTATGCTTCCACGAGCAGCACAAATGCAAACACTAATATTGTCATCACTACCCTGATTAAGTGCAGTTTCAACCAATACATTGACCATTTTATCAATCGGAATATCTCTTGATAAGATCTCTTTAATTTGCTCTGTGGAAACGCTTTCCCACAAACCGTCAGAACACAACAAAAACTTTTCTCCAGCTGCAATGGCCGTATTTGCAACATATATTTCAGGGGGAGGACAGGAAGCCCCTATACATCGTGTAATCACGTTTCTGTTGGGGCTTGTGAGAGCTTCTTCTTCCGTGATTTGTCCCATATCAATCATCTGCCGTACAGCAGAGTGATCAACAGTCATTCTTGCTAATCCCCATCCATCGTACCGATACACTCTACTGTCACCAGAATGAAAGAGTACAATGGAGTTATTTAGAAAGACGCACCCTGCAACGGTGGTACACATCTTTGAATAGGAGGGCATTGCTGCTTTCTTTTCAAAGACTGCCTGTGTACAATTATCTAATACTTGTGCGAGATAATTTGTATCTTCCAAAGTTTCAGGACTTTCGTAAGAAAGAAGCTCTAAAACCGTTTGAGCTGCGATACCACCGCCATCATAACCGCCGCAACCATCGCATACAACGGCAATAGCGGGGACTACCAGTTCACCGGCACGGGAAGTCATATCGAGTATTTGTCCATCGATTAAGACTCTATCATCATTTGTTTCTTTTGGGCCTATTTCTACCCTGGCGGCATAATCAATCTTCATTCAACATCACCTCAAATTCTATGCCGCCATCTGTGGTATGGCATTTCAAAACGGATGGCATATCTGGCAAAGTGCAAATGTAACTTGCCAGAGGATTAAGGAACTCGCGCTCTAACATATTGCCGACACCACGACCACCATTAGCTCTTTCCATAACTGCTTTTTCGTGAAGCATATCAACAATGCCATCCACGATAATCTCTATATTCTTTTCGGCTTTAATCGTCTTGCAAATCTTGCTCAGCTTATAGTCACAGATTTTTTCTGCATCGTGTTTGTTGATAAACTGGAAAACCACAATGTTATCTTCCCCCAGACGATTAAGAAGTTCCGGGCGCCCGTTATCATTAAAATATGACTTTACTCCTTCGGTCAAGATTGCTGTTACTTTTTTCCTGAACTCCGGAGTGTCTTCAACCATCGGGTCTTCAATAGTGATCGTAGGTACTCGATGTGGAGTTGTCCTAAAGGCATTCTGCGGGTTTGTATCCTCTTTAGTCAAACCAATATTACTTGTAAAGATAATAATAGTCTCTCCAAAATAAACGGTATTTCCTTGGTTATCCGTCATACGACCATCCTCAAGGATTTGCAAAAACTTGTCCAATATTGTAGGCGAAGCTTTTTCGATTTCATCAAAGAGAATAACGCTAAACGGTCGGTTTTTA
Source organism: Anaerofilum sp. An201 (assembly GCF_002160015.1). Lineage (GTDB taxonomy): Bacteria > Bacillota > Clostridia > Oscillospirales > Ruminococcaceae > Anaerofilum > Anaerofilum faecale. Next base: position 56,913 of record NZ_NFJT01000014.1, on the reverse strand, counting down.
ACGGCGTTAGTGAGCTGTCCACCGCCTTCATACCCCACATATCCAGGAGGCGCACCGAACAATTTCTGGTCGCTCTGCTCTAATCTATACTCACTCATGTCGAAGCGGATACAAGCGTTTTCGTCACCAAAAATGGATTCAGCCAAAGCTTTTGCCGTCTCGGTCTTACCGACACCGGTAGGGCCTGCAAAAAATAGGATACCCTTGGGCTTGTGTGAAGCTCCAGAGTGCTGCAATCCAGACAATCCTTTAACTGCCCGTGTAACGACCGTTTTTACTTTTTCAATCGCTTCGTCTTGTCCCTTTACACGTTCCTCCAACTTGCTCTCAATATGTACAAGTATGTCGTTTTCAAGATTTTCCCACGGGTCATCAAGAACACCATATTTGTACAATCTAAACGCAAGATTTATGTCCTGCGGCTTAATATCTTTTTTATAAGCCAGTTGCAGTATTTGCCTTAATTCCTGTAACTGTAAGCCTTCTGTTTCGGCAACAAACTGTTTGCCAGGATCATAGTTTTCCTGACTAAGTAACTGGAAGGGGGTCAACTCACCATACAGATTTTCGAGATACAACCGTCGTGTATTTCTGTCTGGTACACAAACAGAAATTGTGCGTATGTTGGGATTGTTCAAATATACCCATGCGGGTATGTCGTTATATTTATCAACTACCATGATGATTGAATTGCATGACAGTTGTGAAGTCTGTACTGCTGTCGTAGCTGCCATCAGATTTAAAAACATGGTATTGGACTCAGCCTCCCGCAAATTGCAGGCATCTAAGCGAGAAGCAAAATTTAGCACGAATATCACATTCTCTTTATCTGAATATGGGACCTTGTCCGACATTGTTCTGCGTATAATCTCGCTGACCCAAATGTACTGTTCTGTTTCAGCAGAACCTCTGCACCCCTTTTTCTTTTCGCTGGGCATTAGACAAACGGTGCAACCGTGATTTTTAGTTATCTCATTCGTGGAGTACCCTTCAAACAGGGGAGATAGCATCTTTCTCTGCGCATCAATGGAATTTTCATAACAATAAAATCCATCAACAGGATCAAAGAAGAAAACAGCTGTTGTTTCTTCTTTGACTAAACTTAAAATGGTTTGATCCATGTTATCAGCATCGAGAAAAGTCACCTCGCTACCTTCGTATCGAAATCTCGGAAATTCATCGTAAACATTTCCTTCCAGAATGATGCCACTCTTAATCCCCAAGAACGACCGCAACTCCCGTTGCCATTTCGGAATTGTGTATTCGTTCACATCGGTTCCTCCTTGTTGAATATGCCAGTGACTATCGTAGTTTGGTCATGTACAAAGCTTTCCAGTATTCTCCCTTGTTTCATGTATTCAGCATATAGTGGAGCAAGGCCTTCATTGATGAAATGAATTGTTTGGTTGGTAGAACCTCTCAGTACACAATCATTCTGATTCAACTCATCAACATACTTCCCATCAATTAAAACATCCAGATACTCTAAGCAGGTTTTGGCGTCTATCCCTAACGAACCACTTTGAATATCAGCAAGTTTAAAGCCTGTATAGACCAATATATCGTTAACCTTATCATGCAGTATTTTTAACAGCTTCAGTAATGATTTTGGTTGCTCAAAAGGGTCTCCGCCAGATATGGTGATACCTTTGCAGTTATCTTTTTGAGCAACTTGGATAATCAGATTGGCCAAAACACTTTCGTCTATTTGTTTCCCAGTAAAAGGCTGCAACTCTGGGGAAATACATCCTCTGCACCGCTTGTTACAGCCTTGCGTCCAAACACAAACCCGTTCTCCTGGACCCAGTGAATGAACGGGAGATAATATTCGAGCAATTAACATTTACTTTATGGATATACGAAAAGCCACAGAGTCAGGGTGATGCCCCAATTTCAACTCATCTCCATCGCTTAACATACATTCTCCGTTCAAACCGATATCTCGTGAATTAACTGCGGTGCCATTTTTCGAATTGTTATCTCTTACGAACCAGTTTCCATTTCTAAAGAAAAGATAACAATGCTCATTACCTACTCGTCCATCTTGGGAGAGAAAAGCGCCTTGATTTGCAGACCGTCCCAACATATAGGTATCTTGATCGACTTCAATCGTAAAAGACAGTCGCCCAAATCGTATTGCTGTTAATGTAATTTCCTTTTTCGTAAGTGTTGGACAAGCTTGCTTCTTTGTAGTTAGCGTGGAGCTTTTCTTTGCAGTTGTACCAAGAATATCCGACCAATCACCTACCTCGTCATCGTCATCATCGTCGTCATTGTAGAAGCGACTCGGACCCCGTATGACTTTTTCTTCAGTCTCTTGCTGAGTATGTGACTGACTTGTTTTTGCTGCCGGTACACCTCCAACAGTTTTTTGGATATTGCCCAAAATACTTTGCCATTGTGCAGAATCATCGTCGTCATCATCTTCATCGTCATTATCGGCATAGGACGGGTAATCCTGCGCAACTTGGTTCGCAGTTTGTTGTGCATTAAAACCATTTCCCATTTCAGCTTCTGGTGTAGAAATCTTTTTCTCGTCTTCACTATCTGCTTCTACACATTCAACAGGAGCTATTGCGGCAATTCTTGTTTTATGGCAGTTGTAACACACTTTCACCGGATTGGACGGATCATCGGTATAGTTCAACGCCCCACAAGCAGAACATTTTTGCACGTACACCTTCAAAGAACTTTCAATCTCTCCGTATTCTTCTGGGGAAAGCTCATCCGTATCAACAAACTGTGCTTCGATACTATTCAGTTTTTTCCCACATTCACATTCCTCAACAGTAAAGTCGTTATAAAGTCCACATTGAGGACATTTTTTACACGGAATCCTATTCATCGTCGTTCTCCTTTATTGAGATTGCTTAGCTCGACTTTCATCTTTGCTTTTTCTTCTTTGCTCTGTGATAATGTCATTTCTATCGGGTTTCCATGCACTATCTTCGGAACCAAACCATTCAGCAACTGAAGTTACCTCATCCGGCGATGTAGTTTCTTGATAATCGTACATAACAAACCAATTCTTTCTCAAGTTCTCATGCAACTTCGAGAGCAGCGAACAATGCCCAGATTGAACTGCCTTTGCTTCATTATCGTCTGCATCCGAAATTGCTTGCATTGTGACGGAACCATCATCATGAACAATAACCTGCAGAGAGCACTCCGATGTCATCGAATACAGTTGAGTTAGATCATCATTATTCCAATGATAGAATGGTAGCTTGCTTTCGCCAAGGTGAGCATGTTGAGGTTTGTGTCTTGCCATTTCTGCAATGTCTTTTCGTGTATGTACCACGTAGCCAAGGGCACGCAATTCTTGATCCCAAGCATAGCAGATGTACGCAGCAGGACCGAGCTTCTGATAAATCTCTGCACATTCTTGTGCTTTTTCAGAACGCTTTTTCAAGAACAAAAGCCTTTCTTCAAGTGCTTTTAAGCTCTTAAAAGACTTCATGCTCTCTACTGACTCTCCAAGCGCCTTAGATGCATCTACATATACTTGGTAAAGGACAACAAATTTCTTCTGGTCGCTTTCGATGCTCGGAATGAGCATATCGTACTGTTCAAGCAACCCTTCTAAGCGTTTGATACCTTTTTTTAAGTCAGCATTTGATGTAGAAGGCATATACAGAACCCTGATTTGCTCGTCTACGCCATTAAAACAACTATGGAACCACGCTCTACTGGATGCAGACAGGCCATAAGAGGAAGAAAGCTCTGCAATATATTCCAATGCTGCCATAGTTCGAACTGTGACTCTTGCTAACTTTTCGTTAAGCTTCACACGCTCCAAAACAATTGGGTCTGCAGTACGAACATCTTTGCCATCAGTTGCTTGAATCTTCATAGCAGCTATAGCTACCTTCATATCAAGCATCAAATCAGCAAGAGAAAGACCTCTGTACAAACCTGCACTATTGCTTTCAATCTGCAAACTGGATAAGTATTGCTGCTTAGCAACCATCTTTTCCAGTTTCAAAAAGCCAAGGGAATTAAGACTTTCGATTTGTATTACATCTTCAGGTATGCTTTCGTGGCAAATATTGTGTAATTCTGTTCTGAGTCGCTCAAGCTCTGCAAAATCAAGTATACTTGCCGTAGCACTATTTCCATCTATCTGAGAAAGAAGCTGTGTACACATATCTACAAGTTGACTGTGTGCCGCTAAAGCTGATCGCTTGCGGTGCATAGCCGCTTCTTCAAGCTGTCGCTTTTTTTCTGCAATCTGCCTGTCTGCAGCTCTATTCGCTTCAATCACCAACTTGCCCGCTTGCCACGCTAACCAACCAGCTCCAAGAGCAGCACCAACAGTTAGGCCAACGGGTAGCATAACTGCCGCTGCAATTACTCCATCAGATTCGACTCCGCTACTCATTGTTCCCCCTCCACTTCGTGCTGTGACTAAAGTATGACTGCGCATTTATCCTATTGGATGGATATTGCCCGCATTCACACCTGTTCCACAGATATTTAGATAATTATTGATTGATTTTATAGCCGTCTTAATCGCAAATAAGTTATCCTTGATTAAGCATCTATCTAATTTCGACAATCCATTGCAATAAGAAATGCTATAATCAACATACGAATTTATTTCATGCACTAACTTTCTATAAATACTGTCATCAAGCCCCATATCCTGTGACATATGTAAAAAGGCAATTAAACGAATGGCAATGCCCATTAAAAATTTGCTATCCGATTGAACACAAAACAGAAACATATCACCTATAGTTAATTGTTTAATTCGCTCGAATGGAGCCATGGCAAGTATTGGGAATTCATCTACTACTGCGGGTTCCCTTAGGATAATATCTGCTAATCTCTGGAGGGAATCACTCATTGAGTACACTGGAATATTTGAGTGAACATATGCAACCTCTGGCAGCCCGGCATATAACAGAAGGCTATGACAAAAGGTTCTAATTGTTTCTATATCCTGTGCGTTCAATTTTGTTGGCGTGAGCAGTCTAATTTTATTTAGCGAGTTTATTGCACTGCTTATTTCAATAGGGCGTATACAATATGTTCGTTTGGGTTTCTCATTCCAATGAGACAGCGGAGAATATACACTGACTTTTTTGTTGGACCTACAAACCTCAATTGCATTCAAAAATGTTAAGCCCTCAAAGTAGCTCTGGGGCACACTTTTTTTTGCTCGTTCTATCTGTTTTATATACTCAGCAATAAATATCGCGCAATAATATACTTTAAATAAAAAAGAGCTACCAATGGTATCAATAGATTTTTTAACATATCCAAGATTGACACAAATATCAATCTGCTTACTATTAGTAAAATATAGTGTGCAAATTCGGGTTTTGAAACTTGACTCAAACCCAAGAATAATGTTGAATCCACAGTTTGCAAATTCAGTAGATAGGATGCTGGTAAAGTACTGCTTTAATTTAAAGCTTGACATATTATTGGGGCCGTGTACGCTAAGTTTCATTGTGCCTCACCTTATCCACTGCTTGGGTAAAGATCTCGTGCAACAGTACGCAAGCAAAGTACATATTATACGTTGTGTCTTCAGGCACTAATTTTTTGTAAAGTGCCTCGCATTCTGCATCTTCAGTTATGATTACAGTACGATCAAGCATTTTGACCCCTGGTAAACCAAGTTTTCTTTGTAGCCAATCTGTACGCATTTGCAGTTTAGTATATGGTCCAGAAATAGAGTTGCATTTACCTATCAAACTAACTTCCGAATTTTCCTTAGCTTGAAATGCTGGTTTCTTTTTTGACTTTGGTTCAATACATTGGCAAATACGCTTCAAATTTTCACTATCGGCAGCAGTAAGAACACAATCACTATGATGCTCAAAAGCATTTTTCATTCTCGCAAGAACTTCATAATCATCTTGGAGTTCTTGAGGTTTCCTGGCATAAACTCTCTTTATTTTCTCTTTCGTACTCGAGTCAATCCGGCGCAAAAATTTTTTGTAACACTTAAGCCGTTGTTCCTTTAGCTTTAAGTAAGTGGCTCTTTGCAAAATAATGCAATATACATTAATAATCGTTAAAACAATTATAATCACATCAACAACCACATTATGAAGATTGATAGTTATTGATAAAATTAGATACAGCACAGTAAAAATCAGGCTAATACAATGCAAAAACGCATTGTAAACTAAAAAGCCAGTATATCGTTCTAATGAGATCAAGTCGAAGTTCGATAGATGATAATTTTCATTTCTACGGTTCATCCCATGGTGCTTTATTTTTTCAAGCCAAAGGATTGCCTTACGGAATTGCTGAACACCTAACAGGTGATAGAGTTGTAATTCAAAATTATTTATAAAATTCAATTCTTTTCCTAACTGCAACCGCATAGCCACCTTTATCTGTAATATTGCATAAGTACCTTTATTCTACCGACATGCCATTGTTCTTGGTTCTGCACCTTGCATATTCCACCATGACTAATGCCCGGATAGCAACTTTAGCTTGCTCATCAAGATATTCAACAACAGTTTTTGCATCATTTCCCAAAAGTCCACTCAATTCAGGGTTGGAATAATCGGTTCCATCATTGAAGCGAATAAACAGTTCTCTTGGAAAAATCGATAACTGGCGAATCATCTTATGAGTTTTCTCATTGTGGTCGTAAAAAAGAACTAACGATAAATAGGTGCTCCATGACATTTTTCTGACTTTTCTCTCTATTGAACTGTAAGTTTGCCTGGACACACCAATAAGGTTTGCAAGTTCTTCTTGCGATATTTGGGCCTTTGTCCTTAATACAGTCAAATTAGGTGTCAATGTTTCTATAAAGTTATTCTTTTCCTCGTCGGTAAGCAACCACTTAGGTTCAGCTTCCATATTTACAGGTCCTTTCTTTTTCGTACATTGTAGTTAAAATGCGCCTTTCAAAAGCAGTTAATTTTTGTAATAAATTACTTGATATTATACATCGAGCTGTTAATTTTGTCAATTTATAGGAAACGCGCGGAATATAATGTTACAAAATGTTGTTTAATATTACATTTTTTAATTCTTTATTACAGCAGCTCATAAAGGTGCTATGTACTATTTTGTGCCAAACTTGACTTGTACAATGTACTGCACTTAATAAACCCACTGAGTATTGCGCCTTGAATACTATATGTTACCTTTATCTATTGATTTAATCAGGATATTGAATACTCCGCTTGGCTTTTCGTTTTGCATATCGCAGAGTCGTGGCAGCTCCGCCCCAATCGTGGAGGACATAGGCAACTACCACATCAGCCATCTCTACCATCCAGCGGTTCCTATGAGAGATTGCAAAGCGGCGCGGTACAGTTTCCAGAGGTGGATACACAGTACTGTCATAACCAGAAGTACCACGCCCAGTATTAAGATAGGCCAGGACAAGAACCAGTTCGATGTATGGATATCGTTTTTTCTGCTCTCTCAAAACTGATGCGGCCAAACTGTCAAAAGCGCCGTAGCCACCAAGATAAAAGGTAGTCGCTCCTTGCTGGATCAAACTCTGTGTTACACCAAATAGCCATTTTTCCACTTCTTCGCTTTGCCAGATTTGTGCATGGCCACAAAAGGTCACATTCATCAATATCATCCCCTGCTCTATAATACCGCAAACAGCGGCATTAGTACAGGTACAGGGACTAATTTTTACGCACCTGCCCATATAATAGCTTTAGTACAGGGACAGGGACGGTGAGTGGGATTGAAGCTAAATCAGGCGGTCAGCAAACGCCTATCAGAATTGCTGAGGGAAAGAAACATGACACAGTATCAGCTGTACATGAAAAGTGGTGTGCCCAAATCTACCATCGGCAATATCATCAACTGTTCCTACGATTCCGTAAAGCTGCGGATCATTCACGAAATGTGCCAAGGTCTGGAGATTGGTATCGACACCTTTTTCGCATCTCCGCTTTTTAAAGAAGATAATCTGGAACCATAGACCCTCCGACGAATTTCGCCGGAGGGTTTGCTATTTCGCTTGTGTTTAGCATGCATAGAGCTGAATATCTCTAATTTTTCAATTCTGGAGTGACTTCGACAAGGTTCGTTTTAATTTTATCTTAGGGGTATGATAGAGTAAAACCATGCATCGCACATAATTACGGTATAGCATTTGCTGATTCGGCATTCTGCGTTAACAGATTCCTGGACCTATAGATTGAAACGCTTCAAGTACAGCTACAGGAACCAATTTTACAGACTCGCTCATATAATGGCTTTAGTACAGGTACAGGGAATGAAAAGGCGCCGATGCACAATATTGCGTCGGTGCCATTTCTACTTCTGGGAAATAAGCCTTCCCATCACATTGAATAGAGCCTATGTTATACCGACCAACGTCTTCTGACAGAAAGAGAGGTACTATATTTGATCACTGCGCGCCGCCCACAGGTGCGCTCATTTGCATTTGAATTTTTACATATTTGCACTTGATTCTATAATTGCTCAAAATATAAGTCATTTGCTTCCTGACAGATGCAGAGCTTTGTGCTTGGTCAAAGTATAATTTTATGCATAGGGGCGGCAGGTGATACATATGAGCAAAGAAATCCAATTTAAAAATCGAGATAGGTTTGTCCAGTTGGGAATTGCTATCTCTGCGTTGAGAAAAATGCGGGGATTCTCACAAGAGCAGCTTGCCGAAAAAGCGAATGTCAGCCGTTCCCACATCAGCTCAATCGAAGCTCCTGGAATTGTTCGCCCATTTTCCTTAGAAGTTTTCTTTAACATTGCGGATGCGTTGGAAATAGAGCCTGCTGATTTAATCAGTGCTTCCGTTTTTCCGGACAAAATCATAAACAGCAGAAAGGGCTGACATCCGAGTTTAATTAAAAATAAGCTGCCAAGCAATTGGCAGGGTGAATGAACAGCGCAAGACTGCTATGTACCTACGCAGTGGTTTTGCGCTGCTATTTTATCTGTAAGGAGAGATATGCATGGGAGGAAATTTAAGAAATTTGTTTCAGAAGGCTGGAAAAATCATTAAGCCATCACAGACACATGAAAATAAGGAGCGCCCGCCCAATGGCGAGGATGGGTATATGCGCTACTGTATTGAGTTAGAGCAGGCACTCAGAGACTTGGAGACATACCTACTTACATGCGATAATCCAAAAGAAATCGCCATGCAGGCGTTGAAGACTGCGTGTACATTTTATGGAGGCGACTGGGCAGGAACTCTTGAGGTAGATCTGGACTTTGATGTGTGGGCTCCTGTCTGGCGGCATAATCCGGGCATTCAAGACAGGACCAACCAACTCATCCTTGAATTTGAATCGTCAGCCTCTATGCCTCGCTGGATTAATGCTATGCGACTGGGCAAAAATATTGTCATTCCTAATGTAAACGCAATAAAGGAAGAAAATCCAGCCGAATATGCTGTTTATGAAAGACTGTTTGTTCAATCACTGATTGCCGTCCCCTTCATACCGAGTCCTATGGGCTTTCTTGTCATTCGAAACCCCTCCCGATACATCGATCGTTCCAGCATGCTCAGCGCACTGGTCTATGTATTGCATCGAGCTATGGCCCAACAGAAAGCCATCGAAAGTGCAAAATTGGCGCCAACACCTGGTTTGGTACAGAGCAGCAAAGATGTGGCTATCAACTTTTTCGGTGATATGGAGATCTGCACCAAAAAGGGAGTCCTGAACGAGCGGTTTTTCAACTCACCCAAAAGCAGCCGTGTCATCACATACATTATCCTCAACCCCAAAACAGCACACCCGCCATTGGAGATCTATCACTCTCTTTGGCCTGATGAGTGCGTTGAGCCGGAGGTGGCCGGCAGAAACATACGCGGCTATATTTATCGTTTCCGACAGGCTTTTTCGCTCATATGCGATTACCCACTCATTGAATCAACGCCCAATGGATATCGCTTGAATCCAAATCTGAACATTATCACAGATGTACAGCAGTTTGACCGTCTGGTTGAGGCAGCCAGGCAGTCATCATCAGAATTTCAGAAAATAAACCTCATGAAAAAGGCCGTGAAATTATATCGAGGAGCAATGTTCCGTGGCGCACAGGATGAACACTGGATCATCAGCCAAGTTAATCTATACCGCCTGCGCTATGTGTCCCTGGTCAACGACCTCCTACGTGCTCTTGCGGAAACACAGGATTATGCCTGCGTCCAGCATTATGCGCTGAACGCTGCAGAGGTCATGCCTGGGAACCTGAAAGCACACTATTGGCTGGTTGTGTCCACCTATCATCTCGGCTCTATCGCGCTGGCCAAGAACGAGTTGCTTCGTGCCAAAGAGATTCTCACTTCTGAAGAATACACCATATTGGAGGATTATCTCAGAAAAAGTGAGGATGTCTCCTGGGAGAAGCTGATCAAATAGTGTTTCGCCGCATATAACACCATAAATGACTTGATTTTCGGAGAGGAAGTGGTTGTTTAACACGCTACATGACGCAAGCGCATTCCGAACAACTGTATATAACGCATTATGTGACGGCCCTGCAACGGGCCAATTGACCCCCGTAGTTTAGATTGATCGGGCAAAAGCTCGACATCTAAATTACGGGGGTCGTTACTTTGAAACAAAGTCTTTCTCCGATTGGGGTGCTTTTGCATTTGCTTGCATAAGCACCCCCTCTTTTTTTACCCGTAAGTACATCTGCCGTTGCCGTGGACCTCCGCCCTGAAATTTGGCTCACACCCAAATTTCAAAAAGCGGAGGAAATCACTATGCGCTTTGATAGAAACAACTATGGTTCACGAATCCGGAACTTACGGAAAAATCATGGGCTTACACAAGAGCAGCTGGCAGAGAAGATGAACGTCAGCACTCCCTACATAGCAAAAATCGAAAATGGAAAACAAACCGGCCCGGTTGAACTGGCTGTTGAATTTGCGGAATTCTTTGCAGTTTCTCTGGATTATCTTCTGATGGGCAAAGGAGATTTTGCGGAAGACCAGAAGCACAGACTGCGGATGGCGATCTCTCTTCTGACCGAATTGGAGGCATCCCTCTAAAAACTTTCCATTTTGGGTCGGTAAACTTTCCATTCTGTTTCTGTTGGAAGAATTGGCACGGAGTTACAATCTTCGTGAGATCAAAACATCTCATGGAACCTTGAAAAACACCGCCCCATCGGCGGTCATATCCGGTAACTTGAATACGTTAGCTGACAGAATGAGCGTCAGGCCGAGTGCGCGAAGACCACCTGTGCGAAGTATTTCGCATCAAAGGACGGCCATATAAGGTGCAGAGCGATACCCACTCAGGCCAGGACAGCCTTGGCAAGCTGTTTCGCCACAACCCTGTCAGCCTATAATGATACTTCTGCTTACGCAGCTCGGAGAGATCCTCGGAGGGGTGAGAGTCCCATGATGTGCGCCAGCACAGTTCAAGTTGCCGCCCGGCCTGGGGAAGTAGTGTCGAATACAGGCGAATAAAGCTATTGTCAAAGAACAGAAGGCCGCTCCAGACTTGGAGCCTATGTGTACTCTCCTGACCTTTGGGGGCGGTCTTCTGTTTCCTTTGATAGTAGAGATATGGGAATCGATTATAGTCTCTTATCTGCCTCCTCTCAAAACATCTGTAACATCCACGCTTCTTTCATTTCCCCCATGCTCCTCTGTTTCCAAGACTTCCTGATTGGTTCCCATATTTCTGCTATCAAAAGCAGTACAGGAAAGCGAGGGATCATAATGGAAAATATTGATTTGTGCGGCGTCATCCAGCTGCTCCGTTCGTTGGTAGCGCAGAAGAAAACAACGGAAAAAGAGGCCCGGAAAATATTGTCCCGAATTGCCGCACAGACTGGCGCCAGCATTGTAATTTCCTTCTGAATTGTTGCTCTTTTCAATAGCTATTTCAGGGGTGTTGTGGTATTGTTTGTGTTGCCAAAGGAGGTAAACTGACATGGCAGAGAAGCGAATGACGGACGGCAGCATGGCGCTGCAGGAAAAGCAGTATCGGGTCATAACCATCGAGGCCACAGAAAAGCCTAAGAATGTAAAACTGCGGGTGGCTGCCTACGCCCGTGTCAGCTCGGCCTCGGATGACCAGCTCAACTCCTTCGCCGCACAGAACCAATACTACACCAGCCTGATTTCCAGCAAGGAAAATTGGAGCATGGTGGACATATATGCCGATGAAGGCATCACCGGCACATCAGCCGAGAAGCGCGAGGACTTCCAACGGCTCCTTGCAGACTGCCGCAGAGGCCTGATCGACCGAGTGTTAGTAAAGTCCATATCCCGCTTTGCCCGCAACACGAAGGAATGTCTGGAAGCGATTCGGGAGCTGAAGTCGCTGGGGGTTGGAGTGTGTTTCGAAAAAGAGAACATCGACACCGCAACTATGTCCGGCGAAATGATGACCGCACTGTTCGCCTCCTTCGCTCAGGCCGAAAGCGAATCCATCTCCGGCAATATGCGCTGGAGTTACCAGAAAAGGATGCAAAGCGGGACATTCCTCCCATCCTCTGTTCCATACGGATACAGAATTTGCAATCGTCAGATTGTAATTGATGAGGAAGAGGCCAAAATCGTCCGCAGAATTTTCAAGGACTACCTTGCTGGTATCAACATGGCAAAAATTGCGGCATCACTAAATCGCATGGGAATACCAAAGCGTAAGGACAATGCCGAAATTATCTGGCATAAAACCTCCATACGATATATGCTCTCCAACGAGCGATATGTCGGTGATTCGCTATGGCAAAAAACATATATGACAGATGCGTTTCCTCCTGTAATGGTACGAAACCGTGGTGAAAAAGAAATGTATTATGCCGAGGCAACGCACCCAGCAATTATTACAAAAGAAGAATTTGACGCAGTTCAGATGCTCCTTGGGCAACGCGCGAAACGAGAAGCATGCCCCGAAAACAAATCTCCATTCGATCAAAAAGTATTCTGTGGTCAGTGCGGAACATCCTTTCGAAAAAAAGTCAGCCATGGGAAAGTTTTCTGGAGCTGCAGGAAGCACAATGAGGACATCCTGAGTTGCCCTGTTACGCAAGTGCTTGATGCCGAAATTCGCAGGGCATTCCTTCGATTGCATTATAATCTCAAGATACACGGTGAGGCTATCCTCACCGAAATGCTCAACTCACTCCAGGCAATCCGCAACCGTCGAATGCTATGGAGCCTGGACGTCATTGAACTCAACAAACAAATATCGGAATTGACCAGTCAGAATCAAATGCTGGCCACGCTGAAACAGCAGGGCCTCATTGATCCTGACATTTTTATATCTCAGAACAATGAGCTGACCGAACAGCTCCGTACCGCAAAGCTGAAAAAGGAACGCCTGCTGGTCGCTGATGGCGACAGCACCATCGCCCAAACGCGGGAACTGATGGAAATACTGGATGCAGGGCCGGACTTCCTTGATGACTTCGATGCGGAGCTGTTCGGTGAACTCGTTGAGAAAATCATTGTAGACAGCAGCGAGCAGCTCCGCTTCCGCCTGAAAAACGGATTAGAACTGGTCGAGATCATAGAGAGGACGGTGCGTTAATGGGCATCCGAAAGCAGCCCTTTGGATACCGGGTGGAAATGGGTGAGGTTGTTCTCCACGCCCAAGAAGCGAAGCTGGTGGAGTATATCTTCCAACAATACCTTTGCGGAGCCTCCTTCAACATATTAGTGGCCCAACTGCGGGAACAGACCATTCCCTATGACGAGGGAAGGCTTTGGAACAAAAACATGGTCGCCCGAATTTTAGAGGACCGTCGCTATACCGGAGATGGTGCTTATCCGGCCATCATTGACCAGAAAACACTGAGCCGAGTTCTCGAGAAGCGCAGCGCAAAACAAGCTCCCACACAAAAAACAGAAGTACAAAAGCTCCTGCGGCGGCTCAGCGGCTATACTGCTACAAAGCAGATGGAGCAGCAGGTGCTGAACCTGCTCAATGGTTTGATTGCATCACCGGAACGCATCACGCTTCCAGAAACGGAAAATCTGCCACAACCCCCAGTGCAGGTGTTGCAAAGGGAATTGGATACCTTGATAGATCAGCAACCAATCGACGAGGAGGCCGCTCAGAAGCTCATTCTGGCCATCGCCGCAGCACGATACAGTTCCATAAATCCGAATCAGTGCGAAACCATCTGGCTCCGCAGACTGTTTTCTAAACATGAACTTATGACCGAGCTGGACGCTGAATTGCTTCAAAGTTCCGTCTCAGCTATTCTGTGCTATAGAGATGGAACCATGGATATCCAATTAAAAAACCACCAGATGATAGGAAGAAGTGAAACAGTATGAGAGAAAGCCCGCCTAAAGTTATTACCATTCCTGCAAAGCCGGAGGCCGCAGCCCAGCAGACCATCAAGCGGCAACTTCGTGTGGCTGCATACTGCCGTGTCTCCACCGACGATGAGGAGCAGCTCACCAGCTATGAAGCCCAGCAGAACTACTACACCGACAAGATCATGACCAACTGCGACTGGACTATGGCCGGGATCTTTGCTGACGAGGGCATCACAGGCACCTCGGCCCGAAAACGGCCTGAATTCCTGAAGATGATCCGGATGTGCAAGCAAAAGAAAATCGACATCGTCCTGACCAAATCCATCTCTCGCTTCGCCAGAAATACGGTGGACTGCCTGAACTACATTCGTGCCCTGCGAGAGCTTGGCATCGCAGTGATCTTCGAAAAAGAAAACATCAATACCCTGGAAGCAGACAGTGAGATCCTCATCACCATGCTGGGAGCTTTCGCCCAGGCTGAAAGTGAGAGCATCAGCGCCAATGTCCGCTGGGGCAAGCGCCAGGCCATGCGGGAAGGAAAAGCCATCATTCAGTACGACCGCCTCTATGCCTACGAAAAGGGCGAGGACGGAAATCCTAAAATCATCCCGGAGCAGGCCGAGGTGGTGCGGTCAATCTACCATCAATACCTGACCGGCGCCAGCCTTCGGATGATCAAGGAGCGGCTGGAGGCTGAGCAGATCCCCAATGTGTCTGGAAAAGCTCAGTGGACCATCACAACTATCCGCAGTATCTTGCGAAACGAGAAATATTGCGGAGATGTCCTTCTGCAAAAAACCTATATCAGCGATTGTATCAGCCGAAAGGTCATTCGCAATACCGGACAGCTCCCCATGTATCTGGTACAGAATCACCATGATGGGATTGTAGATCGCAAAACCTTCGATGCCGTACAGGCAGAGATAGCGCGGCGCAGTGCCGGAAAGAGCCCCTCCAAAAAGAATGCGTCCACCGGCATGGCATCCTACGCCAGCAAATATGCCCTCTCGGAGCGGCTGGTCTGCGGTGAATGCGGAACGCTGTACCGCAGATGCACCTGGTCCAAGGGCGGCAAAAAGCGTGTGGTATGGCGCTGCGTCAGCCGCCTGGACTATGGAACAAAATACTGTCACAACTCGCCCACGCTGGATGAGGAACCTCTCCAGCGGTCGATCCTCGCCGCTATCAATTCCGTCATGAGTCAAAAAAGCACTCTTATCCGGCAGATCACATCCGCCATGGAGGTGGAGCTGGCCCCGGTACCCGGTGAGAGCATAAGTCTTGCGGCAATCGAACAGCGGCTGGACGAGCTGAACAACCTGACTCGAGAGCTGGTGGCAGAAGCCGCACGAACTAAGGATGCCGAGGCATACACCGCCCAGCTGCGAGAAATTATGAATGAGGCTGCCGAATTAAAAGAAAAGCGAGCCTACATAGAAGAACAGCGGCAAAATAACACACAGGCAGTCCAGCGCATAGAGGATGCGGCAGCCGCTATGGAACAGGCATCCTGCCATATCTGTGAATGGGATGAAGCCCTCATCCGGCAGCTGGTGGATACGGTCAAAGTCCACTCTGCCGAGAAAATCACGGTATACCTCCGGGGCGGCGTTCAAGTCGACCAGGATATGATATAATGAGTGAAAGAAGGTGAAGCAATCATGATCTATGCCACAGGCGATACCCATGGCAACTTCCAACGGTTTGCTCCAGAACACTTCCCAGAGCAGGCTCAAATGACCAGGGATGATTTTATGATCATCTGCGGCGACTTCGGCGGTGTATGGGAAGGCAGCAAAAAGGATGCCCGCAGCCTGGACCGGCTGGAAAACCTACCGTTTACCACGCTGTTTGTCAGCGGCAACCACGAAAACTTCGATCTGCTGGGAAAATACCCCGTAGAGGAATGGAACGGCGGGAAAATCCAGCGCATTCGGCCCCATGTAATCCATCTAATGCGCGGGCAGGTCTTCGACCTGCAGGGATATTCCTTCTTCACCATGGGCGGTGCCAGGAGTCACGATATTGATGATGGTATTCTGAATCCCAATGCGCCGGATTTTGAAGAACAGTATTGGGCTCTCCGAAGAATGGGCGCCCGCTTCCGGGTCAACCATCACTCCTGGTGGAAACAGGAGCTTCCCAGTAAGTCCGAGTATGAAGAAGCTCGGCGCAATCTGGAACGCATTCACTATGAGGTGGACTATGTGATCACCCACTGCGCCCCAAGCAATATTGTTGACATACTGGGAAACGGCGGATATGTCCACGACCACCTGACCGACTTCTTGGAGGAAGTCAGAGAACAAGCCAAGTTCCACTACTGGCTGTTCGGACATTACCACGACAACAGGATCATCGACAACCGCTTCGTTCTGCTCTGGGAGCAGATGGTGCAAGTGGTATAAACAGGCCAAAGAGAAGCACAGGAAATACTCCTGCGTTTCTCTTTGGCCTGTTTCTGAATAAGGCAGATTCTGCCGGAAAGGAGTAAGCCATGAACATCCGCAAAAACATCGATTACTCTGCCATGTTTGCCGCTATGGATACGGCAATGGCCACCGGAATGTCTCAGATGGAACTGTACTGCCAGCTGGGCACTTTGGTCTGTGACAGACCAGAAAAGGGTGCTGCAGTCGCAGCTGCCGAGTACCTGAAAAACCGTTACCAGGATGCTTCCGGCTTCTCTCCCCGCAACCTGCGCCGGATGCGGGATTTCTACCGGATGTATGGTGGGAAACCGGAACTGCTGAAGCTGGCCATGGAGGTCAGCTGGACACACAATGTGGTCATTCTGGAAGCAGAACTGAGTCTGGAAGAACGGCGCTGGTACTTGCGCGCTACCCGGCAATTCGGGTGGTCAAAGGCTGACCTCCAGAAAAAGATTGCGGCAGAGGCCCATCTGGAAGTCCTCCTCGACGAATCAGAGGTTCCGTGCTATACTGAATGCGAAGACAGCAAATTGGAGTGTTCAACGTATGATCAAGATACTTTTTCTCTGCCACGGCAACATTTGCAGAAGCCCGATGGCCGAGTTTATTATGAAGGATCTGGTGAAGAAGGCCGGTCTGGAGCAGAGCATTCTGATCGAGTCGGCAGCCACCAGCACAGAGGAGATCGGCAATCCGGTGTATCCGCCGGCTCGCCGCAAGCTGTCCGAGCATGGCATCGATTGCTCCGGCAAGAGAGCCCGTCAGCTGCTGAACGGCGACTACGAGAAATACGACCTCCTGATTGGCATGGATCATGCCAACCTGCGAAGTATGTACCGCATCTGCGGCGGCGATTTTGCCGACAAGATGCATCTTCTGATGGACTTTACCAACCGTCCCGGCGAGGTAGCCGATCCGTGGTACACCGGCGATTTCGATACGACCTGGCGGGATGTGGAGGAAGGTTGCTTAGGCTTGCTACACCATATTCAGGCTCAATTGACGATATCAGAGTAAGGTTTATAGGTACATAGTAAGCTGGTTATTTTTATAGTGTCACAAGGGAAGTCACCACTATGTTTGAAAATTTCCATGAGTTAAATCAATGGAAATTTGAATGCTTAACTACTTTGTAGCGTAGTAACAGAAAAACATCAACAGTTGTCATAAGTTTGCATTGGAATGCTGGAGATTATCAAATCAATATATTGAGGTTTAATATGAGTATTTCACAGGCAGAAATTATTGCTCAAAAAACAGCAACCAAACTTGCTAATAAAAAGTTGAAAGTTGCTCTCATTATTTCATCTGTTTACGTATTATTATATCATTTTGTTCTCCTACGTTGGGAAGCAGCAACAATTGAACTGTATTATTCCGGTGTCTTAGCAAATACTTTAGCGCTTTCTGTAATAACCGGATATATCTTTTATTATATTACCGTACTTACTCCATATAAAAGCAAGATTGCGGAGATGCAATCTGCTGTAATTGCAAGTAAAAGTAATCTTGCTGATTTGATAAATAGGCTTATTGTTTTGCTGACACAGAATGAAGATTGGAGACAGACAGATAACATATCTTTGAAAGCGTTTGTCGACTCTCATAGTCCGGGTCGTAGGATATGGTTAGAGCAATGTTCAGGAATTTTCAAAACATCGCAGGTTTTAATGACTTATAACCCATATACTCTATACATAATAAGTGATACCTTAAATGAAATTCAGAGGCAGATTGAAGATATACTTCATCACAGTGACCTATTTGAGGATGAATATCTAAAACTAATCGTCTGGCTGATTAATACAGATACTTATAAAAAGTTATTTGGGCTTGGATTGAATTCTCTCGAGCAGTTTAATATTGGTGAAAATAAGCCCGAATATGTACAAGGAACAACTTTATTGGACAGTTTCTTTTGTGAAGAGTTATCCCTTAGACTATTTGTCGAAAATGGCGAGAAAATTTTCATTGATGAGGTTAGAAAGCTATTAGACAAATGACATATAAGAATCGCAACCAATATTGAAAAAGCAATTAGGGAGTGATATACTGTACAAAAGGGGGGTGTCAAAATTGACTTGGCATTTAAAACGCTTTTCGCCTGACATGATTGAAGAAATTGCAAACAATCCATATCGATATGATACCCAAGATATTCGAAGAGCAGCAAAGGAAGCCGAGTTACACTATTTAGACAACACATTCGGTTGTGATGTTGAATGGATGACAAGAGTTCAATTGAAACTAAATAGTGCGCTCCGCGATCGCGGTGAGACTCCGGTTTAATCTGCGCTGAATCTGCATTTTATCGTTTAACTTATGAATTTAATTTCTCGATCGCTGTAAATGCTTGTTGTGTAAGACAATTTAAGCGGCATCTATAGTGTTGCGATGTTCCAACAGAATCTCGAACGCGAAGGCTTAATAGTGATAAGGTACTATTTAGCTTTGCGAGGGGCAGAGAACGGTGTGACCGCAATGGTCACGCCGTTTTTCTGCGTCCAGGGGTAGATTTCGCAACAACAGGCTCGGAAATCACAGGAATCTCTACATCATCCACGAAGTTGAAATAGATTTTTACCTTCTGTACCCGCTTGCCGCTGGATTTGTCCGGTGGAAACACCTCAATTTTCTTGATATACTCATTGACTATCGTAGGTGTCAATTCCGGCACATCCACATACTTCTGGGTCAGGGCGACAAAGGCGTCTACATCAGCACTCATAGTTTCCTGCGTTTCCAGCCATTCTTCCGTCACTTCAATTTCGAGTTTTAACCGTTCCTGTTCTGCCTCGTAATCGGCGGTCATTTTCTTATACCGCTCCTTGCTCAGATCACCCAGGACAAAGTCCTCATAAAGTCGGGACAGAAGAACATCCAGGTCAGCCAGCCGTTTCTTGGCCTGCTCCACTCGCTTCCGATCTTCACGGATGTTGCGTTCCTGATCGGAGCGGCGGCATTGCAGCCATTCTTCCTGAAACCCCTCCACGTCCTGCCGGATATAGGTATTGACCGCACGGATGCGCTCCAACACCAGTTCCCGCAGTACATCTTCCCGGATATAGTGGGCAGAGCAGGTGCCTCGACCGCTTTTGTAGCTGGAGCATACATAGTGGTCTTGCTTGCCGTCAAAGCTCTTGCAGGTAGCAAAGTGCAACTTATTCCCGCAATCAGGACAAAACAGAAGCCCGGAGAACAATCCCTGCCGTTCCGCTTTTGTGGGACGGCGTTTGTTTTTTCGCAGCTCCTGCACTCTGTCCCACTGAGCCTGAGAAACGATTGCTTCCTGCGTATCAGGGAAGATACACATATCTTCAATTGCATTGGGAATCCGTTTTTTCAGCTTGTAGGACTTGGAATAGGTCTTGAAATTGCAGGTACAGCCGGTGTACTCTATCCGTTCCAGAATACCCGCAACCGATTGACCAATCCAATGGTAAGGGCGCTCCGGCATTTTCTTACGCTTTTTCGGGTCAGGATGATTTTCCGACTGTTTGGCATACAGCGCCTTGGTAGTCAACACCTTATCCTTCTCCAGTATACGGGCAATCTGTTCCGGCCCCTTGCCGTCAATAGCCAAGTCAAAGATGCGCTTGACTACTGGGGCGGCATCCTCGTCAATGATCCAATGGTCTTTATCGGTAGGGTCAGTGCGATAACCATAGGGCGGTTTTCCCAGATGCTTTCCGCTGGTGCCTTTCTGACGGAATACAACCCGGACTTTTTTGCTGGTGTCCCGTGGATACCATTCGTTGAACAAATTACGAATAGCGGCAAAGCCGTCGCTGTCGCCTCGTTCACTGTCCACACCATCGTTGACGGCGATAAAACGCACATCGTAGCTGGGGAAAATGATGTCTGTGTACTGCCCAACGGTCAGGTAATCTCGGCCAAACCTGCTGAGATCTTTGACCAGCCAGCAACCGACAAGCCCCTGCTTAACCAGTGCAAAGCCTTCTTGTACGCCGGGGCGGTCAAAATTGGTTCCCGTATATCCGTCATCCACCAGAATTTTCAGGTTGGTGTAGCCATGCTCGGCTGCGTACCGGGTTAAAAACTCTTTTTGATTCTGTATCGAATTTGATTCTCCATCCAGTGCATCCTCATTGCTGAGGCGACAGTACAGGATGGTGATTTTCTGCTGATCCAACATAGCGTCCTCCTTTACGGTTGGGTCAGCTGACAGAATCGGTGTGCATGGTGATATTGTAGCATGAATTTGAGTCTGTGTCATGAACAAAGCGCCTCCTTATCCGAGAAAATGAGCCGTTTTACCTTGTGAGTAAGCGGCTCATTTCCGTCACATACAGTCTCCAGCAGATACCAGGTATTTCCGATTTTTCGTTCCACCGTACCGGTGAACGGATTCATCCGGTTTTCCCAGCGTTTCCGGCATTCTTCCAGAAAATCAATCGGCGGTTCAAAAATCGGGTCAAAGCAGGATTCAATATCGATTTCGGCACAAGCGTTAATCAGTTTTTCCGAAGGAGCATTATCGAGCACCAGCTTATTGAGTTTTGTTGTCAGATTGGTCATAAGCAAAAATTCCTTTCTGTTAAAGTTCCATATCTTGCGACTTGCGGCGGGAAGGCTGATCGTGCTGCCTTGTTTGCCGAGTTCGTGTCAAAATGGCGTCAAGAAAAGCCCGCACCTTTTCGGGTGCGAGCTTGACAGCTTCCAGATAAGGCCGTGCCTGTTCTTTCAGTGATTCATATCGCTGTTTCCAGACAGCGACGCTCTTTTGCGCTTGTTGCAGTTTTTCCTCCAAACGGCTGTTTTCCGCCTTGGCAAGAATCCCATTGACCGCATAATCCTTGAGCGTACTGCACTCGGATGGGGTCAAAGTGATATTGCCGGTGATCGTCTTTTTCCCCATGGAGCGGATTTCCTGTACGGTCAGGGCGGCAGTGCGCTGTTCTTTGGTTTGCTTTTGCAGGGATTGCAGCTCTTTCTGCTTTTTCTCAACAGCAGCCTGTGCGGTGTCCAGCGCCTGCTCCGTCTGAGCGATTTGGGCGGTCACATCTTCCAGCCGCTGCTGCTCCTGTGCCACCTTGAACTGGGTCACAGTCAGATGTTCTTCAGTGCTGCCACGCTCTCCACGCTCCACATCGGTATATCCGGCAGCTTTCATATAGTTGAAGAAATCGTCTTGCAGGACACTGTACGATGTCCGCAGAACTTTCTTGCCCTTGGAGGTCAGAAGCGGATTGCCCTGTTCATCCAGAGCAACTTTGGATTCCCACTTTTTACTGCGGCTGACCTGCATAATGGTCTCCTTGACTGTACCTACAAGGGACTTATCCTTGCACCGCTTCGACCAGAGAATCTGTTTTTCCACCACCGGGACATAGACCACATGAAGGTGGTAGTGATACACATCCTGCCCCAGAGCTTCCGACATGGCTCGGTTGCGCTCATCGGCGTGCATGACGGCAGAGAGGATATACTGCTCACCGCCCACGATCTCTACGGCAGCTTTGTATGCGTCGGTGTAGAATTGCTTGGCATATTCATATCCGCCGTGATTGTGAAAGTAAGCGGAGTTCACATCAAAAATCAGTTCCCCGTATTTCACCGCATCGGCTTTCAGACCACGAGTGGAGATGACACCATCGGCAATCATCTGATCGAACATAGCGGCATAGCTGTCGGTGGGAGCCTTGAAGTGGATATTCCGGTAGGTTTGGGTGGTATCAATATCCTGGTTGGAGTAGCTGTCCTTTTCCCGTTCGTTATGCTCCTGCACCTTCGCCACATCATCAAGGGTGGGCAAGTCCTGGTTACGGGCAAAGGTGCGGTCGATTCCGTCGTTTCTGGCCATAAAAATCAGCTCCTTTCTGTTGTGCGGCAGACGGCTGGGGGACGGGGATGCACTTCCTGCGGGAAGTGTAATAACCCACTATGACACTTTCATCCCGAAGGGCTGCAAAGTGCCGTGGGCTCTCCGAGGGGGAATGCGGCATCTGCGGATGCCTTGCCGCCTTTAGAGGTTTGTGTGTGGTACCCAAATCCTCAAAAGGCGGTGTGACCGACAGCCTCTCCGCAATCTTGATTGCTTCATTTCTGCCGCTCACAGGCAGAGCAGATTTTGCAAATCCACTCTGCCATCCATCTCCAAATCTGCGAATTTTTCGATGGAGACGGGAGATACGGCGGGCATCATTTGTCCCTCCGCTTCTGCCATACGAGATCATAGCCAAGGGCGTCGGCAAGCTGTACCGCCTCCACATACCGCAGAGACTCCCGCTGGAGCTTGTTGGACAGGTTGGAAACGCTGTCACTCCAGCCGTAATCCTCAGAAAGCCGATCAACGACTTCCTGCATTGTGTAACCGGAACGCACGATGTACGACTTGATTTCATTTCTCAAATTGGATTTCATAGAAAACGCCTCATTCTTTCGTAAAGTTAGTTTGTCGTGGAGCATACACGCTACACGGTACAGTAAATTTTGAGTGCTTCTTAAAAAGCGCCCAGGATTGCGTCCATGAAGAACTGTCCGCAACAGCATCCCATCGACTTTACCGTTAGGTGGGTTTGCAAGTTAAACCGTAAAAATAGCCACCTTTCCGCATACTTGCGTCACTGTTCCGCAAATCACCGAATGATGATTTGTGTTCTGCTTATGGTAGTGTTTTTCACCGTTTGCACAACCATTGATTGAGCATTACCAATTTTAACGCCCAGCCGGGCTATCAAATATAAAAATGAACTTCGATTTTTGCGTTCGTGCGTTCCTCTGTTCCAACGGCTGCGTCCGATCCGGAACGCATGAACGCACGAACAGAAGGTTTTGAAGTTTCATTACAACTCCATAGGCGAGAGCAGAACATAAATGCCCGTATATCCCCGGCATCGCTTTCCGCCACCGATGTGCAGATTGCTGACCGGCTCCAAATGGTAGCGTTCAGCGTTCTGGCTGAGCTGGTTTGCGAAGCTCTTTGGGGACAGTGGGTTTTCTGCATTGTCCTCACACCACCGCTTATAGGCTGCATACAGATTTTTGGTGCTGGCTTCATAATCGGCCTTGAATGCCACATAACCCTCAGAATCGAGAAAGTCCAGAATGTTATTGGCATCCCGAACAGCGGAAGTGATATTGTCCTTGGCTCTCTGGCTAATGGTAAAGTGGTAGTGGTTAGCAATCAGCCGCCGCAATCCCTCCAGCATCCAGAGGAAGATTCCCTCTTTTTCGGCAATCAGTTTCTCAGCAAGAAACGGGTCATCGAACCGATCCGCTGGTTTGTCCTTGGTGGTCAGAATGATCTGGCGGCGAAAGAAACCGTCGCTGCGGTCGTGAAGTGCAGTCAATGCTCCGTTGCCGAAGCAGAGGAAGCGTACATAAAGCAGACCCTGATAGCTCTGCTCTTTCTTCCGCTCCAAATCCATCCGCAGTTCTGCGGTCACGATGGATTTTACATAGTTGGTTTTGGTCAAGGCGTTCATGTCCAAATCATCGTCCACCATCAGCAGCTTGCCCTCTAAATCGGCTCTGGCGAAACGATTGTTTTCTACCTTCTGGATGGAAGTGGTATTCATGTTGAGCCCGAAAATGGCGTTCATCACCACACCGATGCGGCTTTTGCCCTCGCCTCCCTTGCCGATCAACATGAGCATTTTCTGGCCCTTGGTGGAGGGGATCAGACAATAGCCCAGATACTCCTGAAAGGCGGGAATATCCTCCGGCTGCAGCAGTTCCGAAAGGAAGCGCAGCCAGTGTTCCGGTGCAGGAGCATCTGCCCGATAAGACACCGATAGGCGGTTATTGCAGTATTCCTTTTCCCCTGAAAAAACACCGTCCAGAAAATAAGTGCCGTTCGCTACATGGATGCGGTCACATTGCAGGGGCAACGGGTCTGTGTATGCCGCCAGCTTCAACGCTTTGATTACCTGCTCCACCGTCTGTGCAACCTTGGCATGAAGCCAGGGCGAGATTTCCTCATAAATTGTCCGCTTCAATTTACTTTCATCCGGCAACGGTCCATCCACCGTATAAAAGCGGTCGTTGATGCAGCGCATGGGATGCCGGGACAGGAAATCCCGGCAATATTCCGGCTCGATGATTTTCCCTTTCTCATCAATCCAAACAGGGTTGTTCATGGTATCGATCCTTTCTCAGGCGGGCCTGTAATTTGCGGATGTATCCGTCTGTTGTTAGTTCACTCACGGTTTCGCCTCGTTCATAGGAATCGCCTTGCAGCAGAATGTCCAGCTGATACTCCACCCAGGGCAGACGGTGACAGGCTTCCACAAATCGCTTATCCAGCGAATCTTCCGGCGCTTGCGGCGCATACCGTTTTTTCCAATCCAGGAGCAGGCGCCGGTATTCGTTCAAAACAGAAAAGCACAGCTGCTCGTTTTCACGAAGCTGCTGTGCTCTGGTTTTGTGTTCCTTTTTCCGACGAATGGCTTCCGGCAAGGGCTTGTCCGGCGCAAGGTGAAAGTCCGACGCCAGTTTTCGGGCCGCATCATACAGCTGAAGGTCAAACAGTTTGGCGGTCAGGTCGATCACATCCCCATGTTCTCCACAGGCAAAACAGTGATAGTGGTCATCCGATACATACAGGCTCGGATGACGGTCATTATGGAACGGACACAGTGCCATGCCATGGTGGTTGACATCGATTCCATATGTCTGTGCTGCTTCCTGTGTGTTGATACTGGCTTTCACCACTTCAAACAAATTCATACAGATTCCCTCCATTTCCTTTTTGATGGGGCAGTTTTCTCACACCTCTGTATAGGTTATGGGGAAAATCGAAAAAAACAGGCTAATGGCATGACAAGCCGTTTTTAAAAAACATGACAACGCCTTTGTTGTGTGCTATTATGAAAATAGAAAAACATGACAGGAGGGAGAAGATGGATCAGATTATCAACCATTCGGTTTTATCGCTGGATTTCTGGCAGGACACCGTGACCTATGAGGGAAGCACCATGCCCACGGGAACCATTGGCTGCGAGGTGCTGAACATTCCGGACACCACCATTGAAAAGCTGGATACGCCCTGCAATGTGCTGAACCAGCTGCTTCAGGGGATGAACATCGGTTCCGTGGATATGGAGCTGCTGCCGCAGGTGCAGCAGGCCGCTGGCGAGATCATCTCCTTTTTGCAGGCCACACCACCGTTCTCCCGCCTGAATCGAAGCTATTTTGAGCAAAAACTTGCAGCCATCTTTTCCGAAGAATATATGGAGGATGCAAAAGCCTATCTGCAGCTCACTCAGCAGGAGCAGCTGATCTGTGCTTTGACTGGTCAGCATTGCAAGGCAACAATGCTCGTCCGAATAGCACAAGTGCTGGGGCATTTGAGCTATTCTCTGGGGCAATACAAAGAAGCCTTGACGAAATTTGCAGAACGGTTGAATGAACCAGGCTATGACCGCACCTCGGACGGTTATGCGGCAATGTTCGGGAAGTTCTTCAAAGGCGAGCCAACTCTGTCGCTGGATAACCCGGCTTGGATGACCCTGACCAATGCTTCGGTGCAGTATGTAGTCGCTATTCGGCCTGGAAAGACGGAGCCACAGTTGGTCAAGCGGATGCACTATGTCTCCTTTGTGGGAATGTTTCGTTCCGATCTGTTTGAGGGGCTTTGTGTGGGCCATGCACCTAAGAAATGCCCCATCTGCGGCAGATGGTTTCTCACAATTGACGCACGGCATACCAAATACTGCGGCGGACTGGCCCCGGGAGATCAGCGGGGACGGACGTGTCGGCAAATCGGCAATCTAAGAGGCCGGGAGCAGCGGGAGCTTTCAGACGATCATCCCATTAAGGCGATTTATACCCGCCGTATGAACACCATTTTGCAAAGCACCCGCCGTGGAAAGCTGGATGAAGAAACGGCAGCAGCTATGAAAAAGCTGGCAAAAGATAAGATGCTCCGTGCGCTTTCAGATCAGCGTTATGCCAGCACTGTCTATGAGCAGGAAATGACCCAAGATGCACTGTTGAAAGCAGTACAAAAAAACTAAGCAACGAAACACCAGAAAGGCGGTGAGGGAAAATGGATACAGCGTGGTCATGGGAGCTACCCTGCTACTGTGCCAAATACAGCTTTCTGACGGAATCCAAGGGCTTGACCATGCGGGAAGTGGAACGTATCTTTCAGCTTGACTCGGAACCGCCTGTTCTGGAAAATATGAACGACTACATCATTGAGGCTGTGCGGAGCCGTGAATTGCGCTGGTTCTCCTTTTTCCTGCACTGCTATGAAAATCGGCTTAATGGCCGTGTTCGCCGTTTTCTGCTGCGGGAGGGGCTGGATCGCTATGACCCAGAACGCTTTTTGGACTACAAAATGGGCTGTGTGCTTGCCATGTTGGACTGTCTCCGGGGATACGATCCCGCACAAGGGGCGGATTTTCTGACCTATGCCCATCATTTTATCGGGAACGCCCTTTTGACCTGCCGAATGCAGGAGGAGGCCGGTTCCTTTGAAAATGTGGATGAGTACAAGGCTGTTCGTGGGATTGCTTGGCTCTATAATCAATCCGGTCAGTCTGAACAGGCGGCAATCCAGAAATATGCCCAGAAAAACGGTTGCACAGAGGAGACCGCAGCGAAGTTTTTGGCATTGGCCAAGCAAAACCGAAACCGTGTTCCGTTTTACCAGACCGTACAGGACGAGGACAGCGAAGAAACCGGCGAGGATGTCAGCCGGGATGACCATTGGGACTATGCGGAGATTCTCTGGAACGGCATCCAGGCTGAAGCTGTCCGAGAAGCATTTGAAAAACTGAATTACCGAGAGCAGACCCTTTTGGAAAAACGAAACGCCATCTGTATGACCTGTGGGCGGGTCAGCCCACTCAGCACCCGGCTGACCTTTGAAGAATTGGCAGTCCTCTTTGAGGGGAGTACAGCCGGCGGCGCAGAACGGGCATATCGCAAAGCCGTGGAACACCTGGCCTATTTGCTTACAGAAGCCGGGGTTCTTCACATGATCCGACTGAAACGCAAGTCCCAGACCAAACGCAAAAAGAAAATCGCCGCCGCTGTCTACCTCTACCAGGTGGACAACGACGGCGAATGGGGCGAGATTTCGTTTGATTTTGAGGCTGGAACAGCGGAGATCATCCGGTTGGCAGAGTGGGATTCGACGGTAAGTAAGAAATTTGCAAAACAGGCAATCTATCATCTGCAAACTTCTCCAAATCATAATCTGCCCAAGGATGGGGTAATGATATTTGAAATATGATTCCCATATTTTAAGAATGAATATCTTCCACCTTATTTGTCGTCGTGCAGTTCTTTATACAGACGATCCGCCAAAGCTCTCATCACAGCCTGATACTTATCTGCATCCAAGAAGAGTTGCTCATATGCTGCGGTGTTCTCCATATAAGCTTCCTGTGCGGTTGTATCAAAAATACCCGGGAAAAGACTTCTCTCATATACTTGGCGATCCTCGGTCTTTGCGGCTTTTTTTGCTTTAGAATCCTTGCGCATTTTTTGATACAGCGTATCAACCATTACACGGTCTGCATCTGTGAATTCACCATAGAATTCTTCATTGATGCGCTGAATGATCTCGTCCAATGGACTGGTACGATCTTTCTGACCGCCAGCTCGTTTTGGCTGAGTCGGTTTCCAAGAGCCAGGCTTGCTTTCAAGTTCGATTGCACCTTCATATGTCTTTTCCAGACGATAATATTCCAGCTTGACTCTATTATCAAGGTCAAATGGCTGTACGGGATCGGAGGGAAGCAACTTTGCCAAGTAAGAGCAGAAAACGTACTCTTTGTGCAGTTCCTTATCGAACATACGGGTAATCTGAGAAATGTAATTATACCACTTAACGAGCGCACGGACTTCTCTACGAAACTGATAGCGCTGCTCCTGATTGAGTTCGTTGTACTTATCAGCCACAGGCTTTAGCGCATTGGATATTTTTCCCTGAGTAAGATTTGCCTTGTGCACATCCGGGTCAAAATAAATGCTGGATACTTCTTCAATATCCTCATCTGTATAGATACCAAAACCACGAAGCGTTTTCTGTGTTGTGTAAATCAAATCGAAGTTGATTTCTTCATCCAGGCTGGTCTCCTGATAGAACTGCTGGAAAGCTTCACGGATGCGTTCAATCGGATTTACAAAATCGAGAATATAGGTGTCCTCTTTGCCAGGGTAGATGCGGTTGACACGGCTCAAAGTCTGAACAGCCTTCACATCACGAAGATCTTTGTCAACAATCATCGTGTGGAGAAGCGGTTCATCAAAGCCTGTCTGATATTTTTCCGCAACAATGAGAATATTGCCTTCCTCGTGGAATACAGCCTTTGTCTGACTTTCCTTCACCCGATTGCCGTTGCGATCTACATTCATACCACTTTCGGTGTATTCAGTACCTGTCGGGTCATCCGGGTCTTTCAGACTCCCGCTAAAAGCAATCATGATTTCTACATCGTCGTAATTGTTGCTTTCAAGATAACGCTTAATTTCATGATAGTAACGGACTGCCGCCAGCCTGGACGCAGTAACTACCATCATCTTTCCACGGCCACCGATTTTCTTTTTTGTGACCTCACGGAAAGTCTCTACAATAATAGCTGCTTTCTGCTGAAGGTTATGCGGATGTAATTCCTCATAGCGGCGAATCGTTCTAACAGCCTTAGAGGTAGGGACTTCCGGATTGTCCCGGACATTCTTTGCGATTTGATAACACATTTTGTATGTGGTATAGTTTGCTAAAACATCCAGGATAAACCCCTCTTCGATGGCCTGTCGCATCGAATAGATGTGGAAGGGGTGGAAAGAACCATCCGGCTGAGGTTCGCCGAAAATCTCCAGGGTTTTGCCTTTGGGCGTTGCAGTAAAGGCAAAGAAACTCATGTTGCTGTGCTTACCCTGGCTGAGCATTTCCTGCACAAGAATATCGTTTGCCTCGACTTCCTCAATAGCCTTTTCTTCCAGTTCGGCATATTCTGCAAGAGCATCGCTCACATCGGCAAGAGCAGCCTTGAGTTTTAATGCGCTCTGTCCAGTCTGGCTGCTGTGTGCTTCATCTACAATAACCGCATAATGCTTAC
The DNA here is from genome assembly GCF_002160015.1 of Anaerofilum sp. An201. Classification (GTDB taxonomy): domain Bacteria; phylum Bacillota; class Clostridia; order Oscillospirales; family Ruminococcaceae; genus Anaerofilum; species Anaerofilum faecale. The sequence goes on along the minus strand of NZ_NFJT01000014.1, from coordinate 27,235 downwards.
CAACAGCGGACTCGACTTCATTGTAAATTACAGGGAACTTCTGTAAAGTGGTGACAATGATACGCTTTCCATCGTTAATGGCGTCACGCAGAGCGCCAGAGTTTTTCTTCTCGTCAATCGTAACCACGCTCCCCAAAGTGTGGTCAAAGCTGGAAACGGTGGCCTGCAACTGTTGATCGAGAATACGGCGGTCTGTAATAATGATTACGCTGTTAAAAATTGCATCGTTGTTTTCGTTGTGGAGGCTGGCCATACGGTAAGCCGTCCAAGCGATAGAATTAGACTTGCCGGAACCGGCACTGTGTTGGATGAGATAGTTATGTCCAGCGCCATTAGTTCTAACATGATTGACCAGTTGACGCACGACATCCAACTGGTGATACCGTGGGAAAATGACTTTGCTGCTGACGGTTTTCTTTGTGGAACCGTCCGGCAAAGTCTCTTTTTTTTCTGTTCTTTCGTAGTTAATGAACTTTTGCAGAATATCCAACAAGCTATCCTTCTGAAGGACTTTCTCCCAGAAGTATGAAGTTACATAGCTGCCATCGGTGCTTTTGGGATTACCTGCACCGCCATCCTTGCCTGCACCGGCACTGCCTTGATTGAAAGGAAGGAACGTTGTCTCCGGGCCTTTCAGCTGGGTAGTCATATATACATTGTAGAGATCGCAGGCAAAGTATGCGAGAACACGCTTATTAAATCCGAATGCTGGTTCATTAGGGTTGCGGTCATATTGCCACTGACGCATAGCGTCATCAACCGACTGCCCTGTGAGCTGATTTTTCAGTTCAATCGCCACAACGGGGATGCCGTTGACAGCCAGCATCATATCGACTGTATTTGTGTTGCGTTTAGAATAGTGCCACTGGCGGATACACTGGCAGACATTCTTTTGGTAGTTGGTGATGGACACCTCGTTCAGCTCAGACTCAGGCTTAAAATAGCACACACGAAAATTGATGCCACGATGCTTGAAGCCGTGACGCAGGACAGAAATCAGACCATCCTGCGTGACGGCATTTTCGAATGCCTTATAAAACTGCCGAACCGGGTTGATCGTACACATCCGCTCAAAGCGTTTCCATGCCATGGGTTGGGTGCTTTTTACGAAATCGGTCAGAGTGACGATGTCCAGAAACATATCCTTGCTTTCATCGCTACAATAACCAGCATCCGTTGCCTTTGTCCATCCACCATCCTCAGAAATAAGGTAGGACTCTATGAATTCCTCAAAGCGTTTTTCTGTTTCGTTCATGGTCACACCACCTTTCTTTTACCCATGACGGTTTCGTATATAAGTGAACGTTTGTATGCCTCCAAATCAGGGATAAGCCGTTGTTGTTCATCAATCACTTCATCAATTTTATTACATAAAGAATCGAGGTGTGTAACAATCTTTTTCTGCGTTTCCAGCGAAGGAAGTGGTATATATTCCTTTTCCAGCAATAAAGGAATATTAAGATTCTGTATACCAGTAGTCTGTTTAATGTAGGCTGTAGTTACAGTCCGAAAATATAAAGCTCGCCAAAAATACAAAAAGAACTTTGGTAATACTTTTTTTGTGTCTACTCGAATTCGTTCCATAAAATTCGCATACAAAGCTTCAAAGTCCAAATCAAATAGGACTGCTCTACCAACAGGAGTTTTTTCACCACCTCCGGATTTTTCTACTAATATATCTCCAAATTTTAGTGTGAGTTTTTTTATTTGAGATGCAGAATAATTGCGTTTCGTATATAAGTCTGTAAGCTGCCTTTTAAAGCAACCCTGTTCAAACGAAAAATCTGCTATACGCATACAAATTCTATCCAGATCACTTCCTTCGGGATCGTTACCCCATGCACCACCATCACGTTGAAGCACAACTTGTTTTATAGGTACTAAATGCCAACTCTTAGGAATATCCCCAAGCCAGCTAATTCCACTACTCTTATAATCCGATGATTTCCACTTAGTCATTGCTTCAAAAATCAGAGATGTTTTCCATTTTTTATATTCATCTATACTGGATTTTGTATCCTCAATAATTGAATCGATTTGTCCGCATTGATTATCAAGGAATCGAACAATAGCATTCTGTTCATCTTGACCTGGCAGCACAACACGAAGCTCTTTCACTTCTGCGTAATTTAGTCCTTGTCGCACGCCAGACCCCATACCGTAAAATCCTTTTTTTAGATCAAAGGCATGGAGTAGGTAATATAAGTATTTTGAATTGCTTGTGTCTATTGGACGCAAGGTTGTATAGGCGGAGGTAATAATACCACGCTCTGTGGCCAAACCTACCCGAAGGCTTGTATGGTCGTTCTGTAAATCTGTTAAACGAAGGACAATATCCCCGTCTTCGATAATGTTATAGCCGTCAAAAGACGCAGGAAGAAGTCCATCCGGCGAATCAATATCTTTACGTTTGATTTTGCCGTAACTCAAAGACAGCAGATTCTTTTCCTGAAGATTGCTGTTTTTTTCCTTGACCTGGGTCACGAGTTGATACAAAGTGTGGACACGCCAGTGAGAGGGAACGCTGCCTATCCATTCGATGCCGCTATCTTTTGTCTTTTCATAGGTAGTAATCTCACTCATTTTGCCCACCACCATTTCCAAACAATGCCTGTAATTTCTCCATCAGTACCTTTTCACGGGCCGCAATGCGTTTTGCAATATCGGCCGCTGGTTCCAGTTCCTCATATTCATAGAAGGTACGAGTGAATGGAATCTCATACCCAACCTTGGTCTTGCTTTTGTCAATCCAAGCACCCGGACGATAAGGCAGAACTTCCCGTGCAAAATAAGCATCCACATCTTCATCAAGTGGAACACTTTCAGTGTCACGCTTGGAGGTATCGGCTACTGGCTTTCCTTTTTTCACAATCGGGTTGCCATCGTCATCCAAAGCAGGACTTTCCACTGTAATTTTATTGTAGCCAAGCGATATGGCATCAAGCACTTTGCTTTTGCAAGTCAGCACTGTTTTTTTATCTTCTAAGGTCTTTGTGAAAATTGCACTTCTATATTCGCTGTATGCCTGTATGATCAAATTGCGGCAAGATTCCGTAATATCTACACGCTTATTACCGATAGGACGTCTGCGGGCCTCACAGCACTTGCTGGCATCAATCAACAAAATGTGTTCTCTATGTGTTTCGGGTTTATTTTTGGATACTATCCAGACATAGGTTGCAATTCCGGTGTTATAAAAGCTGTCATTGGGGAGCTGAACAATGGCATCCAACCAGTCATTCTCAATAATATAGCGACGGATTTCACTGGAGCCACTTCCTGCATCTCCTGTGAAGAGAGAGGAACCATTTTGAATAATAGCCATTCTGCCGGTGTCCTTCAATTTAGCAATGCCATTCAGCAAGAACAGCATCTGCCCATCGGATTTTTGAGGTAAGCCAACGCCAAACCGACCGGCATCGCCCAGTTTATGTTCTTTCTCCACATCAGCTGCTTCACGCTTCCAATCGATACCAAATGGAGGATTAGAGATAATGTAGTCGAAGGTATAGCCCTTGAATTTATCCGCATTCAAGGTGTCGCCGAACTGCATGTTTTCAGGATCGCCACCACGGATCAGCATGTCCGCTTTGGCGATACCAAAAGTAAAAGGGTTGATTTCTTGGCCATAACAGATGATTTCAGCCTCTTTGTCAAGGGCGTGGATGCGCTCTTCCATACAGGTAAGCATCTGACTGGTGCCCATCGCCATATCGTATACAGTCTTGGCAGGGGCATCCTCGCCGGAAAAATCCGCATTCATGGTAAGCAAGTCACACATCAAATAAATAATGTCACGGCTGGTGAAGTGCGCACCTGCTTCTTCATCATAACTCTCAGAAAAACGCTGAACAAGGTTTTCGAAGACATAGCCCATATCAATTGCGGAAATTTTCTCCGGATTCATATCTGCATTGTCAGCAGTAAAGTCGCTGATAACCTGATACAGAACCCCCGCATCCGCCATACGCTCGATTTGCGTAAAGAAGCCCATATTCGCCAGAATGTCAATAACATTATCGGAGAAGCCGTTGATGTACGCCTCGAAATTGGTCTTAATATTCTCTGGGTCAGCTTTCAGTCGCTCGAAGGTGTACTGGCTGGTATTGTAAAAACGATAGCCAGATGCAGTACGCAGAAAACCATCTTTGACGGCTAACTGTTTCACCTTTTCATAAGTGGCCAGCACTTTCTCTCTGGTCGGGAGTAAGCAGTCATGAAAACGCTTAATCACGACCATGGGCAAAATAACCAGACCATATTCATGAGGCTTATATGCTCCAAATAGACTGTTCGCCACATTCCATATCAGATTTGCTTTTTCTTGAATGTTTGTACCGACTATTTTGATCTTTTCATTGGTATCCATAATCTCGTTCCTCCCTAATATTGGCTGAGATCTCATTGATTTTCTCGGTTAAACGACTTGACTTAATGCCGTATCGCCACAGTTCTCCGTTTTCCTCCATGGTGTCGTGAGTTATAGAGAAGATGCAGCGACCACGCATTACATCGAAAATGCAGTGCGGCATATCCTTGATAGCGTCACAGATGCCTTGCACCGCAAACTGATAATTGTTGGGTGGCTTCTCGCCCAGTGTCAAAAATCCGCTTAATTGCTCGCCAAAGATATCAATAATATCACCAACTGCCAAAAACTCATCTACCTCTGTCGGAATTTGGTCTGCCCATGTTCGGAGATCTTCCATCGACCACTTGGTTTCCATAAGCTCCAACAATCTCTGATGGTGATTGTAAGCCTGTTGTAACCTCGGCCTACTCTTCATCCCTTCCTTGATTCTGGGAACTACAGTTCTATCATCCAGGTCTTTGTGGAGTACCGTCAATCGCCGGTCTTTATGAACCACCGGAAATCGCTTTCCGTCGGAATGGATAATATCAAGCATAGCGTTTCTGGCATATCGCTGAATTGCCTCATCAGTCACCACAATTGAAGCCATTGGAAAGTACTGATTCACGGCATTAAATAAGCTATCGACTGGGTCTACATATATGGTTTCAACTTGGTTAGCATCCAATGTTTTCAGAAATGCACCACAGGTTTCCTCAGATGAATCTCGCAAAATATCCAGGCAATAAACCTCACCATCCCAAATTCCTAAAACAGCGGGATAGAACTCCCCAAAAAACACCACCTCGACAATGCTAATGATATGCGGTGTTCTGATCGGGGGCAACAATGACTCCCTATATTGAATTCTTCGTCTCATTACTTCACCCACTGAAGCAGTAGAAGCTGGAACACCGTAATGCTGGCATACTTTTTTATATGAAAATTGAAAGGTCCCGTCTGCCAAGGCATCTGATAGCCGGTTTGTGAATTTGCATCCCTTTTCTCCAAATTCTGTAGGCTCAGGGAAAACGCTTTGCCCGCAACTATCACAGCGCATATAACGCTGATGAAAAAGTAGGATGATTATTTGAAATGTCTTGTGGTCCTCGTCAAGCCACAATAAATCCTTGAGTTTTCGATCCACAATTTTAGAGCAGCGTGTTCTCGAGGAACGACAAGCAGGGCAGAGCAATTTTTCATCCTCAAAGTATCTACGATGTACAACTTCTAAACCAACATCATCCCTGTTTGTTTTTAATACCACAAGTTCGGGTATGCCCAGCCATTCGGTTTCGGCTTTGGAGATGTTTTCTTTTGTGTATAGCTTTTTTCCCAAGGCACACTCCTCCCATCTTATTTCATTATACAATATTTGCCACCAAAAATCAAACAGTTTTAACTATTATCTTATATTTTTCTAATTTTGCCACCAAACAACGAACATCTTAATTTTTCATATAGCAGAAATAGCTGTATAATGGAACCATCAGAAAAAGAGAAATTCACCGGCCCAACGGAAGCCGTGGACAGGTGAATTTCCGAAGCTTTTAAGGAGGTGGTGTCTTATGTACAAATAAAAAGAGCGGCAATCTGCTGGCACAGATTAACCGCTCATTTGCAATATGTACGCTATCAAAATATCATGTATCGCTTGTTTGGTCAAGCAGAAAGGAAAATTATATGTATCATTATTACTATGTTAACAACAATCAGACGTTAAATCCTGGCCTTCATCATGAAGTCCATACAAAAGAGCATGCTGAACAGCTTGGCATCCGTAGCGCACAGTATGTGGGCTACTTTGAAAGCGAGGTTGAGGCAGTAGCTCATGCGAAGAAAATCTATCTCGATGCGGACGGTTGTGCAATCTGCTGTCCTAAGGCACACAGGGGGTAATCGTATGGCTCGTTCTACTCATCATGTCGTTCACAATCCCAATGGTGGCTGGGATGTAAAACGTGGCGGAGCTCAACGCTCCAGTGGCCACTATTCCACCAAGGAACAGGCAGTAAATGCTGGAAGACAAATCAGCCGAAACCAAGGCACTGAGTTTGTCATTCATGGGCTGGACGGTCGTATTCAGTCTGCGGATAGCCATGGAGGGGACCCTCATCCGCCGAAAGGCTGATTTCGATAAAACACTGGTCTCCAAAGGCTCCACGAAGTCTATAAGGAGAAAAGTGGGTAAAATGCTTGCCGGCCACAAGGCCAAGTTAAGACAAAGGGCATCCATGCTTTCGTATGGATGCCCTTTGCACGTCAAGATTTATAGAGTTATCAATCAGAATCTAACTGCGGGATCTCCGTTACGGTTAGCAAGTATTTTTCTGGATCACCATTCAAAATCAATTCCGCATAAGACAGCGGATCGTTGTAGATAAGCCAGTCCAGTTCAGACCGCTGGAAACGGCTATTCGCAACTTCGTCCTCTACAGCGGTGCAGTTAATGGAAATTATGCTGCCGTCAGAATATCTTAGTTCAACGCAGCCTGTGTCCATGTTAAACTCACAGGAAAGTAATGTTTTCATAATGATATCCTCCAATATAGGCTCTGTTAACAAGAAAAACTCCCGCCTAATTCCTGTTAGGAATCAGACGGGAGTTTCGTATGCACCCGAAAACCGTCAGCTAACAGTTGATAAGTGATTTAGTTCCTTATCACTGTTAAGCCAAGGCGTTCGGGATTTTTCCTTCTTCCCTTTCCCGCCCTGTCCGCGGGATTTTTGCAGGAAAAGCCGGGAGTGCTCCGCGGAACGGATCGATCTCCTCTCTGAACACGGCAAAAAAGAGGCCGGGAGGGCGGCCATCGCGCCCCCCCTTTTGTTTCCGACCATCTTTATCGTTCGCACATGATTTTGATACGGCAAATACACACGCATATCACAGTCTGGTAAGGAGGTTTGGACATGAATCCCATCGTCACAATCTGCCGCCAGCACGGAAGCGGCAGGCACGAGGTTGGCCGAAGGCTCTCCGGGCAGCTGAAGATCCCCTGCTACGACAGGGAGATCATCGAGCATGCCGCCAAGGACAGCCTGCGAAACATCAAAGCATTTGAGCAGGCAGACACCAGCGGTGTGGGCAGCCTGCTGTACCAGCTGTCGGAGTCGTTGGCGGCCGAAGTGCGGCGCGGCGATTCGCTGGACAGCAAGATCTACCAGGCGCAGCGGCTGGCCGTTCTGAAGATGGCGGCAAAAGGCCCCTGTGTGATCGTGGGCCGCGGGGCCTGCGAGGTGCTGAAAGACCATGTGCCGTGCTGCACGTATTCATCTACGCAGACATGGAAGCGCGGATGAAGCGGGCTGTGGAGGTCTATCACGAGTCTCCGGAAAATCTGGAAAAGCGCATCCGACAGATCGACAAAAAGCGCATGGACTACTACCACTTTTTCGAGAAGAAAGAACCCCTCTGGACCGAGCATTTCGACCTTTGCATCAACACCGGGAAACTCGGGATCAACGCCGCCGTCCAGTCGATCTGCGGCGTCTACCGCAGCATGATCTCCCCGGCAGAGTGACCGCACCGCGCCGCAAGGGCCGGGACCCACACCCGAAAAAAATCGCAGAAAGACAGAGCAGGCGCCGGGAACAGGCGCCTGCTTTTTTGTGCTGTGCCCGCGGGATAAATTTCCATCGCAGGATTCCCGCTTTTTCCCCTTGCCAACTTCCCCGGCGGATAGTATGGTGGGAGCAATCCCCGTTTCTTCCACACGCCATCAGGAGGTTGCCTTATGAAAACGATCGCTCTGCTCACCGGACGCGGGAACAATTCTCTGAAAGACAAAAACATCCTGGATGTACTGGGGCATCCTGTCCTGTATTACCCGGCCCACGCCGCCCGCCAATGCGCCGAGATCGACGGCTGGTACTGCAGCAGCGACGACCGGAAGATCCTGGACATCGCGCAGGCGGAAGGCTACCGGCCCATCCTGCGCCCGGCCGAGCTGGCCCTGCCCACCGCCCAGCATGTGGACTGCATCCTGCACGCGCTGGAGGTGCTGCGGGCGGAGGGAGGCCTGCCGGACATCCTTGTGGTGGTGCTGGCCAACAACGTCACCATCCGCTCGCAGTGGGTCGGGGACTGCGTGCGCACCATGAAGCGGGACCCCACCCTCACGGCGGTGGTCCCGGTGTACGAGGACAACGACCACCACCCCCTGCGGGCCAAGCGGATGGACGAAAGCGGCCTGCTGCAGATGTACGAGACGGACGTGCCGGGCATCGTGTCGACCAACCGGCAGGACCTTCCCGCCTGCTATTTCCTGTGCCACAACTTCTGGGTGCTGCGGGTGGAAACGCTGCTGTCCGGCAGGCCCGGCCAGCAGCCGTGGAGCTTCATGGGCGACCGCATCAGGCCCTACCCCATCGACTCCTCCATCGACATCCACCACAAGGTGGACCTGCTGGTGGCAAAGGACTGGATCGAGCACAACTATATCGACTGAGCGCGGGAAGGCTTTCTGTATCGTTGGCTTCCCCCTCGGGGGGAAGCTGTCACGCAAAGCGTGACTGATGAGGGGAAATCCGGCGGCACCCACAAATCCCGGCAACAGCACACCCCGGCAGCCCTGCGCGGCAGGGCGGGCTTTCGGCAGACGCAGAGCGCCCGGCCTGCCGCTCTGGCACGCCGGGCGCATTTCTGTGGGATGGGGTCAGGCCGCCGGGACGACGGTCCCCTTGTAGGTGTCCTGGATATACTGCGCGATCTCGTCGGATTGCAGCGCCTCCACCAGCGCCTTCACGGCCGGGGCGTCCTCGTTGCCCTCCTTCACGGCCAGCACGTTGGCGAACACCTGCGCCGTCTCGTCGGTCTCGGTCACCAGCACCGTATCGGCCAGGCCGGCGCCCAGCGCGTAGTTGCCGTTGATCACCGCGATGTCCAGGTCGGGCAGGGAGGGAGGCAGGTTCGCGGCCTCCATCGGCACGAATTTCAGGTTCTTCGGGTTCTCGGCGATGCCGTCATACTCGGAGAAATCCAGCGCGCCCTCGGCGTTGCGGAAGTAGTTCAGATCCAGGCCGTCCTTCAGGGTGATGAGGCCCAGGTCGGCCAGCAGCAGCAGCGCGCGGCCGCCGTTGGTGTTGTCGTTGGGGATGCCCACCTGCGCGCCGTCGGGCAGCGCGTCCAGCGAGGTGGTCTTGCCCGGATACACGCCCAGCGGCTCGTAGTGGACGTAGGCGGCGGTGGCCAGATGGGTGCCGTTCTGGGCGTTGAAGTCGTTCAGGTACGGCTCATGCTGGAAGTAGTTGGCGCCCAGGTCCCCGCTTTCCAGCGCGGTGTTGGGCAGGACATAGTCGTCGAACTCCTGGATCTCCAGCGTGATGCCCTGCTCCTCCAGGATGGGCTGCACCTGCCGGAGGATGTCGGCGTGGGGGGAGGGCGAAGCGCCCACCTTGATGTAGGTGTCGGTCAGATTGGCGCTGCCGCCGCAGGCGGTCAGGCCCACGGTCAGCGCGGCGGCGCAGACGGCGGCGATGATCTTTTTCATACGATGCACACTCCTCTTTCTTGTTTGCAAAAGCAGGGCGTTCCCCTGCGAAAAGCCAGCTTTCAGCGGCGGCTGCGGTCGGCCCGGCGGGCGGCGAAATTGAACACGCTCTGGATGATGCACACCAGCAGCACCAGCAGCACGATGGTGGCATACATCACGTCCTTCTGGTAGCGCTGGTAGCCGAAGCGCAGCGCCAGGTTGCCAAGGCCCCCTGCGCCCACCGCGCCGGTGATGGCGGTGTAGCCCAGGATGGTGATGGTGGAGATGGACAGCCCGCGCAGCAGGCTGGGCACGCTCTCCACCAGCATCACACGGGTGACGATCTGCCAGTTGGTGGCGCCCATGCTCTTCACGGCCTCCACCACGCCGGCGTCCACTTCCTCCAGGCTGCTTTCCACCATGCGGGCCACAAAGGGCGCGGCCGACAGGGTGAGCGGCACGATGGCGGCGGTGCAGCCGATCGAGGTGCCCACCAGCGCGCGGGTGAAGGGGATCACGAAGATCATCAGGATGATGAAGGGCAGGCTGCGCAGCACGTTCACCAGCCAGCCGAACACCGCCTGGAACCGGGGCGCCGGGGCCAGCGCGCCGGGCTTGGTGACGGTGAGCAGCACGCCCATCGGCAGCCCCAGCAGATAGGCAAAAAAGGTGGATGCAGCGGTCATATACAGGGTCTCCCCGGTGCCCTGGAGCAGCAGCGGACCGTACTGGGCCAAAAATTCAGACATCTCAGGCTTCCTCCTTTCCCAGCAGCAGCCGCGCGATGCGGCTCTGGGGCGCTTCAAAGATGCGGGCGGTGTCGCCCTGTTCCACGATGTGGCTGTCGTCGATGACCGCCATCCGGTTGCACACCGTTTTCACCACGTTCAGCTCGTGGGTGATGATGACGATGGTCACCCCCAGCTTGCGGTTGATGTCGGCCAGCAGCTCCAGCACCGAGCGGGTGGTGAGGGCATCCAGCGCGCTGGTGGGTTCGTCGCACAGCAGCACCGCGGGGTTGGCCGCCAAAGCGCGCGCGATGGCCACCCGCTGCTTCTGCCCGCCCGACAGCTGGGCCGGGTAGGCGCCGGCGCGGTCGGCCAGGCCCACCAGCGCCAGCAGCTCGGCCACGCGGGCGTCCACCGCCGCCTTGTCGGCCTTTTTTTCCAGCCGCAGCGGGAAGGCCACGTTCTCGGCCACCGTTTTCTGCATCAGCAGGTTATAGCCCTGGAACACCACGCCCATCTTCTTGTGCGCCGCGCGCCTGGCCGCGCCCTTCAGGGTGGACAGGTCCTGCCCCTCCAGCAGGATGCGGCCCTCGCTGGGGGTCTCCAGCATCGAAAGGCAGCGCAGCAGCGTGGATTTTCCCGCGCCGCTCATGCCGATCACGCCAAAAATATCGCCCTTTTGGATCGACAGGCTCACATCCTGCAATGCGTTCACCCTGCCGTTTTTGTCGATGTACACCTTCGACAGATGCTCGATCTCGATCATAGTTCCACCTCACTGAACATGAAAAAAGCGCCCTCGTCCTCTTGTTTCCAAAGGACGAAAGCGCACAATACACTTCGTGGTACCACCTGTGGTTCACCGCCGCCTTGCGGCGCGCGGCCTCCTCTGCTGCGGACCGCACACAGCGCGGCCGTACAGCATAGCGCGGTAACGGGCGCACCCGTCGCAGGCTTAGCGCACACGCTTCACCCGCGCAGCTCAAAGGCCATCTTCGGCGCGTCTCGCTCTGCCCCTTTTCACCGGCCGGGGCTCTCTGCAAGAGGTCTGGCGTGCCTACTCTCCTCGTCATTGCGTTTGGTATATTGGTTTTATTATACCGCATGGGTGCGGTTTGTCAAGAGGAAATGTTTCCTTTCCATCGCCATTGCAAGCGGGCGGCAAAGGTTATATAATAGGTATACTCCATATGAGAGGCAGGGCGTCCGCTATGCGGCAAACATGCGGCGCCCGGAAAGGAAAACAATGCCATGAAACAGTACCTGATCAGTGTGGTGGTCCCCTGCTACAACGAGCAGGAGAGCCTTCCTCTGTTCTACAAGGAGATCTGCCGGGTGGCCGAAGGGATGCCGGCGGTGGACTTTGAGTTCCTGCTCGTGAACGACGGCTCAAAGGACGACACCCTCGCCATCGCAAAGCAGCTGGCCGAAACCGACAGCCGTGTGAAATACATCTCCTTTTCCCGCAACTTCGGCAAGGAGGCCGGGCTGTATGCCGGGCTGGAGAACGCGAAGGGCGACTATGTGGCGGTGATGGACGCCGACCTGCAGGACCCGCCCGACATGCTGCCCCGGATGTACGAGCTTCTGCAGAGCGGCGAATACGACTGCGCCGCCACCCGCCGGGTGAACCGCGAGGGCGAGCCGCCCATCCGCTCCTTCTTTGCGCGGCTGTTCTACAAGCTCATCAACAAGATCAGCAACGCCGACATCGTGGACGGCGCGCGCGATTTCCGCCTGATGACCCGCCAGATGGTGGACGCCATCCTGTCGATGAAGGAGTACAACCGGTTCTCGAAGGGCATCTTCGGCTGGGTGGGCTTCAAGACCCGCTGGCTGGACTATGTGAACGTGGAGCGGGTGGCCGGCGAGACCAAGTGGAGCTTCTGGAAACTGCTGCTCTACTCGATCGACGGCATCGTGGCCTTCTCCACCCTGCCGCTGTCCATCGCGGCGGTGATGGGCGTGCTGTTCTGCCTGCTCGCCTTTGTGATGGTGGTGTTCGTGTTCGTGCGGGCGCTGGTGTGGGGCGACCCGGTCAGCGGCTGGCCCTCCACCATCTGCATCATCCTGGCGGTGGGCGGCATCCAGCTGTTCTGCATGGGCATCATGGGCCAGTATCTGGCCAAGATGTTCATGGAGGTCAAACACCGGCCCATCTATATCGTGAAAGAGAGCAACGTGGACCGCAGCTGAAACGACACGCCCCGGCATCCGATCCGCGTCACAAAAACGCCAGATCGGCAATGTTTACAAAATCATCGTATTGGCGGACAGCGCACCCCGCTGTCCGGGGAGGAATCGTATGACCATTGGCATCCTGATCCCGGCCTATCAGCCGGACGAAAAGCTCACCGCGCTCGTGCGGCAGCTGAAAGACGCCTGTGATTTTCCCATCCTGCTGGTGAACGACGGCAGCGGCCCGGCCTGCGACCCCATCTTTGCGCAGGCCGAACAGCAGGGCTGCACGGTGCTGGCGCACCCGGTCAACCGCGGCAAGGGGCGCGCGCTGAAAACCGGCCTGGAATACGCCGTACAGCAGGACTGGGACGGCGTGGTGACCGCCGACGCAGACGGGCAGCACACGGTGGAGGACATCCTGCGCATCGCGGCGATGCTGGCCGAGGACACCGACCGTCTGGTGCTGGGGGTGCGCAATCTGCGGCAGATGCCTCCCCGCTCCCGCACCGGCAACACCATCACCCGGCTGCTGTTCCGCTTTCTGTACGGGCGCTGGATCACCGACACCCAGACCGGCCTGCGCGGCATCGGCAGGGGCGCGATGGGCTGGGCGGCGACGCTGGAGGGCGAGCGCTATGAGTACGAGACCAACATGCTGATCTGGGCCTCGCAGCACAACTACCCGATGGCCGAGCTGACCATCTCCACCGTCTACATAGACAACAACCGCTCCAGCCATTTCCACGCGCTGCGGGACGGCTCGCGGGTATACAAGCTGCTGCTGCGCCAGGCCGGGCTGTTTGCCGGCTCGTCGCTGGTCTGCTTCGGGGTGGACTACGGCCTGTTCGCCGTCCTGTCCAGCCTGCTGCACCAGAACCTGTTCGTCAGCGTGGGGCTGGCGCGGCTGGTGAGCTCCTTTTTGAACTTCAAGCTGAACCAGCATGTGGTGTTCCAGAAACGCATGCGGATGCGGTATCTGGTGCAATACTATCTGCTGGTGATCTGCATTTTCCTGGCCAACTACGCGCTGATGTTCGTGCTGGTGCACCTTCTGCACATCCACCCCCTGCTGGCGAAGCCGCTGGTGGAGGTGGTGCTGTACCTGGCCAGCTATTCCATCCAGTCGCGCGGGATCTTCCGCTGAAAAAAACAGGGCCGCGGGACATGTGAAGTCCCGCGGCCCCTGTGTTTTCAGTTATAGCGCGTTTCGGTGGAAGAAACCGGCCCGATGCCGTAGAAGAGGGAATAGGCCCGGTTGGCCCAATGGGCGGGGTCTGTGTCCAGATCCACCAGCCCGCTGAACACGCTGTACCGCGACGAGCTGTCGATGGCAAAGGTCTCGATCTGTTCCGCACCGGAGGCCGCCTGCGCCATCACATCCTGCTGGCGCTGCTGCCACAGCATCCGGTCGAGATAGCAGTGGTTCACATTGGCGATCACCGACGCCGCGCACACCACCGACGCCACGCCCAACAGCGCGGCCGCCAGCTGTTTTCCGCCCGCATGCAGCACGCCGGGCAGCAGGGTCATCCCACCTGCCGCCAGCAGCGCAAAGGTCCCTGTCAGCGACCGGCCGGACAGATACGGCGCCCCCACCATCGAATAGGTGCAGGCCAGCGCCGCTGCCAGCAGCGCACCGCCGCGCAGCAGATCGCCCCGCTTCACCCGCAGCGACACCGCCAGTAGCAGCAGAGCGGCGCACACCGCCAAGACCGGCAGCAATTCTTCCTTCATCACACTGGTGCAGTTCATAAACCGGATACGCAGCAGGCTCAGCGTCAGGGGTACGTCCACCCCCTCCCGGGCGGCGCGGGCGGCGTTGCCCGGCGAGAGCAGCATCACCAGCCAGCCGGCAAAGCCCGCCGCACAGCCGGTGACCATCCACAGCCGCCAGCGCTTTCGCTCCAGCAGCAGAATCAGCATCAGCAGGCCGGCGGCCAGCAGAACCGCCGCCGAGGTATTCTCGTTGCACCACCCCGCAAAGAAAGCCCACGCCGTCATCCCCGCCGTGCGCAGCGCACCGGCCGGGGCATCCCGCTCGGCCAGCTTGTAGAAGCACAGCAGCCAGCCCATCGAGATGGCCGTGCCCCACAGATAGTTTGCCGAGCCCACCATCCACAGGCAGGTCTGGCCGAATTCCGGCAGATACAGCCACATGCCCACCGCCAGCAGGGCAAAGCCCAGCGCCGAACAGCGGCGGCGGCCAAAGCCGAAGCTGTACAGCACAAAGCTGAAGGCGGTGTACATCGCGGCGTTCAGCACATCGAACAGCCATCCCGGCAGCATCAGCAGCGCCTGTGCGATGGCGTGCACCACCAGCCGTCCGCCCTGCGTCTGGTAATGCGCCGCCATCGAGGCGGGGATCTGCAAAAGGCTGGTGATGCGCTGGGAATCGGCAAACGAAAAGGAATAATTGTAGTCGTCGGCGATCATCGGTGTCAGGCGGTTCAGCACCAGCAGCAGCCCAAACACCAGAACTGCCATCGCCGCTGTTGCCCAACGGTGTGTTTTTTGCTCCATTGTCTCCTCCATCGGCCGTGCGGCCGTTTTTGTTTTCATTATAAAACAAAAGCACACCGGACGCAAGGCAGGTGAAAACGGAGGGATTTTGTGAAAAGAATTCGACCTTTCTTGACAGGATTCTTTGGGGATTGCTATAATTGTTAGTTGTTTACCACAAAATAATTGCATCCGCAATCTATGAAAAAAGGAGACGAATTTCGTGGAAGTTTCTTCTGTAGTGCGCCTGCGGTACGGGATGCGTCATCCGCTGTGCTGGATCTGGGCGGCCGTATCGGTTCTGCTGGGCGGCATCTGGTTCGCCGCCGGCGGCGGCAGCTCGCTCGCGCCTTGGCAGCAGGCAGTGGTCCCGGCCGCACTGGTGCTTGGACTGCTGTGGGCACAGATCTGCGTTGCACCGCTGGACAGATGGCTGAAACGCCATCCCGCTCCGGTGCTGGGGCTGGCGGCGGTGCTGTCCTTTCTGCAGATGGAAATTTCGATCGGCAATCCCTTCTCCTCCATGATCTTTCTCGGCTATCTGTGGGGCGTGCTGATCGCGCTGGCGGTCTACCTTGTGCTGTACGCGGTGCTGGGACGGGTGTGGATGGCCGGCACGGCAGCCAGCGCCGTATTCCTGATCTGGGGGCTGGGCAGCTACTACACCTGTTTTTCCGCGGCCTTCCGCTGATGCCCAACGATCTGATGTCGATCGGCACGGCGGCCAATGTGCTGGGCAACTACACACTGGAGCTCACCGATGAGGTGCTGGCCATCGTGGTGCTGTTCGTCTGCCAGCTGCAGATCTTCCTGGCACTGCGCCATCCCCGCGCGCGGCGGCGCTGGCAGACGGCGCTGGCGGCACGGCTGGGCTGCGGAGCGGCCGCCGTTCTGTGGCTGTGGCTGTTCTGCGCCGGCCCGCTGGTCCCCAAACAGTTCCATCTGTACGAGTGGAGCTGGCAGGAGAACTGCTACTACCAGGGCTATCTGGAAACGGTGATGCTGCGTCTGGAAAAGCTGTTCGTCAAGCCGCCTGCCGGCTACAGCGAGCAGCAGGTGGAAAAGATGGCGGAGGAAATGGAACCCGCCCTCCCCGCCTCGGACGGCGCGCCGCCCGATGTGATCCTCATTATAAACGAAAGCTGGTTCGACTGGAACCAGCTCACCGATTTTGAGACCGACCGCCCGGTCACCCCCTTCATCGACTCGCTGGACAACTGTGTGCGCGGCTTTGCGGTGAATCCCAACCTCAGCACCAGCGGCGCCGAATACGAGGTGCTCACCTCCAACTGCACCGCGCTGATGCCGTCGCTCACCCCCTTCACCCAGATGAATCTCGCGGGCACCAACAGCCTGGTCAAGCATCTGGACCAGCTGGGCTATTCCAGCGTCAGCTTCCATCCGGCCAGCTACGCCAACTACAACCGCAAATCGGTGTATCCGAACCTGGGCTTTGAAACCAGCTGGTTCTGGAACTGGGAGGAGGAGAACCCCCTGTACGCCCAGTTGGAGAACCCGATGTTCGTGCACAACGGCCTGAGCGACAAGAGCTGCTTCGACTATGTCGTCGAGCTGTATGAAGAGCGCGACACATCCCGTCCGGCTTTCCTGTACAACCTCACCTACCAGAACCACGGCGGCTACGAGCAGGCTGCCTTCAACGGCGGCAGCTGGGAGGTGGACCCGGAGCATCGCGTGCGGGTGACCGAGGGCTTCGACGAGGTGCGCGGCCAGGCGGAGGAGTATCTGTCCTGTCTGACCTACACCGACGACGCCTTTGCCGGTCTGATCGACTACTTCTCACAGCAGAAAGACCCTGTGATCATCTGCATGGTGGGCGACCACATCCCCCATTTCACCGGCGATGTGGAGTCGGAATACAGCGGTCTGGAATACCAGATGCGCAGCCGCGGCACCCCGTTTGTGATCTGGGCCAACTACCCGTTGGAAGAGGAAAATGTGGGCTACATCGGCATGTCGCAGCTGGCTCCGCTGCTGCTGCAGACCGCCGAAATCCCGCTGTCGCCCTTCTATCAGTCGCTGGCCGAACTGTCGCAGGATGTCCCGGTGCTCACCCGCGATTTCTACCGCCTGTCCACCGGCGACTTTGCCATCTATCTGTTCACCGAGATGCCGGAAGAAAACCCGCTCCTCCGGCGGTATCTGTATTTTGAAAACTACCTGGTGCACTGCCGGGGCAACGACATGTACGGGCTGTCGGTCCCCTATGCAGGCACCACGGAATCGGGAGATTTTTCTGCATGATACAGCGTTTTTATTTCCTCATCTACAATCCCAGCAGCGGCAAGCGCCGCATCTCGCAGGAGCTGGAGACGGTCATCACCAGTCTGTCCCGCCAGGGCGGCGTGGTGACGGCCTGCCCGGTGCTGCCCGGCCGGGAACCCACTGCCCTGCTGCCCCGCCTGCCGGTGCTGCCCGACGCGGTGGTCTGCTGCGGCGGCGACGGCACCCTGCACCACACGGTGAACGGCCTGGTGCAGGCCGGGCTGGAGCTGCCGGTGGGGTATCTGCCCTTCGGCTCCACCAACGACTTCGCCGCCACGCTGGGGCTGCGGCGCAGCCTGGAGGCGAACTGCGCGGCCATCTCGCGCGGGCGGGTGCGCCCGCTGGACATCGGCGGCTTTGGCGGCCAGACCTTCTGTTATGTGGCCGCCTTCGGCCTCTTCACCGACGTCTCCTACCAGACCCCGCAGAACGCCAAGAACCTGCTGGGCCATTTTGCCTATATCCTGGAAGGCGCGCTGCGCCTGAACCTCACCCAGAGCTGGAACGCCCGCATCACGGTGGACGGCCAGGTGCTGGAGGGGGACTTCTGGTATGGTTCGGTCAGCAACGCCACCTCGATCGGCGGCATGGCCTTCCCCAACCAGCAGGCGGTGGTGCTGGACGACGGCAAATTCGAGGTGCTTCTGGTGCGCCGTCCGCAGAGCCTGGCCGACCTGCACCGCCTTGCCTCCGACCTGCTGGCCGCCCGGTTCGACGGCGGGCTGCTGTACCTGCTGCACGGCAGCAGCGTCCGGGTGGAATCGGACTCCCCCATCACCTGGACGCTGGACGGCGAGGAAGGGCCCGCCACCACCTGCGCCGACATCGAAGTGCTGCCCCGGCGGCTGGCACTGCTGGCCTGAACCGAAAAACCGCATCCCGTGCTCCCTTTGAGGGAAACGGGATGCGGTTTTTTGGTCTGCGCTGTCAGGGCTGTGCCGGCGTCTGCAGCGCGGCGGTGATGCCGATGTCCACCACCTGCACCTGCCCGCACAGCGGCGCGCTCTGGGGCAGCACATGGGCGGGCTTTGCCATATGGAAAGCCAGCGTCACGTCGGCCTGCACCGCGCCTTCGGCGGCGCGGCCGCTGTCGCACTCCAGGCCGGTGGGGATGTCCATCGCCCACACCTGCCCGCGGCAGGAGGCGATCAGGTCGGCGGCTTCGCGGGCTTCGCCGGTCAGCTCACCGTGGAAGCCGGTGCCGTAGACGGCGTCGATCACCACATCGGCGTCCCGGATGAAGCGGGTCTGGATGGCGTTCAGGCCGTACAGCGGGCAGACCGGCACATGGAACCGCTGCAGCCCGGCCAGCTGCTGTGCGCTCACCTCGCTGCGCGGATGGCCGCCCACCTGCACCACCATCACGCTGGCGCCCATCGCGGCCAGCAGCCCGGCGGCCACATAGCCGTCCCCGCCGTTGTTGCCCGGCCCGGCAAACACCGCCACCAGCTTTGCATCCGGCGCCTGCGCCTGCACCGCGCGGCAGGCGGCCGCCCCGGCGTTGTACATCATATCCCGAAAGCGCAGCCCCCGCGCATCGGCCTGCTGTTCGGCCTGTTTCATCTCGGCCGCTGTGATCGTTTGCATATCCAACATCCTTTCCCGCGCCCGAACCGGCGCTTCCTGTTGCTTCCAGCATACCACGAACCGGCAAAAACCGCAACCGCGGCGCACCTCTTTTGCCAAAAGTCTGTACATTTTCAACATTTGCGTGTACAATGGTGGAAACGCAGAGCGTTTTATAAGGAGGAAAGCATCCATGACCGAACGACAAAACCGCGCCGGCATCCTGCTGCGCCAGATCGAGCACCAGCGGCGCGAGCGG
Organism: Anaerofilum sp. An201; assembly: GCF_002160015.1. GTDB lineage: Bacteria > Bacillota > Clostridia > Oscillospirales > Ruminococcaceae > Anaerofilum > Anaerofilum faecale. The sequence continues at coordinate 7,894 of NZ_NFJT01000014.1, read as the reverse complement.
CTGCGGCCGGTATTTTTGCAGATGGGCCTGACTCTCGGACAGGGCCAGCCCCGCATCCTGAACTGCCTGCTGGGGGAGGACGGCGTCACCCAGACACACCTGGCCCGGCTGTGCGGCATCGACGCGGCCACCATCTCCCGCGCGCTGGACAAGCTGGAGCGAGCCGGCTGGATCTGCCGCCGGCAGGACCCCGACAGCCGCCGCTGCTACCGCATCGTGCTCACCGACACGGGGCGCGAGAAGGCGCAGCAGGTGCGCCAGGCGGTGCGCGAGGTGGACCAGCACACCTGGCACAACTTCTCGGAGGAAGAGATGGAAGCGCTGCTGGCCGCCTTTGAGCGGATGAAAAAGAATCTCGCCGGGGAATGATGCCCGCCGGGGCGGGGCGGATGAGGCTAAAATTTTCCCGCCGCACAAACCCGCCGGTCCCGCCCGCAATGTACAACCGCCCGCCTCTCCTTTTTGCAGGAGGGGCGGGCGGTTTCTTTGCATATTCTGGTTTACGGCTGGCGGCCTTCCACCACGCCGTCGCTGCGCAGCACGCTGAAGATGGTGCCGAAGAAGATCTTCACATCCAGCCCAAAGCCCATGTTTTTGGCATAGTAGCCGTCCAGCCGCGCCTTCTCCGGGATGGGCAGCTCGTCGCGGCCGTGGATCTGCGCATAGCCGGTGAGGCCCGGCACGCAGGCGTTGGCGCCGTATTTGTCCCGCTCGGCGATCAGGTCGTCCTGGTTCCACAGCGCCGGGCGCGGGCCCACGATGCTCATCTGCCCTTTCAGGATGTTGAACAGCTGGGGCAGCTCGTCCAGACTGGTACGGCGCAGGAATCTCCCCACCGGGGTGATGAGCCGGTCGGGGTTGTCCAGCAGATGGGTGGGCACGTCCCGGGGCGTGTCGGCGTACATGCTGCGGAACTTGTAGATCTCGAAAAAGGTCTTGTCCTTGCCCACCCGCTTCTGCTTGAACAGCACCGGGCCGCGGCTGGTTTTCACCAGCAGCGCCAGCACCAGCAGCACCGGCGACAGCACCACGATGCCGCACAGCGAAAGCACAAAATCAATTCCGCGCTTGATTTTGGGATACATTCCGTCTCCTCCTTACGATTCCTGCCAGGGTTTGTGGTGGAAGGTGGGCACCAGGTCGATCAGCGCCTGCACCAGGTTCGCGCTGTTGTTGGAATAGGCGATCTGCTTGAGCGCCGCCAGATGATCGAAGAAGGTGTCCTTGTTCAGGTCGATGGGCGCGCCGATGAAGATCTTCTGGTTGTCGGTCTTTTGCAGGCCCTCCTCGTCCATCAGCAGCTCCTCATACAGCTTTTCGCCCGGCCGCAGGCCGGTGAACTTGATGTCGATGTCGGTGTAGGGGATGAAGCCGGACAGCTTGATGAGGTTCTCGGCCAGATCCAGGATCTTCACCGGCTTGCCCATATCCAGCACAAAGATCTCGCCGCCGCGCCCCATCGCGCCGGCCTCCAGCACCAGGCGCACCGCCTCGGGGATGGTCATGAAATAGCGCACGATGTCGGGGTGGGTGACGGTGAGCGGGCCGCCCGCGGCGATCTGCTCTTTGAACAGCGGCAGCACCGACCCGTTCGACCCCAGCACGTTGCCGAACCGCACCGCCACAAAGGTGGTGCTGCTCTTCTGGGCCAGCGCCTGCACGATCATCTCGCACAGCCGCTTGGTGGCGCCCATCACGTTGGTGGGGTTCACGGCCTTGTCGGTGGAGATCAGCACAAACCGCTTTGCGCCGTATTTCTCCGCCGCACAGGCCACGTTGTAGGTGCCGAACACGTTGTTCTTCACCGCCTCCTCGGGGCTGTCCTCCATCAGCGGCACATGCTTGTGCGCCGCCGCGTGGAACACGATGCTGGGCCGGAATTTGCTGAACAGGGCGTTCACCTTGTGCGAATCGCGCACCGACGAGATGCGCACCTCCATGTTCAGCCGGTCGCCGTATCTGCGCCGCAGCTCCTGCTGGATGGCGTAGGCGTTGTTCTCATAGATGTCCACGATCACCAACAGGCGCGGCCCGCACTCGGCGATCTGGCGGCACAGCTCGCTGCCGATCGAACCGCCGCCGCCGGTCACCATCACCACCTGGTCGGTGATGAGGTCGGTGGTGAAGTCGGACAGCACGATCTCCGGACGCCCCAGCAGGTCCTCCACCCGCACGTCGCGGATGCGGCTGGCCAGCGGCTCGCCGTCCGCGATGATCTTCACGATGTCGGGCAGGATCAGCAGATTGCACTTCGTCTTGGAGCAGATCTGCAGAATGCGCTTTTTGTTCTCCTCGTCCAGCGTGGGGATGGCCAGCAGGATGGTCTCGATCTCACACCGCGCCACCAGCTCCGGGATGTCGTTGGTGGTGCCCAGGATGGCGACGCCCATGATGTTGCGGCCCACCTTTTTGGGGTCGTCGTCCACACAGCAGATGATGTTCATGTCCGAATTCGGGGTCTTGAGCTTTTCATGCAGCAGCGTGGAGGCGGCGTCGCCCGCGCCGATCACCAGCGTGCGGCGGGCTTTTTTGCGCTTCTGGCCCAGCTTGACGTTGCGGTACATGCGGTAGGTCAGGCGGGAATAGAGGGTGAGCGAGGTGGCGAACAGCGCGCTGAGCAGATACACCGACACCGGCACATGCGGTTCGGTGAAGATCAGCTGCGAGACGACGATGAACACCCCCACCGACACCACCGACGCGCACACCAGCCGGAAAAATTCCACGATCTCGGCATACCGCCACAGGCTGTCGTACATGCCCATCAGGCCGTAGACGATCTCGTAGCAGCAGATGAAGAAAAAGCAGCTGGCCGTCATCACGCTGGTGTAGTCCTGGAAGGTGCGGCCGCTGATCATCACCCACGGCACCAGATAGGCCACCAGGAGGGTGCAGATATCAAGGCCGATCAGCACCTGTTTGCGGCCCGCGCGCACCAGATCGCGCAGTTGCTGGCTGAATTGTTTCAAAGGATTCACCCTGCTTTTGTCAAGTTTTTTCGCGCGGCGCACCGCCGCGGGCAGGCCGCCGAACAAACGTGGCGCCTGTCGTTATCTGTATTATTCTACACCATTTTAGTCCAAGAATCAATTGGCACGGGGCACGTGCTATGCTATAATACCTATATGAAGCATATCCGCACGGCGCTTTGCGCCTGCCCCCGCCGGCCCGGCTTTGCCGGCGGGGCGCTGTTTTGAAGGAGGAAAACGCAACCCATGGGCAAAAATGTGATCGTTGGCCAGTCGGGCGGGCCCACCGCCGTCATCAACTCCAGCCTGGCCGGAGTGTACCAGACCGCAAAATCGCTGGGCGCCGGCATGGTGTACGGCATGCAGTACGGCATCGAAGGGCTGCTGAAGGCGCAGGTGATCCCGCTGGACGCCGTGCTCAAGACCAGCATGGACATCGAGCTGCTCAAGCGCACCCCCGCCAGCTATCTGGGCAGCTGCCGCTACAAGCTGCCCGACGCCGACAAAGACCCCGAGGTGTACCGGCGGCTGTTCCACACCTTCGACCGCCTGGACATCGGCGCCTGCTTCTACATCGGCGGCAACGACAGCATGGACACCATCGCCAAGCTGTCGGCTTGGGGAGAAAAAGCGGGCAGCCCCATCCGGTTCATCGGCGTGCCCAAGACCATCGACAACGACCTGGAGCTGACCGACCACACCCCCGGCTTCGGTTCGGCGGCCAAATACATCGCCACCATTCTGAAAGAGATCATCCGCGATTCCACCGTCTACGACCTGCGCAGCGTGACGGTGGTGGAGATCATGGGCCGCAACGCGGGCTGGCTGACCGGCGCGGCCTGTCTGGCGGCGGGCGACGACTGCGACGGCGCCGACATGGTGCTGCTGCCGGAGGTCCCGCTGGACCCGGAGGACTTCCTCGCGAAGGTGGACGAGCTGCAGAAGAACAAGCCGTCGGTGATCATCGCGGTGAGCGAAGGCGTGAAGCTGGCCGACGGCCGCTATGTGTGCGAGCTGGTGAGCGAGGCCAAGACCGACGCGTTCGGTCACAAGGCGGCGCTGTCCGGCACCGGCCGCTATCTGGCCGACCTGATCAGCCATCGTCTGGGCTGCAAGGCGCGCGCGATTGAGTTCTCCACCCTGCAGCGCTGTGCCGCCCATGTGGCCAGCCGCACCGACATCACCGAGGCCTACCAGGCCGGCGGCGCGGCGGTGAAGGCCGCCTTTGAGGGCCAGACCGGCAAGATGGCCGCTTTCCGCCGCCTGAGCGAGACGCCCTACCAGTGCGTGGTGGAGATGGTGGACGTGCAGGCGGTGGCCAACCGCGAGAAGGCGGTGCCCCGCCACTGGATCACCCCGGACGGCTACCAGGTCACCGAGGATTTTGTGCGCTACGCCCGCCCGCTAATCCAGGCCGAGCTGACCCCCATCTACATCGACGGCACTCCGCGCCACATCTGCCTGAAGGCGGACTGACGCGCTTCCTGCCCATAGGATTCACACAACATCGCCGGATTATCACACAGAAAAGGCCGCGTCCCCGCCAGTGGGAGCGCGGCCTCTTGTTTGTGGAAAGAGCGTTTTTGCAAGAGATGCGCATACCGAGCACCTTCCCCCAAGCAGGGGAAGGTGCCCCCGCAAGAGGGCGGATGAGGTCGAAGCCGGGCCGCTTGCACAAAGCCCGTTGTGGAAACCGTGCTTTCACAGAGGTTTGTGCGTGCCGGAAGATTCCCCCTCATCAGTCACGCTTTGCGTGACAGCTTCCCCCCAGGGGGAAGCCAACGGTACCGAAAGCCTTCCCCAGCAGGGGAAGGTGCCCTCGAAGAGGGCGGATGAGGTCGAAGCCGGGCCGCTTGCACAAAGCCCGTTGTGGAAACCGTGCTTTCACAGAGGTTTGTGCGTGCCGGGAGATTTCCCCTCATCAGTCACGCCTTGCGTGACAGCTTCCCCCCAGGGGGAAGCCTTTCAGTGGAACCCGCCGGTGCTGCCCCTTCCCGAACGCCTTCCCCAAGCAGGGGAAGGTGCCCCCGCAAGAGGGCGGATGAGGTCGAAGCCGGGCCCGCTGCACAAATCCGGAAAGAGCGGCAGCAGCGCCAGCACTGCGCACACCGCGGCCAGCAGCCCGATCGCCCTCTCCACCGCGCATTCCTCCTTTGGGACACACATCTTCTCTTTTCAGTATAGCAGAGCGCGGCCGTCCCCCGCAGCCGTCCGGCCGGGAATACACATTTTCCCGCGCAGATACAACAAAAAATCCCGAATGCCGAAGCATTCGGGATTGTGGTGGAGAATTAGGGACTCGAACCCCAGACTTCCTGCGTGTGATGCAGGCACTCTAACCAGCTGAGCTAATCCTCCGCGGTGATTAGAATTATATCACCGCAATGCCGTTTCGTCAATAGGTTTTCAAAACTTTTTTCAAAAAATTTTTGCATCAGGATTTTCCCATCTCGCGGGTGCGGGCAAAGGCGGCCGTCACCGCGTCCATCGCCGCGCCGCGCAGCCCCGCGCGCTCCAGTGCGTGCACACCGGCGACGGTGCTGCCGGCCGGGCTGCACACCTCGTCCTTCAGCTGGCCGGGATGCTTGCCGCTCTCCAGCGCCAGCGCCGCCGCCCCCAGCACCGCCTGCGCCGCGTACTGCCGCGCCTTGGCGCGGGGCAGGCCCGTCTCCACCGCGCCGTCGGCCAGCGCGTCCAGCAGCATGTCCACCCACGCCCCGGTGCAGCCGGCGATCACGCTGCCCGCGTCCATCAGGCTCTCGTCGATGGCGTCGAACCGCCCCGCCGCCGCCAGCATCCGGCACAGCTCGTCCGTCTCCTCCCGGGTGGCCAGCGCGTCGGGGGTGACCAGCGTCATCCCCTGCCCCACCGCGCAGGCGGTGTTGGGCATGATGCGGATGACCGGGTAGTCGCCGCCCGCCATCTCCTTCAGCCGCGCGATGGACAGCCCGGCCGCCATGCTCACCAGTACGAACCGGTCCCCCGCCGCCTGTCGGTCCGCCAGCACCGGCGCGATGCCCGCCAGCATCCCGGCCATCATCTGCGGCTTCACGCCCAAAAACACGAACCGCCCGTTCCGCGCGGCTTCGGCGTTGGTCTCGGCCACCGCACAGCCGTGCTGCGCGGCCAGCGCGCGGGCTTTTTCCGGCGTGCGGTTGGTGAGCAGACAGTCGGCCCCATACCCTCCGGCCGCCGCCGCGGCCACCAGAGCGCCGGCCATGTTGCCGGTGCCGATGAACGACATTTTATACATCCTGTTTTCCTTCTTTCTATTAGTCCACTATGTTGAATATATCCTCGCCGTCCTTGACGGTGCGCAGCACCCGGATGGCCTTCAGCTCGTCGGGCGGCACAGACAGCGGGTCGGCGCTGAGCTGCACCAGGTCGGCCCGCTTGCCCGCTTCCAGCGTCCCCTTGTCGGCCTCCTCGAAATACTGGCAGGCGGCGTTTGCCGTCACCGCGCGCAGCGCGTCCAGCACCGGGATGCGCTGGTCCTCGCCCAGCACCACCCCCGCGCGGGTGCGGCGGACAGCGGCGCACCACACCGTTTCCAGCATGTCCGGCGGGATGACCGGCGCGTCCTGGTGGAAGGTGAAGGGCAGGCCCAGCCGCCGCGCGGTGCCCGCCTGGCTGATCTGCGCCGCGCGCGCAGGGCCGAAGTTGCGGATGTGCACGTCGCCCCAGTGCCACACATGGGCCACAAAAAACGACGGCATCATGCCCACCTTTGCCATCCGCTCCAGCTGGGAGGCGGTGGCCAGCTGGGCATGCACCATCACCGGGCGCATTGTTTGCAGCGCGGGGCGGTCTTTGGCCACCTGCTCGGCGGCGGACACATACTGTTCGGCGGCCGCGTCGCCGTTGCAATGGGCCAGCAGCTGCATCCCCTCGTCGGCCGAGGCGGCCAGGGCGCGGCGTACCGTTTCGTCCGGCAGGGTGGGATAGCCGCGGTATCCGCCGCTGCCGGGGTATTCCTCCAGCATCCAGGCGGTGCGCCCCTGCGGCGAGCCGTCCAGGAAGATCTTGTATCCGCCCAGTTTGAACCGCTGGTGATACCGCCCCACATGGGCGGCAAATTCGCGTTTCAGCGCCCCGGCGTCGGCGAAGTCGGCATAGCCCACCAGGTCCAGCCGCAGCCTGCCCAGCAGCAGACCTTTGTACAACGGCGCCAGCTGCCGGGTGAACATCCCCTCCTGCACGGTGGCGATGCCGTAGCCGGCGTACAGGGTCTGGGCGCGGTCGAAGGCGTCGGCCAGCTCCTGCGGGGTGGGCATGGGGGCCTTCTGCAGCGCCTGGATGAAGGCGTTTTCCTCCAGATAGCCGGTCAGGCGGCCGTCCTCCACCTCGATGCGCCCGCCCTCCGGGGAGGGCGTGTCCGGCGTGATGCCCAGCAGCTCCAGCGCCGCCGTGTTGGCAACGCCCACATGGCCCGACTGGTGCTGGAGGAGCACCGGGTTGTTCGGCGCCGCTTTGTCCAGCAGCTCGCGGGTGGGATGCGCCTGTTCGGCCAGGCGGTTGTGGTCGTAGCCCCTGCCCAGCACCCATTTCCCGGCCGGGACGCGGTTGCGCTCGATATACGCCCGGATGGTCTCTTCCACCTCGGAAAAGCTGGCGGCTTCGTCCAGCGACACCTGCAAAAGGCCGTTTGCGCAGGCGGAGAAATGGCTGTGCGGGTCGATGAAGGCGGGCAGCAGCACGCTGTCTGCGAGGTCGATGCGCCGGGCGGCGGGCGATGTCTGCGCCAGCACCTCCTCCCGGCTGCCCACGGCGGCGATGCGGCCGTCCCTCACCAGCAGCGCCTCGGCCCACAGGGGATGGGCCATCGTCAGGATGCGGCCCAGATATACGGTCTCGGTCATGAATGCGTTCACTCCTTTCATACAGGGAAGGCTTGCGGTACCGCCCGGCTTCCCCCCTGGGGGGGG